>JAQTPT010000074.1 GCA_028712795.1 Methylococcales bacterium
AGTATATATGGGGTATTATTGGCGCTTATGCCGTTTCGAAGATCATGGAACATTTCGATGCCCGGATTTACAGTGCATTGGGGGTGGTCAGCGGCCACTCGCTGAAACACCTGGTCGCCGCGTTCGCCACGTTTATTTTTTATCTGGCATTGCGGAACCGGCAGATTCTGTCAAAGTGATCGGTAATTGAGCAGGTCGGCTGCGTCTTATCACAACACAAGAGATCCATAACTTGGCAACAAAATACAACCCTAAAAATCAACCAGCAATCCCGGTATCCCGATTCGCTGAATGCGCAGGGCATTTTTTCCTTCTTCATAAGCGAGCAGTTTTCCTTCTTTTTGCCAAAGCCTGAATGCCAGGGAATAGGATAAGACGCGAATGGGGTAATCACGCGGCAGCAACTGCAAATAAGGCTGTATGGTAACAAAATCGGTCGCGCCATACTGTTGCATGATAAAGCGAAGACCGCCGTTAGCCGGCCCGATATTGTAGGCCAGCAAGCCCAGAAACAAATCATCATTCATCTGAGCCAGATAATATTTGAATGTGGCGGCCGCAAGAAACGCATTGTGCCGTGGGTTGTGCAATGAAAGCTGATGCTCTGACAGATGCTTGCCGGCCTGTTCCACGACAGCTTTAGGCACCTGGGTAATTTGAAATAAACCGTGCCCCCCGTCTGCGCTATCGCGTGGCAAAAAGGAAGATTCTGCCGCGGCGATGCCTTGCAAAAGATCAGGATCAATATCAAACTCCTTCGCCGCTTCTTTGATGACCGGATTATAGGCTTGCGCGCGATCAAGCATGCGCTGCAATTGCGCTGAATCATATCGACGATACGCAGCATAGACCTGATGAGCCAATGTGACTCTACCCGCTTCCTGCTTGCCACCGACCAGCGTGCGAAAGTAACCTCGTGCCTGGGTGAATTGATCTTGCATGGAGAACCAGCCGATAAGCATCGCAAGGCAAACAGACAGAATGGGAGGCAATAGCGATGCTCTGCCCCGCGACCATTTTCGCAGTTTCCACCAGCCTATCAGTAAGCCGGCCATCGCCACAATCAAACCCAACACGCCGATTGCAAAAGGCAACAAACTGCTAAAAAAGCTGGTGCCTGAAAACCGGTTAGCCGAATATCCTAAAAGCACCATAATGGCTGATACCAAAGTAACCGCCAAGCCTAGCACCTCAAGACTGATCCCAATGAGCCTGTGTTTGAAATTAAAAACTGGCGGCTTGGTTATCGCTTTTTTTGGTCCTTGCGGTTTCCTGGGAGTCCGGGGTTTACGTTCAGGACTGGCTTCAGGTTTGGCATTCGCCGGATTAAGCTCGGGACTAGACTTGAGCCTGGGCTTCACCGGCTTGCGTTCAGGACTGGCCTCAGGCTTGATCTTCACTGGCTTACGTTCAGAACTGGCCTTGGGCTTGACCTTAACCGGTTTGGGCGGGGCTACAGGTTCATTCATCAGGAAAAGTATTAAGATCTGCAAACATAATCCATTCTACCTTTTGGAATTGGTATTATTCAATAATACGGAGGTATAAAGACGAACTCCGCTTACTCCTGCAGCAATCATGATTGTACATTAAGCCCCGTTGGGTTCAGCAATGCCCTTTAGCCAAACAGGCTACTGCAACTGCCGGGGCGCAATCCGCCGTAGTTATGCCGGTTTGAGTTGCAGTTGCTGGCAATAAGTCAGAAAAATCGAGATAAGAATAACCGGACAACTGCGCGAGTTGCTTTACCAAAAACCGGCCTACTCCAGCGCCTATAAGTGGTTTGGTTTTTGGAAAATCTTCGTTTTGAATACGGAACTCAAAGCCTTGCTGTATTTTTTGTAATTGTTGGGCGCGGATATTTTCTGCAAATTGACGCCAACGCGGAAGTTCCTCAGGAAAAAAATCACTGCCTATCATGCGCGATAATCGCCGGGAGCTGGCGGTTATGGTTTTTTCCGCGCCATCCGCCGTTTCGCACTGATCGTGCAATTCATTGAGTTCCCCGGTAACGCGATAGACATCAGCCATCGTTGCGAAATACTCGGCCATCACCCCGATTTCCCTGCCTTGATCGCGTGCGGTCTGGGCTACCGCCATCACCGCTGTTCTAATGATACCGGTATACACAAGTTCCCGGGATATCAAACGTTGGTAATCGGTGTAGCCTTGCGCCAAAACTTTGCCGTCATTGAGCAGAAGAATATCCGTGGTGGTGCTGCCGATATCGACAAACAGTCCGCTACTTACCTTTTGCGCTGCAAAAGACGCACTCGCCAGCCAGTTTGCAGAAGCGATAGCTTGATAATGTCTGGCTTCAAACTGTTCAGCTTCCAGAAATCCCTCCAAGCCTGCAAACAATAAACAGCGCCTTTGAGGTAACAGAGCCGTCATGGTATCAATAATTTGCTTAACGCCCTCTTCCCGATTTTCAAACAAATCAACCAGTTCTCCCGTCATGGTGATGGCATGGCGATCATGCGCACCGGATGCTTCATGCAGTATGCGAGTCACCGCACCTTGCAATTGGTCCAGTCCTTTCCATAATGAGCAAGGCTGTTGATAAACAGCGATAATCTCATCTGCTGCATTAATAATGGCCGCTTTAACATGCGCCCCGCCTATATCCCAGCCCATTATAGCCACCTGGCTCACAACTTCACCGAAAGGGTTATGGGTTGATTACGAACAGCTTTTAGGGTGGGCTTGCCTCTCAGTAATTGAAGAACGTTTTCAGCAACATTAATGCCCAATGCCGCGTCAATGCCCACAAATGAAGTGGTCAGTCGCGGATTTATTTCAAGTACGAGCACTTGTTCTGGCGTTTCTATTAAATCAATGCCGGCATAGCCCCATAAATTAGGCAAAGCGCGGGCAATAGTATCGACTAACACTTGATACGCACTTAAATTAGAGTCATGATTCACGATGATTTTTGACAGTTGATATTGCTGGTTGATAATGTCAAATGTCTGCAAGTTGTCGCACAATACCCAGCCAACGCCGTCTTTGAACAGACAGGATAAACTGGTTTTTTCACCTTGAATATGGGGCTGAATAATATACCGGCCTTTTCGTGAAAGCATCTGCTCAAAATCGTACCGGTCAGTCAATAGATAACTGTCTGTACAGCCTGCGCCGTCAACGGGCTTTACCAGCCATTGCCCGGCTTTGCAATTCGGGATGGCCGTACTTATCCCCGTAAGCGCTTGGGCCAAATATTGGTCATCCCACATTTCGCTGGTGAACATTTGAGTGGGCACAGTGGCAATATGATGCTGCTTGAGATGTTGATAAGTTTTGAATTTATCGCCTGTCACCTCAACAGCGACAGCAGGAGATGTTAATAGCTTTTTACCCAACGACTCAACCGTCTGACACAGCGTTTGCAAAATGCCATCAAACTCGGGGGCAATCGGCCAAACCGCATCACAAAGCTGCACTAATCGGGTAAATTCTTCATGACTGTTCTGCTCCGGCTTGATGATGACCGTGTCAAAACCGGTTGTGTTTATTGAGCCGTTAACGCGACTATCCAGCATGACCGTAACGGCTATCTGGTTCCAGCTCACCGCGCTGGAACGTAAGTTGTCGAGAAGCGCCTGTAGCATCAAGCGCCCTTCACTTGCCAACGAATCCGGCAGCTCCTGCTTATTAAAACCGCCGCCAGTGATATACTCAAATACTAAAATTTTCATAATCGCATTTTAACATCTGAACAACGGCAACGGTTTTAACCATGAAAATAATTCCAGTCATCGATTTAAAAGACGGTGTTGTAGTTCACGCACAACAAGGGATTCGCGAACAATACCAACCCATTTGCACCCAATTGTGCCAGTCCCCGGACATTTATCGGGTTATCGAGGCATTTTTGGGGATTTATAATTTTGATACGATGTATATTGCTGATTTGAACGCGATTACTCAGCAGGGCAACCATGAGCACTTGATCTCTGAAGTGTTGGCTTTTTTCCCGCAGTTAGTATTTTGGATAGATAGTGGTTATCAACGCGTAAAAAAATATCCCGGCAATTATTTACCCGTATTGGGCAGTGAATGCTTTAGCGACGAAACTGTTTTAGAACTTAACGCCTTCAATAACCACTTTATTCTTTCTCTGGATTATTCAATGTCGAAAGAACTGGGCGCCAAAAGTCTTTTTTCCAATCCGGATTTGTGGCCGGATAAAATCATCATCATGACCTTAAACCGGGTTGGTAGTGGCCAAGGGCCAGACCTGGATAAGTTAAAAAGGTTTT
This sequence comes from Methylococcales bacterium, assembly GCA_028712795.1. GTDB lineage: Bacteria > Pseudomonadota > Gammaproteobacteria > Methylococcales > Methylomonadaceae > Methylobacter_C. The sequence continues at coordinate 4,263 of JAQTPT010000074.1, forward strand.
GCAGGCAGTATCCGCTTAAGCATTTTATTGCCGCTGGCGGCATCAGAAATACCGGTGATTTACAGGCTTTAAAAGAGGTGGGCATAAAACAGGCGCTCATTGCCAGTGCGCTACATTCAGGAGCTATCAGCCCTAAAGATATTAAAAACCTGTAGGCAAAAAAATACCCCAGCGAGCCGAGGTATTTTTAACAACCTATGCAAGATGCGTTATGAGCACCGTGCCAATTGTTTAACCTTCGTTGTTAACAGCGAACGGATGTTTAGCTGTCTTCTTTGCAGCAACAACTTCAGCAGCTGTTGGTGATCCGGCAATAGCGCGTTTCAGAGCTTCTTTAGTTGCTGCATAATTGAATGATTCAATTTTAGCATCATCTTCAGCTTGCCAGTGAATGAATACACCCACAGAAATGAATAAATCATCAGCTTCGTCAGCCGGGATTGTGCCGTCTTCCACACAATCAGCAACCGCCATAGCAACAGCGCGTTGAGCTGGGCCAAACATTTGAACAGCTTGCTTTGAACCTTTGATGGTCACTTTGTTGAATAAAATAGTTGCAGGTTTAACCATCAGGTTAGGTGCAACAACAGCCAACAGAGTAGAAAAGCCGTCTTTGTTGTTTGTTAATGCGTTTGCAAACGCAGACTCAGCAGCTGAACCACGTGGTCCTACCATCAAGTCGATGTGTGCAATCTCATTGCCTTCGCCAACTAAAGATTCGCCAACGCACAATTTATTGATTTTTGCCATGTTTAATATACCTTTTTGAAGAAAAAAATTAAAAATTCGAGCTAATATCGAGTTTTTATCCGCTCCCAATAATTAAATTAAGGAGATTTTATTAAGAAGATTTACTTTAATAATTCTTCCAAAAATACTGTTAATACTGTTGCTACGGTCATATCAGCCATAGTTCCAGGATTCACACCCTTGGATTTAAGCTCATGATCGAGGCTATAAAGCAACGGCAGCGTGTGTTCCGGTTTTTCGGCATTGGACAACGCATTTGAAAGTTCAGACATCTTAAATGCCACCATTTCAGTGTATTGACTGCCGTATTTCCTATCAATGTGACTATCAGGAAATTGACATAATAAGCCAGCATAAACTGATAACGCAGCCCAACCCTGATTGCCCCATTTACTCATGGCATTGTAATATATCAAGACTGCAAAATCAAAAATATCTTGATAACCGGTAATGTATTGAAGCGCAATTCGATCCTTTTCGCTAGCCAGCCTCATCGCTTCGGTTAAGGTAACTGACGGTTTTTCCGACACATCCTGATCGTCTGAGCGACCCAAGCCACCCGGCGATGCCAGCACGATTGCCTTAAAAACCCATTGCGCATCTTCCAGGGTTGTCGTCCTTAAAACCTGACTCAATGCTTGCCGCAGCGTCAAATCCGGCGGCCTGTTACTGACTGCCTGAATTAACGGCGCGCACAGCAAAATAATCCCCAAATTGGTATTACAAGCCACTGCCTCGCGCGTCGCCTTAACGGCATAAAATATTTTTTCACCTAGCGAATAATCAGGATTGCACAGTGGAGCCGCGCTTACCTCAGCGCTGATTCTAAAATCAGTCACGGTCATATCGTGCCCATCGGCATACACACTGACATTGCCCGGCTTAAATGCCTGCAATTCCACTTCACAGGCCTGTTGATAAAGCTCACTGAGCTGTTGGGGCGAAATCATAGTGCATTGACGTAACGGTTAACCAAGTCATCTGCCAGGATTTGCGCAATCGTGACATCACAAACGCTTTCAAGACCTTTCCAGGCCGGAATGCTGTTCACTTCGATAACGGTATATTGGCCGTCTTCATCTTGAATTATATCCACGCCGGCGTAATCCATTGCCAATGCTTCAGTCGCCTTAACCGCTAACTCAGCCATTTCAACATCCAGATCAATTTGCTCACAACTCGCTCCCCGCGCGACATTATTCAGCCAGGATTTGCCACGCCTGCGCATGGACGCAACCGCGCGGCCATTGACAACAAACACGCGGTTATCGGAAAAGCCCGCCCCGGAACAATGCACAAAGCGTTGCAAATAATAAACGCCATGGCTATTGGTCAACCAGAATAAATCCGTCATTTTCTCAATGCGTCGAATACCTTCGCCTTGCGAACCAAATAAAGGCTTGCTAATCAGCAGATTGCCTTTTTTTAATTCACTTTCGGCAAGACTCAATGCATCTTCCCTGTTGCGCAACACCCAAGTCAGCGGCGTAGGCAATCCTGCATGGTGCAATAAAAAACTGGTCATGCCCTTGTCTACACTCCGCTCCACTGCACGGCCATCATTGTAAACCGGAATTTTCATCACTTTTAAAGCATGGAGAATGTCCAGGTATAAAACGACTTCTTCCAATGATCCGCCTGGTACGCCGCGAACAAAAGCAGCATCTGGCAGCGCTTTGTCAAAGCCGGGAATAACAATGGGATTTTGACCGGGTGCAATAGTAAAACAACAACTCGTTAAGGAAACGTAGTCACTGCTGTATCCCAGATTCGAAAAAGCAAGACGCAGTTGTTTTCCATGCCAACCCGGATCATCGGTAAAAATGGCGATACGGCCCATGGTTATAACTGCACTCCCAACCGGCGTAACAACGGCAGTAAGACAAAGTAACAGGCAATGGTCGCCGCGGACGAAAGACCCAGACTAAGCCAAAAACTAACACCCTGCTTAATTAATAACGGAAAAAGCAAAAAAAACAGCAGCGACGGCAGCACCAACCAAAAAATTTGATGGGAAAGCTCGGCGATTTGCGTTGATTCCGCGCCATCAAAATGCATCCAGATAATTGCCAACAAGGAAGTTAGCGGCAATGAGGCAATCAGCGCTGCAAAGCCGCTATGACGTTTGGCAATTTCCGAAATCAGTACGATGACGAGCGCGGAAACAAAAAACTTCAGGATGTAATAAAGCATTCCTTTATCTTTTATGCTCCGAATGATTGGTTCAGTAAGGCATTATCCAGCTTTCCGGCACGGAAACTTTTACCTGAATCAACCGCAGTCACAATCACACTGGCAGGGCTGAACAGCATCGCATCAATTTTAAAGAAGTCGTATTCATAGTGTTTGAAGATTTCTGCAAACGGCTTGCCGTAATCTTTAGAGGTTGAACTGGGCATTTCCCTGGCTAGTTTTTCTGCTGCTTCATCACTTCCTTTAACAAACAAATGCACTTGGCCTGCAAACAAAATAGCATCATTGGTTCGCCCCATGGCTTTAACAAAGTTTGGATGCGGAGGGCAAATCGGCGCACTTCCGCTACCGTCAACAATATTTTCTAACGGAAAATGCAGGGCATGCGCTTTGTGGATGGCCACTTCCAATACGCGCGCAACGACTTGCACAGCGCCAGCCAGGCTGCTGGTTGGCGTCACGATAATGGTCAGTTTTGAGGGCTCGACTTTGCAAGCCGACGCCACTTTTTCAACGATTGCAAGTGGAGGAACGGCATCGTTCTCAATCACCAACACCGTAGCTTCGGCCTCATCCAAATAATCCAATTCTTTATAAAGCTCTTCCACAGGCTCAACCTTGCCGTCTCTTAGCTTGGTAGCCATGGCCCTTGCGGGGCCAGAACCTAGCGCGTAATATTTCTCATGGGATAAGCTCCAGCCCGCATATTGGCTCCCCAGGCAGCCCAACACCGGATTGCCGGTATGAACATTAACCGACAACGGCCAGTTGTCCGTATAATTGCTGTGATTAAGGGTAACCGTACCCATGCCACCCAGACATATTTCAGCGATAATTCGCCCTGCTTCCAGGCCGCCCGGCGCTTTAATTCCTCCATCAATAATGGTGCAGCCATTTTCCAAAGTTTCGATACGGACGCGTAACTTATCGGCGTTATCAATCAGATGCTTTACGAGGGGCTGGGTCAATTTATTAACGCTAGCTTTAAATTCCATGGGGGTAAAACCTTATATGTAAGTTAAGTTGTTTATTTAGTAGCTCATTCATCACCGACTGAGCTTCATTTTGATGGGCAATAATACTGCAAATCGGCTGCCCTGCGCGACAGGGTGTGCCGGATTCAGGCAAATCCATACACCAGGGCGGCCATTCAAATCCATCGGGTATCATCACATCCTGCTTCGCATGGACAATTTGATAGCCTGTAAAACCTTCATGAGAACCATAATCGGCTAACTCACCCAGACAAGCCCTGATATGCCCAATTATTAAATCGGTATCGTACAATTGCATACTGGCGGAAGGGCGGGGGTTAATTTCCAACACAAAACTTTTATCGCCCGCTTGTATAAAATCCAGTGAGTTCAATCCTTGCAACGTAAAAACGGGAACAAGTTCCCTTAGCCAATCTGTTATCCGCTCTTTTTGTTGCTCCAACAGATCGCAGCTGTTTATGATTCCTGAAAAAATAAACGCCTGGCTTTTACCCATATCGACAGCCCATTGCGTATTAAAACCAATGACCCGCGCCTCTTTTCCATTTGCCAGGAACAACACGGAATGCGGCGTGCCCGCCAGATATTTTTGCCAATAAACCGTCGATTCAGTAAATCTTTTTGGGTGGTAGGGTTTTATCCCCAAGCCACCCTGATTTTGCATCGGCTTAACCAGCCAATTACCGGCGCGAGTTGGCGCTGCAAAACAAACTTCAGGATATGGAATATTTAACTTATCTAGACTGGAAAAAAATACGGGTTTGTCGTGCAGCTTTGCAAAGGTTTCTGACGGATTGCCCAATACCAGCAATCGGCAACTTAAATAACTTAGGCTCTCAGGATAATATTCAAAGCCACTGCCATAAATAACATGCGTAACTGCATAGTGCTCAATAAAATGGTCGACTGCGGGCGTTAAATGGTTTTTGGCTAGTGACGGAACTCGCTTGAATGCTTCTGCGTAGCGTTGCGTATCAAGATCAGCAAACAGGTCAATAACTAAAGGCTTCAAGCCAGCATTTTTTGCCGCCTGCGCCAGCATCCGCCCCGAACCGGCAACGATAAGTATGTATTCAGGGATTTCCACCTCAACTCTACATCGCCTCACATGACTCTATGACTGGGAGAAGAATTATTTTTTAACTTACGATTTTCGAAAAACCGTAATCCCGCATACGTGATCCAGCCGATGGTTATCAAACCAACGGCGAAGCTAATATAGGCAATGGGCCATGGAATCCCCTCCGTCATCATCGTGAACTCAGACATGCCACCAATACCGGCCAACAGATTTAGCGGCATAAAAATAACGCTGATGACAGTCAATCGTTTGATGTCCTTGTTTTGATTAACGTTAATGAAGCCGACCGTGGCATCCATTTGAAAGTTTATCTTGTTGAAAAGGAACGCCGTATGCCCGTCCAGGGATTCAATATCACGCAGAATTTCGCGAACATCAGCATGTTGCAATTCAGAAAGAAACCTGCCGCGCATTAAAAAGGACAGGGCACGCCGGGTATCCAGCACATTACGGCGAATGCGCCCGTTAAGATCCTCCTCCTCGGCAATGGCCGCGAGAATTTTTGCCGCCTCATCATCCGTCATTTGAGACCTGAACACTTGCCTGCCCACTTCTTCCAGTTCAGCATATACATCTTCAAGCGCGTTGGCCGAATATTCAACCTCAGCGGCGTAAAGATCCAGCAATACATCTTTGGCCTCCGATACATAGCCTGATTCAGCCCTTGCACGTAATCGCTGCAAACGGAACACGGGCAGCTCCTTATCCCGAACCGAAAACAGCGTGTTCTTGTTTAGAACAAATGCCACTGCCACGTTATGCGTCTCATCTTTTCTGTCGAGCAGGAAATCGGAGTGCAAATGCACCTCCCCATTAACTTCCACATAAAAACGGGCGCTGGTCTCAAGGTCAGTCAAATTCTCAGGGTTTGGCAAATCCACGCCAAAGATATCCCTTGCCCAAGCGAGTTGCTCGTCTTCGGGCTTGACCAAATCAATCCAGACGGGGTTAACCCGAGCCAGATCTTCCTTGGTCTCTATCGGAATCTGCCGAAGGCGTCCTTCGTGAAGATCAAACACCCGGATAGTCGTATTCCTGCTCCGGTGCTTGACCTCAATTACCAGTTCAGCGCGGACAGCGTCAGGTAGTTCCCGCCGGATTTCCTCTTTTCGCTCATCACGGACAATTTGCCAGACAATTTGCCGGTCATCGTGGGGCAAAGCTTCCAGAATTAGGGCGATAGGCTGCGCCTCCAGTTGATCCAGCAGCTTCTGCAATTCCACCCTGTTCTGCTTATGCACCAATGATTCGACCAGCTCATGGTGCTGCATGTCCTGCCGGTGAACCAAATTTTCCACGAGCTTGTGCCGCTCCAGCAGTCTTCTGACATCGGAGAGATTATTTTTAATGTGATGGCGATCGTTCATCATATTTGCATTCTTTGTGTAGTAGCCCAACAAACAATCACCTGTTAAGACTGGGTTAGCGCTTTCTTGCCCGGTATTTTATTATCGGCCGGAATTAAACGGCAAATACATCTCCGCCACTATTACGCGCGCTCGCAGTAACAAAACTCAGGTTATCAAAATGGGCAAATTTTTGCCTGGCCTCGCGGGTAATAGCTTCAGCTAACGCTACGCCTTCAAGCGCGCAGAATCCAGTTGGCCCCCAAGAAGTTTGACCAATCGCTACAGCCCCCTGTTTGGCCAGCCAATGCATGGCAGCAGCCACTTCAGGGCTGGTAAAAACACCGCCCTGAGCGGAGGCAAAATGCTCGCCAACCGAGCGCTGTAACTGAGTGATCACCTCGCCAAACTTTATTATGTCATTTTCAACCACTGCAGGCAGACCCTGCATGAGCAGCAAATAACATAATCGCTCGGCTTCCTGCTTTGGAAAAGGCGGCAATTCCTTGAACGCCTGAATTTCCTGCTGGCCATGCAGACCCTGCCCGCGCTGATCGAGAACCAAAATAAAGCGCCAGGTGCCGGGTATGTCCAAATGCACAAGCATCGGCGGCGTGATGGTTTTTGCACCACGTCCGCCATCGACCACCAAGCCGCCTTGTTCAAAAACGCCAATGCCAATGCCCGAACGCAAGCCCCTATCCATAAATGCCGCAATATCACGCACAGTAAGCCCCAAGCCGTAAAAAGCATTGAGTGCGGAACCTATTGCCAGGGACATCTGCGTGCCGGAACCCAAACCGACATGCTCGGGAATAGCGGTGTCGATGGTTACATTAAGCTTATCGGAGACGTTTAATGCCTGACACATCAGCGTCAGGCATTTATCGGCTCGATGTGCAGAAGGGCCTTTTATTGCCCGCTTTTCAGCGCGGGTCACCGACAAACGAGTGGCGTGTTCGTTGAGCGCAACGCCAATACTGCCGAAATGACGGTCTAATGATCCGCTTAAATCAATAAACCCCATGTGCAATCTGGCGGGGGCAATAACTGAAACTGTAAAATTGTGGACTATCACAAATGGCGTATAGCGTTGCGTAAAAATGAGCGAATTATACAGGATTAAGTGAATTCATGGGTGAACTTAACGAGCAGGTTATCCCTTGTATCAAACCTGCAAAACCGGACAGGGACCGGTATTTAGAAGCTTCCTTCTTTAAGGGTTATGAGTGTGTGCGCCAAATCAATCCTCATCAAATCACAAAGCTCGACAGTCAGTGAATCGACTGGCTCTGTGGAAGGAACAAAAATAGAAAAAGCTCCTGCTCTGGAGGCCGCTTCGATGCCCGCGTGAGAATCTTCCAGCACCAAACATTGATTGATGGGCACTTGCAACAACTCTGCGGATCTTAAAAAAACATCCGGCGCTGGCTTGCCGCGTTCAACATCATCGCGGGTGACAACAATTGAAAAAACATCTTTTATTCCCGCAAGTTCAAGGCATTCGTAAGCATTGACAGCACGGCTGTTGGTTGCCAGGCAATAAGGTAGTTGTTGCTGGACAATAAATTCCAGCAACTGCGTAAAGCCGTGTTTAATATCAATGCCGTAAGCATTGACATGTTTCCGCCAAAACATGCCGCTTAACCGGTTGAATGCAGGCAAATTAAAATCCGCGCCGCAGTAGGCCATCAATATTGGCTCTATATCTTGATAATGCAGTCCGGACAGTGAGCTACAAAAGGCCTCGGAAAACACAAAGCCCATTGTTTTTGCCGCCTGTCGCCAGGCAATAAAATAGGTCGTTTCAGTATCCAATACCAGGCCATCCATATCAAAAATAACGGCTGAAAAATCGCTTAGCTTAAACACGTATCACCTTGATATATTCGCCGTGCGCCTCACGGCTTGAGCCCACCACGATACGCTTAACCCCTTGCGGCGTTTGTTCCACTATCCCGGACACTTCCACAGTTTCATCTTTAATAGCTTGTCCCGTATAAGTTGCTGTAAAACTGACAATGGCATCAAACTCTTCATGATCTATTTTAAGCTCGGCCGGATAATCAAACGCGCGGAAGTCATCAATAACGGCGCACTGCAAGGTAATGGCTCCACATTTTTGAAAACCTGAAGATTCAGAACGCACGGAATCATCAATAAAATTCAGGTCAAATTTCCGTCCGTTGATGACTGCTTTGTTGTTTTTACGCCTTTCATGCCAGACATAATCGGCAAAACTTAAATCACAGGAACGGCGTTGATAGGATTGCTGCCAGTCATTGTCATTTAACTCTTGCAATTGCTCTTGAGCTATCAGTTCAGAAATAATAGCCCGGCACTGATGAAAAACCGCCCTGCCGTAACAAACCAGATCAATATCGGAGCTTGGGTTCTGCACACCAATCAACAGTGAACCGGTAATGCCAACGTTTGACAAATCCAATCCATATTGCTGCAATAATTCGCAAAGCTGAAACAGGTCGCGCTCAATTGCGTCTTGCTGATCCGATAGCATAATTTGTTGCAATCGTTGCTTAGGCCGATGATGTTTAACAATCCGCTCTATTGCCACCGCGTGCAAATGGGCATCCAAAACCGGTGAATAATGGAGATAACCGGGATAATAGCGCTCCAAAAAAGCATTGGCCGGCTCAGTTGAAACCTTTTTCCAGCCGGAATCGTCCTTAACGTAACGCAAAAAGCACAGCACTTTGCCGTATTCAGTGCCTTGCGCTACTACGGCAAAAATAAGCCCTTCAGCGGTTTCAATAAAGTCTTTAGAAAAAAACATCAAGTGCCTTTAATTCGTATTACAAAACCATGAAGCTTGTTTGCATCAAACACTTTCATTATCCCTAAGCTGGTAAAATAACCGAGAAATTTTAACTCAATCTTAAAAAGTTATGCTTTCAAAAGATACCATAATAAAAGAACCGTTTTTTTTATTGAAACTCAAAGCCTAATCACCTATGCTCAACCGCTTAGGTTTTAGCTCTCGCCAAAACCTTCTTGCTCGTTATTATGCCCTAAATCACACCCACAGGAGACTGTATGAAGATTGGTATACCTAAAGAAATTCACCAAGGTGAAATGCGCGTAGCCACTACGCCAGAGGCCGCCGAACAAATTATGAAACTGGGATTTTCCATCAGCGTTGAAAGTGGCGCGGGGCTCGGCGCCAATATTTCGGATGAAGCCTACCAGGAAGTTGGTATTGAAATCGTAGCCGATACCAGAGCACTTTGGAAACAATCCGATATCATCATGAAAGTGCGTGCCCCTGAGCGAAACCTTAAACTGGCGATAGAAGAAACGGATCTGTTATCCCCGCACTCTTGTTTAATCAGTTTTATCTGGCCTGCACAGAATGAAGCATTAATGCAGAAACTGGCGGCAAAACATATCACCGTGCTGGCTATGGACAGCGTGCCGCGCATGTCACGGGCGCAAAAGCTGGATGCATTGAGTTCCATGGCTAATATTGCAGGCTACCGGGCCATCGTTGAAGCCGCGCAATATTTCGGGCGTTTTTTTACCGGCCAAATCACCGCCGCCGGTAAAATACCGCCCGCCAAAGTGCTGGTCATTGGCGCGGGTGTCGCAGGTCTTGCCGCCATTGGCGCGGCAAAAGGCATGGGCGCAATTGTCAGGTCATTCGATACCCGGCCCGAAGTGAAAGAACAAATTGAAAGCATGGATGCCGAATTTTTGATGCTGGATTTCAAGGAGGAAGGCGCGGGGGCTGGCGGTTATGCCAAAACCATGTCCAAAGAATTCATTGCAGCCGAGATGGCACTATTTGCCGAGCAAGCAAAGGAAGTCGACATAATCGTCACAACCGCGCTCATTCCCGGCAAACCCGCGCCAAAACTAATCACCAAAGCCATGGTTGAATCGATGAAACCCGGCAGTGTGATTGTGGATTTGGCGGCTGAACAAGGCGGCAACTGCGAACTGACTGAAAAAGATCAGGTGGTGGTAAAACATGATGTGACTATTATCGGTTATACCAATCTGCCCAGCCGCTTGGCCAATCAGTCCAGCCAACTGTATGCAACCAACCTGCGGCATTTGTTAACGGAACTGACCCCTGAAAAAAACGGCATTCTCAACGTCAATATGGACGATGAGGTCATTCGCGGCACCACTGTCATAAAAGAAGGCAACATCACCTGGCCGCCGCCCGCGCCCAAACTCTCCGCCGCCCCGGCTCCGCAAACGGAAGCGCCCGCTTATCCGTCGGTATTGGAGCAACAAAAAAAATCAATCATCCATCCCGTTGTTAAACAACTTCTGCCGATAGTCATTGCCGGACTGGTTTTATTTGGCTTGGGCTCTGTCGCGCCTGAGTCCTTTATGACGCATTTTACCGTCTTTGTGCTGGCAGTTTTCGTGGGCTATCAAGTGATCTGGAATGTCTCGCATTCACTGCACACCCCGTTAATGAGCGTCACCAATGCCATCAGCAGTATTATCGTGATTGGCGCAATCGTGCAAATTTCCACCAACAGCACCACCGTCACTATTCTTGCGGGCGTGGCCACACTATTCGCCTCTATCAATATTGTCGGTGGCTTTTTAGTCACGCGCCGTATGTTAGAAATGTTCAGAAAATAACAGGAGATCATTATGTCCCACAGTTTAGTTACGATGTCTTACATCGTTGCCGCCATTCTGTTCATTCTTAGCCTGAGCGGTTTAAGCAATCAGGAAACCGCGCGCAAAGGCAATTATTACGGCATGTTAGGCATGGCGATTGCCATTATCGCCACCACCTTAAGCGGCTCGGTCACCGCTTTCGGCATTTTAATCGTGGCTTTGATCATCGGCGGAGCCATCGGCGCAAGAGCCGCGTTAAAAGTTGAAATGACGCAAATGCCTGAACTGGTTGCCATCATGCACAGTTTGGTCGGCATGGCGGCGGTGTTGGTCGGTTATGCCAATTTTATGGATCACGACATTACCATCACTGGCGTGGAAAAAACCATCCACGAACTGGAAATTTATATCGGCGTTCTTATTGGCGCGGTGACGTTTTCAGGTTCCGTGATTGCTTTTGGCAAGCTCAGCGAGAAAATCAGCGGCAAACCGCTGTTACTGCCCGGCCGTCACTGGTTTAATCTGGGGTTGTTGGTCGCTTCCATCGTTCTGGGGGCAGTGTTTTTACAACAAGTTGAAAGCGGTGGCGACGCCATCATCCCATTAGCTATCATGACCGCTATCGCCCTGGTCTTCGGCGTCCACATGGTCATGGCGATAGGCGGCGCGGATATGCCGGTGGTTATCTCCATGCTTAACAGTTATTCAGGTTGGGCGGCTGCGGCAACCGGCTTTATGTTAAGCAACGATTTGTTGATTGTGACTGGCGCACTGGTCGGCAGCAGCGGCGCCATCCTGAGTTACATCATGTGCCGCGCCATGAACCGGCATTTTCTCAGCGTGATTGCCGGAGGTTTTGGTACCGCTTCAGGCGGAGAAGCCGCCGCTATTGAAGGCGACGTGCAGCCAATCGACGCCGAAGAAACCGCGCAATTGCTGAAAGCGGCAAAAAATATCATGATTATCCCCGGCTACGGCATGGCGGTCGCGCAAGCCCAACACACCGTTTATGAAATCACCAAGTTTTTGCGGGATAAAGGCAAAAAAGTGCGGTTCGGCATCCATCCCGTTGCAGGCCGGATGCCCGGACACATGAACGTCTTGCTGGCGGAAGCCAAAGTACCTTACGACATTGTTTTTGAAATGGACGAAATCAATGATGATTTTGTCAATGTTGACGTGTCCATTGTCATCGGGGCCAATGATATTGTGAACCCGTCGGCGCTCAATGACCCCAACAGCCCGATTGCCGGCATGCCGGTATTGGAATGCTGGAAAAGCGAAACCTGTATCGTGCTTAAACGCAGCATGGCGTCGGGTTACGCGGGCGTGGGTAATCCCTTGTTCGTGCTGGAAAACACCCGCATGCTTTTTGGCGATGCCAATACGACCATGCAGGCCGTGTTGAAGGCGCTGCAGGGGTAAGATGTGTAGGGCGTATTAGCGATAGCGTAATACGCCGAATGGTGCATCACATGCGGCGTAATACGGCTATCGCCTATTGCGCCCTACGAATTGCGTCTTACGCGTTGAACGAGGGGAAGCGCATCGTTCGCGATTGTTGATGTGCTTCGTGCCTCAGCACATCCTACGAGCTATTATTCATACGAAAAATGAGGGGCAATATGTTATGAACAACGATAATTCAACTAAAATAGGTATCTACTTTAAAATCCATGGCAAATTCAAATGCCACCAAAATGCCTTGACAGCAGATCAAAAAGTATAGATTCTTTCGTTCCTTGAACATCCAAGACTTACAGGCTGAAATAAACGCCATTG
>JAQTPT010000075.1 GCA_028712795.1 Methylococcales bacterium
AAACTTGGCAGGCACTATGAACCCGAGGCATTAGATCAATTTCTGCCCTGGAATTTGACTGAAAAAATTGAGCATCTAAATCAAGCTGCTTAGCTTGTCTACGTGGGGAAAATTACCGCTTACGTTTATAAGACCGGACGAAAGGTATGTGAAAGTTTTAAAAAGAATAGGCCCATTATATTCGACAGTATTTTGCCAAGGAACGAGCATGAAATAAGTTGAGCAACTTGGAACTCACATACCAATAATGCCGGGTTTATCGAAGCATGAACTTGATCAGGTTATTTCATGCTCGTTCCCAAGTGGAATTACCTTGCTTTCCCGCAAAATGCCTGATTGTATGAGTTAATTAATTTTTATTCCCTAACAGGCTATCCCACTTCGATTCACATAGAGCCAGGTTTTTTTCTTTCAGCCAAATTCGGTTTTGAATTCACATAATCAATGGCCACTTGTGCTTGAAACGCCCGCCTCTCTGCACAGGTTAATTTTTTAGCTGCCACTTTAATCGTTGGAAGCGGTGAGGCAGCACCTGAAGGCGATGGGGCTGACCTGCCAGAAACTCGAATACCAGGATATGGCAAGGGACGAAGGGGAAAATGCGCGATTCCTTGACGACAAATTCCCAAGGATACAAAGGCTTGCCGAAAGGATGGGGGGGTGCTGATTCTATAGAATGTAAATTATACGTAACCGTGGGAACCATATTGATCAATTTTATCCCAAAACTGTTGCCATCTCCCTTTGGACTGGATCAATGCACGTAACGATAAAACCACTTTAGCCCCTTGGTCTTTCCAGCGCATACCCGAACCACAAAGCCGTTGCTTCACCAGCGTCTTGCAAGCGGCTTCGGTGACGCCTGAGCCAATGGGTAAGTTCTTTTCTGTATGCATGGCATAATCCATCATCTGATTATGATTCTTAAAATAGGTTAGCGCGGCCTGCAAATTCTCTTTGACTGTTTTTGTCAGGCTATTTTTTTGGGCTAATTTTTCCATTTCACTGATGAGTGTTTCGACTGCATCCGGTTCACGTTTAAGTTGTTTACAGCGCTCATCCAACCAAATTGCGCGCTTGGGCTTGTCCGTTTTTCCTGGATAGGCGGCGTAAGAGACGTTTGCCAGATACTCAGTGACGTGGAAAAAGTCCAGTAATTGACGACTGGTATGTTGCTCTAAAAACGACCAATTATTTTTTGCACCATCGGCAATACCTAAATAGAGGGCATCGGGATAGTGTTTTTTGACGGTAGCAATTTCTTTTTCCAAACGCTGAAAAAATGTGCCTTTCCCATATTCAGGGGCTTCACCAATATAGACGGTATGCTGACGCTTGCCGGTCACATCGTAAAGCGAAATATTGCCCACCATTGCTTCCCGGTATCCGTCCTCACGCATCAATACATAAGCGCCATCGAGACTAACGACAATGGTTGTTATCGCTTCATCCAAGGGCGGAATGTCATATTCCCAGAGCTCTTCTTTGGCTTGGGCGATGCCGCCCACCCAATCGCTCACATCCTGCAAATAAGAATGCGCTATTTTTCGATGATGATTGTCCTCTAAATCCAGACAGACCGCTGGTGCATTCATGTTGGCATATTTATGAGACAGTTGTTGGGCAAATTTTGGCGTTGCACCCCGGATAATTCGCGCATGGTGTTCCAGAGGGCAATAAATTCTGCCACCTCTTGAGGTTTGATAAACATAGCGCTCTAGCTGCACACTACCGTAAGGAGTTTGATAGGTTTTGTTGTCCTTGTCTCGAACCGTCATTTTAGTATCACCCCATTTTATTGGGCTTCCATCCGTATCAAATTTTTGCAACGCTTCTGTGGTTGCTAAACAGCCTATTTCATTACAGCTATCCAATATCGTATTTTCCATCTCCAGTAAACTGCCCGTCAGTTTTATGGTTACCTGGATCGTCAGCTCGTTACCGCTACGCGATATAATTTCAGCCATTGGTTTTCCTTGCTCTCTTTGAAAATCACAAGTTTACCTTAAAACTTAACATTATAATAAATCAGCACCCGGATGGGGGCGGACATCGCGTTTGAGGACGAGGCGGGCGTGGGGGTCATGACCCGCCACGGGCGGACATGGGGGATGAGCGGAGAAACCCCTGTCATCAAAGCCAGCATGCAGAGGGGCGGGTGCAACGTGCTGTCCGCCGTCACCGCCGAAGGGGAAATGGACTATTCAATCCAGGACGGCACGGTCAACGGGGAGCGGTATATCGGGTTTCTGGGCGGATTGATTGCAGGCAGGAAACGCCCCCTGATCGTGCTGGCCGAGCACGTCACCTTCCACCATTCCAAGCAGGTGCGTGATTATGTGTGTGCGCATCGGAGCCAATTGCGGGGTGTTCTTCTTGCCGAAGCGGGCACCTGAATACAACCCGGACGAACAGATTTGGAACGAGGTCAAGAACAACCGCATCGGAGAGCAGCCGGTGAAAAACAAGAAGGATTTGAAGGCCCGCCTCACTTCTGCATTGGATTCGTTGAAACAAAACAGCCAGCGTATTATTTCTTTTTTCCATCTGCCGGACACCAAGTATGCGGAAGGTGTTGCTTAATCAGCTTCGGACTCTAAAGCATATAAATTATGCAGTTGGTTTGCAAATACCCTACCCAAAGCGCAGGATACTTCTCTAATCAATTTAATCAGCATGATTAGAGAAGTATCCTGCTTCCTGTGCTTTGCATTTCGATGGTATTTGTTTTTATCCTCAAAGACGTGTGCTTTATTAAACTGGTGGGCGAACTTCGCAACCGGGTTTTGAATGGGAACACAATCTATTTTGTTCGGATTTTTACGTTTTTTCATGGTTTACCTCTTATAATAGCGAAAAGCATATCTAATTTGACATGCATTAATATAGCGACTCAGAGTAAAAAAAGCTTGTGAAATTCAAAAAAGATTTTGATGTGATTGTGGTAGGTGGTGGTCATGCGGGTACTGAAGCCGCGTTGGCAGCCGCTCGTTGTGGAGCGAAAACATTATTGTTGACGCAAAACATTGAGACCTTGGGGCAAATGAGCTGCAATCCTGCGATTGGCGGGATAGGCAAAGGCCACCTGGTTAAAGAAATTGATGCCTTGGGCGGTATTATGGCGATGGCTATTGATCTCGGCGGTATTCAGTTTCGTACCTTGAATGCCAGCAAAGGCCCTGCGGTCAGGGCAACTCGCGCTCAGGCAGATCGCAAGCTGTATAAACAGGCGGTCAGAAGTACACTTGAAAACCAGCCTAACCTGGCATTATTCCAGCAAACTGTCGCCGATTTAATCGTGGTCGGCAATAAAGTGGTCGGTGTTAAAACCCAAATGGGCTTGAATTTCATGGCAAAAGCCGTGGTGTTGACGACAGGCACGTTTTTGGGCGGAAAAATCCATATCGGTCTGGAAAATTATAGCGGCGGCCGCGCCGGCGACCCTGCCTCCATTGCTTTGGCTGACCGGTTACGCGAATTGCCGTTCCGCATTGACCGCTTAAAAACCGGTACGCCGCCGCGCATTGATGGCAGAACCATCGATTTCAGTAAGCTGGAAGAACAGCACGGCGACGATCCTGTGCCCGTGTTTTCCTTTATGGGCAGGCGCGAACAGCATCCCAGACAAATTCCGTGTCATATTACCCGCACCAACAGTAAAACTCACGATATTATCCGCTCCGGACTGGATAGATCGCCACTCTATTCGGGGATTATTGAGGGCATCGGGCCGCGTTACTGTCCATCGATTGAAGATAAAATCGTCCGTTTCGCCGATAGGGATACGCACCAGATTTTTGTCGAACCCGAAGGCCTGGATACTCACGAAATCTATCCAAATGGCATTTCCACCAGCCTACCGTTTGATGTGCAGTATGAGTTTGTGCGCTCCATGCTGGGCTTTGAAAATGCCGAAATTGTGCGTCCGGGCTATGCCATTGAATATGATTTTTTTGATCCCAGGGATTTAAAAATGTCTCTGGAAACCAAGCACATGGACGCTTTGTTTTTTGCAGGGCAAGTCAATGGCACAACCGGCTATGAGGAAGCGGCCGCGCAAGGTTTGATTGCGGGTTTGAATGCGGCGCGTTTGGCTCTGGGGCTGGAAAGCTGGTGTCCGGGTCGTGATGAAGCGTATATTGGCGTGATGATTGATGACCTGATTACACGCGGTACGCAAGAGCCTTACCGGATGTTTACCAGCCGCGCAGAATACCGTTTGTTGTTAAGAGAAGATAATGCCGATTTGCGCTTAACCGAGAAAGGCCGTGAATTAGGACTGATTGATGATGAGCGTTGGCAAGCTTTTGAGAACAAACGTGCCGCTATTTCCTGTTTGCAGGATGATTTGAAAAAGAAATGGGTCAGAGCAGACACTGAAGAAGCTCTTCAGGTTGCAGAAATCTGGGGTAAGCCCCTGCTAAAAGAAGCTAATTTGATGGAATTACTGCGCCGGCCCGAAGTGGATGTACAACGATTGCTATCCTTCCTGGAAGGCGGCGAGGCAATTGCTGAACAGGTCGGCGAGCAAGTTGAAATTCAAGCTAAATATGCAGGCTATATCGTCAGGCAGCAAACTGACATTGATAAGGCGCTGCGGTACGATCATTTACGATTGCCAGATGCGCTTGATTATAACGGTGTTCCAGGGCTGTCCAATGAAGTGAGTCAAAAGCTTAAAGCGCAGCGGCCGGAAACCTTGGGACAAGCGTCGCGAATCCCGGGCATGACGCCCGCAGCCATTTCATTGTTGTTAATTTATTTAAAAAAGAAAAGCGCTTAATGGAAACGTGCCGAAAAATCCTGATTTCCGGTCTTGAATCGCTAAATCTGCCGGTTTCTGAAGACAAGGTAGGGCAACTGCTTAGCTTTATAAAACTGCTTGAAAAATGGAATAAAGCTTATAATCTGACAGCAATAAGGGACAGGGAAGATATGGTGCGCCTGCATTTGTTGGATAGCCTGTCAATTGCGCCTTTTATTGAAGGCAAGCGCGTCATTGATATCGGCACTGGAGCAGGTTTACCAGGCATTCCGCTGGCGATTTATTTGCCTGAAATTATGTTTGTTTTATTGGACAGTAATGCCAAGAAAACGCGGTTCGTGCAGCAGGCAATCCTAGAATTAAAGCTTAAAAATGTAAGTGTCTGTCATAATCGTGTGGAACAATACCATCCTGAGAAGGGTTTTGATACTGCCATTACCAGAGCGTTTGCGAGTCTGTCTGATATAGTGGAATTAACTGCACACCTACTCAGCAAGGATGGCGTGTTGCTGGCAATGAAAGGGCAAGCGCCTGATGTCCCCAGGATAGAATCAGCAACCACAACGCTGATCCCCGTCAACGTCCCAGGGATAACCGCAGAAAGATGCCTGGTTAGAATACAACTGATTAAAGAATCCGAGGTAAGTTAGTGGGAAAAATAATTGCTGTGACAAATCAAAAGGGCGGCGTAGGGAAAACGACAACCAGTGTAAATTTGGCAGCGTCTTTGGCAGCTGCCAAGCGTCGGGTGTTGCTGGTGGATCTTGATCCGCAAGGCAATGCGGCAATGGGCTGTGGTATTGATAAACAGGACGTCAAATATTCGAGTTATGATTTGTTAATGGAAGACGTGCCCGCATCGGAAACCGTTATTTTTCTGTCAAATATTGGCTTTTCGGTAATTCCCGGCAATGCTGACCTGACTGCGGCTGAAGTAAAGTTAATTCATGCCGACCGTAAAGAATTGCGGCTTGCCGATGCCCTGAATCCGATTAAATCCCAGTACGATTACATATTGATAGATTGCCCGCCGTCTTTAAATATGCTGACTTTAAATGCAATGGTGGCGGCAAATAGCTTATTGATTCCAATGCAATGCGAATACTACGCACTCGAAGGTCTGTCCGCTTTGATGGGTACCCTGCACAATATCCAAAACTCGGTTAATCCGGATTTACACCTGGAAGGTATATTAAGGACAATGTATGACGATAGAAACCGTCTGACCAAAGACGTTTCCGAGCAGCTGGTTCGGTATTTTGGCGATAAAGTGTTCAGAACCTGTATTCCAAGAAATATTCGTTTAGCCGAAGCTCCAAGTCATGGCTTGCCTGCGCTAAGCTACGATAAATCATCTCGAGGGACTATAGCGTACATAGCTCTGGCAGGTGAAATGATCAGAAAAGATAAGGCATGACTTTAAAAAGACGCGGCCTTGGACGGGGGCTTGAAGCTTTGTTGGATAATGTTTCTACTAAAGATGAGAAACATCAACTGCAAAGTATACCGGCTGGGATTTTTCAAGAAAGCGGTCAACTCACGCCTGAACATATTAATTTGGACGGGCTGCTGGAATTAGCAAATGTTATTACTGAATCAGGTACATCTAAGTATGCCGTCATAAAAAAAATTGGCGAAGACAACTATGAGATAGTCGCAGGTGAAAGTCGCTGGCGCGCTTCGCTATTAACAGGTTTGGAAGAGATGCCGGTGATCTCCAAAGAAATGAAGGATCGCGAGGCATTATTGATCGCCTTAATCGAAACTATTCAAAAAGAAAATCTCAATCTATTGCAAGAAGCCGAAGGCTTAAGAAATCTGATTGATGAATTTGAAGCCATGCTAAGCCGTCTTTGAATCAAGTTGATTTGTTTAGGAGTGGCGATTAACAATGTATTACTGCAATAAAGCATCGCTGGGGCTCGACAACACCATTACCCTGGCGGTTAAGTTGATTAATAAAGAGAAAAAATGTCTTCAAACAAACGTGGGTTAGGTCGTGGTCTTGATGCCTTATTAGGCGATGTTTCTGCTAATGAGGAAAAACATCATCTGCAAACGCTGCCAATAGAATATATGCAACGGGGCAAGTATCAACCGCGAAAAGATATCAATCCGGAAAAATTACAGGAACTGGCGGATTCCATCAAGGCTCAGGGCATCATCCAACCCATAGTTGTTCGTCAAATTTCCTATGATAAATATGAAATAGTGGCTGGAGAACGGCGCTGGCGTGCCGCCCAGATGGCTGGACTGACGCAAGTGCCGGTAGTCATCAAGGAAATAGATGACCGCGCCGCAATGGCTATTGCATTGATCGAAAACATTCAACGGGAAGACCTTAACCCCTTGGAAGAAGCCGAAGCGCTGAAACGGTTATTGGATGAGTTTGACATGACGCATCAACACATAGGCGAGGCTATTGGCAAGTCGCGAACTACAGTAACTAATTTATTGAGATTAATAGACTTACATCCTGATGTAAAAAAATTACTGCTTAAAAATCAGCTTGAAATGGGACATGCGCGCGCTTTATTGTCATTAGAGGGACTTAAACAAGTGGCACTGGCAAATAAAGTGGTTAAAGATGGTTTAACGGTAAGAGCGACGGAGAGATTGGCTAAAGAAAGCCACGCAGAACCAAAAATTCAAAAAATTAAGGTCATCGATAACGACACATTACGTTTACAGGATGATTTAACGGCAAGGTTGGGTGCAAAAGTTATCTTAAATCACAAAGAAAACGGCTCAGGGCAATTAGTCATTGCCTATTCCAGTTTGGACGAATTGGATGGAATTATTGGGCATATTAGAGAGCTTCATTGAAAACATGCGCCATCCAAAAAGATGGCACTCACATTCACAGCAAAATCGCTGTAATATTTTTTCATTTAAGTTGGACTTCTTATGTTACGGTGGCATAGTAAAGACAAAAAATCGCTCACACTGCGTTTAAGGTTTCATCATCATAGAGCCGCGTTTTCTTCCATCCAGCAAACTTGTCATCATGAAATTCAATGTCGTTATCAATTGAAACTTCATAGCAAGCTCTAAACAACTTGGCTGTGCGGAATGCGTGTAACTCATCATCAGCGGAAACTTTGTCTACATTACCAACCTGAAAGGTTTTATTTCTAGATTTACCATTGCAGACCCAAAAAACGGTGTAGCACAGATAATTTTTATCTTTTCGATGATCATATTTAATAGTCCTGGATACCCCGGTAACTCCGGTTGTGGTTTTATTTTTGGGTGGCTTTAGAAAGCGTATTTTGCTGCCTTTTAATGCAACCAACATCTGATCACGCCAGGTAATGGCCGCATTCAAGGATTTATTTTTGTTGCCCCACAATTTATGAGAAAAATAACGGCTACTTTCCTTGCCGCGTCTTACTATACGTACCTGATAACCGAACACATCCGGCTCGGTTATATGCTTATTTTTTGCCACAGAATACCCCCTGACAAGAATTATATTTTATTTAAGTTTAACAAAAAGGCTATGCCACCACACTTTGGATTAGCGTTGAAAATCCAAGGTTACAGTGGCATGTAATCCATCGCTTACGAATTATGGCTAAAGATGACATAAAAGCAAGTAAAAAAATTTCAACACTGGACAGTTACCGACTAATTCAGTGTAGAATATGCCCAAACCACTAAAGCATAGTGGCTAATTACATCAATAACCTTTTGCCTTTTCAATTTTTTGGAGATAATCAATGAGTGTATTAGTAGGTAAACAAGCACCTGATTTTACAGTTCCTGCAGTTCTAGGCGACGGTCAAATAGTTGATTCGTTCAGCTTGTCTCAAGCCACTAACGGTAAATATGCTGTTGTTTTTTTCTACCCGTTAGATTTTACGTTTGTTTGTCCAAGTGAGCTGATCGCTTTAGATCACCGCATGGATGAATTTAAAAGCCGTGGTGTTGAAGTAATTGCGGTATCTATAGACTCTCATTTCACCCACAATGCATGGCGCAACACACCC
Organism: Methylococcales bacterium; assembly: GCA_028712795.1. Classification (GTDB taxonomy): domain Bacteria; phylum Pseudomonadota; class Gammaproteobacteria; order Methylococcales; family Methylomonadaceae; genus Methylobacter_C. The sequence continues at coordinate 8,758 of JAQTPT010000075.1, forward strand.
ATTAATCAAGGTGGCATAGGCCCTGTCCGCTATACATTGGCAGCTGATTTAACTCACTCCATCGTTAAAGATTATGATGTCGAGGCGGATGGTGGCGTTGCATACCGTGGGTCTTTTCTGATTGACCGGGGTGGCGTTGTTCGTCATCAAGTCGTTAACGACCTGCCTTTGGGCCGTAATATGGATGAGTTAATTCGCGTAATTGATGCGTTACAATTTCACGAAGAACATGGCGAAGTCTGTCCAGCCGGCTGGAATAAAGGCGATAAAGGGATGAATGCAAGCCCCGCAGGCGTTGCAGAATACCTGGATAAAAATGCAGATAAACTGTAAATAACGATAAGGCGCAAGCGCTAGATTAGACTTGCGCCTTGACTTTTATTTATTAGCGACATCCGCCAGCAATTTCTTTCTTATAAAAAAAGCGGCTGCAATGGCACAAAGAACGGGGATCTGATTTAATATAACAGCCATTATGGTGCCTTTAGCAACGAGTCCTGAAAAAACCAGCATAAGCTTTACCCCTCCCCATACAAGCCAATAACCTATTATCCCTACAATAGCCCAATTAAAACGATTCTCGCCCTTCTCTTTTGCCGTTAAATAAAACCAAACGAGAATTGCAATTCCGGCAAATATAGCTAAAAACGACATCTTTCCACCCCCTTTTAATTATTATAAGTAATTCATTGCCTTTGATTCCGGCTAGAATTAACTAGCGGCAATGCTGCATGATATTCCATAATAGCCAATCATTACACTTTTTTAAAACCGGGAAAGCATTGTGGGAAAACCATTTAAAATCATACTATCAATCATTGCCGGAATGGTCTTACTGATAGTGCTCGCAGTCTTCGCTTTGCCCATTTTTATCGAGCCGAATAGCTTTAAACCTGAAATTGCCGCCGCTGTTAAAGACAAAACGGGCCGAGACCTGGCAATGCCAGGCGAATTAAAACTATCCATTTTCCCGTGGCTTGGCGTTTCAACAGGAAAAATGACGTTGGGCAATGCCACAGGCTTTCAGGAAAAGCCCTTTGCAACTCTGGAAGAAAGCGACATAAAGGTCAAATTATTGCCTTTATTAACTAAAGAAATTGAAGTTAGCCGCATCATCTTAAAAGGTCTAACTTTAAATCTTGCAAAAAACCAAAAGGGCGAAAGTAACTGGAAAGATTTAACGGCATCGGACGCTACAAAAACCACTCTAAGGCCTTCTGCTGACAACATCGGCCTACAGGATGAAACCCAAACGCAGCCGGTTTTAGCCATCGGCGGTATTGTTATAGAAAATGCCCAGATTAACTGGGATGACCAGTCAACCGGAAAATACCTGCTGATAAAAGACATTAACCTAAAAGCCGATAAATTTTCTTATGACGAGCCTGTCGCTGTCGATCTTTCTCTGGTCGTGTTGAAGCCTGAAACAAAATTCACAGAGTCCATCAAACTAGCCACCCAATTAATAGTTAATGAAAAATTCGATACGTTTGCATTAAGCCATGTTAATTTGCGAACAACTGCCGAAGGGGAAAATGTTTTAGGCAAATCGCTAACGTCAATGCTCACCGCCACTGATGTCTCGCTGGACAAGGCCAAACAAACGGTTAAAGCGTCTGGTTTACAGTTTAAGACGAACGACGTGATGATCTCAGCCGAAATCACTGGTGACAATATCAATGGCAACGCCTCTTTTCAGGGCCCTGTTAGCATTGCGCCTTTCAGTCCGGCTAAGTTATTGAAGCAACTAGGCATTGCAGTCCCCGTTATGCTGGATGCCAATGCCTTAAGCAATTCGACAATAAATTTCAATCTTCTGGCTACCGGAAATTCGGTTGATTTGCAAAATCTGGTAGGGACTTTGGATGATACCCGAATTAAAGGCTCAACCAGTATTAAAGGCTTCAAGCTACCCGCGATTGCATTTAATTTAACGGCTGACACCATTGATATTGACCGTTATTTGCCGCCCGTCACCGGTAAATCTTCCAAGCCAATGACCAGTCCGGCAGTCGCCTTAGCGGTAGGTGCTTGCGCTCTGCCGATAGAAACATTAAGGAAATTGAATGTCGATGGCCAATTATCGTTAGGCAAGCTTAAAATAAATAGCTTGTCCATGCAGGGAGTACAGCTAAACTTGAGCGCAAAAAATGGCCTTATTAAAACGCAGCAGTCCGCTAACGGGTTTTATCAAGGCTCATATAATGGCAATCTTAATGTCGATATGCGCAACAAAATACCGGCTTTGGCTTTAAACGAAAAAGTGACCCACTTACAAGTCGAACCCTTACTTAACGACTTTATAGGCAAAGCCCGAATGAGCGGATTTGTTGACGCTTCGGAACAGCTGAAGGGTGAGGGTAACAATGCCGGTGAACTTAAATCCTCACTCAATGGCGATATAAGTTTTTTGTTTAAGGACAGCGTGGTTAAAGGCTTTAATCTGCAAAAAATTATTGATCAAGCGAAAGGCTTAATCAAGGAGCCTGCATTACCGGTCAACAATAAAAATGATCAAACTTTATTTTCGGAGATAAAAGGAACGGCGACGATCAACAACGGCTTGATCCATAATAACGATCTGGTTGCCACCGCCCCTAAGATACATATCAATGGCAAGGGCGACGTAGATTTAAACACGGAGAAGCTGGATTATAAAATCAGCGCCCTACTCGTTAAGGCAAATGCGAGCGCCACGCAACCCGAACAGATTCATGACATACCCATCAATATTACGGTTTCCGGAACCCTCGGCAATCCAACCTATACGCTAGATGTCGCTGCACTACTAACTGAAAAAAATAAGGCTAAAATAGAAAAATTCGTCGAAAAAAACCAGGAAAAAATTAACAACATAGTGGATAAAATTGATAAAAAATTAGGGCCAAAGGTTGGTGATTTATTAAAAGGTTTTTTTAAAAAACATAAAGACCAATAAAAATTACATTCAAACCAAACTTTGTCTGGTCGAATGAGTTTACCCTCGCAATATTGGCACTCTTCCTTATGAATCCGTCAGAATTCCAACAACGCATCCTCGCCTGGTTCGATCAAAAAGGTCGAAAAGACCTGCCCTGGCAACAAGATATTACGCCTTATCGCGTCTGGCTTTCCGAGACGATGCTCCAACAAACTCAGGTAGCGACAGTTATTCCGTACTTTAATGCGTTCCTGGAAAAATTCCCATCCATAGAATGTCTGGCGCAAGCGCCTATTGATGAAGTTTTACATAGTTGGTCGGGGCTAGGCTATTATGCCCGCGCCCGCAACATACATAAAACCGCGCAGCTTATAGCGGGACAAGGCCGTTTTCCCGATACGCTGGAGGAAGTTATCGCCTTGCCCGGCATAGGATTATCGACAGCCGGGGCTATCCTGAGCATCGCCTTTAATAAAAGCCATCCCATACTCGATGGTAATGTAAAAAGAGTGCTGGCACGGTTTAAGGCGGTTTCCGGCTGGCCTGGAATTGGGCAGGTTAATAAAAAATTATGGGCTATCAGCGCCCATCTGACACCGGTCGATCGCGTAGCCGATTACACTCAGGCTATGATGGATTTAGGCGCGACAATTTGTACCCGCAGTAAACCGGTCTGTCAGGATTGCCCGCTTGAAGATCATTGTTTGGCCAGAATTAACGGTACCGTGTCCTTATTCCCAACACCTAAGCCCGCAAAAATATTACCGGTCAAACAGCTTGTTTTCTTATTATTGAGAAATAATCTTAACCAGACATTACTTGAAAAAAGACCGCCGACAGGAATCTGGGGCGGCTTATGGAGCCTTCCGGAATTTGGCAGTATTGAAGATGCGCATAACTGGTGTTTGACAAAAAACAGGTCTATTATTGATTCGCAAACAATGGCAACCCAGCGCCACACCTTTTCCCATTACCATTTAGATTACACGCCGTTACTTATCCAAACCGATAACCTTATAAATTTTGTGATGGAAGGGAATCAAACTCTCTGGTATAACGCAGATCAGATTAGCACGCTGGGATTACCCGCGCCGATTAAACTACTTTTGCAACAACATACACGAGGATAACAATGACTAGAATGGTTAAGTGCGTAAAACTGGGCATAGAAGCCGAAGGCTTTGATGAGCCGCCATTTCCAGGACCTGAAGGTCTCAAAATAGTTGAAAAAATCTCCAAGCAAGCCTGGAAAGAATGGTTAACCCGGCAAACCATGCTTATCAATGAGAATAAATTAGCCAGTTTTGACCCAAAAGCAAGGGCTTATTTAGCAGAAGAAAGAAACAAATTTCTGTTTGAAGGTAATAATGACATGCCTGAGGGTTACGTACCGCCACAGACCTGAAGCCGCTTATCAACGACTCGTTGGAAAGTCTGGTTCGAGTGGTGGCAGCATAACCTCGTAGGACTTGATGCTACTACTCGACAAATCCCGCGATGCATAGAGCCTATAAACTTTTGCCTGCGCCAGGATAATTCTGCGGCGGTACCGAGGGCGTCAGAGGAGTTTGCTTTGGGATAAAAGCGTTACCATGTGTTGCAACAGGCTTATACTTATACGGCGGCACATGATATGGAAATTCCCTGTCACCTATTGGCCTGATAAAGGTATAAGCGGCAGGCGCGAGAATCAAAATCTTGCCGGTTTTGTTAAACGCATCGTGTGGAGCAGGAATAGACGCCAAAGCTGTTAAGGGACTCAACCCTATAAACGCAGCAGTACCAAGTAGGGTTACAACCAAACCCACGGGACGGTAAAGGATGACATCCAACAGAACAAAACCGGGATCGGATTGCTCGACGCTTTGAGATTGCGTAGCAGCGGCACTAGATATCATTGATAATAAAATAAAAAAGCTGATTAAATTTTTCATAATTCCTTTCAATGTAGTGGTTTGATTTGAGGGGGAATCGAGTCTCACTGTCCAAATCGGTTGATTCTGGCTCGGTTAGGTTCGCGTAATAGTAAAAAACCCAGTAATTCTACACCACAACAGTAATCCGGGTAAAAATCAAAGTTTAACCCGGCTCACCACATAAACTCCCGCCAACACAAAAAATGCTCGCCAACTGCATTCAATGCCCGCCAATCGCGGCCCAATTCGCCTTCCTCGAGAAAGGCGACTTTGGGCTGCTTGCACCGTGTCAAGGAATTGTGCCAGTATGCCGTTCATGCGTTCGAGCAGCGCCGGGAGCTTTTCCCACACCCCCTTCCTCAACGCAATTCCTTTGCGTTCTGGACTACCGCCTCAATACGCAGGACGCGCTCCCCCTTTCATAAATCTTCAAGGTCAGATTCCCCATTTGATCTTGAACACAGTCAGATCATAGCTAGGCGCTTGTACGGCCTTGACCGGTTCTGCTGGCTTGCATCTCCGAATTGCAGGGTTGTGCGGGTGATGCGAATGACCAAAGATAGTCTTCATTTGCTTCAGAGCCATTGAAATAGCCGATGAAGCAGCCGGTAATTTACGATTTTTGAGTAACGCATCATTATCGTGAAAAAGGGTTGAGCTACAGGGCTACTTCCACGAAAGTGACCCTCTGAATGATGACATGGAAGCCGTCTATGGCAAAGGCGGGGCTACGGGCCGTTGCCAAATATCAGGAATACAAAAGCCTGTATAAAAATGAAATTGGGGGTATTGAAAATGTCATGAATACCTTGAAATATCGTAGTCAAAAAAACCGGCATAGAATGCAATACGCCCTACCATTGAAATCCAATTGTCCTAGCGGCTAAGGTGTCACTTAAGCCAACTGCAAAACATTAGCGACTCAAAGAATGAAATGTGCAGAAGCGCTTTGGAATATAAAAAGGAGGGCAAGGTGTTTTATTTCTTTAATTCGGCAATTGCCTGGTTCAAGGCATAAAAATGGGATCTTGTTCAATTACCTTTAGACACTCATCCATTGACATATTCTGTAACACTTCAAACCATTGCTCGGTATGCCGCATATACGCAAGATTAAACTTATTGTCAGCAACATATTCCATGCGTGCAAATTTTGTCTCAAAGGAGGGCGATATAGCATTCGGGCTCGGACAGTTATAGGTTGCACAAAAATAAAAATAATTCCTGTACCATTTGCTATGAATATCGGCAATATAGTTGTAGTCGTTGTCAGTTGGGGCTGGTTTTACATGCGTGGGTTTAATCACGTCATCAATTAACTTGTCTGCTTTTTCTTTTAGCATGGATTGCGTCGAACCAGGGATGGTCGGCTTACTTTTCTTGGGTGGAGCAGCTGACCATGATCTTTTCTTTGCCATAAGTGAAGTCCTTAAATAGTGAAGTTAAACTCGATAGCAAATTATAACCTGCCCATAATTCAAAACCCAGCGATGCGATGAATTTAACCGTCGTCTCCAGATAGCGTGGATTCGATGTAAGTGTTAAGGATTATTCGAGCCAATATCACATGAGATTAATAATGGAATCAAAAGCGTAAAATGACTTGAGCTTAAACCACGCTTTTAATCAAACCCGGCCTAAAGTCCCTTGGCGTAAATTTTTCGTTTCCTGTAATTATTGCGTGCATTGGTCATTAACTCAAGAAATCAGCTTTTGGACTAAATGTGTTAAGATTGGGGCAATTCATCGGTTAAATCGCCTTAAATTTTGAGAAATGCAATGCCGTTCAAAACGACCCCTTTTATTTTCTGGACTGGCGTTTACAATGCCGGTCTGGCATTGACTTTAACATGCCCGCCTTTTTACAAATGGCTGGGCTTGAATGTTCCTGCACCGTTATGGGGCTGGCTGGTTGGAGGCTTTTTAGCCTACACTAGCGTAGCGCTGATTATGGCCTCGCGGGATTTGCGCCATCGTGCTTCTTTCGTGTATTGGGAATCGATACTCCGCTACCTTGCTGCCCTTTTGCTCATACCCGCCGGTATTTTCAGCGATTTGGGTCTGATTGCCGTGCCATTGGGTTTGGGTGATCTTACCATTGGGCTGGTTTATATGTTCGGCCTGCCCAAAGAACTCGGCTTGTCGCATTCAGCTTTGCTGTTCGACCGATATAGTTAATTACCCGGATTTTCCCATCTTATGAAAACTGTACTCATCCTTGGCGCTACAGGACAGGCCGGACAAGCATTGCTGCAACTGGCCTTGGAGCACCCTGAAATTGCCCGTGTGGTAGCGCCTACGCGCCGCCCGCTGCCACCTCACGCCAATCTTGACAATCCCTTGGTTGATTTCGAGACATTGCCGGAGGAGGCGGCTTGGTGGAAGGCTGACTTGGCGCTTTGCGCGTTGGGGACTACGCTACGCCAGGCGAAATCCAAGACTGGCTTCTACCGCGTCGATCATGACTATGTCCTGAACGCAGCCGGCTTGGCGCAACGTGCAGGAACGTCAACCTTCGGTTTTGTCTCATCCCTTGGCGCGGATGCTTCGTCACGTTTGTTTTATCTCAAAGTCAAAGGTGAGACTGAACAAGCGCTCTCCGCTTTGGGGTTTGCGTCGCTGGTGATAGTGAGGCCATCGCTCCTGATCGGCGGCCCTCGATCCAGCGCCAGATTCATGGAGGCCTTCGGATTATTTTTGGGTAAGCGCCTTGCTTCGCTGCTGCCCCGGCATTATCGAGCGGTGACCACTCTTCAAGTGGCGCAGGCACTACTTGAAACCGGTTTACGTGCGCCCGCCGGACTGCACGTCATCGAATCGGAACAATTGCAGGATTGAATGCCTGAGTCTTCATTTATATTTAAGGGGATCGGTGAATCATCTATCCAATGAAACGTAATGGAAACTACAAACGAAACTTCATCGCTCGCTGCTTGATTTAATAGTGGACAGTGGCATTGAAGAAAGGAAACAATAGGCAGTTTTTTAACCTGGAGCAGTAATTGAAATTAGAAAGACGAATTATGAAAAAGAATTCCGTAGCCCTGGCCCTGTCATTATGCTTTATTGGCACGCTATCGGGGTGCTCTTATCTTGATAAAGCAAGTAATGAGGCGAAGTCGATAGCGGTTGAGCCAGCGCCTAACGCCGGTTTTATCGAGCAACCTGAGCGGGACAAAAAAATAGCGTACATACCCTTTCAGAGAGCTTGGATCGAACCCGGTTTCGACAAGAGCAAGTATAATGAAATAGTGGTCGCTCCCGTAAACACCGAGTACATGCTGAAAATGGATTGGCTTCATGACATGAGTTCGGCTAGTTGGTTTGGCGATGTCAAAAAAGATATTGATGAGCTTGCCAAGTACTTCCATGACCGGATAGTCAAGGATTTTCAAGATGACCCCAA
>JAQTPT010000120.1 GCA_028712795.1 Methylococcales bacterium
GCCAATTGAATAAGGACATGATTCGCAAGGCGGATCTTGTTCTGGTTATGGAATCGTCTCACAAAAGCGTCATCGAAGAATTTGAACCTTGTGCAAAAGGCAAAGTTTTTCGCCTCGGCCATTGGGGAGACTACGATATTCCAGACCCTTACCAACAAAATTTACCGGCTTTTGTAAAATCGTTTAATCTAATTGAGCGGGGTATAGCCGAATGGTTAAAAAAATTGTAAAAAAACAATAAAATTAACTATACTAACCCCTTAAGCACTATATTCAGCTAAATACCTAAATCTATGCAAAACAAAACCTTATTAATCCTGATTGCAACCGGCCAACTTTGCGCATGTACCCTGATACCGGGACAGCACGTGACTCAGTTTTCTACTAAATCGAGTACGGATATGCCCGTTACGGAAAACGATAACGCCATGTTTAAGAAGTTGAATATTAAACCGATTACAGCTCAGTTAATTGTCGATTTAGAAAAAGATTTTAACAATCGCAGCCTGGGGCCTCAAAATGTCGCCAATCTTTATTACAACTATCGCATCGGCTCCAAAGCCAAACATGGCGTGCCGGACAAAGAACCCTCCAGCCAATATCGGGTTGGCCCCCGGGATATTCTTACCATAACCGTCTGGGAGCACCCTGAGTTAACTATCCCGGCGGGTGAATTTCGTTCAGCAGATACCGCGGGCACACTGGTCGGTGAAGACGGCAACATTTACTACCCCTATGCCGGCGTAATAAAGGCGGCCGGAAAAACAGTCGAAGAAATCCGCGCAGAGTTAACCAAGAAACTATCGGTCTATATCGAACAAGTTCAACTTGATGTTCGCGTAGCCAGTTATAGAAGCCAACGGGTTTATGTTGTTGGAGAAGTGGCTACGCCGGGTATTCAGGTGGTAAAAGATATCCCGCTGACCGTATTGGAAGCAATCAATCTTTCTGGCGGATTATCACCCGAGGCAGATTCACGTAATATCACATTGACTCGCAAGGACAAAACTTACACCGTTAATTTGCTGTCTCTTTACGAGGGTGGCGATCTCAGTCAAAACGTCCGGCTTGAAAGTGGCGATGTGCTGAATGTGCCAGACCGGTCATTTAACAAGGTTTTTGTATTGGGCGAAACTAATCTTATTAATTCCATTGTAGGCGGCACTAACGCGACGCAAAGATCGCGCAGTGTCCTAATGAATAAAGGGCGAATGACACTGACCGAAGCCCTCAGTGATGGAGGCGGGGTCAATCAAGAAACATCGGATGCCGCCAGAATGTTCGTCTTTAGAGGGGGTCTAGGCAAGCCGGAAATATTTCTTCTGAATGCCAAGTCACCCGATGCCTTATTATTGGCCGATCGTTTTCCATTACAGCCCCATGACGTTATTTTTGTTGACCGGGCAGAGGGTATCCGCTGGAATCAAATCATTAACCAAATCCAGCCCACTGCGACACTGCTTAGCACGCCGCTTCTTCCACAAGCCATTAAATGATCCTGGATTAAATATTTTGATCTTGCGACCATGGTTTACCCGTATCAAGTTGCGCTTATCCAGAAAATCTTGCAAATCTGGGGGCGCGACTGGTATCAGGTTAATGCACAGCTTAACTTAATTTCTTAGCGATGGTTATTTGCAAGGATATATAGATTAATTTAGTGTGTTCTTGTTTGTCTGCGGTCAATACACCTCCTAAAGTAACTATTTCAACCACGGTAACAATTTTATACAAAATGCAAAAAACACTCGCCGATAATAGCAGCCCCACTGTCGATTACTTTTCAAATGAAAACGACGATAAAATCGATTTGGGTGAAATTTTAGCCGTACTGACTGATAACAAATGGCTTATTGCCTTTATCACCGGGGTCTTCCTGACTATCGGCACAATCAAAGCCTTTACTGACAGCCCTGTTTATAAAACCGATGCCATAATGCAGGTCGAGGCACAAGCACAAGCAGTTAAAGCTCTTGAATCCACGGAAGGTAATAACTTTCTAAAGCCCGAGATACCCGTAATGGCAGAAGTTGAGCTTATTAATTCAAGGATGGTATTAGGGCAAGTTATTAAAAATCTTGGCTTAGATATTATCGCGACACCCAACTATTTTCCTATCATCGGCAAGGCCTTCGCCAGACGGTTCGAACAACAGGTTTTCGAACAGCACACTAAAGAAGAGAAAATTTCCAGCGCTTTATTTGGACTGACCCAATATGCCTGGGGAGGCGAGTCCATCCGCGTCGACACCTTCACGGTACCCGCCTACTGGCGTGATAAAGAGTTCACATTAATCGCCGGCAAACCAGGCCATTTTCAGTTAATGCTTAAAGACACGCCGATTTTGGAAGGCGAGGTGGGCAAACTGGTCAGCAAACAACTGGACGACCAACAATACGTTACCCTGTTTGTCCCCTTGTTAAAAGCACGGCCGGGGACTCAATTCACCGTGATGCGACTGTCCGAATACGAGGCGATTGAGCAATTAAAAAAAAATCTTCTCGTCGCTGAAAAAGGCAAAGATACCCGGATTCTCGAATTGACCCTGCAGGACAACAACCCTCAATTGGCGGTACAGATATTAAATGAAATCGTTAATATTTATATCCGTCAGAACGTTGAGAAAAAATCAGCAGAAGCACAAAACACGCTGAAATTCCTGCATCAACAAATACCCTTGCTTAAAGAACAATTGGGTATAGCAACGGATGCGTTAAACGATTACAGAAACCGCAAAGGCTCTATTGATTTAAATATCGAAACACAAGGCGTTTTAGAAGGCGTGGTGAAATTAAAAACCGAAATCACGCAGTTGCAGCAGCAACGTGATCAACTAAGGGAAAGATTTACGGAATCGCATCCTTCCATTGTTGCACTTGATAAGCAAATTGCCCGGTTGCAAGGACAGATGAATGCTCAAGACAAAAAAATTGAAGTTTTACCGGAAACACAACAAGACATCTTAAAACTGACCCGAGACGTTCAGGTCGCTACCGAACTCTACACCGTCTTACTTAACAAGGCCCAGACATTGCAGGTCGCAAAAGCCGGTGCAGTGGCTGATGCACGGATTATCGATTACGCTTCATTGCCTATCGAGCCTATAAAACCCAAAAAAGCACTGATCATGGCCTTTTCGCTTATCTTGGGATTAATCTTAGGCGTCGCCTTTACTTTTATTCGTAGGGCGCTCAACCGAGGCGTCGAAGACCCTGATTTAATAGAAAAAGAATTGCATATCCCCGTTTATGCGAGCATTCCGCATAGTATGGAGCAGGAAAAGCTCAGCAAAAAACTTAAAAGTAACTACGGACGAAAAAACAACGAGCCTTTTATTTTGGCCGTGCAAAACAAAGATGACCTAGCTATAGAAAGCTTGCGCAGCTTGCGAACCACGCTGCATTTTGCTTTTTTGGAAGCGCAAAATAACATCATCATGATTACCGGTCCAAGCCCTGGGGTTGGAAAAACCTTTGTTTCCATTAATCTTGCGGCTGTATTGGCCGATGCCGGTAAAAAAATATTGTTAATTGATGGTGATATGCGCAAGGGTTTCATCAATAAAGTTTTAGGGGTTGATAGGGGAAACGGGCTTTCCGAGCTTATTTCAAACACGGGTTCAAATGGGGCCTCCATGCGGGATAAAGCGATTCATAGAATACCCATAGCCAATCTGGACTTTATCCCTACCGGATCGATACCGCCTAACCCGTCAGAATTACTGTTGCATGAACGATTTGGCCAGTTATTGGCAAGCATCAGCAAGAATTATGACCATGTCATTATTGATTCACCCCCCATTTTAGCAGTTACCGATGCAGCAATTATTGGACGTTTGGCGAGTGCCACCTTAATGGTTGTTAAGGCCGGACAACACCCCATGCGAGAGCTGGAGCAAAGCGTCAAGCGCCTGTCTCAGGCCGGTGTCCACTTGAAAGGTGTCGTGTTTAATGATTTACCTGAATTATCTTCCCGCTACGGATACGGATACGGACAGAACAAATACGTTTATCAATATAGTTACAAAAAACC
>JAQTPT010000016.1 GCA_028712795.1 Methylococcales bacterium
CATGGTTAAGTCATGGCATAGAATGATGAATATATTTATCATTCTATCTCATCTCATCTCATCTCATTGAAATGTTCGTTTAATATTAAAATACAAAAGGTTGCGATTTTAAGGTAGCAGTATTAGCCCCATGCGCTACCTGACATTGCTTGTCGCGCTCCATACAGGGTTACAGTGCCTGATAAGCCATCATCGGGGGATATAGCGGTACATTCTTGTGCCGGGTTTTTGGAGCCTCCCCATGGAAATCCTGTCTGGAAAATATTCAATTTCGACTGCTCGTTCAAGAATTATCTACCCCGAAAGATTTGTTATCATCCGATAATAATGCAGTTGTCAAAAAATCATCCCGTCTTGCGCGTACACCGTGCTTAAACTTGTCGGGCATATGCTCGACGGTTTCATCGGCGATAGCCTCCAGAATTTCCATCTCACCCATGCCTGAGCGATGGACCTTGTTGTAAATCCGCTTCAGGCCGCCATCGCCGAACTGGTTGGCTACATCCAGCATGAAAGCCACTCCCCGCTCGGATTCGATGCCACTCGAGTAACCGAGTATGACTTGGTAAGACTTGCCGAATGCCTGGACAGCTGCGTCCACTTGAGCAATTTGGAACTTGAGTTGAAGGGTCGCCTGTTTAAACCTTTCCGTCCATGGAGAGTTAATAAGATCGAAGCGAGCATCAATAGTGATGCCTTTTTTAGGATCGACCCCGCCATTACTTCTACTAAGCAGGGCGAGAAGAGCATCCGCAAGCACTGCGTCACCCTCGCCAAAAATCTCCACGTAAAGCGCCTGATCCGCCGCTGAGTATGCGCGCAGCAATTCCAGCAACCGGCCGGGACGTTGCGCCCATTGAATGATGCCGTAAGAAAGTCCAGCTCCATCGATGTTAAGGTTGAGCGCGCCGAATTTGCCAGCCCCCTCCATTTGAGACACAATACTGACTACCTTAAGCAGCCCCGTAAAGCCTTTGTGCAGAACCAGGGTCAGATAGCCGAGACTAGCTCTGGGCTCAGAGGCAGGAATGGCGATCAATTGCAGCAAGGTCGCGCTATCCACCACTCCTGTGGGCGGCAGATCATGCTGACCTTGAAAGCTTTGTATCGCACTGGATATTTTTGTTCCGAACCGGCCATACAGCGGCGATAGGCAATTGGGCATGCCGACAACACCATGACCACTCAACAGGTCCTGAATCGCACCGATAGCCGTATGATCCCTCGTGCCGGAATTAATGGCAGGAGCGCCTCGATCTTTCAGCAAGGCATCGAGCATTGGGATGCCGGACTCGACTGCCCCCGGCGGCGAATGAGCGGCCACGGGCGGCGATGCCTTGGTTGTACTCACCGCAACTTGCACAGGGTGCGGCTTGTCTGTATTTCCCGACCAAAGAAATCCATCCCGGGTTTCGTACCAGCAGGCATTGCCCTGGATGCGTTCTCCTCGATCCGTGGAGTCAACCACCTCAATATCAGAACCCTTGAGCAAGGTTCGGACTATGAGTTCCCGTGTGTTGGGAGCTCTTGACCTCAAATTGGCATTGCTGATAAGGTGTACAAAACTTGTGTCCTGACGCGCGCGTGCAACTGCCTGGACTGGCAACGCTTCGCCAAGTCTGGCCAGCAATTTGTTTCTGTCGAATCCTTTCCCTGTGCAGTCTTTGGAGGCTCGGATTTCCGCATGCAGCACTATATGATCGGCATCAACAGGTATGTTCCATTGTACGCACAGCTCCCGCAATAATTCCGCTAGCGTGTCATACAAGCCTTCGGGCCATTGTATTCCGGTTCCCGCGAGGCCAGCCACGCCCAGGGTATAAAGATTAGGATTGACGGCCGAATGCAAGAACCTCCAACTCGGGTTAATGACCAATCCTGCGTGAAAAGCGGTGTCTAACTCATCCACGAATTGGTAGGCATGCCCGTCGCCATCCACTGTGTAATGACAGGATTGCGCGGACGCGGGGTCGGCGAACAGCGTTTCCGCCTCATCCAGGTTGGAATAGGCATGGATGACGATGGCCTCGGGCCGGAGGCTCTTGCGTCCCTTGAGGAAGTTATTTGGCGCACAGCCGAGCCACTGTTTGATCATGGCTGCCTACCTAACCGAGATTTCCACGTTCTCCGGGCGACTCCGAGGCTGTGTCGGACGTTCCGGTGGCGTTACTTGCCGGGGGCGAGGGGAGATTTTGACTGGTTTGCCGCTCCAGGCGTTGACTATCGTCCTTGCCGGCCAAGGTGCTGCGCAATTTCAGCAAATTCTGCAGGGCATTAAACCAAAACGGCGCACCCAAGCTCAGCAGAAATATCGAAAGCAGAACACCCAAAGGATTAATCTTTTGCCAGTTACCGGACCATTCCTCCAGCGACTTGGGGACATTAATGATCCCGAGTTGCAAAAGGTCTTTGAAATCCTGCTGTTGCTGCGCAGATAAATTTGCCGGTATCGCTGGCTGAGAGGGATTTTTATCGCCCAATTCATAAGCCTTTTCCACAAGGCTATTGCGTAATTCAGTGTCGACCGAAAGACGGTTGATTAACGTCAGGGTATCAAGTTGAATAACAAATGCCACCAACACGGCGCAGACAAAAGTGACACCGCGGGTCGTGAAGGTGAAACGGCCGGAAACCCGGTCTATGGTTTGGTCAAACCAACTGTTGATTTTGGCCAGAAACTTGCTGTTTGCCTCCAACATGAGCGCCTTCGACTGCCGGACATCGGTCGCCAACTCCGGATGCGCCAACTCCAGTTGCAGGGCCATGGCGCGGACGTTGTCCAGAACTTTTGCAGGCTCTTCGACTCCGTTATTTTTCAAAATAGTTTGCAAGGCGTCCTGTGCTTGGGTGTCCAACCGAGCCATAAGATCGGGGGGCACATGACCCGACCCCAAGTCCATCAGCAACTTGGTGAATTCCTCCCGGTGTATGGTCGAGCCCAGACGTTGGCCGACATCCCGCACCATGGGGTGCTGCAACACAGTGCTGCAAATTGACTCCGCAATTTTACGCTCAAGCTGAGGATCAATTTGCTGAAGCAAATCCGCCAAACCGGCCAGCAAATGCCGGCCACGGGTATTCCAGACACTGGTGACAAATTGCGTCAATACGGTCACCGCCATGCTCATAACCAGCATGACGACGGTTAAGCCGAGTAATATATCGATAGTTTTTAACATGGTATTTTTATTGAGTTAGGTGGCTAACGGTGTGCAAGAAGGTTCAGTTCCAATCCCTGCTTCACCTTGACTGTTTAAATCCGGCTGTCCCGGTTGCTTAATGATTGGACGAAAAGAGGTTTGTAAGGGCTGAAGGGTTCCATCGTTTGGAAGCAAAGCCAAGGGCGCATAATGATGGCGAATGCCAAACGGTGGCTTGGCGATGGGTTGCACATTGCCATTTACCAGAACAACCAAGCCATTCTGATCCTTCACAACCGGCCATTCAATATCCCCGGTAGCCACGCGCGCCGGAATCAGCCAGTAATCTCCAGCACGGTATCGTGTTGCTGAAGGCTGAAACTGGATTTGCAATCCATCTTCCAGGTCTATCCAGCCGTTGTTCGGATCGCTGCTTTCCGTGATGGTGACTGTGCCATCATCCATCCGGGTTTTACCGGCAGACTTGAGAGTTTGGCCATAGGTTTGATCCCAGCGGCGCACTTTGGTAGGCCACTTCTCGGGAGCCTCCGGATTGGGTTGCTGCGTCGGCATGGAATCCAATGTAAATACATCCTTATCAACTTTGTTCAGTTTAACCAAGGCGCCAGGCTCTCCGCGTAAATCCTGCCCGTCGTTTGTAAACTCTACCCAAATTCCTGATTCAAAGCCTCTTGACGATTCAACCGTGCAGGATTTTCCGTCGATTTTACCGTCAACTACCCCGGTAACGACAGAACCGTTATCGCGCGACCATTTAAAAGTCGCTATATTTGTTTGGCTTGAGCCAGCCACGTAGGCCTGACCGGCGTTATGAATCTCTACCCGGTATAACTGGTTTTCCGGTCCGCGATACTTCGCGTCTGGCGCCGCAATGCACGGTGCGGTTTGATCCGCCGAAGGTTGGACTTGCGCCTTAAGACAACCGGATCGAGGGGGTTGCCATTCATCAACCAATGAATCCTGCCAAAAATTCTGGATGAAAGATCCATCATTCAATATGTTAGCTTCCTTAATGGATTGAAGCTTAACCTGGCTAACGACCTCGGCCCGGCAAGCCGTGTCCGGCCCTCCCAATGCTTTTTCGCGAATACTGTCATCATCAACATTGCTGACGTGGCGCTCCCACACATCCAAATAAACCAAGTATGCATCGTCCCCTTCCTGGAGCTGTGTTTTTGGTGGGTTAGGGTAATTGTTCTGTGCCAAATAAGTACTATCCTCGTCATTCTCGCATAGTATGCCATCTACGTAATAGCGACCCTTACTGATCGAGAAGTTCGGATTTATGACATCAAAAGAATCTGCAATCAATGAGATAAAGAATCCGAGTTTTCCGCTATCCTGCTCAGGTCCCGCAAACGGCCCGATCAAATCGGCGGCGAGAGTGCGGATGTAATGCAGTAATATGGCGGTCTGCTCATTGGTATCGGCATCAAGCATTACCCGGCCTTGTTGTTGTAACACCCGGCTAAAGTGGTTGTCCGGGTCGAATGTGTCGCGAGTAAAATCACCTTTCATGGCTGCTTCCTTAGGTTGATTAGGGTTATAGATTGTTTTAGGAAAATGGGTTCAAGCTTGTCATGTTACGAATATCAAACCCGCATTCATCCCTGCCGGGGTATATTCATCCAGGCGGGTTTGCAGATTCACCCTCCGTTGGGGTTGAAACAAATCATGAAAAACCCCCATTTCCGATTCGTCGTCCGCTCCTTGGCAAATCTCATCGGCGCAGTGCAGTCCCAATTGGCCGTAGCCCGGCAAGCCGTAGCGGCGGTCAGTGTATTGGGGGATCAGGCGGAGTTGTTCGTTATTAAGTAATGCCGGATCCGGGGTTTCGGGAAAAGCCGCGTCGTTCAGTACCTGAACGGCCGTATCCGGCTGGCAGTGGTAGCGTTTGGGCGTGCGGCAACCCGGCGGGACATAACAAAAACGCATGCAGCCCAGTTGCCGCCGGGCCACGTTGACACAATCATTGAAAATCGAATTTTCGGCCAGCACAATGGCATGGGTGTTTACAATTCCGAATACCGTACTGCGGAGTATCGTCAACTCGGCATGAGCAACGATCTCGCCAGGCGCGCCGATGGCCTCCTTATCTGCCGCAGTCGCATCCAGCAGACTGTCGGCGATCAGCAGCGGAATCGGATCAACCGCCACCTGATCTTCCTGAATCTGAATACTGCCGAGTATGCTGTGCTCTATTCGCACACTTGCCCGCAGGTTATAAACCTCCAGGCTCGGCTCTGCGGGACGCTTGGGTTCGCAATTGCAATCCAGCCCCCAGCCAGGCACCAGGGTGGAATGCCGGATCAGTACCTGTGCCGGGCAGAGGCCATTTTCCCCGGTATTCGCACCCTCTGTAGCCAAACCGGAAATCTGGACGGCTCGACCGGTCACCAGGATACCGTCCAGCGTGAAACGACTGCCAGGGGCCAGATGTATGGCCATGGCATCGGGCATGTCTGCTTGCCAATCCAGGAGCCGGATAACCGGGCGAACCCGGTTGGCGGCGCGTAGTTGCAATGTCTGTCCCTGAGCCAGGGTGATATCGATGGGTTCGACGAAAACGGCGCTTTCGGTCAATTCGATGACAGCATCGTTTGGCTTGTCGGTAAGCCAGTGCTGCAGGGCGTCGCCTATGCGCTGGAATTGCTCACCGCTACCAACGCGATAATGGGAGGCAGATACAAGTTGAGATGAGCCGGTAGAGCCTGGGCGGGGAGAAGGCTCGAACAACAGCCGATTATATTCGCCGCCGCCGATATCGGCGCTAAAACCATACTGATAACTTACCCGTACGCCTTTTTTGGGTAACTGACTCGGCGGGAAGGCAAAACGCCCCAGAACGGGGTCGACGGCAATAAAATTTTTCGGCGGGAGATAAGTCCAGTCCGACAAATCGGCCGCGATAATACTTGCCGAGGGCACGGGGTCTTTGGCCTTGTTTCCGGCCCAGCCGTCCGTCCAGATAAGCAAGCTTGCGCCGTAATAAAGCGGCTTTTGCTGAGCAAAATCCAGCCGGCGTATCGGCGCAGGGAGGTTCAATTCCTCCGCAATGTGGCTCGGATCCGTTTCAGGCTGGGGCTTGATGAACAAAGGCGCATCCTGCCCCAGGATGCTGAAGGTAAAGCAATGCGGACCTGCGTCTTCAATACAATAGGCCGGTGAGTGGCTTGCCGGATAGGATTTAAGCCGCCAGATAAATACCCCCACGGATGGAATGTTGTAGCGTCCCAGGGTGCGCGTCGAATTGATACGCCGTACATTCACCGTGTGGGCAAGTCGATCGAAGGGCCCATCCAGGAGATCGAGTGCGTTCATCTGCCGTAAGTCAACAGTGTGAGCCCGCTCCAAATGACGATGGTTGATGTTTTGATTCCAGCCCAACAGCTTGAAGAATTCCACGGCTCGTGCCGGCCAGTCGGCCACATCGTTGGCGAGCAGCTCGAGCAGCGCCAACGTACCCTTGCGGCGGCGATAACGGATGGTATTGGCAACCTCCCGGCGAGGGATTAGCGCCCGGTAAAGTTGGCGTCCTTCCTGGGTCGTTGCGCTGCCGGCTTCGCCTGGATCGGTTACCGGCCGGTAACCGATCAGATCGGCGATATAGGGAACGGCCCAATCTTCTGCGGTTTCGATAAACCAATTATCATAAACCCGGTTTATATCGTCTTCGACCAAATTTACCTGTTCAGCGATGACACGCAAAAAAGCTTGCAGGGGATAGCCTTGGGCGGAATCCCGTATGCGGTAAATCGCGGGAAGGAGCTCGTAGAGCCGGTCAATGCGGGAATCGGACGTTACACTCATGGCTCTACCTGCTCAGGAAATTTGATTCAAAACGATGGTGTCGGGAACTGACGCTGTAAATATTGCCAACTGCGCCGGATGTAGGATGCCATTCTTTTCGACTCCGGCATCTTTGACAGGGATATAATCTGGCGGAGGGGCGGCCACATTCCCTAACGCAGTACTTATTTCATTTAGGGTTGGGAATCTTCTGCTTCCATCTTTGCTGTTAGTCAAGATTTCCGGGATCCCGTTGAAACTATCCACATCAACATACTCAACGCCAGGGATGTTTTGCATCAAGGCGATCAACTCGCAAAGCAAAGCCGGCTGAGCGAGCCCCCGGCGCTGAAAGCCGAAAGCATCCAAAACAGCCGTTGTAATATTCTCCTTGACAGGCGCCCATAAATAGCCTGAGACCAAACGTATATTGGCGCTCACCGCCAGTACGATCAGTTCTCGCGGTTTTACTTCCAATGCCAGGTCGGGGTCGCCTAACTGATGTAAAGCGCTCAGCAGATTAAGATAAAGATCAGATGAGGTTTCGATTGGAATGTCATCCGCACCGGCGATGGTGATATGCACCAGTTGCCGACGGCCATTACTCAACTTGCTGGCTACTGCCTTGCCGATGCCGGCGAATGTACGGGTAAAATCGGCGTAATCAGACACCGAAACCAATCTATCCAAGGCCTGGACCGCCAATGGAACGTTGTCCCTGGCTTGATCCCGCGTCTCCTTGTCGGCGCCGCCCGAAGCTTCAATGGGATTAATGACCGCTTTCACGCCCAAGGGGCGGCTTTGCAACATATTAATTCGCCCTGCTTTGACATTGCCCTGCTTGCCGATACCGTTTCGGTAAACGGCTTTGATATTTTCCAGTCCGGTAGGTAAGCGAGCCCCTTGTTTGCCATTGCCGAAAGTGATTGTGGTCTTGCCATCGTCATTGGTTTCGGTAGCAAACACACGGTCCTTTGCTGCCAGGCCGGACAAACTAGCCGTTTCTTTCCATTCCACATTGTTGACATATACCTTAAGCGTGCTGTCCACGCCGGAAGGGTTTGCTGCAGGAACAAAGGTCAACGGCGGCTGTTTTAAGGCGAAAGCCTGCAAGGCTTTGCTGCTGTCGCCCGCGCCCAAGGTCTCGTTGCGGGTTTCGCCATGGGTGGCTTTTACGACATTGGCATAGATAGCAACGGAGTCCAGTTTATAAGCATGCGCCAACGGCTTGGCTAAAGTCAGCGTGGTGTGAAACTTATCCCCTTGCAGGGGCGCAGGGGCTTGGGTTGTTGCCTCTATCATCGCCAATTCGGCGGCCTTGATGCCTTCGATGATGGAGCCATCCTGGTTTGTAACGTCCGTGCGCTCGCCGGAGACGATGATCCACCGTCCGGACTGCAGTCCGTCATAGAGCCGCTGCAACTCGATGGTATCGCCACGAATATCCGGCGGAGTATCCGGATTATTTCCAGGTACCGGCATTTCCGATAACTGCAATTCCTCGCTTTGGGCATAGATTATAGTGTTTTGAATATCGGAAAGGTATTTGTCTTTGTCTGTCAGCCAGGCATCGGCCAAATTCAGCTCAGTGGATTTACCGCTAATGTTGTATGCGTTTTTAGCTATATTTTGGATGTCTTTAATATGGCTGGTTAATGTGTTCTTATTCGAACGAACAACGACGACGGGTGTCTCCGCAATAATCTGATCGTATTGGGCATCCAGGTCGAGGATATTGGGATCAGGGCGCAACGGTATCCTCTGAGAGAACACCACGACGAAATCTTCGGTATATTCCACAAATACGGCAGTCCTGGCATCTGAAAAATTTATCAATTGCCCTGGACTTAGCTCTCGATGGATACCATCAGTTGTCACGCCGAGTATTGCATGACTATCGATACTGAATTCCACTAATTGAGTTATGTCGTTATTAGAGAATGAAAAACTGGCTGAATCTTCCAGCTTAAAATCGACAGTTACAGTCCACTTATCGAAAATCGGTACTTTCTCCCCTTTCACTACTTCTTTTCGGATAGTTACAGTGTCGAGCCCTTCTGTTATGGTAAATTCAACATTAAGTCCTGGTTGTGCCGCGGCTCGGAGGTTGATTTCAATTGGGGGAGGCGGAGGAGGAAACCTATACTGCAAAGCGGCGGTGACGCTTCCTGCCAGAGGCCAATCTTCAGTTCCCACTATTTTTCCCTTGTCATCCGTGATCTGCTTGGGCGGTGCGGTACTGCCGAAGGGGGCTGCTTTCACCCGGAAGGCATAAATTTTCGGCGGCATCGCCGGAGCTGTGATGGCATTTGACCAAGCAGAATAGAGGGTGCCGGCGATGGCAGGCTTAAGAAAGGAGACTAATTGCGGCAGACTGTCGGCGGTTTGTTTAAAACTGTTGTCCAGAGCTCTTGGTAGAAAGGCGCTGGCGGCAAATTGTGGTGTCGCGGGGATGGACAAGGGCTGTACCAAGGCGTCGAAGACCGAGGCGGTTTTGACGGAAGCAGTTTGTTTCCCCAATGAGCTTTGTGTAACCGATGATTGCGGCAGCACTCTGTTAATCGCCGGCTCCGTGAGCACGACTTTAGTTCTGTTATTGGGAAAGTCGGCCTCTATGGCTTTGACATACAATACAGGTTGAGCGTTACCAAAATCCAGCATTAACGGGTCATTGGCTTTCAGTCCGGTGCTGACGCCTTGAATATAAAGGGTGTCCGTCCGGGTTGTCGTATTGTCTGGCGCTGACAAAATTACCTGCGGCTGCGTCACTCTCGCCTGCAAATTGCTCCATTCCGCCTTCGCCAACAGTTGCTCGCTGGTTTCGAAGGTTTGCGGCAACTCTCCGAGTCCGGCAGGGATACTTTGCGAGCGTGCGCCAGGATCGATCACGACCGGCTGCGTCTGGTTGTCGTCCACGGTAAAGGCCAGAAAAACACTGGCAGCGACACCGGGGCGCAGGCTATAGCCAACCAGCCGCGCCAGTTCCAATACCGAGCGGCGTTCCATCGCGGTGCGCAGATAGCCCTCGTTGACAATGCGCTCCTGGTAGAAGGTCAAGACATCCGCCACAGTCGCCCAACCGTCCAGCAGAGCAATGGCAGGATCACTGGCGTCGCGGGTGGTCAATCCAGCAAGCGGACGAATTTTGGTCGATTGTCCATTCAGGTCCGTTACCGTCAAACTCAGATTGGCGAGACGGACTTTCATGGTTTCCAGAAAAGCGCCCTGGGTGCCGATGCGATAACTCAGACTGTCCAAGCCGGGACGATTGACCGTCGGCATCGGCGTGACAGCCTGTACGCCTTCGCAGCATCCGCAGGTTTCGGTGGTGCATCCACAGATAGTAGCAGTCATTTCATCTTCCTCCAGACAAGCTCAGTTCCAGCTTGCCGCGTTCCGGGTAAACGGGGTCGTTGTCGAGCTGGGCGATTTCGTGGGCGCTTAGGGTCAGCAGGCCCTTTTCGAGTTCGTCGTTGGCCATTTCGAACTGACGTTGCAAACGGGTCACCCTCAGACACTCGACGCCGGGGATTTTCATCCCCTCGGCAATAATTCTGCTGATTTCGATGTTGACCCCGAAACTGAGATTGTCAGCGTGGAAAAACCCCAGCTTTCCGCCCGGTAATCTACGGTTGCTAAACGCATCCAAAACAGCCGCCTTGACATGGGCTTTTTGGTAGTGGGGCAAGACGCATATTTCCAGCTTCAGATCGATGGGTACATAACGAGCGGCAAGCACACGCAAGTCGTGCCCCATGCGCCGATAGCGATAAAGGTACGCTTCCAGATTGCCAAGCAGGGCTGGGGCGGCCGTTTCGGTTCCTAATGGATCGACCGCAACGTCCGCCTCGTACCAGCTACCGGTCCAGACCAAGTTAGCTGAAGCGTGCTGCAATTGAACGTTGCGCTCGGCGATTGCGCGGTAATCGTCAGCGGTAATCGCTCGTTCCAGACGCTTGCGGAAATCGTGGGGGGCAAACAGCTTAGCTTCGGCAATCGGCTCGGGATCGAAGCCGCCAACCGCAGGCAAGGGATTGCGGACTCTAATGGAAACCCCGTCGAGCAAGGTATCATTTAAAACCAGGCGGTTGACGGACTCTGCTCCGACGTTGCCGGCCACGCCGTTGCCGACCCGGTAGCGGGCAAAAAATAACGTACCCGCTTCCGGCAGATAGCCCAGATCGCCATTCCCGAAACGCAATTGGACAACTCCGTCGTTATCAGTCTCCACAACAAAGTGGCGATCATCAGGGCCGCTCTCGATCAGATCGTATCGCGCTTGCCACGCGGTAATGGGCAGTTTGCCGTCCGTATAGCGTTCGGCCAAGTCTTGGGGCAGGCTAGCGATGGGGAAACTCAGCCCGATACCGGTCGCGTCATCGACCACTTTGGGAGACAGCTTGCAAGGATCGATCTGTCCGAACAAGCTGACTAACTCCGATGACAGCGAATAAACGCTTAAATTCGGCAGCGCCGCTCGCACATCCTGCACCAGCAAAGCTTGGGCGGACGCCAGGTGAAGTGTATCCTTATGAAGCAGATAGCCCAAGTTGCCATCCACGAAGCGTAACTGAATGACATCGTCGTTACTGATCTCCACAACGAAGTGACAGTCGTCCCCGCTAATCTCGACCTGGTCATGGCATGCTTGCCACTCAGTGAGAGGTAACTTCCCGTCCTTATATTGTTTGGCCACGGCCTTCGGCAAGCTATCCGTGATAAAACTCAGCCAAACCCCGGTCGTGTTCACGACCACTTTGGGAGACAGCGTACCGGGATCGATCTGTCCGAACAAACGGCGTAATTCCGGTGAAAGCATGTAAACGCGTAAATTCGGCAACGCGGCGCGTACATCCTGCATCAGCAAAGCGTGGGCAAATGCCAGTACCTGCGTATCCTGAGACAAAGGCGCGCTGAAAGTCAGCGGCGTTTTGCTCAGATGCGGTCGAAACAAACCCGGTGTGATTTGAATCTCGCCGGGCTGACCGACGCAATCGCAGACAGCCTGCGACGACAACTTCGGGACTTCCCCCAGGCATTCGACAGCGAGTGTCTCGCCTAGATCAACCAACACCACATTCCCACGGGCGACGCTGATGTTATCAATATAACCACACTCGGGCGCCGGGCCTTGAGCCGAAATGCAAAAGGTGAAGGGCAGTGCATCTTCCCGAGACCACTTAATTTCCACATAAGGAGTAGGTTGGCCTTCCTGGGTCAATACTACGGAATCGCTTCCCGCTGTAATTGCGGTTATCCGTACTGCGTGGCGACGGAGCGGGTCGGCATCCTCCGGTAAGCCGGTTTTCGGCCCTAAAACTTCCTCGAATATCAGCACATCGCCTACCGTCAATGACCGCCCTATCTGACCGCTGGAAGTCCAGGTATCCAGCAGCGTCGCAGACACACTGCCTTTAGCCAAACAACACTCCCGCTCACCCCAGGTATAAAATCGTATTTCGCTAAGCTCCCAAGTAAACATCCATTTTTTGACAGGCCGGTCAGGCAGAGGCTCGAATATTTCGTAAGACCCTGCCGGTAAGTTGCTCAAGTCATTACTGTTGAGCACGGCAGCGGCACCCACCAGGGCGTTATTCAGCCCGGCAAGAAAAAAGAAAGCTGATGAAAGCAAGCTAACCGGTGGGGTCTGGGGTGCAATTTCAACACTCACCCAAGCGCGGGAGTTGCAGCCTTCATGCAAGGTATAGTCTACCAGTCGCACATGGCGCCGGATCGACACCCGCTGTCTGGCGGTTTCCAAATAAGCTTCAGTGGCGACGGCATCCTGATAATAACTTAAATAGTCGCCGGTATAAGCCAGTAGCTCGACCAGGGCGATACCCAGATCCGGCACATGGCGCTCCTGCCAGCCGGGCATGACCACTGCCAATCGGTCGAGTATCAGTTGTCGAAAGCTCGCATAGTCCTTGGCCAGGTAATTGATATCCGGCTCTATTAGAATTGGCGGCTCGCAGGCGCAAGGCGGCACGCAATCCAAATCCGAAGGGCAATCGATTTTGAAGGAGAAGTCCAGATGATCATAGCGCTTGTCGATATTTTCCACGCCCACCAGCCGTAAGGTATAGGTGGAAAAATCCCCGCCTTTATCCAGGTGTACCAGCAAAACGTCATCTTTCTCGGAGTCGCTGGGTTCAACCACCGCCTCGACCGAGACGATGCGGATGTTTTGAATTCGGCGCCCGCCCTCCAATAGCACGTATTGCCTGAGGTCTTGCTCCTCAATGCTAAATTCCGGCGGCAACTTGCCGAGAAAGTACACCAACAACGTGGCCCCAATGAAGGGCGGCTTATCCAGAACCACTTCCAGGTAGTCCAAACCATTCCACCCGGCTTTTTTCCTTACCCAATCGCGGCGGCTATCCTGCTGGCAGCAAAGTTCCATAAGATCCTCCTGGTTAAATACTACGGGAAAAACTGGCCGTTTGTTCCAGGCCGGTTCGCCGGATGGCATAAGCCATATTGACGGAAATCGTCGAGTCCACTGCCTGAACATCAAGCGCGCGCAGTTCTATGATATCCCCCAGCCAGCGCTGGATGGCGGCCTGCAACGTAAACTGTACGGTCGCCGCCAATTCCGGGCTGTTGGGTGCAAACACCAGTTGCATCAAACCACTGCCGAAATCCGGCCGGTTTACCCGTTCCCCGGCATTGGTAAAAATCAACTGTTCGATCATGTCGCGGACATGGTCATTGTCGCCGGTTGTCGCGGTTTTGCCACGGCTGTCGAAGTGGAAGGGAAAGTCAATGTTCATGGGCTTAGGTTCCTGTTACTCGGGTTTGAACTACGCTGACGACTGGCGCGCCCTGGGGTATTTGCTCCACACTTTGGCAAACGCCCGGGCCGGGTCCAGGACTCGGTTGCAATGCAGCAGGCAGGCCTGCCACCAGGAAACGCGTCGAAGGCAGGGTCCATTTCACGGTTACGCAAGGCTGTGGCTTGGTTACCCCGGCAGGCGTAGGAATCTGAAAAGGGCATCCTGCAACCGAAGCGACTACCGCAATTATTTTTGGGTCAACGTTAACAACCGGCTGACCACTCACCAGTACCCGAGGTTGAGTGGGATTAACAGTCGCGGGCGCAGCGTGAAAACATTGCATTCCGGCACCGGCATGTAACAGAAAACCAGGCATAATCAGTTGTCTCCTTTAGTCATGGAAGTATCGTCAAAGCTTTATTGTTTAAATCGATTCCCACTGGGGAAATATCAATCACATTTGTCCCATAAGTGATTTTGATACCGGTAGCGCTTAACTTGATCGATGCGGCCAATGGTGGAGTTGGAATCAGGCTTTCCAAGGTTAAATCACCCGTTAAAGTATTCATCTTGATACGGGCGGCCGATTTGGTCGGTATTCCTCCAGTCGGAGCGACCGTGAACACGACGGTTTGTGGTGTCGTAGGCGGTATATCCGGTTGCAATAATGCAAGGACTTCGCCTTCCCGCCACCAGCACCCCGTCCAAATGGGTTTCTCCAAATCGCCTTCCTCGAATTCGATCCAAACTCCAGCGTTCGCGGGCGGAATAGCATAAAAACCCGGATAGGGAGTACAGGCTTCGGCCACTACTTGCAAAGGGGTTCCACCTACCGTCACCGATGCAGTAATACGCCCCTTCATGGCCAAGTCCATCGGGCTTATAACAATACCCCGGTACTTGCCGAAATAAGGCCCGCAACTCATGGTAACACCACCGGAGTAAGAGGTCCGCGCCCATCCCGTTTCAACGTAAAACTTTGTTTATACTCGCCATGCTTGATTGAATGCTTTACCTGCTTCACGTAGTACATGCCATCCTGTAATAAACCCGCCCCTCTTACCCCGACAAAGCGTCGCGGCTTGAGTACGTGCCCATATCTCACGGCGTCCAGTTCTCCAGTGGCAGTTATGGCGTCGTTGGCTTTATTGGTTATGGCCTGAGCTTTCAACAGGGCTTCTATGGGGTCAATGCTACTGGAATGCTTTGGGAAAACCCGTCGTACAAACGGTTGCTGAGTAATTGCGGCCGGTAGCGGCGTTAAGGGGATGCGGGCCATGGGTAAACTGGCTACCGGAACGGGCAGGCCGGTCATTTTGTCCTGAATGAAGCCGGAAACCATCCGGGGGGACAACGCGTCATTACTGAAATGGATAGAGTCTACGTTGGAGTCCGGCCCCATATTCACCGACAAAGCGGGTTGAGGCGGTACAGGCAGGCTTTTATCCGGGCCCCAGTAGGCCAAACTCACCAAGGGCGCTTGCGGCTCTACATAGAATACATAATTATTTTTCTTGGCCAGGTTATTTATGTATTCAAAATCAGTGCAGGATTGCACGGGTATACGATCAGTCATCAGGTAAGTCTCGGGTACCAGTGCGGGCATGGTGATAGGCGGGGTAGCCAAATAAGCAAAATACTTGGCCAGCAATAATTGGATGCGAACATGCGGCGGCATGTTTGGGAATGGCATTGCATTCTCATCCATATCCATCAGCACGCGGATGTCTTCTCCGGTAATTGTCAGGGTTGAACCTCCCGGCTCCCCGGAGGCATGAAACTCCTGTTGGGTGATAATTCCGTCGATAAGTATCTCAGGAAAAACGCCGAACCAAATCTGCAAAATAACCCGGTTGGAAGGTATAAGCAAAGGGCTGGCAACCAGAAGATTATCCAACATCCCAACGCCGGCCCGGCCAACCGTGAAGGTGAGCTGAAAACCGTCACGGCCTTCGTCACTCAAGGTAACGCTCGCTTCGCTTAACGCTTCGACAACAAACACAGGAGCAGGCACCGCCGCCACCTTACCCAACCATAAAGTAAGGCGTATGCCCAAGGCGCTGGACAACAAAGAAGAAGCATCCATCAGGAATTGCCTCCGTAGATGCCCGGAATGATGTCCTGGGGTTGCGGCGTTGGAATATTCAACTTCTTTCCGGTTGGCTGCGCGGGTATCAAATCCCGAGGGTTCATAGCCCGATTTGCATCACACAGCAGCCAAAACAGTTCGGAGGCTCCCAAGGCTTTCGCGGCAATCAGATCAAGGCGATCCCCTTGCGAAATCGCCAGCGACCCAACCACGCTGAAGGCTTCTGCCGGGGGTACAAAACGGCGTTTCAAATAAACCAACACCCGGCCATCCGGTTCGGTTAACGTGGCGGTGGCTGTCGATAAATAACGGCTTGGAAAATCAAACATGTCGGCTCCTTATAATAATTTAATGTCACCGCCTGCAACCGATCCAATGGCATTCACGCTGGCAATGGTAGCCATGGTTTCCTTGACTATTTGATGGGCCAGGAACAAATGATACCCAGGGTTCAGAACAGAAAGATCGTTATAGCTCAACACCCTCATCCCTAACGATACTTTGGCGCGGAGAGGGTTTAGATTGACGTCGTGCGCCTCTTCGGTAATGGACATATCCGTGATTCTTACCGGTAAAATCCGCTTTAAACCCCAGACAAAAAATACCATGGGCGCCATCGGCGGCACGATTTCCAAAGTGCCGGCAAACATCAAGACGGTATTGGCGACAACCAACAAACTTTTGGGATAAATCAACATCTCCAGCGCCGAGAGCTGCGGATAAATGCCCAGTTTCCCGGTTATGGCGTCTCCCTGTTCCAACTGGTCGGAGGCATCCAGTTCGATGTCAAGCTTGATGGTTTCAACAGGAGCGCCTTTCAGCCGAATCGCTTCGGACTTATCCCCGCTCTGATTGCCCATGCTTTGCGGTTGCAAGGAGCGGGTGAACGTATCGGGGTTGTACTGAAACGCAATCACGCTCGACAGCGGATTGAACAAATCAATGCCAATGATGGCGCCTTTGGTGAGGCGGGGGGAGTTGGGAAAACTGCTCATGGTTTACATTCCATCCTTATGGTTTTCGGTAGCTTTCTTTTGTCTTGTCTTAAAAAGTTTTTTCCATAAGACAAGCCGGAATTGTTGCTCGACTGTTTTCACTTTTCACTCCAACCATAAATATTGTTTATGAACCTATTTACAACTTAATTCAACCACACCTTTAAGCTACCCACTTCATTTGACATACTGTTCGTCTTGCAATCGTTTTACGCTTCATGCCGGTTAATGAGAAAATATCAATCAAGTTTGATCCCATTGATTGCCATTGAGTGGAAAGTTGTCGTGTCAGGCTTGTCTCCGGCAGTTTGCCGGAAGCGGCGGCGCTGGGTTGCCGCTCGCCGTAACTTCGGCTTGGCGGCGCGTCAGCAACTCCTGGCGTTGAGTGGTAAAATTGGCTTGCAAAGAGGCATTCATACAGTTGAAGTAACCCAGTGCAGCGTCGATTAGGCTCACCCGAGTGCTATGTTGCATACGCCCTGTGCCTGGTCGTTCGACAAACAAGGCTTCGTGATAAAAGGCACGAAATTCTCTTTCATCCTGGCGATTGGCTCCACCCATGCCGGCTCGCTGCTGATCGATATGCTCGATCTCATGGCCCACCTGTGCCACGCGCCGTGCAAAGTGCCGTTGGTTCGAGTTCTCGACAAAGTAGCGGCCCACCGTGATGATACCGGTAAGGCTTTGCCCCGTGCCCTGATAGGTGGTGCTGAGTCCTGGGATATTGTCCTGATATCGAATAGACGTCACTTTCGAAGCATCCCCTCCATAGTACTGATTGATAATGCGCTGCACAACATCAACGGCACGATCAGCAATAGGACGAGCAGCGTCATTGGCCACAGCAATGATGGCCTGGGCGACTGTGTCAATAGCCGAAGGGTTACGTTGGCGTGAGCCGGGGCCTTGGTGGGCGTAGCTTGAGTCGCCGTAAATCGACTCGTGGAGCTCCTCCGTGCTTCCAGCGGCATCTGGGGAACGCTGGATGCCTACCGGGCATGTATCAATAGAGGACAGAGCACGCTTTTCATTTCGTTTACCTGCATGAAACCCTTCTGAACCAGACTGATGCACCACATGCGTCAACTCATGAGCAAGCAACCGCCGTCCCTCGTGCGACCCTGGCGCAAACTGACCCGCGCCAAACACAATGTTGTGTCCTGCTGTATAGGCACGGGCACTCACGTCCCGCGCCGATTGCTCGGCGGCTACGTCTGAATGCACACGCACCCGTGAAAAATCATGACCGAAACGCTGCTCCATGTCTTGCCGTAACACCGGTTCCAGCGACCTGCCGGGTCCGGCAAGGACGCGGTCTACGCTGGCGGGCGCGACATCCGCCCCCTCAGCCGCTTGTCCAGCGAATCGCTGGATGCTCGGTGGCGCGGCGCTGACTGCGGAATGTGACGGCGCTGCCATTACTTGATCGGCAACACGATCCGCCTCCTGTTCCAGAGGGTCATTGCTTGCGCCAATGGCAAGCTTCCGTTGTAGACCGCTTTTGTTCTTTGCACACTCCGCGCATTCCCCGCCTGCAACCGTGTGATTGCCGCAGGCGCACTTGCGCTGAAGCATGGCTTGAGCAGGCGGTAAAAAACTGGCAGACTTGGCTTCTTGAATATTGGCTGTTTTATTCATATATGATTCCTCCATACAGCGATTGCCCGTTGCTTTCCGAATTGCATCGGGTTCTTGCCCGCAACTTGCAAAGATTGACGCTGACTGGGTGCGATAATGTCACTCTCCAAATTCAGACAACAAACAAGCAAGTTGATGTTCATAGTTGCTCATTATTGCAAAGTGACGGAAATTGACATCTGGTCGGCGCCAGGCATTCCCCTCACGCTGATGGTAATACCCGTCCATTTCCCCTCAGGCAAATTCAGCGGCGGTCTGGTAGTTTTACCGACCTTGCGCTTGGTTCCCAAGGGGTAAAGATCTCTTGAATCGCCGCGGTTTCCCTGCCCGAAGATTTTGCCCAAGTCACGCCGGCCATCCGCTTGCATCAATTCAATCGCCAGCGCACTTTCATTATTCACGTTGTCGATTGCTTCATCGACGACATAGACCGCAATGCCTTCATCAGGCAGGAAGGCATCCTGCCCCTGTTTGCGGCGGTATTCCACCAGAACATATTGAGTGTCTTTCATCTTGGCTGGATTTTGGATAAACAACAGGCCACCACCTTCAGCGGCAGGACTTAATTTGATGTCACGGGTAGTTTGGGTGATCACTTGCGGCTGTAACCAGCCATGAAACATGCGTAACATACCATTGGGCAAGGTCGGGGTTAGGCCGCCATTACCCCAGGAGCCTGCCGCCATCAGGCAATAGTTTCCGAGCCCATTAGAACGTTGTCGATCAATATTACCGGTATCGTAAAAATCCGCCCAACGCGCAGCGAGATGACCCCACTCATGGGCGCAAACGCCTACAGCACAGTCTTCCGGTACAGTGAGATAGGTTTTTGCTTTCAGGTTAGTGCCAACCGATATATCGCCAGGGACAATCCACTTATGACTCCAAATATCGTCACGTTCACCGGTTTCCTCTGCGCCTCTGCCTGCGTGAATAACAAAGAGCGCCGTGACGGTTTTCTCGCCCAAAGCATCATAAGGGTTGAAATCTATACCTTGCGCTATCGCAGCCTGAATGGCATCGTGTGCCATGCCTTGAGCATTACGGGGGAAGGTGCCATCCATGCCGGAACTGCCATCGGTATAAAAAGTCAGCGGATTGGGCATGCGAAACCAGCCAAACACCTTGCCTTGCACGTCTATACCCTGCTTTTTAGCCGCATCGAAACTGCTGATTAATCGGTAATATTCGCGCATACTTCCTGTTGGAAATATCCCGCCCTCGCTAAACAACATGGTCTCAAAAGAAGCTGCCGAACGGTTGTCGCTGTGTGGACGATCTGGAAAATCCACCAATAACACCAAAGTTTGGATAACACCTTTCAGGGCTTTAGTGGGCCGGTCGATCAGTTGCCGGTCGGCACTGGGGGCATGCGCTTGCGCACCATCATCAAGGCCCACAAAGTTCTCGCCGCGACGACTGGAGCGCCATACCTTATAGTAATGCTCAAAGGTCATGGCATCCGGTAAACGCCGCGCCTGTTTCAATGCCAAAAACCGTGCATAGATCTGTGCCAACAATTGCGGTGACGGCGGCATGGGACAAAATGCTTTTTTGCAACAACCGGGTTGATTAAGCCCGGGCGGAAAAATTAACATGGCTGTCTCCTGATCTGTTTTTGCGAATAAATGTTCATGTTCATGTCCTTTTCCTGTTTTTTGAAAGTAGGGTGCGTTCCACGCACCCTTGCATTAATCTCATAGCTCACGAAAACTTTCCGGTTCCCGTTCATTAATCACACCTGCCCAATCCATTCCATAAATACCTTGCCGAACATAGCGATGAAACGTCGAATGCGGCCAATCCGCTACCGTTTCTACCAACCCATGTTTCACCGGGTTGTAATGTATATAATCCATGTGTTTCAGGTAATCATTTTCATCCCGAATTTGATGTTCCCAAAATCGCCGTTGCCAGAGGGTTGACTCTTTTCTCTTTTGTTTTGACGGGTTCATCCACGCCTCACGTTTTAATTCCGGGCCGCATTGCTTGGTGACATATCGTTTTATCATTGCCCAACGGATGCCAAAGTCAGCATCATCGGGCGGCAATGTCCAAATACAGTGAAGATGATCGGGTAGCAACACCCCTGCATCTATGGTAAAGGGGTGCGTGATTTGTGTAGCCTTAATCCCTTCACGTAATGCATTGCGAACCATTTCATCGCACAAAAACCTTTGCCGCCTGTAAGTCACAACCGTAAAGAAATAAGTCCCTCCTTTTGTATTCGCCCTTCGATAATCTGACATCAATAAATGTAGGGTGCGTTTTACGCACCTTTTCGTTTGTTTTTAAAAATTCGCGTCCAAATTTCATCGTTCATCATATTTACCGTTATGTGGTGCATGGAATGCACCACCTGGCTCTTCGATAATCAGACATCAATCGTTCAAAAGTAGGGTGCATTTTATGCACCGTAACACGTTGTTATTTAGAAAATCCGTGTAAACATCCATCGTCCCATGCCAGCATTGTTTGGTGCATGGAATGCACCCTACCTGGCTGGCGTTTAGCCCAACCGGAGGACCATCCAGCAAGCCCCAGTTGCCGAGATCATCGGCTTGAAACCAAATCGAATCTCCGTCCGGCGAGTAGCCGACGACGTGGAATGTCCCTTTAATAAGATGGAATGGCATAGTTATCTATTCTCCAATATCTGTTTTTCAATTATTCCCATAGTAGGGTCGATAAAATTTCGGTCGAATATTCGTTTGTATGTTGCCGTTTCCGAGAAAAATTGTATTTAACCTATTTTCAAGTCATTTCCAAACACCCCAAGACTTTGAGGACTATCATGCGGCGGATTACGCTTCCCCCTAATCCGCCACGTGGGCTTTCCAATCACCCTACGGCTGCTAACATAGATCGCACGCACCGCCAATCACCTCGACCAGCTCATCAACTGTAAGAATCCCGCTGCGCTTCATACATACCTTGCCATCACGGAGCAACACCCATAGCGGGCTGCGTCCATCGTCCTCTACGCTGGGACACCAAGCACCGAGCTCTTCCGAATCATCGAAGGGGCGTAGTCCAAGATTGAGTTTTCCACCGAAGCGTTTGGCCACATCAATGGCGGTTTGGATGGCTAAGTTGTCTGGCGTGCTCCAGACAGCGAAGGCCATTACCAGCCAATTTCCCGTGTTGAGCTCGGGTTCCCGCGCAGAAGGAGCCGCGACCAACGCGCGAAAATAGGATGGTTCGTCCGTTAAAGTAATACTCGGACAACCCTCTTGATCACGGGTAACTTTGTAGGACATGATTACGGCCCCGGAACGACAATCGTCGTTTCTACGGTTTCTACTCCATCGCTGGTATGTACCTTTTTGATGGTGCCTCCCGTCGCTTTGGCGACCTTGTCGTGTGCGGCCTCTTCACTTACAGGATTGTTGAGCACAATGGTGCCGCCAGGGGCGATGATGCGGGCAATCTCTTCGGCGAGACCGGGATAGCCGATCGGGCCGTTTTCGGAAGTGACCAAGTCCGCAGTATGGTCGGCGATCGGCAGCGCATTGGCGTCCTTGGAGGAAAACCTGCGGTAAATCAAATTGGGCACGCGCGAGTTGTAGATGCCGGTGGTGCTGGTGCGTTCGGCCATGCCGATGTTGATCGCCCCCTTGAAGTAACCTTCGCCGAAAATGTCTACGTGATACTTGGCCGTTGTGGGAACGTTTTTGGCGTGAATCTTATCACCCTGATCTTTACCGCTGCCTACCGCCCACTCTGTATAGGTGTCCTTGGCTGCATCGGGATACTTGTGTAGCGCGAGCAATTGATCACTTGCTATCCACAGCTGTTCGGCAGACGCATAAATGCGCCGGTAATCATCCAGATTGCGCCGTGTCAGCTTGGCGCCCTGCGGGGCCAGCGTTTTGCCTATGCTTATCAGCCAATCCTTTATTTCGCTGCGCCATGCCCAGACCAGCATCAGATTCGGTTGTGTCGGATTGACTTGGGCTCGCCGGTACAAAGCCCAGGATTTGCTGAT
This sequence comes from Methylococcales bacterium, assembly GCA_028712795.1. Taxonomy (GTDB): domain Bacteria; phylum Pseudomonadota; class Gammaproteobacteria; order Methylococcales; family Methylomonadaceae; genus Methylobacter_C. Next base: position 22,437 of record JAQTPT010000016.1, read on the forward strand.
GGTCGAACTGGGATCCAGCCATTGTTCGCCCGACTCCAGCGGGGGCGTTACTTCCTCGATGATCACACTGCGCCAAAAGTCCGGCGGGTTCAAATCTTTTACCACGCCTGAAGCTGACACAGGCGATGCGCCATGCTTGAATACGCCGATCACAGGGCAATCGGCCCGCAGCTTGCGCGCCATGTCGGCAATCCGGTTGGCCCGGTGGCATGACAGGTCACTGTTGAAACCCGGATCGCCTTCCTGACTGGCAAAACCGTGAATCTTGAGTTGGTTACCCACTTTGGGCTTGCTGATCTTGGCTTCTTCGCCTGGAAGAAGGTCATCGCAGCCAACCTTGAACTGAAACTGCCAACCGACTACGCCCTGTTGGCTTGGCGCGCAATCTGGATTTGGAGCTCCAAGCTCGGCGGCATGACATTTGCGCTGGATACTCGGAAACACATGTGCAATGGACGGGACACTGCGGCCGTGTATGACCGCATCGGCGGCAGCGTCAGCTTCGCGTTCTCCCGCGTCACCTGGCGTACTTACCGCAAGTTTCATCTGTGAGGCAACTCGTTGACCGCGCTGTTGTACGACATGCGTCAACTCATGGGCAAGCAATCGCTGTCCATCATTTGTGCTCGGAGCAAACTTACCCGTATCGAAAACTATATTGCGCCCCACGGTGTAGGCTAGAGCATTCAATTCACGAGCCGATTGCTCGGCAGCTGCGCCGGAATGCACCCGCACCCCGGAAAAGTCATGGCCAAAGCGCTGTTCCATATCCTGCCGCAATGCTGGTTCCAGCGGCCTGCCCGATCCGGCAAGAACGCGGTCTACGCTGGCAGGCGAGGTATTCGTCTGCCCAGTCGCTTGCCCTGTAAAACGCTGGATGCGCGGTGGTACAGCGCTGACGGTAGAATTTAACGGCACAGCCATCACTTGATCGGCAACCCGATCCGCCGCCAACTCCAGCGGATCATTACTCGCGCCAATAGCAAGCTTTCGTTGTAGACCGCTCTTGTTCTTCGCACACTCCGCACACTCCCCGCTCGCAACCGTGTGATTGCCACATGCGCACTTGCGCTGCAGCACGCCGCCTGAAACCGGCGTGAAGGATGCAGGACTGCTCTGCTTTAACTGATTTTGCGCTCTCTCGCTCATAAACTGCCTCAATCGTGCGGTTTCGCCTACTTTTCAATAAATACCAGGTTTTCAGGTTCGACGGTGAGTTTGACTTTATTCCCCGTTACCTCGACGAAGGTGTCGAGGTGGGTGAAATGTCCGGTCTTCAGTTCCATTACCGGGTCCGGGTTGGCGGCGAGAAAGTCCTTGAAGCCGTCGATGCCGCCGCCATCGCCCATGAAGTTGATGATGCGGCGGAACAGTTTGGGCAGAATGACTTCCTCATCGGTGACTGACGCGAGACTTGAAACCGTGAAGCCTTTGGTCGTTTTGTCTTGTGGCCAGACGCCTTTTCCGTGTCCCTTCTGAGCCTTATTCACCGCCGAAGTCAGCTTTTTTCTCAGGTCGGAAAACAATCCGCTGTAGTAGGTCGGGTAAGCCAGGCCTGCTAGCGCAGACTTGTAGTTCATACTCTCTTCCAGACGGTCGGGGCGAAGAAAAACCTGCGCCCCGTCAGCCTCTTTGGCATCGCCGGCAAAAACAAAAGCAACCGGCCGGCGATACTTTTCAGTCTTGCGTGACAGGATGTAACCCTTCGTGCCGTCTTGCGCGGAGACCACTTTGGCGCCTGCCTTATCGAACTTGGCCTTTTTGATGCCAAGGGTATCGAGCAGGAAATGCGTTGCCTCATTGGCCAGTTCTAGCGGTTGATGGTGGCCTAGATAGTGCGTTTCCAGCGTGTCAATCCCTTCAATGCGCAATTGGGCGTGGCCCTTGGCGTTTAGCCCAACCGGAGGGCCATCGAGCAAATTCCAGTTACCGCGATCATCAGCTTGAAACCGGATCGAGTCCCCGTCTGGCGAGTAACCGACGACGTGGAATGTACCTTTAATGAGATGAAATGCCATGGTATCTATTCTCCAAAATCTGTTTTTCAATTATTCCCATAGCGGGGTAAGTAAAAAGTCCGGTCGAGTATTCGTTTATATGTTGCCGTTTCCGAGAAAAATTGTATTCAACCTATTTTCAAGTCATTTTCAAATAACCCCGCAGGCTTTGAGGGCTATCATGCGGCGGATTCCGCACCGCTAATCTGGCCTACGCGGGTTTCGAAAATATCAATCGAGTCTGATCCCAATGACCCGTTTTTAGAACGCAATACCGCCCGTCAAGCCGGTGCGGAACCAATGTTGATTGTCTTTGTCATGAGGATCGATAGTCGTCCCGGCGGCCGCTTCGGCGAACACCGAGATAATCACGCCGCTCATTGGCGAGAAACCATAACCCAGTTGCACGCCACCCTCGGCATACGGCGCTCTTTTCGAAGACTCCTTGAAGCCGATGCCAGCGCCGACTTCACCAAAGCCGCCTAACGCAAAGCCACCGCTCGATGGGGTAAAGCGCTTCTCCAATCCTACACGCACCCCGAGCAGGTAAGCAGTTTTCTGTGCGGGTGTCGAAGGCAGGATGAGACCAAAGTGTGGTCCAATGCCTAATCGTAGTTGGCGGTTTTTGGAGAGGATGCCAAGGTTCACGCCGCCGCCGGCATAAAGCCCCCCGCCGCCCGATAAACTCGCATATCCCTCGGAAAGCTCGATGCGAAAATCGAGCTTGGCCGGCCTCGACAATTCCTGAAGTTTGGCATCGCATGGCGTTCCGCTTTGAGCCTTTGTAATCGACTTCAGGAATGCCGGCACGAAAGCGAAATGCCGTTCGTGCAGCACTGCCCATCCCTTGTATCCACCCGAATCGGCGAGAAGCGAAAAGTCGTTCTCGCGCACGCGCTCCACTGGTTCGCCCGGTTCCGCATACTCGTCTCCATGTCCGAGCGCCATATGCGCGCCCTCGTGTGCTAACGTAGCGCGGCCGGGATCGCCGCCTGATCCGATCAGTACGACATGACCAGGCGTGACCAGATCAGGCTGGACGTTTACACAGGATCGCCCCGAGGCATTCACTACCGCCACGGTGTAGTCCGGGTTGGAGTTGTCTTCCTTCACCTGAACCTCAATGGGAATTGGCTTGTCCGCGCATTTCGCTCCTTGGCAGTTATCGAGACGCGCAGTGAACCAGCCGTTCAAACGATCATTCACGACTGAGATGTAGCGGTCGAAAACCTCGCGTCCCTTGCCGGCGGCGAGTCCGGCAGGCTTTTCACCCTTATCGATGGGGCATTGAGTGAGATCGCCAGCAGTCGGTTCGCGATAGGAAACCTTTATTGGGATCGTAACCTTGCAACTGTTTTCATCGAAACGGACATGGGCGTAACTCTCGAACAGCAATCTGCGCTGGTCGCCGAACTCCGCTCGGTGAACCATGCCTTCAGTGATACCGGGCTGGTTCACGTTAGTGGACGTAGTCACGACGGTTTCCTGATAGGTGCTGGTACCCGGCTTCGCCTCCCGTTGCAACAGTTTCGCCGTTGTCATTTCCCTTCCGGCGGTTGGTGCGGCAACCTGCCCGCCACGGGTGATAATGTCTGCATCCGCATCAGACCGGCGCCCAGTAGTGTACATAGAGGACAGGCCGCGTTTTTCAACGCCTTGGCCAAGACGAATCTCATTTGAGCCCGACTGCTGTACCACATGCGTCAACTCATGGGCAATCAAGCGCCTCCCTTCGCGTGTTTCCGGTGCAAACCGGCCCGCGCCAAACACGATCTCCCGTCCAACGGTGTAAGCGTTAGCGTTCACGTCCCGCGCCGATTGCCCGGCAGCCACGCCGGTATGTACCCGCACCCGCGAAAAGTCGTAGCCAAAACGATGCGACATGTCCTTCTGTAGCGCTGGCTCCAGCGGCCTACCCGAACCAGCAAGAACAAGGTCTACACTGGCGGGCGCGGTATGCATACCCTCGGCCGCTTGCCCCGCATAACGCTGGATACGTGGTGGTGCGCCGCTAACAGCGGTACGTGACGGCGCTGCCATCACCTGATCCGCAACCCGATCTGCCTCCAATTCCAGCGGGTCATTACTTGCGCCAATGGTCAGCTTGCGTTGCAAACCATTCTTGTTCTTCGTACACTCCGCGCATTCCCCGCCTGCAACAGTATGATTGCCGCAAGCGCATTGGCGCTGGAGTAAACCTTGCACAGGCAATACAGAACTTGCCGTTTTGGCTTGCTGAGCAACGGAGGCTTTATCCATGACCGATGCCCCCATAAACCGATTGGGCGATTTGCTTACCGAGTTGAGTAGCGTTGTTGCCTGACGTTAATTGCATACCGCCTGCGGAAATTCGCGGTACGGAGACGCCTCCGGCTAAATCAGGCGATAGTCCGCCCGTTGTCAGTAACCGTGTCAGTTCGGCCTCCACCGCCCCTTGCAGCAAATGCCGCTGACCGGGTGCGATGTCCAAGCCATCCAGGATCAGACGTTCGATGTGCAGATTGATGTTCATGGCGTCCCCTGAGTGAGGGTGGCAGCTGCGTTAGGCTCTTCATCCGCGGGAGTTGAGCCGGTGGCGGGCGGCTCAGGGAAATTTGCGGCTTGACGAAAAGGTGCCGGATCGTCAGCCGCGCCAGATCTCACCCTACCCTCTCCCGGGGGGGGGCGAGGGTTTGTAGCAACCACCGCCATCTGCCTGAATTCCGCCTCGTTCACGGGCTTCTCCAATTTGCGCAGTTCACTGCGGGTCGCATCCAGGATGTGCGCCATGGACACTCTTTGTTCGTTGGCTTTGGCGGCCAGAAAGGCGGCATTGAGAGCGATGCTGGCGATGTTGGCGCCGGAGAGGTTGAAGCGGGCCAAGCGCTCGTAGTCCAACGCTGCATCCACCGGCACACCTTTAAATCCGGTGGCCGGGTCTGCTTGGGGGAAGGCGTTTTGCCAAATGATTTTTCGCTCGCTCACGCTGGGGAACTGGAAGTCTACGATAAAGCGCAAACGCCGCATGAACGCCAGGTCCAAACCAGACTTCATATTGGTGGCGAGGATGGCCAGTCCGCCGAAGGACTCCATGCGTTGCAGCAAATAGTTTATTTCAATGTTGGCATAGCGGTCGTGGCTGTCTTTGACTTCGCTACGCTTGCCGAACAGGGCGTCGGCTTCGTCGAAGAACAGGATCGCACCGCCTTGTTCGGCGGCGTCGAACAGCTTGCGCAGGTTTTTTTCGGTTTCGCCTATGTATTTACTCACCACGGCGGACAGGTCAATACGATAGAGGTCTAGCCGAAGCTCGTTGGCGATGACTTCGGCAGCCATGGTTTTGCCGGTGCCTGTGGGGCCGGCAAACAAGGCGCTGATGCCAAAGCCGCGATTCATTTTGAGATTGAAGCCCCACTCCTCATAGACCTGGTGCCGTGCGCTTACCTGCCCGGCGATTTGCCGCAATAGCCGGGTCGCTTCATCGGGCACAACCAAGTCATTCCAGGTGGCCTTGGTGTCCAGGCGTTGCGCCAGCGCATCCAGGCGCGGGCGGGTCAAGTTCCCGCAAGCATCCCAGAGTTGGCCGGACAATTGGCCGGCATCGACCTTGGAATTGTCCTTGGCGGCATTGACTACCTGCCGTACCGCCAACTGCATTTCTACCAGATTAAGATCGAATTGTCCCGCCAGACTGCGAGCATTGTCCACGGCGAGTTCCAGGCTCAACACCGGCTTTAACAGACTCAACCAGCTGTTGTATTGCTCCGCCGAACTGGGTTTGCCGATTTCGGCGATGTAGCTGTGGCCACTCCAGCGCAAGGGCGTATCATTCAGGCCCACGAAAACCAGCCCCGCCTGTTTTTGCAGGAAGCGCTGGAGCGCAGCGGCTTCTGCCGATGCGCTATCGAGTCGGCTTGCATCAATATACAGCCCCAAACTCAAGAGCAGGCTTTCCCGCTGCCAAAGACGGGCGAAGGACTCCAGTTCGGCAATTTGGGACGGCAGCTCACTGGCCGCGATACGGAATAGTTGGTGATTCAAGCCATGACAAACCGTTTGGGCTAGCGCGAGGCTACTGTCCGGGTCGGCTCCCAGCAATTGGACTACCGGGGCGGATGTGGCTCCAATTTGTTGAATTTGCGTGAGCACTGTTTGTGCTGACGCCAGCTGGCTGCCGGACAGCAAAGGCTCGCCGGTCACTCTGTCGCCGTAAGTCAGCAAGCGCTCGTCGATCCAATTCAGGCCCTTGATGTAGTTGACGATGCGCTCGTCCAAACGCAAGGCGCTGCTCGTCAAAGAGGTAGCTCCGGGCTGGTTGATTTCCAGAAGTCGAAGATAACGCAACGGACGCATCGCGGCCATGGCGTCCCAGGCAGGGGCGTCGAACAAGGTCATGGCCAGCGCGAAGGTTGGATAGCTCCGGCCCTGATTGATCGGGATTTGCGCCAGAAGGCCGGGAATCGCAGGGTCCAGTTCCATGGCCGCGCACAGCAGTACGATCTCCAGCTCAAAATCCGATAATCCGAACACTGCGCCCAAGGAAAGCAAGGCGGGTTGGGGATCCACCGTAGCTCGTTGTTTTCGCTTGTCAGCGGCCTGCTGGATTTGTTGATCCAGAACAGCGTTTTTATCTGTCGCGCCACTTGGTGTCTTCCAACTCCAGAAACTTCCTTGCGTCGCCGCCGGAGAGGGCGATTCGGGCAGCGACTTCTGCAAACGCAGGCGCAGCCATTCAAGCGAGGCTGCAAGGTATTGGTTGTTGTCTTCGGTCCAGGTTTCGTTACTCATATCACATTCACCTTTTGCAGTGGATCGAAATCCAGTCGAGGCGGCGACCCGCTCAGTGTGACAGGTATGCTGTCGATACCGTCCACGCGCAGACGTATCAGATATTCACCGGGCTTAAGATTGACGCCGGTCGAGTCTGTCGCCGGCACCAGAAAGCTGATTGTAGTGGGTAACTGATGATTGTTGGGGTGCGTGGCATCATCTAAAGGGGTGTCAACCTTGGCCGGTACGATTTCCTTGGAGCCGAAGATTACTCGCACGTTCTTTCCTTGTTGCGGGCTTAATCGAGGCGTGCAACTCAAGTTTACTTGAGCCCCGGCCGCCACGTGATTGGGTTTAACTGCCGCCGGATCCAGCGTGATCACCGGAGCCAGGGCGATGGGCACGGCATTCGTCCGCCAAACCGATTGTTGGGGATGAGCGACTTCCAGCGATACCATCCAAATTCCTGCCCGCCACAAATGTATCGCATCCGGAGCTGTCGCAAGATCGGGAAGCAGGGCACCGAGGCTGCCGGGAATTGCGGTTTCGAGCGGCGGTAACCGGTTCTGTAGGTTGCCCGTTGTATCGGTGTTTTCCAGTATTACGGTAATATCCGTGCCGACCAGGTTATTTCCCGAGATGAGCAGTTGATCTCCCAGGCGCATGGCGGGCAAAGCGGCGGATGCCGCTGGCCTGACACCGCTTAGCGCCGGGGCTGGAGCGCCAATCGCAACCGGTCCTTGGTCGTTTTGTCCACGCTTGAGCACGGGTTGCGACGATTTGACGGATGCCGTGGATTGAATAAGTACCACGGAAACCGTGTAGGCCATGGAAGGCCGATAGCGTGCCTGCATGGCGGTCCACAGCTTGGAGAGTTCATCGGAATTCAAATAGTTGGGGGTAATTTTGATCATTTCCACCTGATCTGCGATGTTTTCGGCGGAAAGGTTCTTGAAAAGTCCGGGCAGTATCGTCCCATCCACTAAGGGCGTGGAAGGGCCGAACAAAACATGAAGCCGCTCGCGGGTGATTACCGGGGTTTCATGCAGGAGATACATGGCGAACCCCAACAAGATTTCGGCATGGGTATCGGAACTCCCGTAAGCGCTTAACAAATAATGGAGATCAAGAGCCAGTGGCGGGTTGCTCAGGCGTTCGCCTTGCTGGGAGCCTCGGCCAGGCAAGTTGACATTGCGCCAACCGGGGTTGGCCGAGACTTGGTATAAAAACAGGTTGAGTTGATTGGGCTCCTGCGCACCCGTGGTGATGCGGTCAGGAGGAGAAGACGTCACATTGATGTTGCCGACGGCGCTGGACAGGTCGTGATTCAGGAGGCCATCGTTCAACAAGTCCTTGAACGCCGCCGTTACTGCCGCAATTGCCAGTGGACTGCTCATCGCCCGCCTCCGTTTCGCTGGCGCAGATAGTCTTCCAGGCTCAGGCGAGGTGTCGAGGACCGGGTGCTTGGCGAGTTGGCGGGTTGTTGCGTTGCCCGCACCTCGATACGACCAATGGTAACTTGTATGGTTGGGGTCGGCTCGGTTGCGCGCTGAGCTTCCGCGAAATCAGCGGACTCCCTTTTTTTGTTGCGCCCCTCCCCGGCAACTGGCGTATCAGCTATATCGCGAACAATTTGTTCTTTAGGTTTAGGAGTTAGCGCATCGGCCTTGGGGGCTTGTACCGGTGTAACCCGAACGTCGGCCTGAACCACTCGCTCATGATTACTCTGCGGTGCCGTGGTCGATGGCGCCTTTTCTGCGGGTTCTGCGGGCGTGACGGTTTTTGCGGGTACGATGGGAGTGTTATCGATGCCGGTTAAGGCACGGACGATAGGCTTTTCAATCTGAATTTCGCGTAGGGTTTCTATGCGTTGCAAGGGCAGTGGTACTATCAGTTCAGATGAGCGCTCGATCAGTCTTTCCGTCGCGCCACTAGACTGAGGCGCGGGGGCATTTGGCTCAGCCGGACGCACGGGTTTTTCGATCTGTATTTCACGGATGGTTTGTACATGCTCCGTGTGGTATATAACATCGCCGCTTGCAAGTCCCGGTTTATTGAAGGCGGATTGAGCGGCCTCGGCGTGTTGTTCGGTAAGACGAATCGAAGCATCGGGGGGCAATAATGCGGACTCGCCGGATTGACGTGGCGCGGTGTACAGAGCGGATTGCGAAGGAATGCCAACGGCTGGGGTGTTAGAGCCGTTATTGCGCCGGTCATTTGCAGTGATTTGCTCTTGATCCGCTTCGCCTGTGAGAAGTTCAGCTGCATGCCCGCGCACGGCTAAAAAACCGATATTTGGTTCGAATAGCGAAGGACGCCGCCGTTGCAAGGCGATTTGCGTGTTCTGGGTCCGGTTTAATAAGCCAGTGAGAAAGTCAGTCATGTACTTTTCCTATTCGAACTATGCCCACAACAGTTCCAGATAGCTCCGGCGCCGTTGGGCATTCATTTCCAGGATGTCCCTCTCGCTCCAGCCATAGGCTCGTGCCAGGGTATGCACCTCTCTCAGAATCCGCTGGGCCCAATCGCCGATTTCGTCCCAGAGATAGGCAGCTATATCAAAGTTGAGTTGCCAGTCGTGATGACATTGCGGGCAGCTTAACGCGATCAAGGTTTCGGCTTGGGGATCCAGGCGCGCCATGTCGTTCTGGATGCGCTGGATTAGATCCGGCGGAAGTTGTTGAGCATCAATGGCTTGGTCGCAATGCTGCGCTGACAGGATACAGCGTTGCAGCAGCAGTGCCTTGGGTGACAAGACGGGGCTTTCTAATTCCATGACCGCAATGAGATCGGCGCTTGTGGGCAGGCGGAATGTTACCACGTAATTTTCGGCTTCCACCTGGCACTTTTGGCTCTCTGCTTCGCTTTGCACGCGTATCTGCCCGGTTTCGAAAGCCAGCTCCAAACTTTCGCGGCAAACAGGGCACTGCGCGGTCGCCTCCAGATGTACACCGAAAAGCGACTCCCGCAACGTCAACAAGGCATCGTCCCGCTGACCAATACCTGTCTGCGCCCATTGTTCATAGCTCTTTTCCGGCCACGCAGCATTAAGCAAGAGCAGGCAACGACGCAAGGGCGTTAAGTTAGCCCCGGTTTCCCACAGGCTTAACAAGCTGTCCGCACTCAACGTAGACATGGGCTTATCCTCAGCCAACCGTCATTCGACTTATGCCGCCGGCTCGATGAAGGTGGGTTCGCTGGGTTCGTTAACTTCGTAATCGCGCTCCCAGCCCTCGTTTTCCAGCTTGATGTGCTGGATAGCGACTGCATTAGCGTTGGCATCCAGATCAGACAGCGATTGAAATTCCGACACCCAACAGCGAAATAATTTGTAAGCAATCGCTAACTGACCGGCTTCGTTGTAAAGCTCAATAATGATGTCTTTGCGAAAATCTTTAAGTGATACTTCCGCGCCAAGACCGGATCCAAAATTCCAGACTTTGTTCGCCCACTGCTCGAATTCCTTATCATGAGTAACACCACGCTCCAGGGTGATCGCTTCGTATTCAGTACGCCCCGGTGACTTCCGGCTGCTGCTTGGGTCACCGCCTTCACGATGCTTGACTACTTCAGTAGTCCGTTTAAGCATTCCGACTTTGCTAACCCCAGCCACATATTTGCCATCCCATTTAACGCGAAATTTAAAGTTTTTGTAGGGATCGAATCGTTGTGTATTAACGCTAAACTGTGCCATGACTTGTTCTCCTTAAACTTCAATTTGTCCAGCTATCTGCTGGAGCTTGATGACGACGAACTCAGCCGGCTTTAATGGTGCAAAGCCTACTACGATGTTGACAATGCCCAGATTTATGTCGTTTTGCGTCGTAGTTTCCTTATCGCATTTCACGAAATAAGCATCCCTCGGCGTTGTTCCCTGAAAAGCGCCCTGGCGAAACAGGTTATGCATAAACGCCCCGATATTCAGACGAATCTGTGCCCATAGCGGCTCGTCGTTAGGTTCAAAAACAACCCACTGGGTGCCGCGATAAAGACTTTCTTCGATGAACAATGCCGTTCGGCGAACAGGAATGTATTTCCATTCATCTGCTAATTGATCAGCGCCGCGAAGAGTCCGAGCCCCCCATATCACCCGGCCATTAACTGGAAACGAACGCAAGCAATTGATACCCAAAGGATTGAGCATGCCGTTTTCGGCATCGTTGAGGTTGACGTTTAAACCCTGGATACCATTAAGCGATGCCTCCAGACCCGCCGGGGCTTTCCACACGCCTCGCGAAGTGTCGGTACGAGCCATGACGCCAGCCACAATGCCACAGGGCACGAAAGTATCAAGCTGACCATCACGCAGAGGGTCAGCCTCAAGCACCCGAGGGAAATATAACGCGGCGTTACGGGCAGACTCGCCTGATAGATTCAGCGCCGCCAAGCCATCTCTTGCCTTGGCCGCTGCGGTGTCCTTATTGGCGCTCCAGGCGGCAGGCGCATCGACTATCAGCATGGCACGCCGCACTTTACAGTAATTCATCGCAGTTTGATAAACGGCAATAGGTGCATCGCCCTCACGCGTGTCTGGTGGGATACATAACAGATTGAACAAATCGGCTTTATCCAGCGCATGCAAGCCGGTCTTGTCGACTTGCGCGCCTTCGTATGCCGCTTGATCGAGTTTTTCGCCATTCGAGCCTTTCATGGCAACCTCAGCGGCCTTAATCTTGGCTTGGGCAGCGGCAATATCAGCGGGTACTTGAGGGTTGGCGGCCAAGGCAACAGCCAGTACTTTTTCGGCTTTGGCCGCCGGGTCGTCCAAATCCACCTTGGCGGCATCGTAAGCGGCTTTTTTAGCCGCATCGCCCGGTGCAGAGAGTAAATCCTTAAAGGCAACAGCCGCCGCTTTAGTTAGGGGAACAGCCTGTGGTGACCATGCTACTCCTTCAGGCCACTGCACCAAACTTGATTCCGCCTTAAGCACCCGGTCAATACGACGGGCGTTATCAGTCACAGTAACATTGAGAAATTTTTCGCTGGTACTGCCGAGGCTAATGGTTAGATTAAAAAGCGCGTCCGTTGCCAACAAATTTAGACGTGTCCTCACTTCCTCGGAAACTTCGACATCAATAGTGACACGCAATTTTTTACCCCAGACCCCGGGGCTTTTTGCGGTGATCACTAATCCATCAACTGTAAGCTTAGCCACTGTATCGGCCTTGGCCTGAGCCTTGGCGGCGTCATCGGCACCGTCAGGTATCAGTACTTTAAAAAGCCTGACGATAATCGCCTGACTGCCACCATTGCTATAAAAATCTCGAACAGCGTAACTCATAGGATAATCAACCGCCAACCCTCCAAATTGCCGCTCGAAATCGCCAAAACTGTTAATGGTAACTGGCTCATTGGTAAGCCCCAAGCTTGCTCGGCCAAGAAAAGCGGTAATTGAAGTGGCGACACCGGTAATGGTTCGCACACCGCTGGGTATCTCCTCAATATAAACACCCGGGTAAGTTAGTAATACTGGCATAGTAAATCTCCTGTTTGATAACTATTTGGCTTGATATTCAGCTTTTGCTTTATAGCTTGAATAAACTTTATTACCGCTAAGATTAGTAGTACATTTTACAATTGACTTCGAGCCCAAATAATTGAGGGCTTGCTGAACGATTACGCTTGATGTTTCAATCCCTCGGCCCGGCAACCACCATTTTGTGATGCCTTCGATTGAATCTGCTGCCTTTGGATGGCTTTTCAAATAACATTCAATTTGATCAGCTACTTGCTTCACCTCAGAATCGTTGAATTCAGACATTTAATATCCCGGCTTTGATCGTTCATTTAAAATTACGTACAATCATCATGCCAAAACTTATGCTCTTGATTGTATTAGTAATAAATATGAAATGGGGGGAGGCTGGGTTGATTTTGACCCGGCTATTTTGATGATACAGACTGTATCTTTATGATTGTTAATCCGTTTATATGATTAACCCTGAAAAGGATCAAGTGGGGTAGTTTTCACCCACTCCTGTCTGCGGAGTAATCCAATACTGAACTCTATTTAAAAGCCAGTAGATACACAATAATCAGGCTCTTCGATCAGAGTCCCTTCGACTTCGCTCAGGAGAGCCTTGAAAAGGTAAATCCGTTTGCCCTGAACACATCGAGTTCAAGTGCCCTTGGTAAATTCACGTCAGTTGCCGCGATACTGAACAGGATTAATAGCGTGTTTTTTCAGCAGCTTGCCTAAAGCTCTACGCTCTTTTTGCGCTGTATCCGCAGCTTGAGTTACATTACCTTTAGAGCTGGATATGAGGCGGGTAAGATAGCATTGTTCAAAGTGATCAATGACCCGATTTTTCGCCTCGTTGAATGAAACATCAAATTTGAAGTCCAGTCTGCGTTCAAACAATTTTCTTCGTGAACTGGATTGTGCATTTTGTTGAATAATAAGAGTTTGGGTAATTTCAGGATGTTCCGATAGTAAAAACGATCTGTGCACAAAATTCTCAAGTTCACGAACATTTCCCGGCCAATGATAATCATCCATCCATGCAACAGCATCAGGATGGAACCATTTGTCCGGCTGTTGATACTGAAGCCGGTATTTTTGCATAAAATGTTCTGCAAGTGGCTGAATGTCGGGCTTACGTTTCCTGAGCGGCGGCAAGTTCAAATGCAAGAGGTTTAATCGAAACAATAAATCCTGCCGGAATAAGCCTTGGGCAACAAGTTCGGATAAGCAAAGGTTGCTCGCGGCAATAATTCTAACATTTACTTTTCTGCTTTTTATTGCGCCCAGGGGCTTGATCACATTATCTTCAATAAAGCGTAATAAGGTTACCTGGCCTTTAATTGACAAGGCTTCAATTTCATCAAGGAACAGCGTTCCTCCGTCTGCCAGCTCTGTTAACCCGGCCTGACTTTGTTTTGCATCGGTATAAGCGCCTTTTTCGTGTCCAAATAACTCATTTTCAATTAATTGATCAGGTATGGCTCCACAATTCATGGGAATAAAAGGGAAATCTTTGCGGCAACCCAAATAATGAATAGCTCTTGCAGTGACTTCTTTTCCACAGCCAGTTTCGCCTTCTATAAGAACCGGGGCATTACAATTGGAGGCTTTTTTTATAAATGAAAGGGTATCAAGGAAAATAGGAGATTGACCAATTAAATTCAAATTCTTCCACGCCACTGTTTCCATATCAAACTTATTCAAATCGAATGGGTTAAAATGCGCCGATGACAAACGACCCAAACGAAATGCAAGTTCGAGAGGATCACAAGGCCAACGGCAACAATCGTTGCATGCGTTCAGAATTGAACCTATTTCAGCAGTTAATGGTGGAGAGAAAATAACAAGATAATGAGAAGTTGGAGTTGCCAGGATAGTCTTGATGATTCTATCAATCGTTAAATATTTTTCAAGTAAAACCAGAATTATTAGGGAGTTGGAGACCTTAATTTGGCCCTCCAACCAGCAGTTGGAATCTATAAGTGAAAGAGGATTGCCTAACTGTTGCAATAGGCCAACTACGGATTCCTGGCAGTCCTTCGAAGCGAAACAAACTAGCTTTATGGTATTGGTGATCCTATCCATTTTGTTAACACCTCAAAGTTTATAAGCGGTTAGAAAAAGGCTAACCTAAGGTGAAGAGTCATTGATTCAGGGTGCAGGGATTTATTATGCTTTAGACCAAAAAACTCGGAGTCTACCAACCGCGCCGGTGGGTGTAATCCAAAACTATCAATTGTGTCAGCTGCTTATAACCCGCAATTAATATCGAGGATTTAACACAGTAATGTCAACTGGTCTTTTTCATTTGTGATATTAAAGCAACTTCACTTATTTGCATAAAGAAGTGTTTAGGAAGTTTGTCTGCTTATGATTCGAAACCTGCCTTTCAGGATTTCATTTTCCGTCTCATTCACTGTCTTCTCATGGCCAAAAGCAAAAATTTGCATACTTAACATCTACAGCACTAACACAATTAAAAAAAGGCTTGGGCGAGTCGCCCTTTCAATACTTTGACTTATTCTCCGGCGATTGACATCCGCTCGACCAATATAGAACCCGTGCGGACATTGCCGCGATAATCAACATCGTTACCCACGGCAATGATATTTTTAAACATATCTTTCAAATTACCGGCGATGGTAATTTCTTCAACCGGATATTGAATTTCACCATTTTCCACCCAGAACCCCGCCGCGCCGCGCGAATAATCACCGGTCACCATGTTAACCCCTTGCCCCATCAGTTCGGTAACCAGCAAACCGGTATCAAGTTGCTTCAGCATCTCCATCTCCTCGTAATCAAACTCACCTGGGGTTATCGTTAAATTACGCACACCACCCGCGTTGCCTGTACTGTGCAATCCCAGCTTACGCGCGGAATACGTGCTTAACACGTAGCTGCGCAATATGCCGTCGCTGACAATATCGCGGGTTTTTGTCGCTACGCCTTCGCCATCATAGGCGGCACTGCCCAATGCGCCTATTAAATGGGGCTGTTCGTGGATATGGATAAATTCGGGAAAAACTTGAGTATCCAGGGCTTCCAATAAAAACGATGACTTGCGGTATAGGTTGCCTCCGCTGATTGCGCCTATGAATGAAGCCAATAAACTGGACGCAATTTCTGCGCTATACATTACGGGGCATTGTCGTGTGCTTATGCTGCGCCCCTCCAAGCGCCTAAGCGCCCGCTCAGCCGCTTTTTTGCCAATTTCGATGGGTTGCTCCAAATTCAGAGCGTTTCTTGACACGCTATACCAATAGTCACGCTGCATGCTGTCACCACGCTGCGCCAATACTGAACAACTCAAGGAGTGGCGGGTTGAAATATACCCATGAAGAAATCCCAGGCTATTGCCCATCACATGTATGCCCTGGTGGGTATTGACTGACGCGCCTTCGGAATTACTGATTTCCGGATGATACGTGCGTGCGGCATCCTCGCATTCGATGGCCATGGCAATGGCGTCATCGACGTTGACGCCCCAGGGATGATTGAGTTCAAGATCGGGAAACTCCGTTGCCAGCAGATCTTTTTCGGGCAATCCGGCATATTCATCTTCACTGGTATAACGGGCGATACTACAAGCCGCGCTGACCGTTTCTTTGATGGAATCCGGCGACAAGTCCGTGGTATTTGCTGTGCCTTTGCGCTGATCAAAATAGACCGTGATTCCAAGGCCTTGACCGCAGTGATGCTCTATGGTTTCAACATCACCCAGTCGCGCTGACACCGATAAGCCGTTTTCCTGACTCAAACCGGCCTCCGTCGTTTTGTTTCAGCCAGCGGTAAATGCACGAATGGTCAAAGTTACAGGATTCGGCCATCTTTTCCGGGCTCTGGCCCCGCTCGCGGACGGCGTACACCGCCATCCTCCGTATGTAGCACATGACATCATCGGGTACTTTTCTTCCGTCTTCCAACCATTCTGGGGTCATAATGCGCTCCGCTACCGCTGGTTACTTTATATGAGAAGAGGACGATTGCCCGGCATAATAGTTTATTATGTCGCTTGATTAGCTTCTGTATCTATATCAATGTCAACAGCAGCCAGGATCACTCACCGTATCCGGTTATATTTCTCGCCCGAATCGCCTGCCGCTATGTCGCCTTTGAGTTGTCTGCCTCAATGTTGGAACAGGCGCAAGCGCTTTTATTAGACTACTTCGACTCATTCGAGGGGGGTAAATTCGTGGGGATACCTCAGGGGTTAACCCGCAATACGGATATGCTTAGCAAGCAGATGATTAAATAAGCGCTATTTTCCAGTGTTCGAAATAAGTCTACTGAAACGCGATTTATCGCGTCTTTACAAACCCGCCCTGCCCACCATATCCAAAGCCAAGGCTTCGGCGACTTTAATGCCATCCACAGCCGCTGAAAGAATTCCGCCTGCATAACCGGCACCCTCCCCGGCAGGATACAGCCCTTGGGTATTGATGCTTTGGTAATGCGTATTGCGCTTGATGCGAACCGGCGAGGAGGTGCGCGTCTCAACCCCAGTCAACACGGCATCAGCCATGGCAAAGCCCTTGATTTTTTTGTCGAAGACAGGCAACGCTTCGCGTATGGCTGCTATGGCATAATCAGGCAAAGCCGTACTTAAGTCGCCTAAATGGACGCCGGGGGTATACGAGGGCATTACTGAACCAAACGCTGAAGAGGGTCTGTTTGCGAGAAAATCTCCTACCAATTGTCCGGGAGCCTGATAGGTTTCTCCACCCAATTTAAAGGCATTAGCTTCCAGTTGGCGCTGAAAATCAATGCCTGCCAACGGGTTGCCCGGATAATCATCAGGCGTAACGTCAACCACTATACCGCTATTGGCGTTACGCTCGTTGCGCGAGTATTGGCTCATGCCATTGGTAACAACGTGCCCTGCTTCAGAGGTTGCCGCGACTACCGTACCTCCTGGACACATGCAGAAACTGTAAACCGAACGGCCATTTTTGCAGTGATGGACCAGCTTGTAATCGGCAGCCCCTAGTAAGGGATGACCCGCATGGATTCCAAAACGGCATTTATCGATAAGTGACTGCGGATGCTCGATGCGAAACCCGATAGAAAAAGGTTTGGCTTCAATATAAACGCCTTGTTCATAGAGCATTTTGAAGGTGTCACGGGCACTATGCCCGACTGCCAACACCACATGATTGCTAGGGATGGTTTCACCGCTGGCAAGAATGACGCCGCGTACCTGGCCATTTTCAATCATTATCGAATCAACCCGGCTTTGAAATCGAATCTCCCCGCCTAATGATTCGATCGTAGCCCGCATCTGTTCCACCATGGTCACCAGCTTAAACGTGCCGATATGGGGCTTGCTGACCCGCAGAATTTCCGCTGGCGCGCCCGCTTTCACAAACTCGGTCAAGACCTTGCGGCCATAGTGATGGGGATCCTTGATCTGGGTATAGAGTTTGCCATCGGAAAATGTGCCGGCGCCGCCCTCGCCAAACTGGACATTGGATTCCGGGTTAAAAATGCCTTTGCGCCAAAGCCCGAAAGTATCTTTAGTGCGTTCCCGCACTTCTTTACCCCGTTCCAGTATTATCGGGTTAAAGCCCATCTGCGCCAGAATCAGGCCGGCAAATAGCCCGCAAGGCCCTGTGCCGATAACGATCGGCCTGCTGCTAAGATATTTTGGTGCCCGGGTTACAAAATGGTAAGTAGAGTCGGGCGTTAAAGAGATATGCGGGTCATCATTCAGCCGTGCTAAAATGGCTTGCTGGTTTTTTGTCTCGACATCAAGCGTATAAACAAGGCTGATCGCATTTCGCTTACGGGCGTCATGGCCTTGCCGGAATACAGAGTAGGTGATGAGTTCATCTGCACCGATACCCAGTCGATTCATTATGGCGGTTTTGATTGCGCTTTCCGGATGATCCAGCGGGAGTTTAAGTTCAGTGATTCTCAGCATTTTGTATAGTCCAATAAAGCCCTCTTAATAAGGCTCCATGCTTTTCCAGCGTTAGAGTTATGGCATATCGGCCAGGTAATTGATAAAGTCTGTGAACAATTTCGTACAATGCGGCTTTGCCGCTTATCCATTTTACATTAATCAAATTTTTGTTGTTAGCAGCACTATCAGAGAAAACGTGAGCAAAGCATTGCCGGCATAAAGACACTTGCTGCGAGTAAAAAACTATATATGACCCATGATGTCGGCTTTTTAACCTGCCATAAACCGTCAATCCGATTTTGTATAGCGATAAAAGCGTCATTTGTGAATATAATTAGCGTTTTATAAAATAAAAATAATAATTGGTTGTCATAATTACACCACCTGGCGTGTTTCATAACAAAAACAAGAGGGATAGCCCCATGAAAAAACTAAAATTACTCGTCATTTTTTTTACCGTTGCTATTTTTAACATGGGCGCGGCTTATGCCGCGGAACATCATAGCGGCCATGGTGGCGGAGCCAAAGGAGGCGGGGGCAGCAGCGCCGGTACTTGTGGCAAACCCCATCTGGGTAAGTTTTTGCCGCCGCATTTGGCAACTGCAGCACCTGAATCCGAGTTTTCTTTTTTGGTTTTCAATATTGACAAGCCCGATCAAATTGCCGTCACTGTCAAGAATATCCCTGTTGAAGTCACCTCTGAATTTAAAGATCCGTACTACCTCATTAAAGGGAAATTACCCGCATCTCTAGTTAACACAGCGGCTCGAATTAACATCAGGGTAAGAGCCAAATCTCCACATTGTGAAGCGGAAGATGGTTGGTTGTTGAAAATATCCGACAAATAACCACTCAAGATGACGTCAACTTTGTCATAGTAGCTTCTGTAACAATTAATAACACGGGCGGATTTTTCATCCACAACTCATTAAGGCGTAACTATTCTCTATGTCTGTTAACAATCCCATTAATAAATGTGCTGCCTTCTGTCTGGCCTTGCGTTTTGATATTAATGAAGTAGCCAAATTACTATCCGACTCAACGCTGATAAGAATTATAAAAGGCGCCTTACTCATTGAGGACGACCAATCCTGGTCGGTTGTTTTCGCTTATGGCGCGGTTGTTCACTGGAATGTCAGCCCGGAACAGCAAATCAAGCTCCATCAGTTGTTATTGAATCATGCAGAAAACCCGCTGGCTGCCATAGAAGAAGAACACTTCACTTTCGCTCTCAACTGCCCAGGCACGCGCATTATTGAAGATCACATTGAAATTGAATCTTCGGATCCCATGGTGATCTTCTCATTATCCCAAGGCATGGCGCAATCGATTAAACTGGCTTCTTTTGAAACCAATGCCATAACAACCATCAACAATACCAACTACATTCCCAGATCATTAGCTGAAAATGGAAGAATCAAGTTAAGCCGCCATAAAATAGCGAAAATCCGGGGACAATTGTTTTTAACCAAAAGCGATATTATTTTAAATTACGACTTGCTGGACACGCCCGATTTCTTTTGGGAATACCCTGAATATGAAACCTTTTACAGTATCACTGCAAAATATTTGGAAATCGCCCCGCGAACACAAGTGTTGTCAAAAAAGCTGGAAACCATCCATGAACTGTTTGAAATGTTGGCGGATGAGCAAAAGCATCGGCATTCATCGATACTGGAATGGATTATCATCTGGTTAATCGCTTTTGAGATCGGCATGATGATCTACGACAAAGTGTTCTAAAAAACCAATATCCTCAATTAAATCACCCCAAGCCCTCTTTACTAATGCTCAGCTATCGACACTCATTTCACGCGGGAAATTTTGCCGATGTTTTAAAACACCTCGTTTTGATAAAAATTCTTGAATACCTGGGCAAAAAAGACAAGCCTTTCTGCTGCATCGACACCCACGCAGGCCCTGGAGTTTATTCCCTGAATGAGGACTTTGCTTTAAAAAACAAGGAATTTGAAAACGGCATTGCCAAATTATGGCTGCGCGATGATCTCCCTGAAAGTGTTGCCGCTTATGTCAAATTGATCAAGACATTTAACGGGAAAGATCAATTAAGCTGCTATCCCGGCTCGCCTTTAATTATCAAACAATTTTTACGCAGCCAGGATCGCTTGTTTTTGTATGAACTGCATTCGACAGAAATACATATATTGGTCAATACCGTCGGTAAAGACCGGCGTATCAAAGTATTTCATGCGGATGGTTTAAAAAATACCATCGGTTTATTACCGCCAATCGAACATCGCGGACTGGTTTTCATTGATCCCTCTTATGAAATAAAAAGCGATTACCCACTCGTTATCGAGACCTTGATACACATGCATAGACGCTTTGCTACAGGCACTTATGTACTCTGGTATCCCGTAGTAGAACGTAGCCGTAACCGGCAACTGGAACGCGCCCTAAAAAAAAGCGGCATTAAAAATGTGCAGTTATTCGAGTTGGGCATAAAAACCGATACCCACGAACTCGGCATGACAGCCAGCGGTATGATTGTGGTCAACCCGCCCTGGACTTTAGCGGCCGAAATGCAACAAACTTTACCTTGGTTAGCCATCGCCTTGGGTATTGAAAACTCAGGTCGTTATCGAATTGAAACGTTGGCCGGAGAATAATGGCAATTTCAAATCAGGTGCTTAATAACACAAGCATTAATGCTACCTTAAATGCTTTTTTGAATTCGCTCTCAGGTAGTGGTTCTCGAAAGGTTAACTCGATATGAAGAATATAATTTTGATGTCAGGCGATATTGGCAGCGGAAAATCCTCAGTGGCGACAGCGCTTAAACAGACAACTGGCTTCGTCATTATTGGTAAGGGAACTATACAACGAACCATTGCAAAAAGGCGCGGTGTAACAACCTTGGAGCTGAATAAAATATCACAAACATACCGCAGCATTGATGATGAAATCGATTCTTATGTGATTGAACTGGGCAAAACACAAGATCACTTATTAATGGACTCCCGGCTGGCCTGGCACTTTATACCAGAGTCTTTCAAAGTTTTTGGCGGTTGATCCTGTAGTAGGCGCTGAACGGGTATTTAACGCATCGCGTAATGAAGAGAACAATCCCTCACTGGAAATGACGCTTTAGAATAACCTGAAACATCAGGCTATTGAAGACCAGCAGTTTCACAAACTATATAACGTCAATTTTAGAAAATATGGCAATTATGACTTGATAATTGACAATATATAAATATAAAGTTTACTGATAGCCGCATCATTTTCTGTTATTGCTGCCCAATCAAGCCGGGTTCCACTATAAATCAATATTCGCTCATACAAGGGCAGATGTGCAGCTACATTTATAGATTTAAGAGCGACGCATCCGGACAGCCCCATGATGCAGATGCCTCCATATACGACTTGCTTGAACATTAAATTAATATGATTGAATAGCTAAACTGATGACGCTAAGCGATTTTACAGGGAATGACCGCATCTTCATCATAAGAGTAAACTGCGCATAATCGATGATAGCCATCCGCAATGACAACTTTTCCATTAACGGAATCTCTTATCAGAAGGAGAGGCGATAAATTGTCCCCTGAATGTAGTTTTTGTCGATCCTTTTTGACATGAGAATTGCTTATTCCGAGCAATGATAAACCGGATGCCCTGAAAATATCCTTGGCTTTGAACGCTGATATCGATGCGAGCTTCAATTTATCTACACAGGCAGTGGCTGTCTGTTCATCATAGAGCAGAGACAAGTACGATAGGGCAGCTGGATAGTCCTGCTCTTCTGGTTCTTTCAACCACTTAATTTGAACTTTCTTCGACATTTTTTGATACCTGTCCTTTAAATGTTGAGTGCATTAATAAATCCCCCATTCACTGAAATCTAGCGGTTACCCATAAAAGCATAATCACCCAATCATTCCACAATCACGTACTCCTCACGCGCTTCATTAACATGATCCGTCATATAAGTGCTACCCTTTTCCTTCGAAAATTGAACCACGCCCGTGATTTTTATGTGTCATGAGCCCCCCCTTTATTCTTTTTCCATCTCTGCTGAGTAATTGCCATGGCGCGCAGCGCCATTAAGCTTTGCGCGTTTATAAAGGGCATTTTGCGCTGCTTTACTATTTTCAGGTTGTCCTTGCCAGGCTTGGAGTACCGGTTGCTGCAATGCCCGCCCGTAGGAAAAACTCAATTCCCACGGTGCATTGCCAGCCATGGCATTCATGGCATTAAGATTTGTCGTGGCTTCCTCAGGCGTTTGTCCGCCCGAAAGAAAATTAATTCCCGGCATCGCCGCAGGGACTGAACGCCGTAACTGTACAAGGGTTTTTTCGGCAATTTCTTCAGGATTTGCTTTGCGTTGAGCGGCCTTACCCGGCACGATCATGCTGGGTTTAAGTACGATATATTCCACTTCCACACCATGTCTGTGCAAAGCATGAAATACCGCATGTTGGACCGCTTCCGTCACTTCAAAGCAGCGCTCAATGGTATGATCACCGTCTAACAGCACTTCCGGTTCGACAATAGGTACGATGCCCAGTGCTTGGCAAATAGCCGCGTAGCGTGCCAATACCTCAGCGTTAGCGTCTATGCCAAGCTGGGTCGGATTGTGGGGGCTGATGGAATAAACCTCACGCCATTTGGCGAATCGCGCCCCCTGTTCTTTATAGCCTGCCAGACGTTCAGCCAGTCCGTCCAGCCCTTGAGTAATCAAATCACCCGACGCATTGGCCAGAGGCAGGGTGCCTTTATCTACTTTGATGCCCGGTACTATGCCTTGGTCAGTCGCCACTCTCGGGAGTAGCTTACCGCTGTCTGTTTTTTGCCCCAGGGTTTCTTCAAACAGAATAACCCCACTGATAAATTCGCCTAGCCCCGGCGTAGTCAGTAGTAATGAACGATAGGCGCGGCGGCTTTCTTCTGTTGACTCTACATTGATCGCTGTAAAGCGTTTGGCCATGGTCGGATGACTCTCATCGGCGGCAAGAATGCCTTTGCCCTTGACGACCAGATCAGCAATAGTGGCTTGTAATTCAATTTGTATGCTCATGATAAATCTCCGGTTATAGCTCGATTTCTTAACTATTCAGCACAAAGAAGTGTGTTGTAAGGTTTGTTGATGTTGTCATGCTTCAAAACTGCTGAATCGATACGAACTCTTTTAACACGGTTGCAACCGGTTGTTAAGCTTTATATTCAGTGTTATTCCACTTAAATCCTCCTTAACTACACCCCGGCAAACGCCCCACTGACCACTTTTTCCCATTGATTGGCGTCGGTTTTTAGATAAAGCGAGGTGGTGATAATGTTGGCATGGCCCAGTACATCGCGGATATAGGTTAACGGCACCTGTTTGTTATTGTCCAAATAACTCCCATAGCTGTGCCTGAGCCAATGGGTCGAGGCTTGATGTAGTTTGTTGACTAGTACACCAAACCAGGTAGTCCCTACAAATCAATGCAGGTTGATTTTTATCAACGGGTTACCGGAATAGGCATCACGAATAAGAATCTCCAACTTAATGCCTCTTGAGTTAATCCCATTGCACTTAAGCCGATCATGCCTGCTTTCATATTATTTTCCGAGATAAGTATAAGACGTTAAACCGGCTATCAATTCTTGTTCATAGTCTTGCCGCTGTTGCTCGCTGAGTTTACTCTTTGACAACTTTTCCCGGTAGGCCGTTTTTAATTCTTCGCCGCTGATATGCACATAGTTAAGCAAATCGCTGACATGCTCGCCTTCCTGAAAGTCATAAAAGTGATAGCCGTTGTCATCCAGTTTTATGTTAATGGAATGGGTGTCGCCAAATAAATTGTGCATATCACCGAGTATTTCCTGATACGCGCCCACCATAAAAAAACCGATAAGATAGGGCTTTTTGCTGTCGATCTCATGCAGTGGCAAGGTATTCTCAAGGTTTTGCCCGTCTATGTATTGGTCGATGCGGCCATCGGAATCACAGGTCAAATCCTGGACAACAGCGCGACGGGCTGGTTGTTCGTTCAATCGGTGAATGGGCATGATCGGGAAGATTTGACCAATTCCCCAAATGTCGGGCATGGATTGAAACAGCGAAAAATTGCAAAAAACCTTGTCGGCAAGCTTCTCGTTCAACTCCTGCAGGATAGCCGCTTCGCTTTGCGTATTAGGGTTTAACCGGCTTTTAATCTGCTGACAAATAAGCGCATAGTCATTCTCGGCTTTAGCAAGTTCGATGATACTCAGTTTGTCCTGAGTAAACTGAGTTCTCGCTTCAACCAAGGAAAAGTGCGCGTCATGAAAGCGCTCGACCGGATTTTGCAGGGGGGGCAACGCTTGCAATTCGGCGTTATTGGCATAGACAGACTCAGTATCGGTGACATTGGTTATCAATACCGCATGATGCGCAGTGAGCGCACGGCCTGATTCAGTGATAATGTCAGGGTGAGGCATTTGCTTTTCAGTACACATCTCAGCAAAGCTACGCACGATATTTTGGGCGTATTCATCCAGACTGTAATTGATTGACGATTCCCGGCGTGACCGGCTGCCGTCATAATCGACGCCTAAGCCGCCGCCCGCATCAATGATTTTCACCTGTGCACCCAAGCGGTGCAGCTCAACATAAAACTGTCCAGCCTCTTTCAGTGCTATTTTTATATCGTGGATATTGGCAATTTGCGAACCCATGTGAAAGTGTAAAAGCTTCAGGCTATCCAGTAAACCGGTTTGTTTCAGGCGCTCAATCAGTTGTAGCACTTCATAGGCATGAAGACCGAATTTGGATTTTTCGCCGCCGCTATTTTGCCATTTACCCGCACTGATACTTGAAAGCCTTACCCTCACGCCAAGTTGCGGCTTAATATCAAGACGCGCGGCTTCTTCGATAATGAGTTCAAGCTCCAGTGGCTTTTCAATCACCAGATAAAGATTCAAGCCCATTTTCAGGCCAATAAGCGCCAGCCGGATATAGGCTCTATCTTTATAGCCATTGCAAACTACAACGCCTTTAGTGGACAAAGCCATTACGGCCAGCAATTCCGGCTTGCTGCCCGCCTCCAGGCCAATATTGTCAGCCGCCAGAATACCTTCAACGACCTGGCGTTGCTGATTCACTTTGATGGGATAAACCGGCGTGTATCGCCCCTGATAGTTATTATTGGCACAGGCTTTTTGAAAAGCGCCAGAAAGCCGATTGGCCCGGTCTTTTAAAATATCGGTAAAGCGCACCAACACGGGTAATGATAAGTTTTTTTCATTGAGCGATTGGGCGATTTCAAACAAATCCAGCTCAATATCTTTATCTGAACTGGGTTTTACGCACACATGCCCACTGGAATTGATGGAATAATAGCCATCGCCCCAGTTTTTTATCGCATAAGTTTGTGCTGATTGCTCAGTTGACCAGGTTTTGCTCTGACTTAAATTCACTTAAATCTCCGTTTAATGCCTAAATGATGCCAAATTCTAATATAACCTGAGTTCGGGATAAATTCGGGGTTTAATCACACTTTTCGTGCCCACGCGGACGAGCCAATCAGATAGGATAGTCAACCCTTTTTGCTTACCGCTTTTATCAGGGAATGGTGAGCAAACGATAAAGATGCTTGCTCACCCAGCGGCATCGATTAGCCATGCCGCTTGTTGGGCAATTTTAGCATTTTGATGGCTAGATAACTCTAAATTGCTCAGTCGTTGTATTTTTCGTGCCCACAGAGCTCACCCTGATGTCTTTTGATCTTGATCAATGGGGCAAATCCATAAGGCGAGGCAGGAACATAACATAATACTGCTACCTTAAAACCGTAACCTTTTGTATTTTAATATTAAACGAATATTTCAATGAGATGAGATAGAATGATAAATATATTCATCATTAGAGTTTATGCACAATTGGCAGAGTGGGCCATTTGCCATTGCCGGGTCTGTAGATTGACTAGCCCACAGACCGTTTGCATGACAGAAGTATAGATCAAATGAGAACTGCGAAAGCGAGTGGCGACAATCGCCCAATTTTTCACCCAGCCAATGCAATGTTCCACCCTGACACGAACAGCACTGAGTTGAGAATTAAACTCTTCCTGTTGCTCAGTCAGTTCTTTTCCCTTCACTTTCTTGAACGGGGTATAAACAGTCAAGCGTGGAATTTGTTGTTCGATGCCTGTTTCTGGGTTACAAACAGTAACCAAGCTAACTTGGTCAGCCATGCCTTGATATCCTTTGTCGGCATCAACTTCGCAACCATCGGGTAATCTTTCCAAGGTTTGCACCTCATCACTGAGTTTCTTGTCGTGCATGGCCCCTGGTGCGGAGGCACTAATAGCCAGGAGGTGATGATCGTCATCTGTCGCCCATTTGCGTTTTTATCGTGAAAGCTTTCTGCTTTCGTGAGTAATATAGCTTGCGTATTTCATTGCTCTTACCCGGACGGTACACGCGTTATTCGGTGGCATCCACCAACACACGACCGTTGGCTAATTGCTCGGATGGCAGAGTAACCAGTTTTTTTAATTCTTGATTATCTTTCATGATTTCCCATACCTCAGGACAAGGTAAAACAGCAATAATAAGCGGCAGCAAGCGACGAAGATCACGTGAGATATCACATTGCGTCTGTCCAAACATGAGTGCAATAACCAGCTGGGGGACATGTAGACGTAAATAAGACAGTACGGCCACTGTTCTCTGGGCTAGCGATTGGTCAAACTTACGCCCTGCACCAACCGCTCGTTTTCGATCATCTCGAGCATGCCTTTCCATTTCATGAGCAGGCAGTTTGGCCTCCATTTTATCAAGCATATCCCAAAACTCTTTAGCCGGAATACCTGTGAAAGCACCGATCAATGCTGGGTATTTATGTCATGTTGCCTCGTTGAACATAGCGATCTCCTCATTTTATTTGGATGAGGTTACACCATGCACCTGTTTTGCTTATTGTGCATAAATTCTATTGAATGGCGAAACGCTATGCTATACACTTACAAGATGATTAAATCATTCCAACATAAAGGCTTGAAAGATTTCTTTGAGACAGGTAGCAAGGCTGGAATAAAGCCGGATCATGCACCAAGGCTTACACGCCAACTGTTAAGGCTGGATATTGCCAAAACCGCTAATGATGTGAATTTACCTGGCTGGCGATTGCATCAACTGTCTGGTGACCTTGCCGGCCATTACTCAATAGTTGTTATTGGCAATTGGCGAATAACGTTCAAATTTGAAGGCGAGGATATTGTTCTTGTCGATTATCTTGATTATCACTAAGGAGCAATGCGAAATGACGCAAATGTATAACCCACCACATCCAGGCGAGACATTACGTGACGATGTTTTACCCGCTCTGGAACTGACTATAACTGAAGCAGCAAAGCAGCTGGGTGTTACCCGTGCCGCACTATCCAGAATGCTGAACGGCAAGGCTGCACTATCACCAGAAATGGCCTTAAGGCTTGAAAACTGGCTAGGGATTGAAAACGGTGGCAGAGCTGATTTATGGATAAACCAGCAAGCCGCTTATGACCTTTGGAAAGCGAGGCAAGCAGGAGTTCCGAGCGTGAAACGTGCTGCTATCCCGCATTAAACCAGTCGAATGTCATCAGGCAATCGCTGGGTGCTTACCTGGCCAAGGCTAAAATCTTCTGGCAAATTAATTAGCAAGCGGTGCGGTTGGTTATTCTCAAGTGCGTCGAAAATGCGATAAAAATTACAACAAAGACACGCTTCGGTTTACGAAAGGCCAATAAACGTGAGGTAAAACGTTTTGAAATCCATATCAACCCGTAATTTCTATCTGCCAACCGATGAAGAGGATGCCGCCATTAATGCTGGCATTGCTGTTGATTCGGATACCTACGAATTAAGCGATGCAGAATTTTCTCAGCTCAAGCCTCAACGTCGCCTGGGGCGTCCATTATCTGAGCAAACTAAGGAACGCATAACAATCAGATTATCGCCTGATGTTGTTTCAGCCTTTCGGGCAACTGGAGCTGGGTGGCAAACTCGCATTGATGCTGTGCTAAAGGAATGGCTAACCCAGCATCCCTCTATGCAGTAATGAATTGTTCATGCTTCGAGGTGCCCACACTATCAGGCTTGAAAACATGAGTTCAAGAATCTATATGCTAATCAAGGTCTTTGACAAAGAAGAGTATGTAGATGCGTTCATCCAAAAGGGTGAGATGTTTTGCAGGACTCTTGGTGACTTTAAGAAGATCATAGATGATTATGTAAGAGGCGATGCTTATGAAGCTGTTACAGATTGGCATCAACCTGACCAAATAACTTTAACCTTCTCATACAAAGATAATGATGGTGTGGAACACTCGTTTCCGGCCGAAGGTTTAGGCGGTCCCGTTGTGATGCAGAACAATGGATATGATTTCCTGAATCTATACTGTATGTATGCTGTAAAAGTTCCAGAATTTGAAGAATCCTATGAGACTGAAGACGAAAGAGTAAGCGTTGTTGAAAAAAAATGCCATGCTCAAAGAAAGGAGCACCTTAAGTGAAGAGGTACTATCTTTAGGTGAATTTTCAGTGGTTGTCTATCAAGTTGAAGATTTCATATATAGAGTCAAGCAAGCTGCTAAATCACAGAGTTTAGCCTGTTGGAATGGGTCAATTAAATATTATGACCCGGATACTTTTCATGGAAGCTTTAAAGAGCTAGAAGCTGTTTTCAGGAAGAGAAATATTTACGCACACCAAAATGAATACCGTTTTGTTTTTGGTTCTCATGAGCCAGATGGTGTAAAAACGATTAGAGTGGGTTCCTTAGATGGAATTGCTTTCAAAGTTCCCACCAAGGAGATTAATGACCGGGTTCATATAAAATTGGTTGAGTAATCATACAAGGGTGGGCAAAGCTTTTCTGCCCGTCACCACATGATGAGATTATAATTTTGGTGTTGTAAACTTCGTTAATAAATGGGAATAGCCATGAACTTTAACCCCGCACAGCAGCAGATAATCGAAGCAGAGTATTTACAAGGCGAGCTGCTTGCAGAAACCAAGCATGAATATATTGATGGTCAAGTCCATGCAATGGCTGGCGCGAGTGAAAATCATAACTTGCTGTCAGTTAATATGGCGAGTGAATTAAGGAATCGATTAAAAGGCACGCCATGTAGAACCTTTATGGCGGATATGAAAGTTAAAGTTGGGTCCAATTTTTTTTATCCAGATGTAATGGTGGTTTGTCAGGAAGATAATGACAGCGAGTATTACAAAACTGCGCCTGTTATTATTGTTGAAGTTTTATCTAAATCGACCCGGCGCTTTGACCAGACAGACAAACGTTTGCGTTGTCAAAGAATCCCCACACTGGAAGAATATGTTTTAATCGAACAGGATAAGGGAGAAATCCAGGTTTTTAGTAAAAAAGACCAATGGCAATCCTTTTATTATTATCTGGGCGACGAAATTACTTTTTCTTCATTAGGTGTAACGGTGCTGGTCGAAGATATTTACTATCAAGTCAACAATGAGGATGTGCTTGATTTTTTGCGGGAAAAAAGTGCGTAATGCAGTTTATGCTTCGCTAATGTAATGACTGATAAATGGTGCGCACAGCGCACCCTACCATTGATTAATATCTGATGAGAATTTTAGGGATAGACCCCGGTTCAAGACTGACCGGATACGGAATAATCGAAGACTCGCCGCAAGGCTATAAATACATAGCTAGCGGCAGCATTCGGATTAAGGCTGATTATTTTCCGGATCGGCTCAAGCAAATTTTTGACGGGATTTTAGAAATTGTTGATAACTATCAGCCTGATCAAATGGCGATAGAACAGGTCTTTATGCATAAAAATGCGGATTCTGCACTTAAACTGGGCCAAGCTCGCGGCGCGGCAATTTGCGCGGTACAAACCAAAGGCTTGCCCGTGTTTGAATATGCAGCCCGGCAAGTCAAGCAGGCTGTGGTGGGAAAAGGCGCAGCCGATAAAATTCAGGTTCAACACATGGTGAAAATATTGTTAAATGTTCAAGGCGAGTTGTCTTTGGATGCCAGTGATGCTTTGGGCATAGGGATTTGTCATGCGCATTATCAGCAAACGGCAGCAATGCTTGGCAAACAAGGTTTGGTCAGATGATCGGTTTTTTACGCGGTAAACTGGTGCATAAAGCGCCCCCCTTTTTAGTGCTTGACGTTCAGGGCGTTGGTTACGAAGTGGAAGCGCCGATGACGACTTTTTATGATCTGCCCTCAATCAACGAAGAGATAAAATTGCACACCCATCTTGTGGTCCGGGAGGATGCCCATATTTTATTCGGCTTTTCTAAAGAAGCTGACCGGACTCTATTCAGAACGCTGATTAAAGTGAGCGGTGTTGGTCCCAAGCTGGCCTTGACGATTTTATCAGGACAAAGCGCGGAAGAGTTTCACCGTTGCATTCATAATAACGATACGCTGGCATTGGTAAGGTTGCCCGGTGTTGGCAAAAAGACTGCGGAACGCCTGGTTATTGAAATGCGTGACAGGTTGCCGGATTTGGGTGATTCAACTATGAGCGGTACCGGTAAATCAGGCGCATCTATTCCAGCAGCCGGCAACGCTAAACAGGAAGCTATCAGTGCCTTATGTTCATTGGGCTACAAGCCGCTGGATGCCAGTAAAATGGTGCAAAGCATCAGTGCTGAAGGCAAAAGTTGTGAAGATATTATCAGGCTGGCATTGCAAGGCGCGGCCAGATGATTGAAAGCGATCGACTGATAACGGCCCGCAGCAATACCGATGAAGAGCGGCAAGACCGCGCCATTCGCCCCAAACGTTTAGCTGACTATGTCGGGCAAAAGGAATTGCGTGCGCAAATGGAGATTTTTATCCAGGCGGCAACAGCTCGTCAGGAAGCTTTGGATCATGTGTTGATTTTTGGCCCTCCCGGATTGGGTAAAACAACACTGGCCAATATCATCGCAGCCGAAATGTGTGTTAAAATTCGCCAGACTTCAGGTCCAGTGCTGGATAAGGCGGGCGATCTGGCAGCATTGCTGACTAATCTTGAAGCCCATGACGTGTTGTTTATTGATGAAATACACCGATTGAGTCCTGCGGTTGAAGAAATTCTCTATCCGGCCATGGAAGATTATCAACTGGATCTTATGATTGGTGAAGGACCCGCCGCCCGATCCATCAAACTCGACTTGCCGCCGTTTACCCTGGTTGGCGCGACGACCCGCGCCGGTTTGCTGACGTCTCCTTTGCGTGATCGCTTCGGCATCGTGCATCGATTGGAATTTTACACAGTGGATGAACTGGCCAGTATTGCCAACCGTTCGGCCAAAGTTTTGGGGATTGCCATGGAGCAGAAGGGGGCGTATGAGATTGCCCGGCGTTCTCGAGGTACACCCAGAATTGCCAACAGATTGTTACGGCGCGTACGCGACTATGCAGAGGTAAAAGGCAATGGAATCATTACCGAAGAGCTATCCATTCAGGCTCTGGACATGTTGAGAGTGGATAGTAACGGGTTTGACGCACTGGATCGCAAACTGTTAATGACGATGATTGAAAATTTTGCCGGTGGCCCGGTAGGGCTTGACACACTGGCGGCCGCCATCAGTGAAGAACGCGGTACGATTGAAGATGTATTGGAGCCGTATTTGTTGCAACAAGGTTTTATTATGCGCACACCCCGTGGACGTGTTGTCACCCGAAACGCGTACCTCCATTTTGGCTTGCAGCCACCGAAACAAATAGGGTTGTCCGAGGATTTGTTTGATTAATGCGGGGCGCGCTGTGCGTACCTTATCCATTCGGTTTTCGCGCCTTAACTATATGACTAATGAAAATTAAGAAATTTATCTGGCCAATCCGCGTTTATTATGAGGACACCGATGCAGGCGGCGTGGTGTTTCATTCCAATTACATCAATTTTTTTGAACGGGCGAGAACGGAAATGCTCAGGGCGATGGGTTGTGAGCAGGATGAACTTACGGCCAATGAAGGCATCATTTTTGTCGTGCGATCCGTTCAGGTCGATTATTTGAGTCCTGCACGCTTTAATGAACTGCTACAGGTTAGCGCCGAGGTGACTCTCGCTAAAAAAGTCAGCCTTACTTTTGAACAACAGATTACACGAGGCGATGTTGTTTTATGCACAAGCATCATTCGCATTGCCTGTTTGGATGCCAAGACCCTGCGTCCCAAAGCGATTCCTGAAAATTTACTAGAGCTGTTAAAGAATGAACACTGATTTATCCATTTTCCACTTAATCAAAGAAGCCAGTTTTGTTGTCCAATTCGTCATGTTGTTATTGTTGATAGCTTCTGTTGCATCGTGGACGTTTATCTTTTCCAAGCGCAAGGAGCTTAACCGGGCGATTGAAATTACTGACGAGTTTGAAGAGCAATTTTGGTCGGGTATCGCACTTACCGATCTTTACAGGAAACTGGCGGCAAAGGATTTCGAGCCGGAAGGCATAGAGAAGATCTTTTTGGCGGGGTATAAGGAATTTTCCCGGATGCGGCAAACTGGCAATGTTGAACCCGCTGTGCAGGTGGAAAGTGCGCAGCGGGTTATGCGAATCGAATTGTCACGTGAATTGGAACGATTGGACGAACATTTGGCTTTTCTTGCCACAGTTGGCTCAACCAGCCCTTATGTTGGATTGTTTGGCACGGTATGGGGAATTATGAATTCCTTCATGTCACTGGGCAATGTTAAGCAGGCGACACTGGCTCAGGTAGCACCTGGCATTGCCGAAGCATTGATTGCGACCGCTTTTGGCCTATTTGCCGCGATACCTGCCGTGGTAGCTTATAACCGGTTTTCTACCCGGTTGGACAGACTGACAGGCCGGTATGAATTGTTCGTCGAGGAGTTTGTTGTTTTGTTGCAAAGACAGGCGCACAGCAAATGAGAAGGAAACACGGTCGAAGAAAACCTATGTCGGAAATCAATGTAGTCCCCTACATTGACGTCACGTTGGTATTGCTCATTATTTTTATGATCACCACGCCGATGTTACAGACCGGCGTGGAAGTTGATCTTCCGGAAGCTCAATCTGCCATGGTGGAACAAAAGGAGGGCGAGCCGCCTATTGTTGTTTCTATTAAGGAAACCGGTGAATATTTTATTAACACTGATGGACAGAATGACGAGCAGATAGAACCTGAAGTAATAAATGGCCGGGTGGCGTTAGTATTAAGCAATAAGCCGGGAACACAAGTTTTGATAAATGCAGATAAAGGCGTGGATTATGGCACTGTGGTTACGGTAATGGCGGCACTGAAAAATGCGGGCGTGCCTACAGTGGGGTTAATGACCAAGTCTGAAGAACAATAAGCTAGATGGACAAGCAAAAAAGATTTACATGGCCATTATTACTGTCCATAGCACTACATCTTTCGCTTTTGGGGCTATTTGCGTTAAGCGCGCTATATAAACCTAAACCAATAACTAAACCCGTCCCGGAAATTATCCACGCGACTATAATTGATACGGCTAACTTGCAGGCAGAAGCAGACGCTGTAAAACAAGCTAATGCAGCAAAAAAGGAAGCTACGAAAGAAAAGTCTGAGGCGGTTGAGGCAAAAGAAAAAGCCGAAGCGGCAGACAAGGCAAAGGCGGAGGCTGCCAAACAGGCGAAAGCCGAAGCAGCGGCGGCAGCCAAAGCCGAAGCCGCCAAACAGGCGAAAGCCGAAGCAGAGGAACAAGCCAAGGCCGAAGCCGCCAAACAGGCAAAAGCCGAAGCAGCGGCGGCAGCCAAGGCCGAAGCCGCCAAACAGGCGAAAGCTGAAGCTGCGGCAGCAGCCAAGGCCGAAGCCGCTAAACAGGCGAAAGCCGAAGCCGCTAAACAGGCGAAAGCCGAAGCGGCGGCAGCAGCCAAGGTCGAAGCCGCTAAACAGGCGAAAGCCGAAGCGGCGGCAGCAGCCAAGGCCGAAGCC
Source organism: Methylococcales bacterium (assembly GCA_028712795.1). Lineage (GTDB taxonomy): Bacteria > Pseudomonadota > Gammaproteobacteria > Methylococcales > Methylomonadaceae > Methylobacter_C. Next base: position 56,420 of record JAQTPT010000016.1, read on the forward strand.
GCCAAACAGGCGAAAGCCGAAGCAGAGGAACAAGCCAAGGCCGAAGCGGCCAAACAGGCGAAAGCCGAAGCAGCAGCGGCGGCAGCCAAGGCCGAAGCCGCCAAACAGGCAAAAGCCGAAGCAGCGGCAGAAGCCGCCAAACAAGCGAAAGCCAAAGCAGCAGAACAAGCCAAGGCCGAAGCCGCCAAACAGGCGAAAGCCGAAGCAGCAGAGCAAGCCAAGGCCGAAGCCGCCAAACAGGCGAAAGCCGAAGCGGCAGAGCAAGCCAAGGCCGAAGCGGTCAAACAGGCGAAAGCCGAAGCAGCAGAGCAAGCCAAAGCCGAAGCCGCCAAACAGGCGAAAGCCGAAGCGGCAGAGCAAGCCAAGGCCGAAGCGGCCAAACAGGCAAAAGCCGAAGCAGCGGAACAAGCCAAGGCCGAAGCCGCCAAACAGGCGAAAGCCGAAGCAGCGGCGGCAGCCAAGGCCGAAGCCGCCAAACAGGCGAAAGCCGAAGCAGCAGAGCAAGCCAAGGCCGAAGCCGCCAAACAGGCGAAAGCCGAAGCAGCGGCAGCAGCCAAGGCCGAAGCGGCGAAACAGGCAAAAGCCGAAGCAGTGGAACAAGCCAAGGCCGAAGCCGCCAAACAGGCGAAAGCCGAAGCAGCGGCGGCAGCCAAGGCCGAAGCCGCTAAACAGGCGAAAGCCGAAGCGGCAGCAATAGCCAAGGCCGAAGCAGCCAAACAGGCGAAAGCCGAAGCAGCGGCGGCAGCCAAGGCCGAAGCCGCTAAACAGGCGAAAGCCGAAGCGGCGGCAGCAGCCAAGGCCGAAGCCGCTAAACAGGCGAAAGCCGAAGCGGCAGCAATAGCCAAGGCCGAAGCCGCCAAACAGGCGAAAGCCGAAGCGGCAGCAATAGCCAAGGCCGAAGCCGCCAAACAGGCGAAAGCCGAAGCAGCGGCGGCAGCCAAGGCCGAAGCCGCTAAACAGGCGAAAGCCGAAGCCGCTAAACAGGCGAAAGCCGAAGCGGCGGCAGCAGCCAAGGTCGAAGCCGCTAAACAGGCGAAAGCCGAAGCGGCGGCAGCCAAGGCCGAAGCCGCCAAACAGGCAAAAGCCGAAGCGGCAGCGGCAGCCAAGGCCGAAGCCGCCAAACAGGCAAAAGCCGAAGCAGCGGCGGCAGCCAAGGCCGAAGCCGCCAAACAGGCGAAAGCTGAAGCTGCGGCCAAAGCTAAAATGGAAGCCGAAGCTGCTGAAAAAGAAAAAGTCGAAGCGGCAGCACAAGCCAAAGCTGAAGCAGCAAAAGCTAAAATAGCAGCACAACGGTCAGAGGCGGAGCAGGCAAAACTCGCCATCAAGCAAAAAGTAAACCGAAGCTGGATTCGTCCTGCTTCTGTTAGCGGAGGTTTAAAGTGTACAATCCGGGTCAGATTGATGTCTGATGGCACTGTGATAGATGCTGAAGTTGTTTCCAGTAGTGGCGATGAAATTTTTGACAGGTCAGCGGAAAATGCGGTTAACAAAGCATCGCCACTTCCCATACCCAAAGATAAAGAACTATTTTCCAGGGAATTCAGATCGTTTCAGTTTTTGTTTAATCCAAAATAATAAATCTGTAAGATTACAACACAAGGTTTTTCAAATTTGAAGACTTGGTTATTTTCAGATGGCCCAAATTATCGAGATGTCCAGTCATTATGTTTTTAGTGTGTGATAATGACATCAGTTTTTTGGAGCGCAGACGTAGAGGTGAGCGTGAATTTTTTTAGAAGAATTTTATTTATTGTAGTGTTTGGTTTTAATGTGCCTTTTGGCCATGCAGCGCTGACAATTGAAATCACAGAAGGCGTTGAAAGCGCTGTGCCAATTGCAGTCGTCCCTTTTGCCTCACAGAATGCGCCGGTTAATATCAGTGCAGTCGTCAATGCTGACCTGGAGCGTAGCGGTTTTTTTAAAATGATGTCCGAACAAGGAATGCCGGGCAGGCCAAGCACGGCTGCCGAGGTTAATTTTAAAGACTGGCAGACCTTGGGGCAGAACTACCTGGTGATCGGGCAAGTTTCTGATGTGGGTGGAGGCCAATATAATGTTCAATTTCAGCTGCTTGATGTTTATAAAGGCGGACAACTATTAGGTTACCGAATGGCCTCGTCAGCAGATGACTTACGTAGAACAGCCCATCATATCAGTGATCTTATTTTTGAAAAATTAACCGGCAAAAAAGGTGTTTTTAGTGGCCGGATTGCTTATATCACAACGAACAATCAAGGCAGCAAAGAACAATCACAGCAGCTTCAAGTTGCTGATGCGGACGGCTTTAATCCTCAAACGGTGGCGTCGTCAGTTGAACCGCTTATGTCGCCATCCTGGTCTCCTGATGGCAAGAAAGTGGCTTATGTGTCCTTTGAGAGGAAATCAGCGGCTATTTATGTACAAACACTGGCTACAGGCGAGAGAACTCGCGTGGCTGAATATCCTGGCATCAATGGCGCTCCGGCCTGGTCACCCGATGGGACTAAATTAGCGCTAACCCTATCTAAAGATGGCAGCCCTGATATTTACGTTCTTGATTTGTCGACGCGTTCATTGAATAAGTTGACCAAAAGCTTTGCTATTGATACGGAGCCAAGCTGGTCTCCAGATGGCAGTAGCATAGTTTTTACGTCAGACAGAGGCGGCAAGCCACAAATTTATAGTGTTCCCAGTCAAGGGGGGCAGGAAAAGAGACTGACTTTTTCCGGTGATTATAATGCGAGAGCCAGCTTTTCACCGGACGGTAAAAATTTGGTTATGGTGCATGGCAACGGCAATGATTACCGTATTGCTGTAATGGACATGGCAACCCGATCTATTAATGTGTTAACAAGTGGCCGGTCAGATGAGTCCCCCAGTTTTGCGCCGAATGGCACCATGATCCTGTATGCTTCGAAAAAAGGGCGCACCGGGTTCTTATCGGCGGTGACTTTAGATGGTAAAATGCAACAAAAGTTAGTTTTTAATAGCGGTGAAGTTCGTGAGCCCTCGTGGGCCCCTTAGCTTTTTGAGCTGAAATGCAGTTATTTTATAGATTGTAATTAGATTTGGAATTGAAGATGAAATTGAATAAAACTCTATTGGCTTTTGCTATAGGCACATTACTTTTATCAGCTTGTAGTGATGATGAAAAAGACGCCAGTCTTACAGATGGGACTCAAAATACGGCCAGCGGGATCAATGATGCTTCGACCAGTGGCTTAAATAAGGGTTCGGGTGCATATGGCTCAGAAATGGACGGTTCAGGCATGAATGGCATATCTTCTGGCAATGGCGATTATGCCAGTACTTTAGGTCCCGAATTTAATGACCCCAATAATCCGCTGTCTAAACGGACTGTCTACTTCATGTTGGACAGCAGTCAAGTAATGCCGGACTTTGTTCCGGTCATTGCCGCCCACGCAAAATATCTGGTTGCGAATCCATCACAACGCATAACGCTGGAGGGTCATGCTGATGAACGTGGCTCTCGTGAGTACAATATTGCACTGGGTGAGCAGCGTGCAAAGTCAGTATCCAGCATGATGAAGATTCAGGGCGTGTCTGAAAATCAGTTGGAAATTGTCAGTTATGGTGAAGAAAAGCCTAAGGCTTTCGGCAGTGATGAATCTGCTTGGGAACAAAATCGTCGTGTCGAAATAGTTTATCAGGCAAGGTAAATAAATGAAAAAAACAAGCTTTGCTTTACTGCTGTTGGTTTGTGGCAGTGTTTATGCAGAATTCCCGGTTGTTATCGACAATTCATCGTACCCGCCATCTGCTAAGCCAGTCAATCCAACCAATTCACCATCAGCAAACACTTTGTACGAATTGATGGGGCGTTTGGAGCAATTACAAACTGAAGTGCAGCAGCTTACTGGCAAGGTAGATGAACAGGCCTTCCTTATTGAAGAATTGAAAAAACACCAGACTAAAATGTATTCTGATTTTGACGAGCGACTGCAAGGTATTGAAAACAAATCTAATGGCACTGATCAGCCCGTTGCAGAAAGCTCTCCAAAAGCAGCCGGCACGGGTGATGCTGCCACCACCGAGGGTGGATCTATTGTGGCAGCACCAGAGCCTGTACCTGCGAATGAGTCAGCTCCGGCTGATAAGCCTGTGGTTGAAAATGCACCAGCGTCTGAATCTGCCTCGGTGGATAAGCCGTTGGAAAATCAAATTGCAAAACCGAAACCAGAGGCGGCTCAAGTTTCAGGCGCTGAAAAACAGGAGTATCAACAAGCGTATAATGAGCTTAGAAACGGGCACACTGAACAATCAATTGAGCAATTCAAAGTCTACTTGAATAAGTATCCGGCAGGTGTTTACGGCGATAATGCCCAATATTGGTTGGGAGAGGCATACAGGGTTAATCAAGATAATGATTCCGCGCGTAAAGCATTTAATGAAGTTGTCGAAAAGTATCCCGATGGCGCAAAAGTGCCTGATGCGCTATTGAAACTGGGTTACATAGAAATAGACCAGAAAAACCTGGTAAAAGCGCGAGAATATCTGACCCGCGTCACCACCGAATATCCCAAATCACCGGCAGCGCTTCTGGCAGGAAAAAAACTGCTTAAGCTTGGCGAAGTTAAAAACAGACCGTGAGTTCGCTTCGCATCACTGAAATTTTTTATTCTCTTCAGGGTGAGTCAAATACGGTGGGTATTCCCACTGTATTTATTCGCCTCACCGGTTGCCCATTACGATGCGAGTATTGTGATACGGCCTATGCTTTTACCGGCGGAAAAAAAATTGAGATTGCAGAAATCATAGTTCAGGCAGAGCAATACGGCACTAAATATATTACCGTAACCGGCGGTGAGCCCTTGGCACAACCGGCCTGTCTTGAGTTGATCACACAATTGCTAGATAAAGGTTTTATTGTATCACTGGAAACCAGCGGTGCGATTGACGTATCTGCGGTAGATCATCGAGCTGTTAAAGTCATGGATCTTAAAACACCCAGCTCAGGCGAGTTAAGCAAAAATATCTATCAAAATATTCATTTTCTAAGCACGAAAGATCAGGTTAAATTTGTGATCGGTAATGATGAAGACTATGCCTGGTCAAAAGCGGCATTAGCTGAATATGAGCTTCTTGGACGTTGCGAAATATTGTTTTCACCCGTGATGGGAGAGCAAGATCCAACCGAGCTGGCCGAAAAAATTCTTCAGGACAGGTTGCCCGTTCGATTTCAAATCCAATTACATAAACTGCTTTGGGATAATGCCCAAGGTAAATAAGCCTTATGCAAAAAAAAGCCATTATCCTTCTGTCTGGAGGATTAGATTCAATTACGGTTCTTGCTCTCGCAAAACAACAGGGATACATCTGTTATGCCTTAAGTTTTGATTACGGACAAAGGCATAATGCCGAGCTGATAGCAGCAACGCAAATAGCTTCAGATTATCGGGTTGAAGATCATAAAATCATTAAGCTTGGGCTTGGTTCGATTGGTGGTTCAGCTTTGACCGATGATCATATTGCAGTGCCTGATACGCCTCAGGAAGGCATACCAGTGACTTATGTTCCAGCAAGAAACACCATCTTTCTGTCGTTTGCCTTGGGCTGGGCGGAAGTTTTAGATTTACGGGACATCTTTATCGGCGTTAATGCCGTTGATTATTCCGGCTACCCCGATTGTAGACCCGAGTTCATCAAAGCCTTTCAGCAATTAGCTAATTTGGCCACTAAAGCGGGCGCAGAAGGCGGACATTTTACCATACACACTCCTCTGATATCGATGAGCAAGGCAGAAATTATAAAGCATGGCATTGCCTTGGAAGTAAATTATCAACGAACTGTTTCTTGTTATTCCGCTGATAAAGAAGGCCTGGCCTGTGGCGTTTGCGATGCGTGCCGCATAAGGAAGTCCGGTTTTGCAGAAGCAGGCATAACAGATCCAACACGATATCAAAATTTATCAAAAAATAAATTGCAAGACATGAAATTATCTTTATAATAGGTAATCTTTGTTGGGTCGTTAGCTCAGCCGGTAGAGCACCGCACTTTTAATGCGATGGTCGCGCGTTCGAATCGCGCACGACCCACCACCAAAGTACAAATTAATCAAGCACTTACGATTATTCGAGGTGCTTTTTTTATGTCAGAATTTCTCCATGGCGCACTGGTGGCGCACTTTTAAAAAAACACCCGCAACACTTGCTGGAATTTATGGATAAAACTCACCGCAATACTTGCCGACATTTCACACAAAAAAGACCTGTAAACCACACGCGCAATAATTCAATTACCAATCGCTCCTAATGCCTAGGGCTTCATGAATACTGGCTATACCTTCCTTACTGATTCCTGCATTGCTAACCGATTGAGCCGCCGCCGTGTTATTGATTACAGGGGCATTGGGATAAAACGGTACTAAACCTTCAACTATCATGCCCGTTTTCATCCCTTCAAGAGCGGTTTTCATACCTGCTACAGTTGGCTCTTGCTTTAGTGCTTCCATTCCTATCTTTACTGCATCTCTTGCTTGAGTAGAATAGAACTCCATACCTTGAAGCTGTTTATTTACTTCCGTTTTTATTAACTCTTTCACTGCGCCATTTTGTGCGCCAACTTCAACCGCAACCCTTACGCTATCAGTTATTAGTTGCGCCACTGAGCCTTTTATAATTCCCTGCTCTTTTGCCTTTCTGCTAATGGTTGTTGCTGGAATCCCTGTCAGCTTTTCACATTCTCTAGGGCTTTTACCGGATGCAAATAAAGCAAGCGCATCATCAATAGTTTTAGTCATTTTCTTATTCCTGTTAATGTTTCGTTTCATTAATGTATTTTTCCTAAAAATGTCGTTACCCCCCTACTGACTAAACCGACTAAACTGACAAAAGGGGGTTTTGTCGGTTCTGTCAGTTGTGGGTAGGGGTGTTTTACAGAAAAACGGGGTTAATAAAATACTCTGGCAAGGGCGGCCTTCCTGTTATTGGTTTAGGCTTTCTTTGCATCCTTAGCCAGTTTTCTTGTATCAGGATGTTACAAGCCGCTTCCGCTTCCTGCTTATCCTTCAATCCATGCCAGCCTTTGCGCTCAATGTCTCTCGTGGTAAATGGACTAGGCAACCCCCCGGCCTTTATCTTTTCAGCCAGTCTTACCGCCGCCTCATGCTCTGGACTCTCAGCCATGGCATAAATGCGCCGTGCATGACTTTCCAGATACTTACACCATTCAACCGCCAATCGTGCCGCCTTGCTGCTTACATTGCCCCGCGTTTGACCGTCTGCAATGTCTATGCAATGGAATATCAAAGCCAATGAAGGCATCAATGAACGAAACTTCCCGAAGTGTTCAACCATAAGCGGGTTTTCTTCCCGTTTAATCTTGATAGTCTGTAACTCAGTCAGCCATTGGTTAAAGACTTCCTGCCCGGCATTATCAAACCTAAAATAAGGCCGTTCGTCATACTCGCTTTGGATTGCTCCATATTGAGTGAAGTCCAGTTCAGCCAATACCTTCACAATATCGAAAGCTCGTTGTTTCTCAGCCTTGTTGGGCTTGGTGTCGATTAACTGCCAGCCTTCCGGTTCATCAGGCCACACGGCAAGCTGTAGGCGCTGTATTAAGCCGTCATTGTTCCCTTGGCTGGCTTGATACAGATACCGCTTTAACTTATCCGGCTGTATGCCGCCCAGTAAACTGATACAAATGGATTTAGCATCCGTTATGCCCCGGCCTATCTTTACGTCTGTATAGCTTCCATCACCGTTCCAGCCTTCCAGAAAATAGGCGCGTTCGTCTGCTCCGTCCTCTCTATCCCATTTCACCAGCAACCCGGTTAATTCATCCCTGAAAACCAAAATACCGCGCGGGTTTTGTGTCTGCAACAACGTCATAGACTGTATGCTGGTTTCATTGGTTTTGAATAGACGCCGGGTGGCTTCCGGTTCTGTGCTTTCAGATAATTGCAAGTAATCAGCCTTTAACTTCTGCAAGTCATCGCTTTTGACTACGCCATCCTTGCCTTTACCCTTTGCGGCTTTGGATAGCTGCCCCTTCACATCGTCAATCATGGCCTTGTTTGCCAGTGCATCAAACTCAGCCCCGGCCTTTTCCTGCTCAAACTGTTCACCGTATTCAGCCTGTAAGCGTTCCAGTAATTGCATAGGCTCTTTCATACTGGGTGTTTTCAGAACCACGCTAGGCCGTCCGATACATGCCCCCCATACATTAGGGATAACTTCCCAATCATCCAAGCGTTTAGGTTTGATAGAACAACCCGCGCCAATGAGTGAGCCAGCAATAACGATGCTTGATATGGCTGCAAAATCCCCCGGTGTCTGCATACGGTGTGATACATCAGCCAGCCAATGCTTGAACGGTTCAGGTATCAATTCAGGGTGTAAGGCTTGAACGGGTGGCGTATCGGTCTTTATATCGCCGGGTTTATCCCAGTCAAAAACGTTATACCCACCACTGACAGAACCGACTAAACCCCATTCTTCCGGCACTGGTTCGGCGTTTTTCAATTCATCCCTTAAAGCTTCTTTCAGGCTTGGGCGCATGGCTTCCGGTATGGGTTCGTATTCGTCCCACACATAACCGCCCCATGATTTAACCCAGTCCACAATGTCGCCTTTATCCGGCAATCCAGACAACCGCAACACTTTAGCTTGTGGTTTTGTCTCCAAGGCTGATAACGCCCCGTAAACATCCTGCATATAGCGTTCTCCGGGTTCGTCATTGTCTGGCAACAAGTAAACCATTTTATAACCGTCTAACGGTGTCCAATCGGCCTGTTTTGCTGCTTGTGAACCTCCAAGGCTACTAACGGCTGCAATGTCCATGCTCTGCAAAGCCGCCGCGCTTTTTTCTCCTTCAACAATGAAGACCGCTTTATCTTTTGGGTGTGTTGCCAGCCTATCAAGTCCAAATAAAGGCCGTGGGTTTAAATCAATGCCTGTCATCCAGTTTGAACCATTACGCTTGAAGAAAGGCACAATATCCTTTTTACCTTCTCCGTCCTGATACCTGCCAACAACCCCGAAGGGTGCGCCGTCCTTAGCGCAATAGTTCCAACTATGAAGTAAAGGCTTGCCTTTGTAACGCTGTGGGATTTCTACCATATTAAGCCCCAATCATCAGCCAGCTTTGCCAATGCTTCGACAAATTGAAGGCCGTACAAGGCCATGACAAAGGCTACAATATCACTGCCAGCCAACCCACAAGCAAAGCATTTAAACGCGCCTGTAGTGAGATTTACACGGAAGGAACCCGCTTTAGTATCGGCATGGAACGGACACAAGCCCCCATCATTCCAAGTATGTTTTTTTAACGGTGCGCTGGGTAGTTCGTGGCTGTAAAAGTCAAACGGATTAAGTGAGTCTTTGATATAATTAGCGTTCAGTTTTTGTGAATTGGCTTTCCCGGTATTGGCGTACCGGGTAGCTTTTTTAATGTTAGGCATGATTGCCCCCTTCAAAGCGTTTAACCGCATCAATGAACCTTTCTAAGCGTTCTCCCAGTTCTGCCCTTAACATGGCTAATACTTCCGGTTCGATAAAATACCGCCCGTAGGTTGCTACACGCCCCGTCTTATCGCTGGTGTGTGCAGTTTCTTCCTTTGTTTCAATAGGCCAGCCATGACGGTTCCTTAACTGCTCGATATAACCAGAAAGCCTATAGCTCGCGGTTTCGTTCTGAAAATCTCTGTGAGTGAATTTTTGTCCTGAGACAAGCCGCATTAATGAACGCGCTGTAAGAGTGCCGGTTCTTGGAAATGTTGGCTTTCTCATTACACCACCGCCTTATTTTGAGCTTGAACCCAAGCAAAGAACTTGGCTTCGTCTATAAGAACCTTCCTTCCGATTCTGATAATTGCCCCATATTTTTCAAGGCCGTTGGTGTGTTCATTGAAGATAAGGGAACGCAAGCCGCCAGTATTAAAGGCTGGGTGTTTTGCGGTAAATTGTTGGACAGTTAAATAAGCCCATGCTGTTTGAAATGCTTCGGTTTTTACTGTTGATAATGTGGGCATTTTAATTCCAATAAGAAAGTTTTGTTATCCTGTTTTGCAGGGCTTTCCACAAAATTGCTCTTGTGTTGTGATAAACTTTAACTTATTGTTTATTATATAAATATTAGGAAATATGGTAATTTCCTACATTTCCTATTTTTCCTAAAAACTAACTTGTTGTTTTTTATAGGACAAAAAAAGGGGCTTAATGCCCCCTTCCTTGTTTTATTGTAATTTATACCGCTTGCCTTGCCTCTAGTTTCAGCCTGTCGAGTAACTTTTTTGCTTGTGTCGCCTCACTGGCTTGCAACCACTTGTTAAAGGTTTGTTCGTTTCTGCCCCATAATTTAGGATTGTCTTTTCTCAATTCATCTTGAAGGTAATAATGGGTTTGTTTGCCGTCATAATTAGTTCTCTCCACCCAATCTATAAAATGTATGGTTCTTAATCTGTCAGCTTCGCCTTTTACGTTTTTTTTGTTATTGCTAACCGCGCCAGCATCCTTTAAAGGCTCGGCTTTCGTGTTTTCGCTTTCTTGATTTTTATTAATCTCCTCTTTCCTTACCACTTCGTGACTAGGAATATTCACATCATCTAAGCTTATTATTTGAGGCTCGTCTAAAACCCAGTAATGCCAATCGAGCGGCGGCTCAAAACCTGCGTAGTATTTTGAAAGATTAAAACTGCCCTTCTCAGAAAGTAATCTAGCGTAATTCGGTAATAAAGCCACGATGTAACAATCATCTGTAATGTATGAGCCTTGCCTTGGCTTAGTGTGAGTAGGTATCGCGGCAAGCTTTGCCGAGTGAGGGCTTAACGCAACATATATTAAGCGTTTAGAACTTGCGGCCTCTTTGAGTAAACTATCAACCGTGCAATCCATCAATTTTGCGGCTTCGCTAATCTTGACAGCTTCATCATGCTGCAAGGCTACACATTCTGAATTTTTCATAATTAAATCATTTCCTTGCATGTTGCTTCTAATCTAACGTTTAATGCCTGTCTATCTGGCTTATTGCAGATAAACTTATGTCCATGACATTCGGCAGTATATTCGGTTCTACTTGTAATAAACTTATGGTCGAACTTAGTCACTTTTATATCTTCAGACGGGCAACCAATAGCCCCGGCTGTATAATCAGATAATACTTGTGTGTAAGGTACGCAAGCGGTTAAAGATAGGATTGACGCAATTAATAATATTTTCACTTTATTTACCTTTAGTTAGTTATTTGTCTTTTGCAAGTTCACGCATTTTTAAACGACTTCGACACTTCCTACAATTATCACTTGTTGTACGTTATATAACAGCTATTCACACGCCCCCGAATATTTTAGCGTTCATACTTTCGATAACGCTACTTACATGCCCGTCTGAAAGGTGCGCGTAACGCTTAACCATGCTCAATGTTTTATGCCCCAGTATTTCAGCAATTTCAGCCAGTGAAGCCCCATTCATGGCAAGATAAGATGCAGTGCAATGTCTCAGGTCATGCCATTTAAAATCGGTTATTTGTGCGGCTTCTAAAGCATTTAAAAAAGCTTTGCGTAAATCAATGGGCTTTTGTGGGTCTCGATTGCTTGGGAATAATAGCCTGGTATCTAATCGCCTTACTTTGGCATGTTCTTTTAACAGTTCCAGACTTGCCCCGGCCAATGTTACGCGCCGTCTCTCCCCGTTCTTTGTTTCATGCAAAATTAAATAACCGTCCTTTAAATTAATATCTGACCATACAAGCTCCATTTGTTCGGCTTGTCGCATACCTGTGGATAGTGCCAATACTACGCAAGGATAAAGCAAAGGGTTTGGTGATTCTTTACAGGCTTGTAATAGCTTCGCTCGGTCGTCATCATCAAGGAATCGAACGCGCCCACGCGGTAACTTAGGGCTTTTTACTTTCTTAACCGGGTTATCGCTTAGCCATTCCCATTCATTCACGGCAATACTAAAAGCATGTTGTAAATTTTTGATGTACTTATCAACGGTGGCCGCGCTTTGAGTCATGGCGGTCTTATGCTCGTTAATGGTTGCGGGTGTTATGTCTGCCAGCAAGCAATAACCGATTTTACTAACCCACCATTGCAGTTTGCTTTTACGCTCTCCCTGTTCTTTTTCGTTGTAGTTGGGCAGGATTTCCGAATAGTAGCGGGTAGCCAAATCAGCAAAGGTGTGCTTTTTCGCTTCCGCTGTTTTGAAGTGTCGACCTTCACGTATTGCTGATTCAGTATCTTGAACCCATTTTTTAGCGTCTGTTTTTCTTTTAAAGGTTGCTGTTTGTGCCGGATAGCCTTTTAACCTAACTTCGGCTTTAAAGCTCTTAGCTCCATCTTGTGCGGTGCGTTCTGTGATAGTTGCCATAATTGTTCCTGTAAGGTAACAACTGGCTTTCTGATATGATGCTTTCAGCCATTGCTTAACCCTATCTGTTAAGTTAATTGGTAAGGCCTTGTTTGGTGGTGGTACACCTGCAAGGCCGCTTTGTCTCTAGGGTTTCATTATATACCCGTGGCGCACTGGTGGCGCAATTGATTATAAAAACAGGTAATAAATGGCAAAAACAGGCAACAAGACAAATAGGTTAACTTATTGATTTAATAGTTATTGTTTGTTATGGTGTTTCGGGGTTTTTTGACTTTAACGCACTTTTAATGCGATGGTCGCGCGTTCGAATCGCGCACGACCCACCACAAAGCCTTTGATTTAAAAAGCTTTTAAGGATAAAAAGTTTCAGTAACTGTGTACTAAACAAACGACTACAGCGATAACTACAGTAGTTTTGTTTTAACCTCAAAATTGAGGAAACACAGATGCTAAATTTCCACATCATCAAAGTTGATCTAAAAAGCGGAGAAGTCCGTTACCGCACTATTCTTACCAAATCTGGTAAAAACATCAAAAGCAAAACATTTCGTCGAAAGCAAGATGCTCGTACATGGGGCAATCGTGCTGTTTTGGATTCTCAAGAGTACGAAGCCAAAGGCATTAAACCCTGCACCATCCTATTCAGCCGTCTAGCCAATGAATCTAGCCAATGAATATATGCAGTGGTGGACTGGAAAAGACCATGACCGGGTAAGATTGGTTCTTGTCTGGGAAAAGCTCATAGGCCAAACTCTACTTTCAGAAATTTCGCCCGAGCTCATCCGGGACTCCCTCAAGTTTAAAAAATCCCAAGCACCGGCAACCTACAATAGACATCTTGCGGTTTTATCGGCTATTCTGGACTATGCCAAGCTTCTACAAGGCTAGATCAATACTTAGACGAAAACCCTTGTAAACACGTTCGCTCAGGGTGGACAATAAAATCGTCCGTTATCTTTCCGACGAAGAAAAACCACGATTACTTAAAGCGGCTAAAGACATTGGCGGCAGATTTTACCTCAAAGTTCTAATGGGACTCACTACGGGTATGCGTAAAGGTGAGCTTGACCAACTGCGTTTGCGTATTCTGATTAATTTGAACAGTGATTCTGGCCGAACTTGAACACCTAAAACCTAACGCATCGGTGGAAATGAATTTTTACTCTAAGTGTTCAACTTGGGTCAAGGAATTCATTTTTTTTCG
>JAQTPT010000076.1 GCA_028712795.1 Methylococcales bacterium
ACGATTACGTTTATGATCGCGTGTCTGGGCGATTCGAACTTCCCTCTTTGGCAGATTTAATTACTCAAAAAGCGCAAACCTTGCAGGTTTGATGTTGGTTTTCCCCTGGAATTTAAAGTAGATACGGGTTTGCGGCCTTTGCCGAGGCGTCCCTTGCCTTTGAAACCGGTCACTTCGACGATAATCGGTTCGTGCAAGGCGACGACTTTCAGCGTCTTTTGCAAGTGTGCCAAGGCCGCCTCGGCATCCGCCGCACAGGCAAAAGAGTGTTTGGCTAAGGCGCTGAAGGCCTTGTACCCGGCCTGGCTTTGCTTCAGGTGTTGTTTGTTGACGGTTTGTTCAGCACGCCCGTGTGCGGCTTGGGTGTAAACCACCAGCCAACGCTGCTTAACGCAGCCATAACTTGAACACAACATCGTGTAGGCCCGTTCCGGCCGGGTCGCCAGAGGCTGCCAGGATTAATTCACGGGTGCCGCCAATGGTTTCAGGAACACGGGTAATCCACGGAAAATCGCCCAGGTCTTGCAGTGTTTTCGCCGTATACAGCGCACTGTCGGCCACTATCAATGAAAGGCCAACACCCTCACGCAATTGACCCAGATGCGTGTTCAGCGTTTGCCGGAAACTGGCTTTATCACTGCTGTTGCCGCTCAAGGCGTCCATCCACAGCGGTATGCCCGCCTGATGTTCGCTAATCAGTTGCAGTATCACCTGATTGAGGTCTGGTCGATGGTCTAGGCTTACGCCCTGAGTGATGTGAATAACGCCTTCCGGCACGTCCTCCTGTTTGCTGTTGTAAACACCATCAACATGAAAGCTGGTGGTGTCTATATGCGCGACTTTGCAGGATAGCCCCAAGCGTTTAACCGCTTGCCCCGCCAGTTGGCCGTACAATGCTTCCGGGCCATAAGCGTAGATCGCATCCAGCGCCCTTCCCAAGGCATCATCATTGAGATGCTCCGCTGCTACGCCTTCACCCAGCAAGCGTTCGACCGGTTTATCCTTAAAAAAGTGCAGCATCAGGTATAGCGCTCGATTGACGAAGCCAAGACCATTTAAAATCATGACCTTAACGCATTGTCCTACCGAAACTTGCCGTTGCTCATGATCTTGTTTGATCACCGTATCGATCAGTTCAGACAAACCCAATTCATCAACCATACCCGCTATGAGGCCTAAATGATCCAAGTTGTAGCTGCTGTAAGGTGAGTTCTCGTTCAATGCCTGTTCCAAAGAGCGTAATTGATGCGCGCAGTTTAATATATTGTTTGTCTGCTGGGGTGCGGAATGTCGGCTACTGGAAAGGCGATGGCGCAGGTCGGTGGATTATTAAGTATAAAGATGAAGCAGTCGATAAGTGGAAGGCAAAACGATTATGCGGACTTGGCGCCACGCTGTCTGAAATATGGCAAGCATGCGAAGCATTAAGCGCGCCAGCTGCGGCGACCTTTGCGTCAATATCGAGAGATTTCCAGCAGACGGAGATCTGGCTACGCTTGGCCATCTCTACTCAGCGCGATTACCTGGATTGCCACAATTCGATCTTCACCTGCAAAACATCCACCGGACTACTGGGCGAGGTCGAACTGACCAAGTGGACAATCGGCCTGGTTAGAAAGTACCGCGATGCACGCGGCGAAGAGTCAGCCAGTCGGGCTAACAAAGAACTGGCTTAGATCAAACGGATTTTCAGCTGGGCGTATGAGTATGAAAAGATCAAAGCCAATCCAACCACCAGCATTAAAAAGCTGACAGTTAAAGCGCGCCAGCATTATGCCGAGGACGAAGACTACCAATTCATGTTAAAGACTGCGGCCTCTTCGCCGTACTGGTATGCGCCCGTCTGCATGGAAATCGCATATCTATGCCGCATGCGATTATCAGAAGTGTTAGATATGACCGATGCCAACGAACTACCCACCGGGCTACTAATAAAACGGCGCAAAGGTTCGCGCGATAACATTACCGCGTGGAACGATCGACTAAGGACCGCCTGGCAAACTGCGATAACAACCCGCAACCAGATATTGAGCGAGCGCAAACAACCCCATCCGATCAGACCCAAAGACCGTTTTGTATTCATCTCAGAACGAACCAGCGACCGCATCCAGGTGTCGAGTTTGAAAACAGCCATGGGTAGGATTACGACCACAGCGCAAGCGGAAGCAGATCGATTAGGTATTCAGTGGACGCGCTTCACTTTCCACGATTTAAAACGCAAAGGCGTGAGCGATACGACCGGCAATAAACAGGACGCGAGCGGACATAGAAACGCATCGATGTTAAATGTTTATGACGTGAAATTAAAGACGGTGGAACTCGCTAGCGAGTAACTGGTTTGTTACCAGTTTTGTTACCAGGGATTATTTTTAGACAGAAATTTTATTATAAGTTGCTGATTATACTGGGGTGAACGACGGGGCTCGAACCCGCGACAACCGGAATCACAATCCGGGACTCTACCAACTGAGCTACGCTCACCATAAAATGGGATATTCTTTGAATGGTGCGCTTGGCAGGACTCGAACCTGCGACCCCCGGCTTAGAAGGCCGGTGCTCTATCCGGTTGAGCTACAAGCGCTAAACTGGTCGGGATGGAGGGATTCGAACCCCCGACATCCTGCTCCCAAAGCAGGCGCGCTACCAAACTGCGCTACATCCCGATAATCTTCATTTATGATTGGCTAAAATTAAAACCGCCCTTGAAGAGCTGACTATTATGACGACACATCTTTCTACCGTCAATTTTTATTTACCCTAATTGTAAAATTACTTATAACTTGGTTTTAACCATTTGATAAATATCTTCTACAGCGACATCAACATCCGTCAAAATCGCTTCCAATTCAGCCAGTTTGGCCTCAGCGAAACGCCTATCCTTAAGGCTGCTTGTATTGATATAAACATTGAGCGCTGCGCTTTTTAATCCGCCATAAGCCGCCATGACAGCAGCGCCGGCATCACTGATAACGCCAAGACTGCCTTTATTTGCAGCGACTTGGCTTAATTCAACAGCTTCCGCACAAGCACGCGCGCATTCTAAAGGCACTTCAGTGGCTGTTTTTAATACGGCTTGTATCACCTCAGAACGCGCCGATTTTTCTTCGTCCGTTTCCTTAGGCAAACCGTATGCTGCCATTAAGCGGTTAAATACATCAACATCCGCTTTAATCAAGCCAGTCAGTTTTTCTCGTAATGCTTCTGACATTTGCAGCAAGGCTTGCATTTCAAGTTCAACCTCAGCGTACTTGGGCTTACCAATGGTCAAATTACACACCATGCTGGTTAATGCTGCAGACTGCGCCCCCATTAGCGCAGATACGCTTCCACCGCCCGGTGTGGCTGATTTACTGGCTAATTCGTCAAGAAAGATTTGGATTGATTTATCTTTAATTTCGCTCATTGGGTTATGTTTCTATTATTGATTGCAGATGGAGTTAGTCGCAGTTGCCGGGTTACGCTACGCTAACCATGCCTACCTGCTTCTCTGTGTGTGATTGATTTAGAAAGCTATTCGCGCCGCCAACTGGTTGTGCCATCGGGCGCATCTTCCAGGATGATCCCCTGCCCTTTTAATTCATCACGAATCTTATCGGCCAAAGCCCAGTTCTTGGCTTTTTTCGCATCTAAACGGGCTTGGATTTGTTGCTCAATATGTTTCAGCACGTCGTCAATACTAACCTTTTCAGTCTGAGCTGTTGATGCGCCGGTTAAAGGTGTTGTTTCATCCACACTAAGTTTTCCCGGCTGAACGGACATAGATAAGCCAGTTAAAGCTATTGTTATGTCCTTTTTCCAAGTATCAGCATCATACCGAAAAATACCAAGCAAACCGCCTAAAAACTTAAGGCTGGACGCCAGCTCCGCAGTTTTTTTCGGATTGTTGCTTTTGGCTTTATTGAGTTCCCTGGCCAGATCGAATAATACGGATAAAGCAACTGGCGTATTGAAGTCGTCATCCATGGCTTGTTTAAAACGTATTTCATATTCGACCGACACCGGAGCATCTAATATCATTTCTCCGCGTAACGCAGTATAAAGACGATCTAACCCTGCATCGGCATCATTCAACTGTTCATCAGAATAATTGAGTGGACTGCGGTAGTGGCTGGATAAAATAAAAAAACGGATTATTTCAGGGTTATAACGTTTCAGCACTTCACGCACGGTAAAAAAATTACCCAGCGATTTGGACATTTTTTCTTCATTAATCCGCACAAAACCATTGTGCATCCACAGATTAACGAACTTCTCACCGGTCGCGCCTTCTGACTGGGCGATTTCATTTTCATGATGAGGGAACTGTAAATCCATGCCGCCGCCATGAATATCAAAATGATTGCCCAGGCAGCAGGTGGACATGGCTGAGCATTCAATATGCCAGCCGGGGCGGCCTAAGCCCCAAGGCGATTGCCAAGCGGGCTCACCTGCTTTTGCCATTTTCCATAACACAAAATCCATTGGATTGATTTTTGCCAGATCAACATCAACGCGCTCCCCAGCCTGTAAATCATCCAGATTTTTGCCGGATAATTGCCCGTAATTTTTAAACTTTGTCACTGAATAAAACACGTCGCCATTGCCGCCGACATAAGCTAACCCCTTAGCGCACAAGGCTTCGATCATGTTAATGATGGCAGAGATAGATTGGGTTGCCCGGGGTTCAATATCGGGTGGCAACACTGAAAGTGCATGCTCATCCTCATGCATGGCGTTGATAAAGCGTTCGGTCAATTCGCTAAAGTCTTCGCCGTTTTCGTTGGCACGCTGAATAATTTTGTCATCAATATCGGTAACATTTCTTACGTAGGTCAAGTCATAACCCAAATATCGAAAATAGCGCGCGACCGTATCAAACACAACCATCACGCGAGCATGGCCTATATGACAAAAATCGTAAACAGTCATGCCACAAACATACATGCCGACTTTGCCCGCTACCCGCGGTTTAAACAGTTCTTTTTTTCGGGTCAGTGTGTTATATATTTTCAACATACATTAATAAATTTTACCGTTTGGCAATATCTGCACACAACGTCCCCATGCAACAAACTGATTACCGATTGTAGGTTCGCTCGGCGAGAAAACTGTACAATTTACCAAGCGCCCACTTCTCTTTCAAGATAAAAACACATAAAATCTATCATTTGCATCACTCGTAAGGAAAAACAAATGCGCAAAATCATTCTCTTCATGATACTGCTTTTAACCTCAACACTCTCTTTTGCAACGGAAAAAACTATGTCAGACACACCAACAAAAGTTAAATTAACAACCAATCTCGGTGAAATTATCATTCAATTAAATGCTGAAAAAGCCCCCCTTTCATCGGCAAATTTTTTAACTTATGTCAACGAAGGCTTTTATAACGGCACTATTTTTCACCGGGTCATTCCTGATTTCATGGCTCAAGGTGGAGGATTTGATACCAGCTTCAATCAGAAAGCGGTTCATGCGCCCATAAAAAACGAAGCTGATAATGGCTTAAATAATGCGCGCGGTACTTTAGCGATGGCCCGCACCAACGATCCAAATTCTGCCACCGCGCAATTTTTCATCAACTTAAAAGACAACACCTTTTTGAACCACACGGGCAAAAATGCCAGTGGCTGGGGCTACGCCGTATTTGGCGAAGTCATTGAAGGAATGGATGTTGTCGATGCAATGGCTAAACAACCTACCGGCAACCGTGGCGGACATCAGGATGTACCCAAAACAGACATCATTATTGAAAAAGCTGAAGTTGTAAAATAAAACGTAAATCTAAAGGGGCAAGGTATAAATTTACCTTGTCTTTGAGCTTTTTTTCTTAGAAATCACCAGAGCGGCCTTTTGAATCAAGAAATCCTGTTTATTTCCGATTTACACCTGTCATTGGAAAAACCCGAAATCACCCGTCGATTTCTTGATTTTCTGCAAAATAGAGCAACCAAAGCAACTGCTGTTTATATTTTGGGTGATCTTTTCGATGCCTGGATAGGCGATGACGATCCTACCCCGCCCAATAATAAAATCCGCAAGCAACTCAAACAGTTGACTGATTCGGGTATCCAGATTTATTTGCAGCAAGGTAACCGGGATTTTCTATTAGGCGAAAAATTCTGCAAGGATACCGGCGTCACTTTACTAAACGAATATGCTGTCATTGATTTGTTCGGCACGCCCACTTTGCTTACACACGGTGATTTATTGTGTACCGACGATCTTCCATATCAGGCATTTCGCGTTAAATCACATTCCACCGAATGGCAACAGTCCGTGCTATCCAAACCTCTGCTGTTAAGGCTATTGGCAGCACGCTGGTACCGCATCCGCAGCCACTTTCATAAACGCAAAAAATCCCAGGACATTATGGACGTAAATCAAGACACAGTGATAAAAGTGATGCGTGATCACAACAGCTTGCGATTAATTCATGGGCATACTCACCGGCCTAATGTGCATAACTTTAAAATAAGCGGCCTACCCGCGCAGCGTTTTGTCCTGGCCGCATGGAGCAAAGATGCCGGGGAAGTTTTATGCTGGAACAGCAAAGGACATCATATAGAGGTTATTTAGAAAATGGCGCTATCCAACCCGGATATAATGGGCTATTAAGTTTTTAGGTGTTCAAACGCCTCCCTTGAGCGAAAAAGAGGGCTCATCAACGTTAACTTGACCTAAAGCAGTTTCGCCTTGTATCGGGTAACTTGAAATAGCAAATTCGGCACAACGTTAAAGAGCTGGCAAGCCCATTAATCAAGGATTTTCCCATGCAGCTTTAGCTTTGATCCGATTAAAATTTGACTTTTCAGGCAAAATCATTAAATCTAGTGGCTTGGTGTGAAAAATTCCTGCCTTCATGGGGCCAAAAAATCACCAAAAAAAAACTAATATTAGTCTAAAAAAATCATAATCAGTATTTTGTCCAATTAACAAGATACCAGGAGAAATATATATGAAGAAGCCTTTAAAAAGTTGGCTGCTTGCTTCGAGTGTGGCGGCAATTTTAGCTGCACCAGCAATTTCAACTGCTAACACTGGTGTTGAAACCCTGACCAAAGATCCAGCTAACTGGGCAACTTGGGGTGGAGATTACGCCGGCACTCGTTACAGCTCGCTGGATGAAATCAACGTTAACAATGTAAAAAATCTGCAACCTGCATGGACTTTTTCTACAGGGGTTTTACGCGGTCACGAAGGCGGCCCACTGGTTGTTGACGACGTTATTTATATCCACACACCTTTTCCTAACACCGTATACGCAATCAATCAAAAAACTCAGTCTGTTATTTGGGAATTCACGCCAACACAAGATGCTGACGTGACTATTCCAGTGATGTGTTGCGACACTGTCAATCGCGGTTTAGCTTATGGCGATGGCAAAATTTTCCTGCAACAGTCGAACACAGTTTTAACCGCTTTAGACGCTAAAACCGGCAAGCGCGTTTGGAGTGTACAAAACGGCGACCCCAAACTGGGGATGACCAACACTAACGCACCGTTAGTTGTTAAAGATACGGTATTAACCGGTATTTCAGGCGGTGAGTTTGGTGTCCGTGGCTTCCTGGCTGCTTATGACATCAATACCGGTAAATTGAGATGGAAAGGCTACAGTATTGGTCCTGATAAAGAAACACTGATCAACCCAAGCAAAACAACTACCTGGGAAAACGGCAAAGTCACTCTAGTCGGTGCTGAATCCAGTGTAAAAACATGGGAAGGCGACCAATGGAAAATTGGTGGCGGTACAACTTGGGGATGGACCAGCTACGACCCTAAATTGAACCTGATCTATTACGGATCAGGCAACCCATCAACTTGGAATCCTGTACAACGTCCAGGCGACAACAAATGGTCTATGTCTTTGTGGGCACGCGATGCTGACACTGGCGAAGTTAAGTGGGTATACCAAATGACTCCACATGATGAGTGGGATTTTGACGGTATCAACGAAACTGTTCTGGTTGACCAGGAAGTTAAAGGCAAAATGCACAAAACCATCGTGCATTTTGACCGTAACGGTTTTGGCTATACACTGGATCGTGAAACAGGCGAACTGTTGGTTGCCGAGAAATTCGACAAATCAGTTAACTGGGCAACACATGTTGACATGAAAACTGGCCGTCCACAAGTTGTTGCCAAATACAGTACCGAACAAAACGGTGAAGATGTCAGAACAGATGGCGTTTGCCCTGCTGCCTTAGGTAGTAAAAACCAACAACCGGTTTCTTACTCACCGCAAACCGGCTTGTTCTATATTTCAGGCAATCACCTGTGCATGAACTATGAACCTTTCGAAGTATCTTACACAGCGGGTCAACCCTATGTTGGCGCGACGCTGGACATGATGCCGGCGGGCGCAGACGTTCTGACTGGTAAACCGGATGGCACAACCAACCTAGGTCAGTTTACTGCATATGACGCTAAAACGGGCAAGATCGCCTGGTCAAACAGCGAGCCTTTCTCGGTTTGGTCCGGTTCGCTGGCTACTGCCGGTGGCGTCGTATTCTACGGCACACTGGAAGGCTATCTGAAAGCAGTCGATGCCAAAACAGGTAAAGAATTGTATAAATTCAAAACCCCTTCCGGCATCATAGGCAACGTTAATACTTGGAAATACGACGGCAAACAATATGTTGGCGTTCTTTCCGGTATCGGCGGCTGGGCAGGCATCGGTATCGCTACTGATTTCAATAAACAGCTGGAAGAAGCTGAAGCCAAGGCTGCTGCAGAAAAAGATCCTGTGAAAAAAGCTGAATTGGAAAAAATAGCGTTGAAAATTTCACAAGAAGGTTTGGGCGCGACTGGCGCATACGCAAGCTTGGGTTCTTTCACCAAACAAGGTGGTGCATTTACAGTATTCGCATTGCCTAGCAACTGATCGATTTGATTCCTTAGATTGATTATTGAAAGCCTTGGTTGATTTACTCAACCGGGGCTTTTTTTTGCCCGTTAATTATCCGTAAAGCTTATTATTTTTAGCCAACCGCAATACACCGTTAAACATAATGTAAGCGGCTTAATATAAACGATTCACTACATGCTTTTTTAACCCAATGAAACAGCTGTTAATTGCCTGCTTTTTTCTCAATGTTTTTTCAACACGCTGGGCTGTTGCTGAACATGAAAAGCCCTTATCTGAAGTACAAAACATTTCTGTCCAATCGGTTGTCAGACTTAACACTGAAACCCAGAAATTATCAGGCATAGAAACAATAACGCTAAAACCTGCCAGCCATCATTCTGAATTTACCGCTTACGGGAAAGCCATCAACCTGCAACCCTTACTGGCTTTGCGTAACCGCTATTTGCTTGCATTAACTGAACGTAGCAGCGCCAAGGCAAAATTTAAGCAAGCTGAGCAAAATATTAACCGCCAACAAGATTTATATAGCCATGGTGTAAGCTCAAAACGCAGCTTGCAAGAACAGCAGGCACAATGGCAATCGTCTAAAGCCCAAGCCGATGCCACTAATTTTCAAGGTAAAGCGGTCATTGATGAAGCCCTGCTTTTGTGGGGCAAGGAATTGACCGATTGGGCAATGTCCAGTGATTCGAATAAATTAAGCGCATTTTTATCAGGCCATCAAAAACTGCTGCAAATTACTTTACCCACTAATAAACATCTGCCTGAGTCTGTACGGTCAATTTATATTGAAGCATCAGGCAACCGCGGCAAAGCCCATAAAGCAGAGCTGATTTCAGTGGCAACCCGGGCAGAAACCGTTGCACAAGGGGAAAGCTATTACTTCCAAACCGGCAATAAAAACATCATAACAGGTATGAACGTAACCGCTTGGATTCCTGAGCGAAATGAACAGATGACCGGCGTCATTATTCCGAAATCCGCGCTAATCTGGTATATGGATCAGGCGCTTGTGTATATTAAAACGTCTGAAGAAACCTTTAGCCGCCGTATTTTAAACCTGTATTCAGCATCGGCTGAGGGTTACTTTATTCCTGACGCCATCAAACCCGGCGAACAAGTCGTTATCAAAGGGGCGCAAATGCTGCTGTCAGAAGAGCTGCGAGGACAGATTCCCAAAGAAGATGATGATTAATCTGTTTTGCCATTTGAAAGTTTCAATGGCACCATTTAATTATTGGATGAATCAATTTAATGACTTGCTTAGGGTTGATTTTAGCCTGAATCAGGTTAAGGGCTGTTATCATAGCCTTGCCGGGTTATATAATATTTTTGCAAAACAGAGAATTAAACAGTGGCTAAAATTACTCAGTTATCACAATTAGACTTAAACCAAACCTACTGCTATGCTGATTATTTGACGTGGCAGCTTAAAGAAACGGTTGAATTAATAAAAGGCAAAATCATGTTGATGTCGCCTGCGCCGAATGTGAAGCATCAGCGTGTTTCAGCAGACATCAATGGTATGCTTTATAACTTCTTTAAACATAAAAAATGTAAATTCTTTGCTGCACCGTTTGATGTGCGCTTGTATGACCGTAAAAAATCCATTCTTGCAAATGAAGACATTCACACCGTAGTGCAACCTGATTTATGCGTTATTTGCAATCCAGAGTTTTTGGATGCGCAAGGTTGCAATGGTGCGCCAGACTGGATTATTGAGATTTTATCGAAAGGAAATTCCAAACGGGAAATGCAAATCAAATATGAGTTGTATCAAGAAAGCGGTGTACAGGAATACTGGATTGTATATCCAAATGACCAGGCAATTAATCAATTTGTTTTGGACGATAACGGTCGTTATCAACTCAAGCAAATGTACACCGATGATGACATTGCCACCCCGCATTTATTTCCTGAATTGGTTATCGATTTAACCGAAGTCTTTGAAAGCTGGACCGAAGAATAACATCAGACCAATAATCACTCAATTCTGTAGTACAGTTGTGTAGGGTGGAGCTCTTTTCTGCCCACCATTTTCGTGCGACTTCTTTAATTCTGCGTGGGCATAAAGCATGCCCACCGGGCTTTCCACAGCCGCAGGCGGACCGATTGGTTATCTATTAAAAAATAATATGATAACAAGCATGGCTAAAAATATCAGCTCGACAAAACCTGCGCATCGGGTGATCATTATCGCCAAGTGATAACGTCCAATGAAATAAATGTGTGCGAATCACGCGCCTTTCATAACTGTTTATGCGATTTCAAGTCGGCGCTCTAGCCTCTCTATTCGCTCCAACAACCTGTCATATAGAACATGCTATTCAGCAGCCATTCCAGTAAGATGTCCAATTTGCTGAATAATCGTAGCCTGTCCAGCTTCCAGTGTGTTGACTCGTGATTTTATTTCACGCACGTCATCTTTCATGTAGGCCATATCCGCTCTTATGGCTCGTAAATGCTCAAGTACCAAGTTTTCGATATTATCGGTCATGTTCTTGCTCCTTTAAAAAAATCAGACCTATGATTTTTAAACGGGTTAATTTCTTTTCAAGTAATTGTATCATCGAACGAAATTCATCGAAGTTTTTCGATAGCGCCGCTTATAATCAAGACAGTCCTGTCGCTTAATTGGTGGATCGCCTGTCGGCATCCGCCCTACGTTTGGGTGCTCTTATTCTGGCTCACACCTGC
The DNA here is from genome assembly GCA_028712795.1 of Methylococcales bacterium. GTDB lineage: Bacteria > Pseudomonadota > Gammaproteobacteria > Methylococcales > Methylomonadaceae > Methylobacter_C. Next base: position 11,546 of record JAQTPT010000076.1, read on the forward strand.
CGATAAAATCGGCGTAACGTCTATTCATAATCCGACAAAGGCGGGCAGGTACAAACCACATGCCGGTCGCCGTAGACATTATCAATACGCCCTACCGGCGGCCAGTATTTATCATCATGCTGGTCATTGTCTGGGAAAAAGGCTTGTTGTTTGGAGTAAGGCAAGGTCCATTCTTCTAGCAATAACCGGTGGGTATGCGGCGCGTTATGCAACACGTTGTTTTCAGCATCGGCAGCGCCCTCTTCAATGGCTTTGATTTCTTGGCGTATAGCAATCAATGCATCACAAAAGCGATCGATCTCGGCTTTGTTCTCGCTTTCCGTAGGCTCAATCATCAACGTATCGGCAACGGGAAACGACACAGTGGGCGCATGAAAACCATAGTCAATCAATCGCTTGGCTATATCTTCAACGGTGATGCCACAGGATTTTTTAAGCTCATGGCAATCGATAATACATTCATGGGCAACCCAACCGTTTTTGCCTGTGTAGAGAATTGGGTAATGTGGCGCCAGGCGTTTGGCAATGTAATTGGCGTTCAAGATTGCCGTCAATGTGGCGCGTTTTAAACCTGCTGCGCCCATCATGGCGATATAAGCCCAGGAAATGGTATAGATGCTGGCCGATCCCCAAGGCGCGGCTGAAACAGTACCTATCGTGCCATGCACGCCTTTGGCCGGGTTGACGCCATCGACAACCGGATGATCGGGCAGAAAAGGGGCAAGATGAGCGCCAACACCTATGGGGCCAACGCCTGGTCCACCGCCACCATGCGGAATACAGAAGGTTTTATGCATATTAAGATGCGCGACGTCCGCACCCAGTTTGCCAGGACGGCTTAAACCCACCAGCGCATTAAAATTGGCGCCGTCCAGATAAACCTGTCCGCCGTGCTGATGAACAAGATCACAGATCTCCCGAAAAGATTCTTCATAAACACCGTGCGTGGACGGATAGGTGATCATTAACGCCGCCAGTGTGTTTTGATATTCCGCCAGCTTCGCACGCAAATCATCCAGGCTGACGTTGCCTTTTTCATCGCAAGCGACGACTACCACTTTAAGGCCCGCCAACGCAGCGCTGGCCGGATTGGTGCCATGAGCAGACGCGGGTATCAGGCAAATGTTGCGTTGTGACTGGCCTGACACTTCATGATATTTGCGGATCACCAGCAAGCCGGTATATTCGCCTTGCGAGCCGGCATTAGGTTGAAGCGAAAAGGCATCAAAACCGGTCAGGTCGCATAACATATCCTCCAGTTCCGCAAACATTTGTTGATAGCCATGAGTCTGATACAGCGGCGCGAAGGGGTGCAGCCCGTTAAACTCATGATAGGAAATCGTTTGCATTTCCGTGGCGGCATTAAGCTTCATCGTGCAGGAGCCCAGCGGTATCATGGAGCGATCCAGGGCTATATCACGCCTGGCAAGCCGGCGCATGTAACGCATCATTTCAGTTTCCGAATGATAACGTTCAAACACGGGATGTTGCAGGATTTTATCGCTCCGTAACAGCGGCTCAGGGATACATTCAGTCAGACTGGCATCGAGCGTATTGATGTCGGGAAGGCCTGCGGTGGCCGATGAAAAAACCTGCCAGACATCCCTTAAATTTTTCCGCGTCGTGGTTTCATCCAGCGAAATACCTATGTGGTCTGCGTCTATGATGCGAAAATTGATATTGGCTTCGTCAGCGTGTGCGGCAAAACGTTTCGCCCGGTTCGGGACATGAATTACTATCGTATCGAAATAACACGAACTGGTGACTTCATGCCCTAATTGCGAAATCCCCGCCGCCAGAATTTGCGCATAACGATGCACGCGGCCAGCAATCAATCGCAAGCCCTCGGCGCCGTGATAAACCGCATAAAATCCTGCGATAACAGCGAGCAAAACCTGGGATGTGCAAATATTACTGGTCGCTTTATCGCGGCGGATATGCTGCTCCCGGGTTTGCAAAGCCATGCGCAATGCAAGCTGTCCGTGACTGTCCTTGGATACGCCAATGATACGCCCCGGAACAGAGCGTTTATACTCATCCTTCGTAGCAAAATATGCCGCATGAGGGCCGCCATAACCCATAGGCACGCCAAAACGCTGGGCACTGCCGACGACAATATCAACACCGAAGCCAGCAGGCGGTTTTAATAACACCAGGCTTAACAGGTCAGCCGCCACCGTGATCAGTGCGGATTTGGCATGCGCGATTGCAGTGATTTGGCTAAGGTCTTTTATTTCACCTTGAGTACCCGGGTATTGCACGATAAGAGCAAAAAAATCATGGTGTTCCAGGCCGTGGAAAGGATCACCAACGACAACGTTATAACCTAATGAATGGGCGCGGGTTTTAATAACCGCTATGGTTTGCGGGTGGCACTCCTTATCCACAAAAACGCTGTTGGCAGCACTTTTGGACAAACGCCGCGACATAGTCATAGCCTCCGCCGCCGCAGTCGCCTCATCAAGCAATGAGGCATTGGCCAACTCCATCCCGGTCAAGTCGATAATCACTTGCTGATAGCTTAACAAAGCTTCCAGCCTCCCTTGACTGATTTCTGCCTGATAGGGTGTATAAGCCGTGTACCAGCCTGGATTTTCCAGCACATTACGTTTAATCACGGCTGGCATCACTGTGTCGTAATAGCCCATCCCGATCATTGAAGTGAACACTTTATTACGACCGCGCATGTCGCGAATATGCTTGATGACCGCGCGTTCACTTATCGTTTCGGTCAGCTTTAAGGGGTCATGATTTAGAATATTGGCAGGAATGGCCCGTTCTATGATGTCTTCGAGTTCATTTAATCCCAATTCCTCAAGCATTTCTTGGGTTTGCCGCAGGTTAGGGCCAATGTGACGGTATATAAAATTACCGCGCATTTCCAGTTGGTTCAGATTAGTGCGAGATGTTGGCATGATGGTTATCTATGATAGCGATGTGGAATAAAAGGTAATCGGGTGACCGTCATGGGAATTTTTCGATCCCGGACTATGGTGAATAAGGTATTGCCCAAACCGGCTGCATTGCGGTCAAGCAATGCCATAGCAATTGGCTTCCCAAGGCTGGGCGAAAAACTGCCGCTGGTGACATAACCAACGGCCTCGTCTTCGTTATTGATAACAACAGAGCCTTCCCGGACAGGTATTTTGCTTTCGACCAAAAGTCCCGCACGGATTTTTTCGGAGCCGAGTTGCAGTTGGTTCAAGATTTTGTCAGCGCCGGGAAATTGGTTATGGCCTGTTTTAATCACCCATTTTAATCCAGCTTCTATCGGCGTGATGGACTCATTAAGTTCATGCCCATAAAGACTTAAACCCGCTTCCAAACGCAAAGTATCTCTTGCCCCCAAGCCAACAGCCTCCACTCCATCTTCAGCGAGCAACAAGCAAGCGAGTAGTTCGGCGTATTGATTGGCGACTGAAATTTCAAAGCCATCTTCGCCTGTATAGCCGCTGCGGCTGATAGTGCAGGTTATGCCGTTAATTTCAGACTCACAGGCCTGCATAAAAGATAACCCGGCGGCTTGAGCTGAAAACTTGCCGATAATTGAAGCGGCAGAAGGTCCCTGAAGTGCGAATAATGCGTGATCAGGGAGTTCTTTAAAAACGCACTGCTCGGATAAATGGTTATTCAAATGCGCAAAATCTTTGTCTTTGCAGGCGGCATTCACAATGATCATCAGCCCCGAATCTATGCGGGTAATGATGATGTCATCAATAATGCCCCCGTCGTTATTGGTCAATACCGTATATTTCTGTGAGCCAGCCTGAAGCCCGGCAATATCGCTGGGCGTCAGCCGCTCAAGCTCGCTGGCTGCGTCATTCCCCAGAACCAAGCATTGCCCCATGTGGGAAATATCGAAGAAGCCCGCCTGGCTGCGGCAGTGCAGATGTTCATGAATGATGCCTTTGCTGTAATGAACCGGCATTTGATAACCGGCAAAGGGCACCATTTTGGCATCCAGCTTAAGATGAAGATTGTAAAGCGGCGTTTTTTTTAGCATGGCTATATTTTGTCCTTACGTATGAGCAAGGCAGTAGTGTAACGCTGAAAAATTGATAAACCAAGTGGGTTGCGCAGTGAGCGACAATTCCCTATCGCTTCATAAGAACTATATTGTTGATCGGGATAAATTCTGGTAGGCGGAATAAGGCCACTCAAGCTTAGAGCGGGGTGGCGTTTCCGGCAATTCGAGCCGAGTGTGCCGGAATACCAGTTTTCGCTGACGCTCAAACAGGCTAATTCCGGCCTACAAGGCTATCCCAATGAGCAAACGTTGAAGCTGCCTATTCTATATGTATGGTGAGGTTCGTGCGAGATAGTTTGTAATATTTGGCTTGGGTTTTTTATAGCTGCTATAAATCACCCTATTAATTTTATTCAATCGATCCAAGTTTCTTATTAAAGGTTGATAATCGAGAGTCGATTACCAAAAAATATGTAAAAATATGGACTAAGGTCTTACTATTTGACTGTCAATCTGGTAGCAAAGAATTGCTTAGATCAATAATATTGGATTATTAGAACTGACCCTATCGCCCCGTACTCGGTTGCTCCGCTGTTTGATTTATGGATTAAATCTGGCTTAGAGGCGGATGCCAAAGAGTCCGTTTCCAAGCCCCATAAAAAAGGGAAAACCAAGAAGACTAGGCAGGGATATTTCGACGCGGTACCATTAGTTTACTAAATAACCTTTGAAAACTAGCCTAAATAAGTCCATAGAACTGGTGACTAATCTTGAGTGATATATTCCTAAGCTACGAAAGAAGAGATTTGGATAGGGTGAAAGTCCTGGCGGCAGCCCTGGAATCACAAGGCTGGTCGGTATTTTTCGATCTTACTATTCCGCCGGGAAACAACTGGCGAAAGTTCATCGAGAAGGAAATCGATAAATGTCGTTGCATGGTTGTTGCCTGGTCAACTTATTCAGTTGACTCACATTGGGTTTGTGAAGAAGCAGACATCGGACGTCAACGTAAAATTCTCGTCCCCCTTTTTTTGGATCAAGTTAGACCCCCGCTGGGATTTGTTTCCATCCAAGCAGCAAATCTTGTTGGTTGGCATGGTAAGACAGACTCACTGGGTTATTTGGCTCTTTGCAGGGAAGTAACTAAGGGCCTGTCCAAAAATAAGTGGAACAAGTTGTAGGAATAAGAGATGATGTCTGCATGGGCACAGAAGAGATCATTGAAACCCTCCGTAAGAAATTTGAACGCGTTTCCGAGGTTCTGGATG
>JAQTPT010000121.1 GCA_028712795.1 Methylococcales bacterium
CTGAGAAAGGCATCCATTCATATTTAATTTTTCGCCAGAGGATTTCAATAATATTAAGCTCAGGCGAATAAGGGGCAATGTTTACTATGGTGAGACCTTGTTGTTGCCACCGCTCAATATTTTCTTGAAACTCGAAACTCTTATGAATTGAAGCATTATCCATGACCAGTGTAGTCTGTCGTTGAAGTGTCCCGGGATAAAATGGTCAATACTGGCCACGACAACCGCACTGCTTATGCTGCCCTCAAAGACAACGGAAGTAAATGAGCATTCCCGGTTAACAAAACCCAACACATTAAGCCGCCTGCTTTTGGCGCAAGGGATTTCAATTGTTTCGCCTCGAGGCTGCCAGGCATATGGAACGCAAGGTTCCAAAGTAAAACCTGATTCGTCAAAATAAAACAAATCAATTTCTTTTTTTGGGATTGTTCGATAAGCGTGGCTAATTGCTGGCGAGACTGTTCAAATAAAGACGGATCACGTTTTGATCTCAATGATTTTCGGACCCGCTTCCAATTTAGCTTTGCCCGTTTACAAATCCTCTTCAGTGTTGAGACGCTGGGGCTAACTGTTAAATTTAGGCTTGCAGTTAATTCAGCAAGCACTTTTTTTAATGATCTTGGCGATTCAATGACACGTGTAATCGCATCAATTTCATCTTCGTTGCACAACATACGCGGACGACCACTGCGTGGCTTATCAAACAACCCACAAATACCGTCGTCTTTCCAAGCGTGTAGCCATGCTGCGGCCGTTTGCCGGCAAATATTAAAGATACTGGCAATTTCTTTCAGCTTATATCCAACATTATTTAATAAAATAGCATGAGCTCTTATTCGAGAAGTATGACAAGGATGGTTCTTATGCATTTCTTCTAAGGTTTTAATTTCTTCGAACGGCAACGGGTTGACAGTCAGCATGGCATAGAATATAAGGTAACTTCAAATGCTAACATGATAATTGATTGTTTTTCTTTTTTGTTAAAAGACTTTTGACCTCCTACTTATCCATTCTTGAAATAGCCAATTCCGCAATCGTTTGTCCTATGCTTAATGAAGATGTAGCTGCAGGTGACGGCGCATTAAGTATATTTATTATCCCCGCTTTTTCAATAATTTTAAAATCATCCACAAGCCCCCCCGTTCTATCGCATGCCTGCGCTCTTACACCCGACCCTGACGGAATCAAATCTTCCTTTTTAATATCAGGGACTAATTTTTGCAAGGCTTTGGTAAACGCTGATTTAGAATAAGAACGATAGAATTCTCCGAATCCAGTTTTCCAATATTTCAGAGCTACTTTCCGAAATCCCGGCCAACTCAAACTATTCCATAAATCTCCTAGATCAATATCTGTTTTTTTGTAGCCTTCACGCTTAAAAGCAAACACAGCATTGGGTCCTGCTTCCACGCCTCCTTCGATCATTCGGGTAAAATGGACTCCTAAAAATGGAAAATTTGGATCGGGAACCGGGTAAATCAGATTCTTAACCAAATACTGTTTTTCTGGTTTTACTATATAATATTCCCCTCTGAAAGGGATAATGCGTGTGTCCAAATTGGGTTCATTGAATTCGGCCACTTTATCGCTATATAAACCCGCACAATTGATTACCAAATTTGATATCACCTCTCCCGCTTCACTTTTTACAATGCAATCTGCTCCCTCAAGATTAATTCCCTTTACTTTATAATTAAAAACCAATTCGCCGCCTGCATTTTCAATTTTTTCAGTCAATACTTTGCAGACATTTTTATAAGAAATAATGCCTGTTTGGGGAACAAACAGACCGCTTATTCCCCTGCAATTCGGTTCTCTTTCTTTTATCTCCGATTCATTCAAGCGAATGATCCCTTTCAAACCGTTTTGTTCACCCCTTTCAAACAAGATATCGAGTTGTGACAACTCCTGTTCTGACGTTGCCACCACAATTTTACCGCAAAGGTCATAGGGGATATTATTAGCATCGCAAAATTCCAACAGCATTTTGTAGCCGTTAATGCAATTGATAGCTTTTAAACTGCCGGGTTTATAATACAACCCACTGTGAATTACCCCGCTGTTATGCCCTGTTTGATGGGCAGCTACATGGCTTTCTTTTTCGAGAATAACAACTTCCATATCCGGTTTTAAAGTTAAGAGCCTGTATGCAGTTGCTAAACCTACAATACCTCCTCCGATAATTGCAACATCATATTTTTTTGACATGTTAACCTTTATGACTAAGAGATTTTAGGGGCAATAAAAAAAGGGGGACGTCGATGTAACGTCCCCCCGTAAAGAATATTATTTAAGAAAAAATTAGATATTTCTGAATTTCTGTCCAAACGGATCGGTAATTATCCCCGTTTTCAACAAGCTGTAAATTTCTTTTATTCCTTCCGGCACTTTTTTTGTGATGGTAAAACCCAGTTCATTCTCGATTTTAGCAAAATTTACCCTATAGTCGCGGGGATCTTCGTTCATGTCAACATAATGCACTTTAACATTGGGTACAACCTTGCATACCTCTTCAATAAGCATTCCTTTGTTATAATTTTCCTCGGTGCTGCCTACATTAAAAACATTGGCTCGAACTTTTTCTTCAGGGCTTTCCAAGACCAATACTACCGACCTGGCCAAGTCATCTACATGGCAATAAGGCCGCCAGAATTGTTTTCCCCATATCTCTTGCTCACCATTGATGGTAGCATTTCTGGTAAACTCGTTTACAGTGAGGTCAAAACGGATACGTGGAGAAAAGCCATACACTGTGCTAAAACGAAGCGCCGTACTGCACATTTTTGTATCTTTTCTTTGTTCTAAAATGTGCTTTTCAAACTTTACTTTCAATTCTGCATAAAGAGAAACAGGATTAAGTTCCGACGTTTCCACTACAAAAGAATTAGGATCGGACATTTTTCCATAATTGCTGCAGGTGCTGGCAAAAACAAACCGCTTTATTCCAGCTTTTTCAGCCGCTTCAAATAAAGCGACACTTCCGTCCCAATTGGTTTCATTGGCTTCTTCACTGAATTTTTTACAGGCCGGGTCGCCAACAATCGCCGCTAAATGAGCGATAGCATCTATCCCTTCCAATGCTTTTGTTACATCATCTGCGTTACGCACATCACCTTTCATGAATTCGAATCCCGGATGCAACATAACCTCATACAAAGCTTCGCCGCCAAAATTCAATGAATCAAACGCCCTAACGGCAAAGCCTTTGCTTAACAATTGACGAACCAAAACCGAACCAATATAACCGGCACCACCTGTAACTAATACTTTCATAAAATATAAATTTTTGCATTGAAAAGTTAGAAAAACAAAGTTTTTTTGCGGAAACTCTATTTAGATTGAACGCCAAATGACAGCGGCATTCTCTGGCACATCTGTATATTACAACTGCCTAAATTACCAATAGATATCACGCGCTAGCACCGCCTCGGCTCCAACAAAACAGCCTTTACCAAACCTTACCTTGCCACATGTAACCGCACTGAAGGCAATTTTCAGGAGCGCCAGCATTTTTCGCGAAAGCTGAAAAGGGATCCCGTCCGATTTCAGCAGCGAAAAATTAGCTGGCGGTTATTGCCTTCGGCGGCCCGCGTTCGTACTGCTCCGGCTGCAACTGCAGCGAACAGCTTCCCTTCGGTACGCTGTGCATCACTGGCCTGCGAAATTACTTGACCCCGTGTCGTCGGATAGCCTTGCATTTTGACTACGCTTCCGCTCGAACTTCGTCAAAAAGCCCGGCCCCTACGGCTACTCGGGGATCGTCGTACACCACTCCATTACGATTCCTGTGCTCCTTCGAGGAAAAATTTAATTCATTCTATCTATTATTCATGGAATTAGCAAGCGTCATCCTTGTAGAGCCACGGTAAATTTGTTCTCCACCCACCGCTCTCATCCTGAGCAACCAACAGCGCAAGAGTTTTTCGTCATCTTAAGGTAATCAAAAACCAGTCGCGTGTTTCGAACCAGATCGCGTATTTTTTGCGCC
>JAQTPT010000017.1 GCA_028712795.1 Methylococcales bacterium
TGCGAAAAAAAATGAATTCCTTGACCCAAGTTGAACACTTAGAGTAAAAATTCATTTCCACCGATGCGTTAGGTTTTAGGTGTTCAAGTTCGGCCAGAATCACTGTTCAAATTAATCAGAATACGCACTTTTCCAGTGTAGCTCTCACTTTAGCCGATATTTCCGCTTTATTTTCTGTAAAAGGTAATACACGCACGACAGTGAGTAATTCATTTAACTGGGCTCTACGTTTTTCAGGGGCTGTTGATTTTGCAATACCCACTTCAAGCTCATACAAAACAACCGAGGGTAATGCTATTTCATAGGGCGGTAAACTGAATAAATGCTGGGCAACATGGCCCATGTTTTAAAAAAATAAATCACCGTATTCGTATCTAAGGCGTACATCAAAAATCTTCCCTTGATACATCCTGGCCTTCGCCGGAGCGCAACTCTTCTGCAAAAGGCACATCTTGCCATGAACCCGCTAACGCTTTAACGGAATCAGGCCATGAGCTGGCGGTTTTTTCATCAATAATGCGTTTTAACCATTGCTGAGCGGAAAGCCCTGCTGTTTTGGCTGCGGTGATAATTCTGGCTTCGGTCGTTTCGTCTATTTCTACGATAAGTTGTTTCATTTTTACCTCTCTATAAATTGAGCTGAAAAATTACTTTTCTGCTTTATAAAACTATCAATTATCAAGTCCCGTAGGTCGGGTTACGGCTGGCGCCTAACCCGACGCGGCTAAACCAATGGGTAATTATGCGTCAACTAAAAAACGCATGCTAAGCAACGCTTAATACAGGATAATCAATTGAGTGTGCAGCGTAGGCAAGAGAGGCGATAATATCTTCCGGTTCAAGATAGGGATAATCTTCCAGGATTTCAGCGGTGCTGGCCCCCGATGCCAACAAATCAAGAATATCTTTTACTCTAATACGCATGTTACGAATACAGGGGCGTCCACCGCATATTTGCGGGCCATTGGTGATTCTGTTTATTGTATTCATGAGTAATAATGATTTTTGAAAAGTAATAGCGTGAAGTGAGTTTAGCATAATCTCCTTTAGAACCCGGGAGAACGTCAGGTTAAAAAATTGTTATAGAAGTCTTCATTGATTAAGTTACATTATTTCTGGTTGGGCGTGCCGTGCGCGCCTTAAAAACCAAGGCTGAAATCATATTTTATAATATTTATCGTCCATCCATTTTGCAGGATTATTAATAATGTATTCCGAAATGGTTTGATAGGCTTCTTCGGTACGGATGATATGTTCATAATAATTTTGTTGCCATAATTTGCCCATCATTTCATTTTTTGCTTTATAAATAGCCAAACAGGCATTCGCAACCAATGATTTATTGGCCCCGACAATGTCGCCAATCGTTGTAGGGGCAGGGCTTGCCCCTGCCCCCGACCCAACGGTGTTTAAAACGATGATGCCGTGCATGTGATTGGGCATTATTTGAAATACATCCAATTCAAAATTGTGAAATCGGTTGGCTAATTTTAGCCATTCATCGTAAGCAATTGCGCCATATTCATTTAACACCATTTCATCGTTTTCGATGTGTCCAAACCGACAAATCTTATCCTGAACACAAATGGTAACAAAATACATCCCTGCCTGCGCATAATCGTATCCTTTTAACCGGATTGACCTGCGATGATGGATAGTTGAGTTGTATTGGTTCATTTGCGCTCCTTGGGTCGTTGGGTGGTTGAGCCGCGTTGGGTGGTTTTGGGCAGTTTGGGGCAGGGGTAAACCCAGCCCCTACATTACATTGAAAAGTTCCGTTCCGTATATTACATTGTTTGAAACGTAGGGGCTGGGCTCGCCCCTGCCCTCACACCGCAATTTGTCCATTCATTAGCTTGGGTAATAAAATATCCCGAGCTTCACGGAGTTTGATGTTTTGTTTTTGTAGAATGTTCTTTAGCTCAAAACAGGGGTAAACAGCTTCATGGTATTCCTTCATTATTGAATCAGATGGAATATTGATTAATGCTTCTGCGAAATCTGTAGCGGTTACCGCTGGATAGGTTGCCCCTTTTGCATGATTTTCGAGATAGCTGACAAATTCATTTACAATTGTCAGTTGATATAAAAATGTTGATGGAATTTCTTTTGATGTAATAACTGCAAAGCCTGTTGAGGCAATTAGATTGTCTTCTGGTTTCCAAACAAACGCATAGGATTTTCTATTCGGGCGAACACAAGACCAAATAATATCTTCATGCTTTAAAATTCTCTTTGACCTGCCTGGGGCTTCTTTTAAATCATATTCTGTTTTGTTATCAATACTGTCAGTAGACACAGATGCTATGTCTACATAAAGTAATTTATCAATATTTGAATTTGCTTTAAATGAGGATTCGTTGACCACAGCAACATCTTTCAATTGAACGGCTTTCAATTTTTCACTGCTGACAATTCCCTTGTACTTCAAAAACGATTGTTCCTCCAACAATTTTATCCGCTTCAAATTGTTTTCTATCAAATCATCATAAGCCGATAAGATGGAGGCGATTTTGCGTTGGGTGGGGAGAGGGGGAATTGAAAATTCAAGTTCACCTAACTGACCTAAATTGAGATTTGGTTGAGCTGCTTGTGAATTAAGCGAGTTAATGATTTGATAAGTATGAGCAGAGACAAAATTGTAATAAATAAATTTCGGGTCAACTCTTTCAGGGTTAACTCTTACAATTCCAACCGCTTGATTCGTATTTGCAGGAAGATATTGTTCTGTTAAGAACCCACATTTTCCAAGTTTCGCTCCTGCAATTGAAATAAGAATGTCTTTGTCATATAAAATTGACCTTTTTAGATATTCGTGTGTTGCTTCGTCAACAAATGCAAATGTATTTGGAAGTATTCCTCCTCCTTCTAAAATTGATTCCGCTTTTACGTAGTTAATACCACTTTCTACAAATGGGAATCCATAAGTTGAAGGCGTAGTTCCTTTAGTGATTTTCACGCAAACATCTTTTAACTTTTGCTTCTCACTAATCATATAAGCACTGTTTTAAAATTATCAGCAATCAAACTCGCCAAAGCAGCAGCCTCTTCATTCAAGCCCGCCAACTCAATATGTATTTCGTTAAGGCGTTCTTCATAGTCAAAATCATCATCGTTGGCGGTATCCACGCCGACATATCGACCCGGACTTAAACTCCAATCTTTGGCTTCTATTTCTTGCTGGTTGACGACTTTGCATAAGCCTTCCACATCGGTATAAACACCTTCAGGGAAGCGGCTTTGCAGCCAATGGGCTTGTTTCCAGAAATATTCGGTTTCGTGCAGCAGACCGGGTTCGCCTTCATCGGGATTGCCGCTGAGTTGTTGTTGCATGGCTTTGAGCCGGTCGAGTTGTTCTTTTAGATTGAGGTCTTTCCAGTCTTTATTTTTGTTGAGTTGGTGTTCTTTGACGGCTGTGGCTATTACATCCAGCAATTGCTTAATAAGTTTGTCTTGCGGTTTGCGTAAGGCTTTACAAAGTAACGCCATATTTTCTGTAGGGGCAATCCCTTGCGGTTGCCCTGGTTGCCCGCGCCCTTTTTCGTTTTGGGCAACGGCAAGATCAAGGGCAGGGGCGAGCCCAGCCCCTACGAGATTGTTTTGTTGCTCGTAAACACTGGCCATTTCTTCAATGTTTAGGGCATCGAAAAATACCGTCGCTTCTTTGTTTTCTTGGGCATATTGGCTGGCAAAATCGCTGACTGTTTTATGCACTTTCTGAAACTGTTTTTGTAGTTCGGTGGTGGCTTCGGCGGTTTCTTTGGCTAATGTGGCAGACGTTTCCAGATAGCTGTTTACGGTAGCCGTAAATTTGTTGGTATTGCCTCGATACAGATTGACGATGCAAATCAGGTTTTGTAATTGCTCTGGGCTAAAGTCGTTGACCTTACTGGTTACCTTGCGGTAAATTTTTCGGGCATCCAGCATCAGGACGTTATCGCTTTTGATTGGGTCGTGTTCTTTGGAGCGGTCAAAAAACCACAAAGTACAAGGCAAGGAACGGGTATAGAAAAAGTTGTTGCCTATCGCCATCATCACATCAACGGCACCGGTTTTTACCAGCTTTTCGCGAATGTCTTTTTCGCTATGTCCTGCATCACTGGCAGAGGAAGCCATGACAAAACCGGCCCGTCCGGTAGGTTTCAGGTAATTGTAGAAATACTGTATCCATAAATAATTGGCGTTGTCGTTTTTCGGCAGATTTACTTTGCCGCCCAACATCAAACGAGGGTCTTTTTTTACAGTATCTTTCGCTTTGTCCACACCATCCACATTAAAAGGCGGATTGGCCATGACAAAATCAGCGCCGCCGACCAGGTTGTGTTTGTCTTCGTAAAAGGTGTTACCTTCTTTAATATTGCCTTCCAAGCCATGCACGGTAAGGTTCATCTTGGCTAATTTGGTATTAAGATCGGCTTTTTCTTGTCCGTAAAAGGTCACTTTCTCAGCCGGTTTCAAGCCTTCGCTTTCTATAAAATAACCCGTTTGCACAAACATACCCGCACTGCCGCAAGCAGGATCAAAGACGATGCCGTGGTCAGGTTCAATCACATTGACGATGGTTTGCACCAAACTCATCGGCGTAAAAAACTCGCCGCCTTCTTGGGCACCGGTCATGGCAAATTTGCCAAGAAAGTATTCGTAAATCTTGCCAAACAAATCGCCTTCGGCTTTTTGCAGCACTTCTTTATTGAAGATGCGCAGGAGTTCTCGTAACAAGTCTTTACTGAAAATGGAAAAGTTCTTGGGCAATACGCCTTTGAGGTTGTCGTATTCGTCCTCAATCAGTTTCATGGCGTTATCAATGGCTTCGCCAATATCGGCACTTTCTGGCAAGGCCACCAAATAATCAAATTGGGCTTCATCCGGCAAAAACATGGAGTTTTGTTCTTCAAAATCCTTTTTGGTCAACGCCCGTCTGCCGCGTTGCGGATGAGAGGGCAAGGTTTTTTCAACTTCGACTTTTACTTTCTGAAAGCGATTATAAGCGTGTCGTAAAAATATCAAGCCCAGCACCGGCATGGAGTATTCTGATGCGGTCAGTTTACTGTTTGCCCGTAACTGGTCAGCTGCTCTCCACAATTCAGCTTCTAATTTTCTAAGTTGTGTTCCTTGCATGTATGTCTAATGTCCTGATGTAATAGTATTATTCAATGAGCGGCGGTGAATTTGAAAGCTAAAGCTTTTATAGCTTAAAGAACGCTCTTAGGTAAAACGCAATAAATAAAATACCCCGTAAGCTGTGCTGAACGCAGGGAAGCGCATCGCTCGATCACGAATAAGGCGCTTAAAATGCACAGGAATTCTAACACTGTTGATTCAAATGTTATCTGTAAAGCGTTGACCGTTTTCGAATAGATTCTTGAAAAAGATGAATCCAAAAATGTATTCACGAACCTCATCTCCCCCTGACGGAACATGGTTAATTATTCAATACGGTGCCCGAGACCTTGTCAAAAGGCTTCGGGTGAAGGGTTAAGTTTGCGTATTATCGCGACTTAGATAAAAAACCTGATAATTTATTAGGTGATGACTGGCATTAACCGCCCGTTCAATTTAAAATGGAATGTTTGTTATTGGGAGTACTCGATAACCATACCGTTACCTTCAATCCCGACGGATTTTTAATGACTGATCATAAACTAACCCACCTTAAAGAGCTGGAAGCCGAAAGCATACATATCATTCGTGAGGTGGCGGCTGAATTTGAACGCCCCGTCATGTTGTATTCAGTCGGCAAGGATTCAGCCGTCATGCTGCATCTGACCATGAAGGCATTTTTTCCCGGCAAGCCGCCGTTTCCCATGATGCATGTCGATACGACCTGGAAATTCAAGGAAATGATTGAATTTCGTGACCAGATGATTAAAAAACTGGGGCTGGAGTTACTGGTTTATATCAATCAGGACGGGGTTGACCAGGGCATCGGTCCTTTTAGCCACGGCAGTAAAAAACACACGGATGTCATGAAAACAGACGGGCTCAAGCAGGCACTGGATAAATATCAGTTTGACGCCGCGTTTGGCGGTGCCCGCCGTGACGAAGAAAAGTCCCGCGCCAAGGAACGGGTTTATTCGTTCCGCGATAAAAACCATCGCTGGGATCCCAAAAACCAGCGCCCTGAATTATGGAATATCTACAACGGCAAAATAGACAAAGGCGAAAGCATCCGGGTGTTTCCGCTGTCCAACTGGACGGAGCTGGACATCTGGCAATACATTCATCTTGAAAATATTCCGATTGTTCCGCTGTATTTTGCCAAGGAACGTCCTGTTGTTAATAAAGATGGCATGTTAATCATGGTCGACGATGAGCGCATGCCCCTTGGCCCGGACGAAAAAATTGAAATGAAAAAGGTGCGTTTCCGCACCTTGGGCTGCTATCCGCTGACCGGCGCCGTCGAATCAAACGCCACCACGTTGCCGGAAATCATTCAGGAAATGCTGTTAACCACCACCTCTGAACGCCAGGGACGACTCATCGATCACGACCAATCCGGTTCCATGGAGCAGAAAAAGCGCGAAGGGTATTTTTAAAGAAGGTAAAAGGTTCAAGGCTCAAGGTTCAAAACAGCATGCGATTTGAAGATTTGGAAGTATGGAAACGCGCATGTAGATTATGTGTGGACATATTTAAAGAACTTAAAGAATGCAAAGATTCAGGTTTTAAAGACCAAATTACCCGTAGTGCCTTATCCATTCCCAGTAATATTGCCGAAGGCTATGAAAGAAGCACAAACAAAGATGCAACAAAATTTTTTTATTACGCAAAAGGTTCTGCAGGCGAGCTACGCACTCAAATTTATATCGGCATGGAGATTGGCTATATTCACAAACAAACCGGATTAATATGGATACAAGAAGCCCAAGAAATATCAAAAATGCTATCAGGCCTTATTAAAGTCCGCACAACTTGAACCTTGAACCTTTTACCTTGAACCTAAAATATGTCCCACCAATCCGATTTAATCAGTACCGATATTGATGCGTATTTGGCGCAACACGAACGCAAGGAGTTGCTCCGCTTTTTAACCTGCGGCAATGTCGATGACGGCAAAAGCACGCTGATCGGCCGCCTGCTGCACGACTCCAAAATGATTTATGAGGATCAGTTGGCTGCGGTGCAGGCGGACAGCGTCAAATCAGGCACCACCGGCGCGGGCAAGATCGACCTGGCCTTACTGGTTGATGGCCTGCAAGCCGAACGCGAACAAGGCATCACCATTGATGTGGCATACCGCTATTTTTCCACGTCCACCCGTAAATTTATTATTGCCGATACGCCGGGGCATGAGCAATACACCCGCAACATGGCGACAGGCGCATCCACCTGTGATTTGGCCATCATCCTGATTGATGCCCGTTACGGCGTCCAGACCCAGACTAAACGGCATAGTTTTATCGCCTCGTTGCTCGGTATCAAGCACATTTTTGTTGCCGTCAATAAAATGGATCTGATTAACTACAGCGAAGCGACCTTCAACAAAATAAAACAGGATTACTTAAGCTTCACGGACACCCTGGATTTACACGATATCTGCTTTATCCCGATGTCGGCATTGGACGGTGATAATGTCGTGAACCCTAGTGAGCACATGCCCTGGTTTACCGGCGAACCGTTAATGGAAGCGCTTAATAGCGTCGAAATCGCCAATGACCACAACTTTAATGATGCCCGTTTTCCGGTTCAGTATGTCAACCGGCCCAACCTGGATTTTCGTGGTTTTTGCGGCACCGTCGCCTCCGGCATTTTAAGAAAAGGCGACCTGATCACCGCCCTGCCTTCCGGCAAAAGCAGCAAAATCAAAGCCATTGTGACCTATGACGGCGAGCTTGACGAAGCCTATCCGCCCATGGCGGTGACCCTGACCCTGGACGATGAGATTGATATCAGCCGCGGCGATATGCTGATCGGCACGGAAAAGCAGCCGGCAACCGTCGCTGATAAGTTTGTGGCCACGATTGTCTGGATGACTGAAAAAGCCCTGACGCCCGGCCGCCAATACACCCTTAAACTGGCGACCCGTAGTGTTTCCGGCTCCATTGCCATGATCCATCACCGGATTGATGTCAACACCCTGGAACACCATGATGCCGTTGAATTGCAGTTGAATGAAATTGGCTCCTGCACAGTGACGGTCAATGCGCCGGTCGTCTTCGATCCTTACAAAATCAACAAGGGCACGGGCGCGTTCATCATCATAGACCGATTGACGAACGGCACGGTCGGCGCGGGCATGATTACCGGCGCTACCGATGCTGAAAACCGGCAGCCGGTCAGCGCAGAAGAGCGTGCCGCCCGCTATAGCCAGAAAGCCATCGCTATTGCCTTAACAGGCGCAACCAGCAAGGAAGCCGCCTATAAACTGGAAAGAAAACTGTTTGACAATGGTCATGCCACGGCCGTCCTGGAAACTCAAAATTCCTCACTCATAATGGCCGTCAAAAACGCCGGATTGATTTGTTTGTGCATCAACTATTGCATCGATTTGGCTGATATCAGTTTTGATACAGACAAGCTGTCTATCGACGATATTTACAATGCGTTGAAAATGCAAAACATTGTTTATTGATTTACCAACGAAACTTAAAATGTGGTTGAGTTCATGAGTTTATTTTTTTCAGACTTATTTATTTAAGCGCTTAGTCGTTTTTTTTTGACAATTAAATCTGAACTTACCGGCAATATAACCCGACCCGTATTCTCCGGTATCGGATTGGCTAACGGCTTTATTTTACCCGTATGCTGAGGGGAGGGCAGGGTAACCGTGTCATGGAGTTATATCGGGATAGCAGAAAGCCTCAGCCCCTTTAGCTTTAGCGTTGCTGCCGCCAACGATAGTAAATTTTACTATCATCACATTCCCAACTTAAACGCTGGGTTCCAGTTTTGCTCGTTAGCAATTTGCAGTTATGTTCAGACTTAAAGTGCTCCCAATTGCCGTCATCAACATTAACGCTGAAATATAAGCTGAACAGCTTGATGACCACTATGGCAAACAGGAGCATGAGCGAAACATCCAGCGGTTTTTGACGAATGAATTGCGTGGTTTTTTTTGCCAATTGTTTTATAGCCATAAGGTATCCTCGTGCAGATGATGATTGGGATTAACTGCCTCAACTTTCAGGCAAAAAACAGTCTAAATAAATATATTCAGATTTTAAAATACTCGCTTTCAGCAAAAATATCCCTATTATCTTCAACCCTGTCCAGATAAACCGTCCCTTCCAGATGATCAAACTCATGCTGAAAGACGCGTGCAACAAATCCATCCAGTCTGGCTTCGACTAAATCATTTTGTTGATTGATATAGTTGATCAGTATTTCAGTATACCTGGGTACTAAGGCACGAATGCCCGGAACACTCAAACAGCCCTCCCAATCCTTTTCCCGGGTTTCCGATAACGGTTGAAAAGCGGGATTTATCATTACGGTGGGTTCCATCAGCGGTGCCGACGGATAGCGCGAGGTAGGGCGGGAGGCAATAATGATAATCCGCTTGGACACACTAATCTGGGGGGCGGCAATGCCCACCCCTTGGGTGGTTGCCAGGGTGTCTTGCAGGGTTTCGATTATCTGCCGTGTTTGAGCGCTCAGCGGTTCAGTGACCATTTGAGCATGAAGACGTAACACAGGCGCGCCTAATTGGGCAATCTCGCTGATATTAGCCATTATGAAGCCTGCAATTCACTAAGAATCACCGATTGGGCTTGTACGGGTTCGTCATTACTAACGTTTAACAACTGTAAATAACAGCCGTCAGGCTGTAATAGCCAGGCTTGGGTGTTATCTTTTAAATACAAGTCAAGGTCATGCAATATCCGGTTGTAGAGACGTTTGCTTTCAATCGGGAAACAGGTTTCTACGCGCCGGAACATATTGCGATTCATTAGATCCGCGCTTGAGGCATAAACTTCCTGATTGCCATCGTTGGTAAACGCATAAATCCGGGCATGTTCCAAAAAGCGCCCGACAATGGCGCGTACTTCTATGTTTTCAGAAACGCCGGGAATTCCAGGTCTTAGACAGCAGATTCCCCGGACGATCAGTTTAATTTCAACCCCGGCCTGGGAGGCCCGGTAAAGCGCTTGTATGGATTGTTCTTCAACGATGGCATTGACTTGAATGATGATTTTTGCCGGTCTGCCATTTCTGGCGTGTGTTATTTCCCGTTCTATTTTTTCAAGTATGCCTTTATGCAAGGTAAACGGTGCCTGTAGTAATTTATTTAACTTGGTCACCTTTCCCAAGCTGGTTAGCTGCGCAAATACGCGTCTGACATCTTCACCCAATTCTTTATCGCAGGAAAACAAGCCATAGTCGGTATAGAGCTGCGCGGTTTTAGGATGGTAGTTGCCCGTGCCCAAATGCACATAATTGCGCAATTCTTTACCTTCCCTGCGCAACACCAGACACATTTTGGCATGGGTTTTATAGCCCACGACGCCATAGACAACATGGACGGCGGCTTCCTGTAATTTGGAGGCTAAATCAATATTGGCTTTTTCATCAAACCGCGCCCTTAACTCTATGACAACAGTGACTTCCTTGCCTGCCCGCGCAGCTCTTATCAAAGCAGCTACGATGGGCGAATCAGCGCCGGTGCGGTAGAGCGTTTGCTTAATGGCCAATACTTCAGGCGCTGCCGCCGCTTGACGTAAAAATTCAACGACGGGCGAGAACGATTCAAAGGGATGATGCAGTAAAATATCATGGCGTTTAATCGCTGCAAAAATATCTTTATTCCGCGCCAGTTGGTTAGGGACGCTGGGTTTGAAAGGCGTAAACTTGAGGTCGGGCCGGTCAACGAGTCTATTGATTTCCTGAATCCTGTTCAGATTGACGGGACCATCCACTAAAAACAGACGATCACGGCCCAATTCAAATCGATCCAGCAAAAAGCTCACCGTATCGTCGGGACAATTACCATCGACCTCCAATCGCACTTCATCACCATAGTTACGCATGGCAAGTTCGCCTTGAACAGCCAGCAATAAATCGTCAATGGCATCATCATCCACGAAAAAATCACTGTTACGGGTGACCCTGAACTGATAACAGCCTTTAACCGTCATGCCGGAAAATAATTCACTGACAAACGCATGAATAATTGATGACAGAAACACAAAATCAGACGGGCCGCTTTGGGTCTCGTCAGTGGGCAATTGGACGATACGCGGCAAGGCCCTGGGTGCTTGTAAAATGGCCCGGCCGCTATTTCTGCCAAAAGCGTCTTTGCCCGTCAGTGAAATAATGAAATTTAAGCTTTTGTTGAGTATTCGAGGGAACGGGTGTGCGGAATCCAGGCCAACAGGGGTTAAAATAGGCAATAGCTCATTGTTAAAATAGTCCGCCAACCAGTTTTGCTGCGCTTCGCTCCAGTCATTACGGCGGATAAAGCGGATATTTTCGGCATCGAGTTTGGGGATCAAAATCTCATTAAGGACTTGATATTGCTCATCCACCAGCTTGTGGGCATGAATGGAAATCTGCTCCAATTGCTCTTTTGGCGTCAAGCCATCCGGGCCAATGGCTTTGGGGTCAATAGCAACCATTTCCAGAACGCTGGCAACCCGGACCTCAAAAAATTCATCCAGGTTTGAACAGGATATACAAAGGTAATTGAGACGCTCAAGCAAGGGCACGGCTTCATTTTTTGCTTGCGCCAACACCCGTTTGTTGAATTCAAGCAAACTCAGATCGCGATTGATGTAAAGCTCTGGATTTTTAAGGTCTATTGTTTGAAATGCTTCGTTTATATCCATTATTTTATTTAGACTATCGGGTATAACGCCAGTGATAAGAACATGCCTGTCACTGATTTGTGTGATATGCAAATTCAAACCAGCTTGTTTTAACTGCGCCTTAATTTCATTCATGCTAAAAGCCGCAAGCAAAGAATGATAAAAATCCCTTTGCAGAATTTCTGGTTCATTGGCGGCATGGACATCAACCAGCTTTTTCGCATCCTTAGTGGTTAGGGGACGCAGTAAGTCCATAACAATGACACGCGTGCCCGGCCTGGAATACTTTTTAATGGTTTGCCAAAGCGCTTGCGGATCAGGCAAATGATGCAAGAGACTATTACTGAATATTATCTCATAACTGGACTGCGGTAATAGCGCTTCAGGCAACAAACCTTGTATAAAGCTTATGCGCCCTGTCAGATTAGCTGTTAATGCAGATTTTGCATGGCTTAGCATGGGCTTTGAACCATCAATCGCATGGACTTTACACAGAGGGAAGGCTTTGGCAAAGCGGCAGGTGATGTCGCCGGGGCCACACCCTAAATCCAGTGCTGTGCCGCTAAATTCAGGGTTATCGACGAAACCTATTAATCGTTGTATAAAGTCATTATGCGGTATTTCAAAGTCTGCCTCGGCATAGGCTTTTACCTGGCTTTGATCTTCCATCAATTCAGGTTCCAATAATCGTTTCATGTGCTAAATCCTCTTTTTCCCTGTAGTCCGCCCGTATGAACTGCAATAATACGCCGACCCGATTTAAAAGTGTGTTTTGTTATTAAATCGTAGAGCGCATACATCATTTTTCCGGTATAAACGGGTTCAAGAGGGATTCCGGTTTTGTATTCAAAATCTTCAATAAATGCCATGAGTAAAGCATTGGTTTTGGCAAAACCACCGAAGTGATAATCCAGGTTAATCTGCCAGTTAGTTCGAGGTATCGGTAATAAAGATTCCACTTCAGCCCGTAAAAATCCTGCATTATTTAATGCCGAAAAACCCATGACTGAGACTGAGTCAGGAACTGCTTCAAGAATTCCGGCCAAAGTTGTTCCCGTTCCACACGGCGTGCAAATTATGTCATAAAGGATGTCAATTTCGTTGACAAGTTCCGCGATGCCTTTTAATGCTAACGGCTGCGCGCCGCCTTCGGGCAGCCAGTATTGTTGTGGCTTTAATCCTGGCAAATCATGACATCCTTGGTATTGCCGCAGGAGTCTGTAGTCTGAGCGGGAGACAAACTTTAGTTCCATGCCCCAGTTTTGCATATCGATTAACGTTGGGGTCAGTATTTCCGGGCGTTCGCCTCTTATAAGCCCCAGCGTTTTCAGACCCAAAATCATGCCCGCATAAGCCAGTGCATGTAAGTGATTGGAATAAGCCCCGCCCATACTGATAAGGGTAT
The DNA here is from genome assembly GCA_028712795.1 of Methylococcales bacterium. Classification (GTDB taxonomy): domain Bacteria; phylum Pseudomonadota; class Gammaproteobacteria; order Methylococcales; family Methylomonadaceae; genus Methylobacter_C. Next base: position 13,150 of record JAQTPT010000017.1, read on the forward strand.
CAGCGCGTAAAGACAGGGCATGATCGAGGATGAACTTAAGTTTACGCCACTTGTTACCGGAAATGATGGGATGCAGCAAATCATCGCGTTTCATCCAGAGTTCAATTGGGTATTGAGCCAGCAGCGGATCCTTAATTTTTGTTAGAATCGACGGCTTGAAGGTGTTTTCCAGTTTAATGAGTTCAGGGTGCATTTATGTGTGGACGTTTTAACTTAATCGCAACAAAGCAGCGAATTATGGATCATTTTGGTTTACAGCGTTTGCCTAATTATCAGCCTGATTACAATATTCCGACACTTTTTGTTTGTCCAAGCCGCTGTCTTTTAATAGCTCACGAACGACCGGAATCTCGCTGGATTTGCTGCAGCATTGCCGGGCTTGGGCTACGATGTTACGGGATACGCGCTCAACCGCCAAAATCAGATTTTGCTTGTCACCGGCATCCAGTTTGCCGCGTAAGGCCTTACTATCGATTGCTACCCATTTTGTAGTTTCGTGGGACTGTTTTCGCACACCGAAACAGCGCTCAATGAGTTCATTCAGCACTGGCCAATTCAGACCATCCAACAAACGCGGCAGATGCTCACGGGAAATAGGTTTTACTTTGGGAGTTTGGATCAAATCGTGCTGCCAATCCGCGCGATTGCGCATAAAACGATGAATGCTGGAAAGCGTTTGGCGACCCACCATTGTGACCAACACAAAGGCAGCAATCACGAACGCCAATGGGTGACCGCTTACCCCGATTGTCGCGATGCTCCGGCAGCTCATTTTTCAATAGGCCGACAAAGCAAGAGAATTGCTCGCTGCTGTAAGGCCATGACGGTTTCTCTCGGGTGGGTTTTTTTGGGGCAGTATGCGCCATATAATTGAGAAAATGTGGTTTTGCTGAAGAATCTTTCTAATCAGGTTGGTTGATGCTGACCTCAAACATCAACACGATTCGGGAGGGGGCTTGGTTATTATTAGCGTCTAACGCTCACCGCTTCGTGTAGGTTTAGCGAGTCCTTTAATGATGAAATCATATAATTCTAGGGCTTGCTGCCCGGAAAGCTTATGCTCGGTAAAAGCCGGCATCGGTCCTGCAGAGCCATCTGGAAGTTTTGGGTTCCTTACGAACTCTATAAACTTCTCGTAACTTACTAACTGAGGCGCTGAACGCAATGGCAAGTTTGGATAAAGAATATTGCCGCCGTTGGAGTGACAACCCGAACAATGACCCACAAAAATATTGCGTCCTGGAAATAAACCATCTGTTGCGGCTGGAGTCCTGCCTTCGTAAACCAGTTGCCCTCCGAAATAACCAATGCCCATGACGTTAAAAAGACAAAAAGTATATAAAAGCATCATAACGGAAGAGCGTACACCGGGAATTCGTCCAACAATTAAGGTGATTGAGAGAAGAACAAACAGGAGGGTGGCTAGAGCAATTTTCATTTGAATTGGAAATATCCATGCCCCGGAGTAATAATATTGCCAATCCATAATCCCGGCTAACACGGTGGGAAAGAGCAACACAAAAGCGATAGCTACAGCATAATAGGCAGATTGCAAAAAATTTTGACGTCGCCACCACAACACCCCAAGGCCAAGACAAAAGGCGACTATCACTGCGCCAATTGGGCCGTGGGTAAATGGCGGATGCAGAGGATGAATATACCCAATTTTTCCAAGCAAATCATAGAGCTTTTCAATCATAATTATTCTCCTGGTGATCTATAATTCATGATATTTATCCCGCTGATTGTGACAGCCGGTCAGATATTCGCCAAAACGGCTTGTCGGCAGTAATTATTTAGCCAGTTTGTTTATACTGACATAATGTGAATCATAATCCAATGATCATTCCAGATGAGGGTTTTCACTCCTTTCTTTTTTTGTTTTGTGCATTAGATTATCCAAACAGTCTAACAGGCAACGTAAATTGGCCAACCCGAGCACTTCTGTTTTGCGATTACAGCCTAAGGCTTTTTATGCCAAGACTGATTATTAATTGAAATGATCAACGGTTACTTGATCTTTAAATACCTGTATTTTACATAAGTTAATCTTTTTTCCTGCTAATTAAAACAAACCTAAAATGCTCGGCAGTCATTGCGGTCATATTTAGCCTTCTGAATGAATTAAAACAATAAATAATTATTGGATAACCACTCATTTTTTTGTTGCTTTTACACAAAATAATCTGTCAAGCCCTCAAAATTCATCCGTTTATTAACAATAGGTAATATTGATAGCAAGCTACTCCAAGACTACCGAAATGACCCAAAATAAATTGTTGTAGACTAACAACTAGTTATCGAGGCTACGGACAAAGCCCTTAAACCATTAATGGCCCTTTATTTAAGTTAACAAAAAATCACTTGTTTTGCTTGTTTAACGAGAGGATTATCCGCATTCATTATATAAATATCAGGTCATTCAAAATGAAAATTTTAAAGGTGATTATTTTATTAACTTCACTATTCGCGATAGTTGGCGCTGCTTTTTTTCAGCTTTTTGTTTTGCTGACAAACATGCTGTTTGCCCAACATGCCTATGATCGCCATAACTAAAGATTGGGTCAATCAATAAAGCCGCTCCTCTGTCCACTAAATATTTACCGAATTTAAGGTAAAGTCATGTCTACGTGTCACCCGCGTTTACATGAGCGATCGAAAACGAAAACACCTCATCCCATTCATCGAACATGAGTTGCAGGTAGTCTCTATTTTGCGAAAGGTTTTTCCGGGCATGCCGCTCGAAAAATCAGGAAAAATCACGCACCCGCTAATGCCTTTGGCAACCAGGATTCCTCCTGCTTCGCTCGTTTCAAGCCAGCGAGGGTTTGAAAAACAGCTACGCAATGACTTGACTCCGTTTCACGATAGTTTCCGGCAACAGACTTTGATGGGTCTGCCATTATCTTCCAATGAACTTATACACTTCTAATCTTTATTTCTGTTTAGTTTCAGTTTAGGTGACCGGGCACACTCCACGATTTTCAGCGTGGGTGTCTAAGGCGACTGGGAAGCTCAGACAAGAGTCTCGTCCGAAAAGATGCGCAGTACGCCCCAATCCAGCTAACTTTTTTAAACTGTAAGCTTTATTATATGCGTTTATGTTTTTTAGCTTTGATCGGAATGTCGTTTGGATGTTAAATGAAAAATAAAGAGGCAGTCGAGGTTCAGGATTATCTGGACATTTGCATCGCCAGTCAGCAATTAACGGTTTTTGCCGATGGATACGAAGTGCGGCGTTACCCTATTTCCACAGCGAAAAATGGTGCGGGCGAACTGATGGGCAGTGAATGCACACCTACCGGCTGGCATAGAATACGGGCAAAAATTGGCGCGGGCCAGCCGCTAAATGCTGTGTTTATAGGCAGACGCGCCACGGGGGAAATTTATAGTGCTGAACTGGGCAAGCAATATCCACAGCGTGACTGGATATTAACCCGAATTTTATGGTTAGGCGGCTTGGAGCCGGGCAAAAACCGTTATGGCAAAGTCGATAGCACTTGGCGTTACATTTACATCCACGGTTGTCCTGATGAATTAATGACCGGCATCCCTGATTCGCATGGTTGTATCCGCATGAAAAATATTGATATGCTGGATTTGTTTAATCAGATGGATGCTGGCGCTAAGGTTTTTATTCATGAATAAAACGCGGCTTGTTTTAGGCATCGAATATGATGGCAGCGGTTTTTCAGGCTGGCAGTGGCAAACGCATCAGCGTAGTGTTCAGCAGGTGCTTGAGCAGGCTTTATCGAAAGTCGCCAACCATCCGGTTACCGTGCAGTGTGCTGGTCGAACCGATACCGGTGTCCATGCACTTGAGCAGGTTGTACATTTTGATGTCACAATTGAGCGCGAGCTTCATGCCTGGATGCTGGGCGGTAATAGTAACCTGCCGGATGACGTCAGAATCACCTGGGTTAAAAAGGCGGTGGATGATTTTCACGCAAGATACAGCGCAATTGCGCGTTTTTATCGTTATGTTATTCTTAATCGTCCCGTTAAATCAGCGTTGTTGCGTAAGCAAGTGACTTGGTGTCACGCGCCGCTTGATGTGGAAAAAATGCATCAGGCCGCGCAACATCTTATAGGTAAGCATGATTTTTCCTCATTTCGTGCTCAAGGCTGTCAATCCAAAAGCCCCTGCCGGGCGATGTACTTTATTGATGTTTACCGTGATGATGACAAGGTCATTATCGATATTTCCGCTAATGCTTTTTTGCATCACATGGTTAGAAATATTGCCGGAGTATTGATGGATATAGGCGCTGGTAAGCAACATCTCAGTTGGACACAAGAGTTGCTTGACATCAAATGCCGAAAATTGGGCGGAATTACTGCACCGCCTGACGGCTTGTATCTGGGGGCGGTTTATTATCCCGAGCATTACGGTATTAACAAACATCCGGTGTTTGAAAAATTGCCGGATGATGCCAAACGGCATGACTAAACAGTGCAACCCGGATAAGTTTTATCCTGCTTTAATACCTAAACCGCCTTGGACCAGTTTATTTGCAATTAGCCAGATTTCAAGTAGATTATGTTTTTTAACAACCCAATTAAAATTTAAGTTATGAACAACTTTTTATCTTTCCAAATTCATGGTGGCGCCGACCACGACGGCGGTGTTGTGGAAAGTGTTTCAAGCCTGTTGGGTTTTTTTGAAAACCTTTCAACTCAAGGGCCGGGGGATATTTTCTCCTCAATATTGCCGGGAATTGCCGGGATGGATAACATTCACCCCTTACTGGTGCATTTTCCCATCGCATTTTTATCGGCTTTTTTTGTTTTAGATTTAGTTGCCACACTGGCAAAAAAACAGCAATGGCGCAGTGTTGCCAGTTGGTTTCTTTATTTTGGCACGGTCGCCGCCTTATTCACCGTTATTGCCGGTCTTATTGCCGCGGAATCTGTAGCGCACGGGCAAAATGTTCATGAGATTATGGAGCGTCATGAACAGATTGGCATATCAATCCTTTCTACGGCAGTATTGCTGTCAATCTGGAGAATAAAAAGTGGCATCCTGCCCAAGGGTGGCGCTAACAATTTTTTTCTTTTTCTTACGGCATTATTGTGCCTGCTTATCATGCTGGGCGCTGATTTGGGCGGCTTAATGGTTTATAAATATGGCGTAGCCGTTGCAGCAGCGCCAGTCTCTGAAGATAGTTATAACCATGTTCATGATCATTCGAACATGGATGTTTCCAAGCCTGATGAAACTCATGACAATGTGGATGCCCAGGCTCCGACAGCCACCCCTATAAAAACAGATGCCCAAATTCCACCAGAAGTCCCTGACGATGCTCATGTCCATAAACATCATCACGACCATAAGCACCCGCATTAATCAAGTTGGATTCCTTATTATTTAGGTGGCCTGAGAAAAGAAAGCCCATCAAGCAAAAACAAGCCAAGTGATTCGTACTGCAAAATTACACAAGACGGAGATGTCATGAAAACCAGCCTATCTTTTATATTTATCGTTAATTTGGGACTATTGGCACTCAATATTTCTGCCGAAACAAAGCAGCAATCAACCGTTACAGCAAAATCTGTCAATGAGTCCGTTGCCACCTTTGCCGGTGGCTGCTTTTGGTGTACGGAATCGGATTTCGAAAAATTACCGGGCGTAAAGGAAGTTATTTCTGGTTTTAGTGGCGGGCATGTTGCCAACCCCAGTTACGAGGCTGTTTCAATGGGATCAACGGGACACGTAGAAAGTGTCCAGGTTTATTACGACCCAAAATTAATCAGTTATGAAGCCCTGCTTGATGCTTTCTGGCGCATGATCAATCCAACTGACAATGAGGGTCAGTTTGTCGACCGGGGCAACCAGTACCGCCCGTTGATTTTTTATCATACCGATGAACAAAAAGAACAGGCTGAACGCTCCCGCCAATTATTGAATGAGTCAAAACGCTACAAAGCACCCGTTAATACCGAAATAAGAAAATTTGAGAGTTTTTATCCCGCTGAAGAATATCATCAGGATTATTACAAAAAGAACCCCATCCGCTATAAATACTACCGCTTTCGATCAGGCCGTGATCAGTACCTGGAAAAAACCTGGGGCGATGATTTACATTTAAAAGCCGGCCATGAAAAGACCGGCACCCAATACAGTAAACCGGCTGATGACGTTTTACGCAAAACGCTAACACCGTTGCAATATCAGGTGACACAAGAAGAAGCCACGGAACCGCCGTTTAAAAATGCCTACTGGGAAGAAAAGCGGGACGGTATTTATGTGGACGTTGTCACGGGTGAACCACTGTTTTCATCCAGGGATAAATATGATTCAGGCACCGGTTGGCCCAGTTTTTCGCGCCCGCTAGTTCCTGAGAATATCATTAAAAAAGAGGATGTTCTGCTGATCATTCCGCGCACGGAAGTCCGCAGCCGTTATGGCGATTCACATCTGGGTCATGTCTTCACTGACGGCCCCAAACCGACCGGACTACGGTATTGTATGAACTCCGCTGCGTTGCGGTTCATTCCTGTAGAGGAAATGGAAGCGGCAGGCTACGGGAAGTATTTGGGGGAATTTCAATCGGGTAAGTAAGTAAAGCAATTAGCACAAAATACTCCCCCTATAAAAGTCGCCACAGATTCACTGATTATGCAAAGGTTAATCTGTGAATCTGCGGCGGTTCATTTTTTCTCGTTTCCTAAGCTGACGCTATAGCTTAATGGCTCACCTGGGCAATCCAGTCTTGCAGATTATAGTAATTGGTGATGCGGGCAACTTTATTGCCACGGATTTCAAAAAATGCACCCGCAGGTAACCGATAGGTTTGTCCTTTTGCGGCAGGAAGACCTTCATCCGTTTTAATATATTCGCCCAAGACCACAAATTCAGCGGCAGCGCGTTTGCCGTCCTCTGTCGCCATGATAACCATGTCAACCAGTTTCTCTCTGTAGTTATAATTCATACACGCCATAAACTGGGTAAAGGCTTCTTTGCCAATTTCCCGTTTACCTTGATTAATATCATGTATCACATCGTCCGTGAGCAAATTCAAAAAAGTATCCATATCGCCGCCATTAAAAGCTGCGTAATAGCGTTCTACGAGGTTAATGCTGTCCTGTTGGTTCATTATCATTCCAAAGTTAAATAAAAATAAGTGGGTCGTATATTATAGTTAAAGGCCGATTTTACCTTTACTTTTTTAACAAAGCGGTTGAGCTGGCATCAATCCTTTCCCCACACGCCCTCTCGCAACGTCACTGTCCTGTTAAAAACCAGCTTACCGTTAACACTGTCCACTGCATCCAGGCAAAAATAGCCCGTTCTTTCAAACTGATAGCGGCTCTCTGGCGGCGCTTTGGCCAGACTGGCTTCTACCCGGCAACCGTTAAGAACTTCCAATGAATCAGGATTGATAACATCCAGGAAGTTCTCTTCATTATCTGGATTAGGCACTGTAAACAGACGGTCATACAATCGCACTTCGGCAGGGTGTGCATGCTGCTCGGAAACCCAGTGAATAACGCCCTTGACCTTGCGGCCTTCCGGATTTTTGCCCAGCGTGTCGGGATCATAAGTGCATCGCAACTCAGTCACAAGCCCATCCGCATTTTTGATTACTTCGTTACATTTAATAACATAAGAGCCACGCAAGCGGACTTCACCGCCTGCGATCAAGCGCTTGAATTTGGGCGGCGGTATTTCGGTAAAATCATCCTGTTCAATCAGCACAACCCTGGAAAACGGCACGTTGCGCTTGCCCAGTTCAGAACGCTGCGGGTGATTGCTTATTTCCAGCTGTTCTACCCGGCCTTCCGGGTAATTGTCTATCACCACGCGCAACGGTTGTAAAACCGCCATAACCCTTAGCGCATTTTCGTTTAAGTCTTCACGAATACAATATTCCAGAACGCCCATTTCTATCCATGAGTTTTGCTTGGTGACGCCGATGCGTTCGCAAAAATCCCGTATCGCTTTGGGCGTAAAGCCCGCGCGGCGCAATCCGGCAATCGTGGGCATACGCGGATCATCCCAGCCATGCACATGTTTTTCCATAACCAACTGGTTAAGTTTTCGCTTACTGACAATCGTGTATTCCAATTGCAATCTGGCAAATTCTATTTGTTGGGGATGGCAGGGGGTTTGCAGTTGTTCAAGCACCCAATCATAAAGCGGGCGGTGATCTTCAAATTCCAGGGTACATAAGGAATGGGTGATGCCTTCAATGGCATCAGAAAGACAGTGTGTGTAATCGTACATAGGGTAAATGCACCAGGCATCGCCGGTGCGGTGATGAAATATGCGGCGAATCCGATAAATGGCAGGGTCACGCATGTTGATATTGGGTGATGCCATGTCAATTTTGGCTCTCAACACAAACTGGCCATCAGCAAATTCTCCGGCACGCATACGTTGAAATAAATCAAGATTTTCGGCAATTGAACGGTTGCGGTCAGGGCTTTCTTTGCCGGGTTCTGTCAAGGTGCCGCGATAAGCCCTGATTTGATCAGCCGATAAACTATCCACATAGGCCTGGCCTTGCTCGATTAATTGCACTGCGTATTCGTAAAGCTGTTCAAAATAATCGGAGGCATGATGCAATTCGGCCCATTCAAAACCCAACCATTGCACATCCTTTTCAATTGCTTCCATGTATTCTATGTTTTCTTTTTCAGGATTGGTGTCGTCAAAACGCAAATTACACGTACCATTAAATTCGGCGGCAATGCCAAAATTAAGACAAATTGATTTAGCGTGACCAATATGCAAATAACCATTGGGTTCGGGCGGAAATCGGGTAGCGACCATACTCTTGTTTTTGTTTTCTTTAAGATCATTGATAATGATCTGACGAATAAAATTTGCCGAAGGTTGGTTATCGTTTGTGGACATGTGTTCTTAAATGAATTGAAGAGTTATTAAAATCTATTTAAAAATTCAAGGTGAAAGTTTCACCTTGAACCTTATAACCTGACTATTTCTTTTTGATATAAAAAATCTGCTTATCGTTATCTTTTATGAACTCAATGATTTTATGGCCCGCTTGGTTAGTATAAACACCAAAATCCAAATGCGCGGCTGGGTCGGTTGCAATGACTTTAACCACATCGCCGCTGTCCATTCCCATCAACATTTTTTTTAGGCGCAATAACGGCAAGGGACACATTAAACCGCTGGCATCAACTTCCTGGTTAAATTCAATCATTTTTTTAGTTACTCAACTTAACGATGGATTGCTTATAATACCATCCCCCAATGAATCTACGAATCACTGTAACAAAATGGATTATTTTCCCGTTTTTGTAAAACTTAAAGATCAGGATTGCCTGGTTGTCGGCGCCGGTGAAATAGCCGCCCGCAAGATTGAACTTTTAGCCCGCGCAGGCGCAAGAATAACGGTGGTCGCCAAACACATCAGCCATCAAGTAGCCATGATGGAGGGGCCTTACCCGTTAACTTTACTGCAAAAACCTTTTGTTCCAACTGATCTGCGCGGTTTCAGACTGGTCGTGTCGGCGACAGATAATATGGAAACCAATCAATTAGTCGCCAAGTCAGCCGCGGAACAACATATTTTAGTCAATGTGGTTGATAACCCCGATTTATGCAGCTTTATTTTTCCGGCCATTATTGACCGATCACCCATTATTGCCGCCGTATCTTCCGGCGGGGCTGCGCCGGTTTTATCCAGGCTGCTCAGGGCCAGGATAGAAAGCATAATTCCTCCCGCCTACGGGCGGCTGGCGCAGCTTGCTAATAAATTTAGAACTGAGGTTAAAACCCATATCAAAGTACCCGCTCAAAGAAGAATTTTCTGGGAAAATATTTTTCAAGGTTCTGTAGCTGAATTGATTTTCGCTGGCAATGAACAAGGTGCTGAACAACAATTACAGCAAGTTCTTAGAAAACAAAAAGACAGCATTAGCGGGGGTGAAGTCTATTTGATAGGCGCGGGGCCTGGTGCGCCGGATTTATTAACGTTTCGCGCCTTACGGCTGATGCAGCAGGCCGATGTCATTGTCTACGATCATCTGGTGTCCCCGGAAATCATCGATTTGGCGCGCCGGGACTCAAAAAAAATTTATGTCGGTAAGGAGCGGCAAAAACACACCCTGCCGCAGGAATCCATCAATACCCTGCTTGCGGATCTGGCCAAAACAGGAAAACGGGTGGCCCGGTTAAAAGGCGGCGATCCTTTCATCTTTGGTCGCGGGGGCGAGGAAATTGAGACGTTAATGCAACAGGGCATCAATTTTCAGGTTGTGCCTGGGATTACGGCGGCTTCAGGTTGTGCAACTTATGCGGGGATTCCGCTAACGCATCGGGATCACGCACAATCCTGTACTTTCGTCACCGGACACCTGAAAGATAATTCCATTAATTTAAACTGGACACAACTTGCCGCGCCTAACCAAACCATCGTCATCTATATGGGCTTGGTGGGACTGGAAAAAATATGCGAGTCTTTAATTACCCACGGCAGCCCAAAAGATTTGCCTATTGCTCTTATACAGCAAGGCACTACAGTTAATCAGCGAGTCATTACCGGGACTCTGGAAACCTTACCTGCGACCATCGCCTGCTTGAACATCCAACCGCCTACGCTAATTATTATTGGCACTGTTGTGACCCTGCATGACAAACTCAAGTGGTTTCATGGTAGCCATGCAGACTAAAAACGTTAAAGACTCTATGTGAATCGTAGCGTGTGATCTGATAGTCTAGTGTTAATAAGTAGTGTCCATTTTGTTTTTTCAGCTTATTTTACAGGAGTATGATGCTTGAATATAAATCACGAACTTCCGGTTTGTTGTGCTAGCCTTACCGTATCGTAAATTTTAAAGCCTCCAATATTACATTTTCGTCAGCACCTGATTTACTGATATTTTCACTGATATATCGGCGCCACCCTCTTGCGCCCGGCTCGCCATGAAAAAGACCTAAAATATGCCGGGATACGCTATTTAAACGGACTTCGGTTTTGAGCTGTTCCTGAATATACGGGATTAATAACGCTACAATCGTATGGCGTGAAAGCGGTTCGCTAACCGAACCAAAAAAACGCCTGTCAACATCCGCCATTATATAGGGATTGTGATAAGCCTCCCGGCCCATCATGACACCATCAACATGCTTCAGCATTTCTTCAGCCTGATCCAATGACGTGATGCCGCCGTTAATGATAATTTCCAACTGCGGAAAATCTTTTTTCAGTTGGTAGACCAGATCATAACGCAACGGCGGTATTTCACGGTTTTGCTTGGGCGATAAGCCGCTTAACCAGGCTTTTCTGGCATGGACAATAAACGTATGGCAGCCGGCATTGGCAACCGTTGCAATAAAATGCGCCAGCTCCGGGTAAGACTCACGCTCATCAATACCGATTCTTGATTTAACGGTGACCGGAATTGCAACTGCCTGGGACATCGCCGCAATACATTCAGCCACCAGTTCCGGCTCAGCCATTAAACAGGCTCCAAATCGGCCATTTTGAACCCGGTCACTGGGGCAGCCGACATTTAAATTCACTTCTGTGTAACCATAGTCTTCAACCATCTTGGCACAAATAGCCAAGTCATGGGGATTACTGCCTCCCAATTGAAAAGCAACCGGATTTTCCAGCGGCATGTGTTGCAAAAAACGGTGATGATCTCCGTGAATTAACGCCCCGGTCGTAACCATCTCAGTATACAAAACCGCGTGTTGTGAAATTAGCCGATGAAAAAAACGGCAATGCCTATCTGTCCAGTCGAGCATCGGGGCAACGCAAAAGCAGTGTGAAGGTTTATAAGTATTCAAAGTAGTTTAAAGGTAGGTGGATTCAACTCCGAAGTTCAATCCTGGTGCTCATGTATCTTCTTGCAATGTGTCAGCAAAAAATGCCGTATAGGGTGTTTTTAAATTTGAGTGTTTTTCGAGAGAGATGGTTGAGCTTATTCAAGAAAGTCTCGACTTTGTCGTCAGTTATGTTCTCAAAACTGTTCCTTTGGGAATGTATTGTCTATTCAAACCTTAAACAACTAAGTAAGTACAATCGAAAATAAGAAGAAAGATACTTAATAAAAAATGGCTGAGTATATAAGGCGATTTCCAAGAATGAATATACCCAAATTGTGCAGGATTTTTATTCATTTTCAAGGCGTTAAAAGGGACGCATAGCAAGCTATGTAACCCTTTTTACAACGCAGAAAAGGGTTAAAAAGACCAGCAAGTTGGGTATATTCTTCGCCGGAAATCGCCTAAGTGCAGGTGCGAATTTATTCGCGCCTGCACTTTATGGATCAAATGGGATTAATCAATAAAAGCCCATCCCGTCTCCTCCCATTCCGTATCCCATCGTGTCCCAATTCATAAATTCCTCCTCATTCATTTCAGCCGTCATTCGCTCTTCAGCGGCTAAATTCTGTTGCACTTGCAGTTGCTGGAATTTCTGGTAAGCCTGAGCCTGCCCCCAATAAAAGCATTGGCAGTTGGCAGCGTCTGCATAAATGTAATAAACCGCGCCGTCTTTTTGATGAGGGACTATTTTATTCTGGGTCAGCGTCTTAAGGTGAGCCAGCTTTGCGGGCGTATCGGCCAGGTTCATTTTAAAACCTGCCGCAGCCAATAATTGCTCTGTATCCTTGGCTTTTTGGGCTGACATCATAGCACAGGAGGATAATAATCCGGCCAAGAAAAAAGCACCCAGGACTCTCGATAAGCGGAACGCATTTATATTTCTTTGTGTGTTCATCAGGTAGTTCCTTTTTGTAGTTTAGAATCGTTAAGGATTTGGAAAACAATTAAGCTTTGTTACACCTTCGATGACTGCATTTTTGCCTTGCCGCACTTTGGCTAGAAGACTGCGGCGCTGACCCGTTAATCACACCTCTAGTTTGTATAGCAGTTGAAGTTTCCCTTATTTTTTAGTATTCATAAGTTGTTATGCCAAGTCAAGCGTTAATGCTTGGTGCGATAAATAGAACGGTTTATATTCAAACAGCTTGAAGAAAAGCAGTAAGGTCTGTGCGTTTTATCATAATGCTGGCTAACATCGCCCGTTCAGGTTCTTTATAACTGCTCAGAGAAGTTCATCACTCCGGAGAGACCGTTATTTCAGTACAAACCTGGCGGGTGTCAGCAGCCGGTAATGGAGCATTAGCAAACGCTGCAGCTAGAGCTTGGGAATTCGGCAGCGCGAGGAGGCGACGCCAGTGGTGCCCGGCTTGAGTCTGTTCGGTCAGGTTCAAGCAGAACCTTGATCCGGCGGGGATGCGGAGATCGGACGGCATTGGCTGGCCAAACCATCGTCCAGCGGCGAGCAGGTAAACCGTGAAGGCCCGCTGCTGCCTCAGTTCGTGCGCCAAGCAGGGCATCTACAAGCCTTGAAATATAAAATCCGGGATAAAAGACAGGGCTCACTTCAAGGTTTTTTAGGGTTTGCAGGATTTAGGTGTAAAATCAATGAGGCATTTTAGGACGTTCAATGAAGCAAAAAGCCGTGTCATTAAGGCGTTGTTGAATAAATCAAAAATTCGCCAAAGCCCCCCATTTCTAACGCTTATTAGAATTTTACGGATACAGGCATGCCTGGACTTGTCATTCGGTTGAGTGCAGACGCACTGATCCATGACTCGGTTTTTTGTTGCGGCAACACACGCGCTTTCATGGCGTTGCATAGCAAGCTCAACATAGCTTCGAAGGTTATAACCCGTTTTTCGCTGCCACGCTAAGCGGCCTTGTTCAGCAATGGTTTGAATATGCCGGTTTCGCTGTTTGTTGCCAGCGTCTGAACAAACTGCGTTATTGTGCGGCGGAACCACAACTTGCGCCTTGGGTTGCCTGTTTAAAACGGCTTGAGAAACCGGTTCGCCATCGTAGACGCCATCACCCAGGAAAGTATCGAAAGGGGTGGCAATTTTGGCAAGCAGATCCGGAACTGCAGAGGGATCACCCACTTACGGCGTGGAAAGTTCGCACGCCAGAACTTGATGATTTTCATCGATCGCCTGGTCATCGCCGATGTTCGTGCGACCGAACAGGGACTCGCCATGACGCTTAAATTCAAGCTGCCGGAAAGGCGCCGCCCCCACCAGAGCCAGCGCTTACGCCGGACGAAGAGCAAAAATGGGAAGCAGCGCTGGAACGTTGAGATGCGTTCCTGACTTTTGTGATCAAACGGGCCGGAGGTGTGTGTCAAACCCTTCTGGATGTCCTGCTGGAAGGCCGCTACGACCTCTTGGAAGCTCTTATCTCATGGAGTCCGGGCACTCCCGGTCCGGTACGCAGACTATCAGTCAAAAGCTGGACACGTTTGGCCCGGTCCTTCCTGGGAAAAATATCAAACGTTGCAAAAAAAAACGAGCCGGCTGGGGCGTGTTGTTGTAAAATCAATCTGAGTGCCGCGCCCATATGCCATAGATAAAGTCCTTCGCAACAAATAAAAAGAAAGTCCGGCGTATGAGCTGAAAAAATCTTGCGAATTTTCGTTAGGAATAATCAATTCAACCAATTGAATTTATGATCTTCTTATTGTTAATTTACTAATTGCTGCATATCCGCAGGAGGTTTTATGAAACACATTACATTGCAACTCAAATGGTTATGCCTATGCCAAATCCTGGCAGTTATCTTAGTTTTGCAGGGTTGTACCGAAGTCCTGGTCAAGGATGAAACCCAGCATAGTAAGGCCGGCACCGCCCCGTGCTCCGGATCCGAGTGGACGGATAACTCTTCCCTGTCCGTGCTGCCGATTCCTGTGGTGTCCCTTTTAATTCCTCACGCCAAACTTAATAACATCAAGGCAGATGATTACCTCAAGAAATGCGGGGACACCACAAAATTGGTTAACCGGGAGGTGAACGTTGGGTACGGAGCGTGTATTCCTGCGGTGGTGACCCGTTTAATAACGCTGGGAATCTGGCAATGGTGTCCGGCGCACGTTACATGGGAGGCTGACGTGCAGCCTTAAATATCAAGCCGCAGCTTCCTTCGTATCAGCGGCGAGGTCGCGGACTTAAGTCCTTTGGATTTTCGCCAGAGAACCTACGACAGGCGCATCTTTTTATGTGGTTTGCAATGTATAGGCATACTACGCATGACTGAGCCGGTTATGACAGTATGGCTTGGCAAGCCTTATCCCCTGGGCGCTACCTGGGATGGGAAAGGCGTTAACTTTGCCTTATTTTCCGAGCATGCCAAAAAAGTGGAGCTTTGTCTGTTCGATATCAAGGGGCGGCGAGAAATCCAGCGTATCCCGCTGCGGGAGCAGACCGACCTGATTTGGCATTGCTACCTGCCCGAAGCGCGCCCGGGCTGTCTCTATGGCTACCGTGTGTATGGCCCATACGAACCGGCTCTGGGAGGGCGTTTCAATCCCCACAAATTACTCCTTGATCCTTACGCCAAGGCGATTGTCGGTTCATTGCGATGGAGCGACGCCCTGTTCGGCTATAAGGTGGGGCATAAAAAAGGCGATTTATCCTTCGACCGGCGTGACAGCGCATTGAGCATGCCAAAATGTCAGGTTATCAATCCGGCTTTCACTTGGGAATACGACCAGCCACTTCAAATTCCCTGGCACGAGACTGTCATTTATGAGCTGCACGTTAAAGGATTTACCCAGCTTCAGCCCAAAGTGCCGTCTGCATTGCGCGGAACCTATGCCGGGCTGGCGACAGAGCCTGTTATCACGCACCTCTCAAGGCTTGGCGTGACGGCAGTGGAACTCATGCCCATACACGCTTTCATCGATGAACGCCACCTGGTGGAAAAGGGTCTGCGCAATTATTGGGGTTATAACCCAATTGGATACTTCGCCCCGGAAGGGCGGTATGCTTATAGTGAGCCGGTGAGCGAATTCAAAAACCTGGTCAAAACTTTGCATCGCGCAGGCATCGAAGTGATTCTGGATGTGGCCTACAATCACACCGCCGAAGGTAATCAACTGGGGCCCACCCTTTCTTTCCGCGGTATCGATAATACGGCGTACTACCGTCTGCCACCGGACAATCAACGTTATTACGTAGATTACACAGGCTGCGGTAATACCCTCAATATGACTCATCCGCGGGTCCTGCAGATGATCATGGATAGTCTGCGCTACTGGGTACTTGATATGCACGTGGATGGCTTCCGCTTCGATCTCGCTTCATCGCTTGCTCGCGAGTTGCACGAAGTAGATCGCCTCAGCGCATTTTTCGACATCATCCGCCAGGATCCCGTGCTTTCACAGGTAAAGCTCATTGCCGAACCCTGGGATTTAGGCGAAGGCGGCTACCAGGTTGGAAATTTTCCCGTTGGCTGGACCGAATGGAACGATAAATATCGCGACGGGGTTCGCGCCTACTGGAAAGGGGAAGGTGGACTGATCGACGATCTGGCCTACCGGCTAACCGGTTCCAGCGATCTATACGGACGCAATGGCCGTAGGCCTTCTTCCAGCATCAACTTCGTCACCGCGCATGACGGCTTCACGCTTCACGATCTGGTGAGCTATCAAGAGAAACACAACGAAGCCAATCTCGAAGATAATCAAGATGGCGCCAACAACAGCACTTCCTGGAACTGCGGTGTTGAAGGCCCCACCGGCGATCACGGCATTCGAAGCTTGCGCGACAGGCTGAAGCGCAATCTCCTGAGTACGCTGCTGCTTTCCCAGGGAGTGCCTATGTTGCTGGCTGGAGATGAGATGGGTCGCACCCAGATGGGCAACAACAACGCTTATTGCCAGGATAATGAAATCAGTTGGCTGAACTGGGATTTGCAGCCCGAAGACCAGGAATTGCTGGCCTTTGTGCGGCAATTGACAGCTCTGCGCAAACTGCATCCGGTTTTTCGCCGGCGGCATTTCTTCCAGGGCCGTCCCATCAAAGGCGCGGGAATCAAAGATATCATCTGGCTTAATCCCAATGGACAGGAAATGAGCCAAGAGGAATGGAATCAATCTTTTGCACGTTGTTTGGGAGTCTATCTGGCGGGCGAGGGGCTCGATGAGCGGGATGAGCAAAATCAGCCCATCCTGGACGATGATTTTTTGCTGCTCCTGAATGCCCATGACGGCGAAATTCCGTTCCTGCTTCCGGATTGCAAGACAAATACACGCTGGCGGATAGTATTGGATACCGCCGAGCCGGACGTTCCAAGCCATGATTATTCGGCGGGCGATAATTATGCTCTCAAGGGCCGTACGTTGGCATTGCTTAACCAGTTAGTCTCTAAACCATGAACCATCATTCATTCCTTGTTTTTTGCTGGTTGTTATTAGGGCTATTTCATGTAGAGGTCTATGCTCAGCAAACGGCCGCGAAAACTGCCCCCGATCAGAGCGATATTCAATCTGTCATCAATACCCTGGAAAACCCGGACGCACGGGACCGGTTGATCGGGGAGCTCAAGCTTATGGTCCAGGCACAGCAACAAATGGCTCGTTTCCAGAAAACCCAGACCCTGGAGAGCACCACTGTCGATCTCTTGAAGACCCTTTCGGACCGGCTCGCCAGATCTGTCGAGACCACCGTGATAGCCGCTACGATGTTTCATGAGATTCCTCAAGCCGCTGGCTGGTTGGAAGAGCAGATTTCGAATTTGGAGAGGCGTAATCTCTGGCTGGGCATCATCGAAAACCTTGCCGGCATCATGGGGAGTGCTTACCTGGCTTTCTTGATCACCCGGTTGTTGCTGGAACACATCCGTGAAGCTTCGGTACGTCATACTGCTGAAGGATTCTGGATACGCATTTTATATCTTTTCGTCTTGCTGTTGTTTGCCTTGTTGCCCATCATCGCATTTACTGTCGTTGCCTATGCAACGTTGTACTTTATCCAGCCATCCGAAAACATACGGCTGGTTGTCATCGCCTGGATTAACGCAGCCGTCATTACCCGTGTGATCATGGCGGTTAATCGTTTTTTCTTTGCGCCCCAATATCCTCAATTTCGTTTGTTTCCGGTCGGCGCTAAGACGGCTCTGTATGTTGATATTTGGGTGCGATGGCTAAGCATTACCGCAGTTTATGGCTATTTTGCCATGCAGACAGCCTTCCAGCTCGGTATGCCGCTTCCTCT
The DNA here is from genome assembly GCA_028712795.1 of Methylococcales bacterium. Taxonomy (GTDB): domain Bacteria; phylum Pseudomonadota; class Gammaproteobacteria; order Methylococcales; family Methylomonadaceae; genus Methylobacter_C. Next base: position 31,162 of record JAQTPT010000017.1, read on the forward strand.
TTATGAAACCCTGTTGCGGCTTCTCGGTCTTCTGGTTGCCGGATTGATGATAATCATGATCATGCAAAATCGACAAGGCGTGGCCCAGTATATCCGTGGCACGAAAATAATCGAGGCCAGGGAACTTCATCCCAGGCATATCCTGCGGCGGCTTGCCCCGGTTTGGCATATCGTAGCAATCATTTATGTTTTAATGCTTTACGGGATATGGGCTCTCGACTTGACCAGCGGATTCAATTTTATCCTGAAAGGCACTCTGCTGACGGCTTTGATACTGGTCGTTGGAAATTCCATCGCCTGGTTTGCTGAACGAGCATTTCGCCATGAATTTCCGATCGGCGAGGCTTCACGCCAACGCTTTCCCAGTCTCGAACGCCGGTTCAAACGTTATCTGCCGATCTTGCAAATAGGCGTAAAAGGGCTTCTCAATTTATTTATGATACTGGCCGTGTTTCAGGCTTGGGGTATTTCTACGTTCGTCTGGATTACAACCGGTTTGGGAAAGACATTCAGCGCAGAGATCGCCAAGATCAGCGGAATTGTACTGGTGACCTTGCTGCTTTGGGAAGGCGTGACGCTTCTGATGGAGAGTTATCTGGGGCCTTCGGCTGGAAACGGAAAGCCTAAACAACCCAGCGCCCGTCTGCGAACATTGCTCTCCGTCGCCCACAATGCATTATTTATCACACTGATTGTAATGTCGGCATTAATAATCCTTTCCGACTTGGGAATCAATATCGCCCCACTGTTGGCAGGGGCTGGAGTAGCGGGGTTGGCAATCGGTTTCGGTGCCCAGAAGCTGGTGCAGGACGTCATTACCGGCGTATTCATACTGTTCGAGGATCTCATTTCGGTTGGCGATGTCGTTAGCGTGGGGGGCAAGGATGGTCTGGTCGAGGCCATTACGATTCGCACGATCCGCTTGCGCGATTTGGCGGGCAATGTGCATACAATCCCTTTCAGTTCCATAGGGCCCATTACCAATATGACCAGAGAGTTCTCTTATTATGTTTTCGATGTGGGCGTGTCATATCATGAGGATATCGACAATGTAATGGATGAACTCGCGGCAATTGGACAAGACTTGATGCGGGATCCCCAGTACGCTCCACTCATCCTCGAACCTTTGGAAATACTGGGTGTGGATGGTTTTGCGGGCGATGCAGTAAAGATAAAAGCACGGATCAAGACCCTGCCTATCAAGCAGTGGGATGTAGGCCGTGAGTTCAATCGCCGCATGAAGAAACGTTTCGACCAGCTTGCTATCGAAATGTCATTACCCCGCCTTAACGTCTATATGGAGGGAAACCGGAAAGCTGGGTTGCCGCCCGGCAACTCTCAAAATAACCAGGTGAGGCACAGGGATTAATCAAAAAGTTTAGCCAAAGGTTAAATAATCCAATTTGACTAGAACTGCTCAACCATTCGGCAATATCAGGAGACATGAAATGCGGCCAAATAAATCAGCCATGCTCATATTCTATATTTTTGCGGCGTCTTTATCTTTCCAACCGGATGCTTCTGCCCAAAGAATTGATGAGGCATCTTATCATTACCCTTATAAAGACCCGTATCTTGCCACTTCGACCCTCGGATTAATGCAGGGCAGCGAAAAACCGCCGACGAGTGAAATAAAGGATTTGCGACTCAATGTATTGAATCATCGAGAGGATATTCGAAAGAATATTTATCTGGAAGGGATGAGTGCTTTACGTTATCGGTTCTACCAGCAGAACGGGCCGGCCCCGCTTATTTTCATTATTCCGGGTTTGTCCGGTTCGGCTTATTCCGGGCCCGCAAGATTCCTGGCCGAATGGTTTGCAGACCACGGATTCCATGTGCTCATCCTCCCATCTCCCTTCAACTGGAATTTTGCGCTGGCAGCAAGCGCTTCAGGCTATCCTGGCTATACCCAGGAAGATACCCAAGACCTCTATTTAGCGATGCAGATGGTATTGAATGACGTCAAAACCCATTGCCAAGCCCAAATTGGCAAAATCGGCATGCTGGGCTTTAGTGATGGCGCGCTTTATGCCGCTTATGTCAGCAAGATGGATTCGGAAAAAAAGCGCATCGGCATCGATACTTATCTTTTGGTGAACCCGCCCGTGGACTTGTTCGAGGCTGCCAGAAAAATAGACAGCATGGCCGCTATCGGAAAAGACTTTGGAGCCGATCAGAAAACCCATCTCGAAGCCTATGGTTTTGGTGTGGTTACAGAAGGTATGAATAAAGATACCGGCGCCCCGGATTATTTTGCAGACTGGAATAAACGCCTTCGGCTTAAGGACAAGCAGATCGAATTCCTGATCGGGAAAAACCTGGACGATGCCGTCGGGGATGCCATATATGTGATCGATCTTGCCAATGATTCGGCCATCTTGAAAACCCCCATCAGTTGGGATTATCGCAGCGGCCGGCTGGAAGAAGCGCGCTCTTTTGGCCTTATGCGCTATATGGAAGCATTTCTTGTTCCCAGATTGAAGCGAACCGGCAACAAACAAATGAACCTAAAAACACTGGATACTCACAATTCCATTAGAGGCATCGGATCCGGTTTAAAGAATAATCCAGCCGTTTTTCTCATGCATAACCTGGATGATATTTTGGTATCCGCGCAGGACATAGCCTATCTGGAGAAAGTCTTTGGTGAGCGAGCGGTCATTTATCCTCACGGGGGCCATCTGGGAAATCTGTGGTATCCGGATAACAAGAAGCATATGCTGGACGTATTCAGACCTCTACTACAGGATCCAGCATAGTCAAATCCCTGACACTTTTGAAATGATTCTTGGAAACTGGCATTATATGTCGACGCTGCAGGAACCTGTCGAATTCGCCAACGGTAACCGTGGCGCTGTTTATCGTCTGTAATCAGTAAACGTCGAGCGGGTTTTCCAGCGCCATTTTATTAGCCGTTTATGGGATAGGTAAGAGTGAATGATTACGTATAAAACGGACAGTTCCACTCTGATCGTGCTGGTACGACAATTTGCCGTATTCATGTATTTGATCGCGGCAGTTTCCCATGCGGCCGATTCTCAGCCTTATCTCGTTAAAATTGACAAGACCAATAACGCCCAACTGGATCAGATGCTTCAGGATGCATCGACAATGATAAGCCTGCAGAAAAGCGCTCCAATTGGCCCTTTCGCATTAATCGCCCGGGCCAAACAAGATCAGGAACGCTTTATTACGGCTCTGCACAGCTTGGGTTACTACAAGGGTAAGGCTTTGCTACGCATTGCCGGCCGCTATCTGGACGATCCGGACCTGTTTGATTGGTTGACGGCTGCTCCAGCCGATAAGCCTGTCCAGGTATCGGTTGCGTTCGAGCTCGGACCGCAGTTTCATTTAAGAGAGATTAAAATTCAGGGCGAAGCACCCCATCAGATACAAGGCTGGCTAAAGTTGAAAACTGGTGATCCCGCACGGGCAGCCGATATATTGGCTGCGAGGGAACAGCTATTGAACGCCTTACGCGAGCAAGGCTATGCACAGGCAAAAGTCGATGAGCCAATAGCCACTTTGCTGGAGAATACGAACGCTGTAGACGTCCTTTTTCAAGTCGACAGCGGCCCTAAGGTAGTTTTGGGTGAGATTCGCGTCAACGGTTTAAAGAAGCTCAATGAAGATTTCGTGAGACGTCGCTTGCTGGTTGCCACCGGCCAACAGTTTAAGCCCACGGCTATTGAAACTGCCCGGCAGGATTTGGCGGCGCTTGGCGTTTTCTCATCGGTTCGCACCCAAGTCGGAAAAAAACTGGATTTGCAAGGCCGTGAACCGCTCAGTTTCGAAGTCGCTGAACGTCCTCTGCACGCAGTGAATTTTGGTGGAGCCTACGCCACCGATCTTGGTGGCAGCTTCTCCAGTTCCTGGCTGCATCGCAACTTGTTCGGCAATGCCGAACAACTTAATCTAACTGCTGCTGTGACACAGTTGGGTGGCAACAGTACTACCGGCATCGGCTATAAAATCGGAGCGGCCTTTGGCAAACCGGATTTTCTGGTACGCGATCAATCGCTAAACTTTGGGCTGGATGTATTAAAACAGAGTCTGATTGCTTACGACGAGAAAGCGGTAATCGCTCAAATGATACTGAGTCGAAAGCTTGCCGAACACTGGCGAGGCAGTTTCGGTATCGCCGCCGAGCAGTCGCATATCAGCCAGGAAAGCGTGACACATGACTATACTTTGTTGAGTCTGCCATTAACCTTGAAATACGACAGCAGCAACAGCCCCTTAGACCCGACCAAGGGCAGTATCGCCGCAGCCTCGGTGACGCCGACGCAATCGTTGGCCGGTGGCAACACCAATCCTTTTGTGCTAGCGCAGGCTTCCGCTTCCACCTATCTGGATCTCGGTAAACCCGGCCGTAGCATCCTGGCCTTGCGCGGAATTGTTGGTGTCAGCGGCGGAGCGAGCCAATTTGACTTGCCCCCCGATCAGCGTTTCTATGCGGGTGGCAGCGCCACGGTACGCGGATATAAATATCAATCCATCGGTCCGGCGTTTCCCGATAACAAGCCGCAGGGCGGTACGTCGATGGCGGCCGGCAGCGTGGAATTGCGGCAACGGATTTTCGACAGTTATGGTGTAGTGCTGTTTGCCGATGGCGGTCAGGTCAGCGTCAATGCCTTGCCTTTCGATGGTCGCTGGCAAATCGGCGCCGGCATTGGCGCTCGCTATTACACATCGTTTGGGCCGGTCCGGCTGGACGTGGCGCTGCCAGTCAACCCGCAACCGGGCAGCGGTTCATTTGAAGTATATATCGGCCTCGGCCAGGCATTCTAATGCAGCGCCCGATTCGCTGGATACTTTGGAGTCTTGGCAGCTTGCTGGCCTTGTTGCTGCTGATGATATGCGCCGCTAACAGCCAATTTGGCCGGACTTCAATTGAGCGGGCAGTATCAATTTTCAGCTCGGAACAAGTCGTTCTAAGCGGACTCGGCGGCGATTTCCCTGGGGAACTGACTATCAAACGCATAGAGCTGCGCGATTCCAGCGGACCCTGGTTGACGATTGATGAATTGATGCTGAACTGGCTGCCGATCAAACTGTTTGCGGGTGAAGTAGCGGTTGAGCGTCTGCAAGCCAGACGAATTGCGCTTGTCCGCCCTCCGGTGGCCGCCACGGAACCGAAGCCACCCGGCAAACTGTCGTTGCCGCTGGCCATAAACCTGCGCAGCTTGATGGTCGACCGTTTCGAAATAGCGCCGTCGCTAGCAGGCCAGGATGCCAATTTTGGCATCAATGGGAAGCTTGGACTGACCTCAACTAAGCGCGGCGAAATTGAACTACGCATCTGGTGTTTGCAATGTGAAAGTACTTATAGTTTGCAGGCCAGACTTACTGATGCCCTGAACGTTCATTTTTCATTACATGAAGCGGCGCAAGGGCCTCTGGCTAAGTTCGCCGGTCTTCGCAATCAAAAACCGTTGAATCTGGAGGCATCGATGGATGGTCCGCTCGAATCCGTACGCAGCCATGTAGAGCTGAAACTTGACGACCTGCAGGCGCTGCTTGACGGCAAAATCGACTTTGCACAAACCAGCGCCGACCTGGCTCTGACGGCGGCGGCACCGGCTATGCAATTACGGAGAGATCTGGCTTGGCGGAAGCTAGCACTCAATTTACAACTCCATGGGCCGTTAAAAGGTCTCGACGTCAGCGGCGGCTTGCATATAGATGGCCTGAATGCCGCGCAAACCGCAATTGGCAGCATAGCAATCAATTTGCAGGGAACCGGCGGGCGGATCGATCTTGAGGGCAAACTGGCCGATGTTTGGCTACCTACTTCGAAAACCGACTTTTTGCAGTCTGCGCCTTTAGCATTTCGGGCTAAATTGGGTTTGGATAAGCCTGATTATCCTATTGCATTTGAACTGAAACATCCCTTGATTGCTGTCACCGGTCAGTCTACTAATCAGAAAGACCAGTTAAAAGCAGAGATGGCGCTGACTATACCCGATCTTCAACCAGTTGCCGCCTTGGGCGGATTGCAGATGGCAGGCAGCAGTAAGTTGACCTTGAAATTAGACCGCCAGGGCGTTAACAGCCGACTGGAAGCAGCCGGCATGTTGAGTGCCACTGGCAACAACAACCCTTGGGCTAAGCTACTCGGCGGGTCCGCGAAACTTGGTCTATTGATGGATGTGCAAGGGAAGGACATCGCAGCATCCAGGTTTAATCTGGATGGCAAAGCTTTGAGCCTGTCAGCTAATGGTGGACTGACTTCCGGCAGGGCCAACTTTGACTGGCAAACGCAGCTCAATGACTTTTCCGCAATTGCCGCAAGGTATTCTGGACAACTCGCCGCACAAGGCCAACTGATTGGAGACCTGAATGATTTAACATTGACGGCTGACCTGAAAGGCAAGCTGGCGAGCAAGGACTACCCAAGCGGCCCGATCACTGCAAATCTTCAGTTACAGCATCTGCCGAGTACGCCCAATGGCCGGATTAATGTAGCCGGCGTATTATTCCAGGCTCCAATAGACGTAAAGTTGGCGGTTAACAGCCCCGGCAACAAAACCGTAGGGCTTGTTATTGATAAGGCTGACTGGAAAAGTGCTCATGCCCAGGGCGAATTGATGTTTACGCAAGGCAGCCCGTTGCCGGTTGGCAAAGTCGGAATGAAGATAATCCGTTTGACAGATTTGCAGCCATTGCTCAACCAGCCGTTGTCCGGTAGCATCAATGTGATGCTGGAATCCGCCATAAAGAGCGGCCGACCGCAGGCAAAGTTAAGTCTTGATGCCAGAAATTCCGGTCTTGAGGGAGTTGCGATGGTTGACAGCGCAAATTTGGAAATCATAGCCAGCGATCCAGGTAGTGCCCCCAGATTGAACGGTTTGTTGAGCATGAACGGCATTAGCGCCGGGAAACTGAACGGCTCTGCGCAACTCAAGGTGGATGGACCTCTGGACGCGCTGGCTTTGCACCTGTCCGCCTTTCTGCCTAATCTATCCGCAAGCGAAGCACGATTGAAAGGAGCCGCACTGCTTAATTCACATACCCGTTCATTGGTGATTAACGCGATGCAAGCAAGCTGGCATGAGCAAACCATGCGGCTGCTGGCGCCAGCACAAGTTAATTTCAACGACGGCCTGACGGTCGATCGGTTGCGGCTTGGTTTACAGCAGGCGGAGCTGGATCTTGACGGGCGCTTCAGCCCCGAATTAGCGCTGACAGCCCGGTTGCACCAGACTTCCGCAGAGCTAATAAGCCTGTTTGCCCCCAATCTGGCTATGACAGGCACACTGCATGCCGATGCCAAACTGAACGGCACTCTTCAACTGCCTACCGGCCTCATCCAACTTAACGCCGATAAACTGCAAATGCAGCACGGCCCCGGCCGGGGGCTGCCGCCTGCCCGATTTATCGCCTCTGCTGTTTTGCAGGGCCATGTTGCCGATGTGGATGTCAGGCTCAATGCCGGGAACGACATCCGTTTTCAAATTGCGGGGCAGGCGCCAATGACTAAACCTGGTTTATTCGATTTGAACAGTGAGGCATTTCTGGATTTAAAACAGCTTGATCCAATATTGACCGCGAGTGGACGACGGATGCATGGTCAGCTGGTTGTAAATACCAAACTCGCTGGTCCTTGGTCATTCTCTTCTTTAACTGGGAATGCGCGGATTAATCACGGCGACTGGCAAGATTATGCAACAGGCGCCGGAATTAGTGACATTACGGCAGTATTAACGGCCGAAAATGGAACGCTGCATCTTACTAAATTACAAGCTCACGCCGGACCGGGAACCCTAAGCGCCACCGGCAGCCTGGGTCTACTGTCGGAAGACTTTCCTATCGATTTTACAATCGCCGCCCGCAATGCCCGGCCTTTAGCTAGCGACCGGCTGACGGTTAATCTCGATGCCGATGTTGGGCTGGATGGCCTCGCTGCTAAACAAATAACGGCTTCTGGCCGTATCCGCATCAATCGCGCTGAAATCCGCATCCCGGAACGAATGCCGGCCAGCATCGCTGTGCTGAAGCTGAGTAATGCCGCTGGAACGCCACCGGCTCCGAAGGCAAACACCGACATTGCGCTGAATTTGGCGATAGACGCGCCCCGAAAAATCTTCATACGAGGCCGCGGGCTATATGCCGAACTGGGAGGCATGGTGCATATTGCCGGTACAACAAGCAATCCTCGGCCTGACGGGGAGTTCAAGCTGCGGAGCGGCGAATTCTCGCTAGCCGGGCAAACGCTGGTTTTCGATCAGGGATCCATCGGTTTTGACGGTGGCAGTCTGACCGATCCCTCGCTGAATTTCGTTACCACAACTAGCCGCAATAATATCACGGCATCGCTATCCGTGACCGGCAGCGCTCAGCATCCGAAAATCTTGCTTAGCAGCACACCCGCACTGCCACAGGACGAAATACTGGCAAACTTGCTTTTCGGTAAGGGCACCACCTATCTAAGCCCGCTGGAAATGGTGCAGATAGCCTCAACCTTGGCGTCTTTGACCGGTGTTACTACAGGAATAGACGATCCGCTGGAAGGCGCACGCAAGCGATTAGGCCTCGACCGATTATCAGTTGGCGGCGTAAATCCAAGTTTAGAAGCTGGCCGCTACATTGCACCGGGCGTCTATCTCGGCGCCAAACAGGGAATTTCAGGCGGCACACCTCAGGCAACAATACAGATAGATGTTTCAAAACGGCTCAAACTGGAAGGTGGAGTTGGTAGTGGCGCAGCCTCCTCTCCCACGGGTAACTCTTCAAGCTATAGCAATAGCGTGGGGGTGATTTATCAGTTTGAATACTGAATCTCCATCCTGCATGTCATCTTTTAGTGCTGCTTATGGCAACGGGGACATCCCGGCAACCGCGAATTTGAAGGAATGAATAGCATGATACTGCTGTCTTCTCGCTCCATGGAGAAAAACTCCAGTAGATTACCGGTTACAAAAAGCTGGACTGGAAATTCATGCTGACACTAACGTTAAGTGTTGCAATGATCAGACCTATATGGCATTCCAATTTTTTTCGGATAGTCAGAATCGGCGCTCTGATGTTTGCCATTTGTACTTTGTTGGTGCGGTCAAGCGAGCAACAAAAGCAAATGATTCATGAACGAGAAAGTGCTGAAACCATCCCTGTCTACAAAGAGACCGGTAAGGCGTCCTGGTATGGACCGGGATTTCAAGGTCAGGAGACCGCCAGTGGTGAGACTTTTGATACTAATAAGATGACTGCTGCCTCTCCAAATCTGCCATTGGGTACAAAGGTGGAAGTAACCAATCTTGAGAAAAACAAGAAGGTCGAGGTCGAAATAAATGATCGCGGACCTTATGCGAAGGGCCGTGTCATCGATCTTTCAGGCGCGGCTGCTAAAAAACTTGGCATGGTAAAAAAAGGGACGGTCAAAGTTAAAGTCGTGGCTAAAGTCCATAAAAAGAAACCCCCAAAGAAAAAATTTTCTAAGAATGGGTCTGAAGTCCATCGGTAGGTTTGCTGACTTGGATACCTATTTATAAATACCTGGATCATCTCCAGTACTACCGTTTGGAGCGCCTTGTTGAATAAATCAGTTTTTCTTCATTCAAGCCGTTTATATGACATGATCTTGGATTCACTACTCCAAACGATTTCACGCCATGCTGTATAAGCATAACGTGAGCTGCAAACATAAAATCAAAAAATCCCGTTACAAAGTGACGAACCGGCATGACTACAACCATGGGTTACGGCAACGTGGCGATTTTACGAACTGATTGACTGAACAGGCGCCAGTCGACTGGCGCCCAACCAAGACGGGAGCCCAAGGCCGGCCGCAGGCGTATTCTGATAACACGATAGAAACCGCCGTGTTTATTCACAAGGTCTTTCATCTGCCGTTGAGCCAAACCGAAGGCTTCATGAATTCGCTTGCCCGTGGCATGAAAGCTGACATCACCATTTCTGACTTCAGTAGTATTTCCAAAAGCAGCATTACCTTACCCAGGTAACGCTCTCCATTCAGCAACCCCATGCTTATTTACAGTATCCGTTTTCGCAAAACCAGAGGATGGCATCCTTAATGGCATCCTCTGCCGGGCGATGCCGATAGTTAAGTTCGCGCTTGGCTTTTGCACTGGAAAAAAACATCTGTTTCCTTGCCATGCGCACACCATCCATTGTTGCACGGGGCTCAATTCCAGTATGAGCCGCAGCCTTTTCCATCAGCCAGGCGACAGCCAAAACCAGGTTATGGGGCAAGCGTATTCGCGTTGATTTTTTGCCGGTGATCTTATCTATTATTTCCAGTATTTGCACCAGACTCATGTCTTCACCGCCGAGGACATAACGCTCTCCTGCTTTACCCAGTTCAAATGCCAACAGATGTCCCTTGGCAACATCATCCGCATGTACGATGTTCAGTCCGGTATCCACGTAAGCCGGCATGCGGCCAAGGAGTGTGTCCAGTACAATACGGCCAGTCGGAGTGGGTTTGATATCACAAGGTCCGATAGGCGTAGACGGATTGACTATAACCAAAGGCAGTTTATGCTGATCTGTAAGCTGTTGTACAGCTTGTTCCGCGAGAAATTTTGAACGTTTATAATGCCCTGTCATCAAGGACAGCGAAGAAGGCGTGGTTTCATCTGCCGGACTGCCGTCCGGATTGAAACCCAATGTAGCCACGCTGCTGGTATAGACTATGCGTTTTAATCCTGCTTCTGCCGCTGCAAGTATAAGTGTTTGCGTGCCTATGACATTGATGGCATACATCACATCGGGATCAGGAATCCACAGCCGGTAATCGCCTGCCACATGAAAGAGGTTATCGCAGCCACTGACTGCCCGTTTTATGGAGGAAATATCGCGAAGATCGCCTTCACAGATTTCCACCGGGAAATTATTTAAATTACGCCTGTCGCTTTCCGCTCTGACCAGTACCCGCACCTCATGACCCGCCTCCAATAAACAGCGCATGATCGCTGAACCCAAAAAACCATTTGCACCCGTTACTAGTGTTTTCATTATTGATTTTTCCTTTCCAGGGATTCCTGCCGGCACCAAATGACCATGGCAAAGATGTGAATCAGCTTTGCAAATTGTATAGGCAGCCACTTGTGATTAATATGATATTTACTATTGCCTATCATGAACACTAACGCCAGCAAAATCAAATAAGTCAATTGAATGTCTGAGAGTTTCTTATTTGTGAGAATTTAGTCTTCATTAATATCAGGACAGTATAATTGTTCAATCAGCCCGTCTTCAAGACTTCAACTTTCCCAAGTTATTGATTATTCGTTTTTGCCTATTTTACAGCACAAAAAACCCTTTAAGATCAATGGAGCTTTTTTGAGCTTGTAGTATGCCATTTGGTCGTTTATGAAAATTACAAGCTATTAATTTATAATGAATTGACTATAAAAGTCACGAACATGGGTTAGGAATTAATTGGATTAAAAATGGCATGCGGTTCGACAATTTATTCAACTAGACCGGATAAAATGGCGAAAGGAAATAATTTCAAGGTATCATGCGCATTGAGCTGAAGACAGTCTTCAACCAGTACGGCCGTAACCCGGCCATGACTGAACAGTTCCTGATAGTGACTTGGCGCCTTTTGCGGCAACTCCATCCAGGTGTCGGCCCAGACATCGCCCAGCGATTTGGCAGGCTCATTGTTGTTGAGTAAATGCGCTATTAACCGAGGTACTACAATAATGGCAAAGTGATTTGGATCCTGCCTGGCAAAAGCCAGCAACTGATCAGCGCCGGCTCCATGGATATTTATTTTCAGATAATCGCCGTTTTGAAATAGGGCGGCACATTGGTGGCGGAAGCGTAAGGTCTGCATGACAATAAAAAGCTTGATGCGCCCATCTTCCATATTTTCCAGTAATGAGTTTATAAATAGCGGCCGGTCTAAATCCGGTTGTGCCAACATTGCATCCATCTCCTTCAATAACCGCCTGTTTTTATTGAAATCAACCGGCCGCCGGTTATCTGGATCAACCAAGCTAAATTGCCATAACTCATTGCCTTGATAATTATCCGGAACGCCTGGCGAAGTTAAGTGCAGAACTGTTTGTGCAAGGGCATTATACAAGCCAGGTTTTCTGATTTGTTTTTCAAACCCGGAAAAATCTTGTAAGAACAGCGCACTGACATCGGCATCCAGACATCGACGAACAAATTGACTGACGGCATTCTCGTAAACTTCATTAGGATTGATCCATGACGTATGTTGTTTCGCTTCACGAACCGCCTTTATCATATAGTTTTGGATACGTTCCTGATAATCCGTCAACTCTGCATTCGTCAAATTTGTTAACGGCCAGGTTCCAATTAACACCTGATAAAACAGGTATTCATCATTACGAGTGATAATGGCTTGCTTTATTCTGGATTTTTTGGATTTATTTACCTTCCGCCAGCGAAGCACAGCCTCTTGCCATAACTTTGGTATTTCACTCAATACATTGATTCTGGCACGCACGTCAGCGCTGCGTTTGGTGTCGTGGCTGGATAGACATAACATGCTATGCGGCCATTTCCTTACCCGTTCTTGATTATAGTGATGAAAGGCATTTACCGAATTTCCAAAGCGTCGCAGATCGCTGCCTACTTCATTTAACGAAATGAGCCGGTTATATTGATACAGCGCGGTATCTTCATAGCCTTTGGCCATGACCGGCGCAGTATATTGCTGAAATTTCATTATGAATTTCAGCAAGCTACTAACGGGAACAACCCCATTGTGTTCTATAAGAAGGATGGCTCGAATGAACTCAAACACGGTTTTATCAGCCGCCAGGCTTCTTTGCTTGCCCTGCTCAATCGCCCAGTTAATATATTGACTGTCCTTTTTGCTTACGGTCTGACTATTAATATAGGTTCGATAAACCGGAAAACAGGCAATAACTTCAATCAATGCATACCGTAATGAGTTGAGTGTATAGTCCCGGGTTTTAGAACTGGCATCGGCAATTTTGCTTAACTGATTGGCGAGTACGTTCAATTCACTGGCTAATGCGGTAGTCATTACCATTTTTTTAGCCTGATAAACGAGTTCGCCGAAATCCTGCCGATACCCGGTAAAACGCTCATAAGCGCGCGTTAATGGCTTTTCCGCCAAACTATCAATCAGTACGCCGTTAACAATATTGGTAAACGTGTAGCCTGTGGTGCCGTGAATCGGCCAATCGCTGGATAAATATTCATAGTTGGCGACAATTTTCTCGGCTACGATGTAAATGGGTGGCATCTCCGGCACTGTATTGATATTTAAAATATCTGCAATTTTCTTATTAAGGCGTTGATAATAGGCTACCGGATCATATAAGCCATCCGCATGGTCGATCCGCAATCCCTGGGTCTTGCCCTCTTCGATAAGCGACAGGATAAGCTGATGGGTCGCATCAAACACCTTATCATCTTCAATGCGAAGGCCGGCGAGGTCATTGATATCAAAAAACCGGCGATAATTAATTTCATCGCCGGCAACGCGCCAATAAGCCAGCCGGTAGACCTGCTGCTCCAGCAAAGCATGCAATTCGCCGCAGTCGCCGGCTGTCCGGTTAATTTCAGCGACACGAAAGGCGATGAACCTGTTGATGGGCAAGCTGTCCAGACAAAGTCTGGCAAGATGTTTTTTAAAGACTTCTTTATCCCTTTTGCGTTCCTCTATCTTTTCTTCAGTCGTCTGGGTACGTAACGGCAATTTACTGAAACTGTTGTCGATGGTCTGAAATTCCAAAAACACAGGATCGCCAGGGGCAAAAGCATTCAGTAACTGTTCGTGTTGCGAACTCAGGATAAAGGGATAGGTTTGTGGATCAACGGGAAAACGGTGTTGATAGTAGTAAATGCTAAACTCGCCTTGCTCTGCATCGAATACGAGTTTCAGCTCCTGTTGTTCCAATGTATTGCCATAATGGTCGCCCAGCACAGGAACCAGTATTTTATTTTGTAGGGTTTTTTTGACAGGATACCAGTCAATATCAAAGAATGAGGCATAACAGGAGGCCTGACCGTTCTCCAATACATCCAGCCACCAGCTATTATCACAACCCATAATACCCATGTGATTCGGAACGATATCAGTTATCAGGCCCATCCCGTTGCGCTGCAATTCGACGACAAAACGGTCGAATTCTTCGTGACCTCCTATCTCCGGATTGATTTCGCTATGATCAACAATATCGTAACAGTGGCGGCTGCCCGGACGGGCTTTCAGATAAGGGGAAGTGTAACAGTGGCTTATACCAAGTTGCCGGAGATAAGAAATTAGCCGGGTAGCCTCGATAAAAGTGAAATGCTTATTTAGTTGCAGGCGGTAACTTGAAACGGGAATCGCTCCATTTCCCTGCTGATTTACAAGATTACTCACAATTCCTCCTAGGGTACTGGAGTATAGGTAAGTTGGCTGCCGGCCCGATCATTTTTCGGCTTCCATTAAATAAAAAATGACCGACCAAGGACTTAAACAACCTTGCTGATGGTTTTCATTCACCGCCGAATCACTGGCAAACAACATCACCCCGTCGCAAGAATACTCAACCTTTGCCGGTTCACTACCCAGATTTGCCACCAGAATTAAAGTTGAATCATCGTTCAAGCGCCATTGCACAAATATGGCCCTCTCATTCAAAAGCCGGTAATGGGCTTGCCCGCCGACCATTCCCTTTATCCTGTGGCGTATATGATGACGCCGGATATGCAATAATTCACGATGGTATTCAAACCATTGTCGATACGGCTGCTGATCTGATTCATCCCATTTCAGTTTGGCTAATTGATACGTTTCTGCATCATTGGGTAACGGTAACTTTCGGTGCATTTCAACATCGATAAACTCCGGAAACCTGGCAAACCCCTGTAATCGACCCTGGTTCACTTTATCGCCCAACTCCCCGGGAAAATCTACAAAATAGGTGAAGGGCTGACTACAGCCCCATTCCTGTCCCATAAACAACAGGGGAGGCGATGGCATCAATAATAGCATCGCAGTAGCTGCACGCAGGGAATCCGGAGTGCAAAGGCTTGAGATGCGCTCACCTAACGGTCGGTTGCCTACCTGGTCATGATTTTGTAAAAAGGATATAAAGGCCGTCAGCGGCAAATCTGAACTGGTCTCGCCTCGCCGTTTCCCGTCCCTATACAAGGATGTTTCGCCCTGATAAGCAAAACCCTCGGTTAAACAACGGCCTAAAAGATGCATAGGTTGTTGGCTGTAATCCTGGTAATAACCCGCAGTTTCTCCTGTTAACAGAAGATGCAAAGCATGATGGAGATCGTCATTCCACTGTGCATCAAAATAACGATCCGGCTGAGGTAAATTGTGTCTTAAATAACGGGCGGCATTATTGTCGTTTTCCAGCACTAAATAGACACGACGATCATATCCCGGTCCGCGTCGAACCGCTTCGGCCAGTTCCTCCAGAATATCGGGCGTGCTGTCATCAAAGATGGCGTGTACGGCATCAAGGCGCAAACCGTCAAAATGATATTCTTCCAGCCAATACAGGGCATTGTGTATAAAAAACTGGCGTACCCAATGACTGTGTTCAGGATTAAAATCAATGGCATCGCCCCAGGGAGTATGAAAGCGATTCGTGAAAAATGCCGGCGCATACAGATGCAGATAATTGCCTTCAGGGCCGAAATGGTTGTAAACCACGTCATTAAAAATCATCAACCCTTTGCTGTGCGCAGTTTCAATGAGATCTTTAAGATCATCAGGGGTACCATAGCTACTATCAGGCGCAAATGGTAGTACGCCGTCGTAGCCCCAATTACACCTGCCGGGAAAATCGGCAACAGGCATTAGCTGGATTGCGGTCACGCCCAGATCAACCAGATAATCCAGATGTTTTTTTACGCCTGCAAAAGTGCCTTCTTCACTGAAAGTACCCACATGCAGCTCATAAAACACAACATCTTCCCAGGATAGACCTTTCCAGTCATCATCCTGCCATTGCCAAGCATCAGGGTCGATAACCTGACTGGAACCATTGATATCTTGAGGCTGGTAACGGGAAACAGGATCAGGCACATAGTATTCACCATTGATTCGATATTGGTAATAAAACCCGCTAGCGGCAATATTGGTAGTAATACCATACCAGCCATCTGATTTGGCTGCCATGAGCATTCTGAATTCAGGTGCGTTACCTTGCAGACATAATTCAACTTTATCGGCTGCAGGCGCCCATAGTCTAAAATTGACCCTGCCATCTTCCAGTATACGCGTTCCGAAAGGCATGGGATGACATCGATGCACAGTTGACATATCCCGGTCTCAACTTAATTCAATTCGATCAACTCCACCATGTTGTAGTGATACCATTAAAGTCAGATGTTCACGCAATTGGCGGGTTAACAGGAAATTCTCGCGGACGAAGTCTTTGGCTTTTGCTCCCATTTCCTGCATTTTTTGTGTTTGTTTAAACAAATAACGAATTCGCAATGCAGCGCCTTCCGGTGTATTGACTAAAAATCCGGTGTGGAAATTAATTACCTGCAAACGAATGCCGCCGGTATCGCCGCCGATAACCGGTTTACCTTTCCAGAGCGCTTCGGTAACAGTAAGGCCAAAGCCTTCTTTAGTCGATTTTTGTACAACAATATCGGCAAGCCGCTGAAGGGCGTTGATCGTCCGGTGCGCATCAGGCGGCAACAACAGAATTTTAATATTGGGATCATCACCGGCCGCAAAACGCACTTCGTTAAGTACGGCCTCGCCTTCGGGATCATCGGTTGCCTCTCCTCCTGCCAGTACCAATTGCAAGGTGGGAATAAATTGCTTGGCCAATTTATAGGCTTCTATGACGCCTAACGGATCTTTAAAGCGATCAAAGCGCGAGATCTGCGCGATCATCGGCGTATCGGATTCAATGCCAAAGCGCATTCGCACTTCCTCTATTTCATTTTGAGTTAAGTCAATGTTTTTGTCACTTAACGGGTCAATGCTGGGCGGTATAATATAGGCTGGATGCGGCAGCATCTGAACAAACTGGGGTAATGAAAAGATGCTGGCATCATATTCGCGGACAAACCGATGGATAAACCGCCAAGTTCCACGATGTGGATGGCTGGCATCAATATGGCAGCGCCAGATCCATTTGCCCTTCCGGTTACTGCAATACTTTAACAGTGCAACGGGTTGCGGGTCGTGAATAAATACAAAATCCGCTTCCTCCAAAATGGCGCGCAATTGATTGGCATTCTGCTCGTTCACTTCCTGAAAGTGAGCCAGTAATTTGTCAGAGATAGCGATTCTATTGCCTTGTATTGCATTATGCATGCTTTTCGTACACTGGTAAAATTCACTATCGCCGGTAATCACTTCCCATCGCGTATCAATTCCCAATTCCCGGCTTAGCGGAACCAGTTTATCCAAAATTTCGGCAACACCGCCGCCAAAACGGGTTGAATTAACATGAACTACAGTTTTGTCTTTCAGTGGTTCTGCCAATTGTTGCAGATGACGGATAACATCTTTGCTCGTTACCGCCGCATAAGAATCCAGCATCGTCGTCATAGCGTTTGCTCCGCAAAAAAGTGTTGAAAGGCGTCTGTCATTTGTTGACGTAATTCGACCAGGGTGCTGAAATAAGGGTCGATACCGGTCAACTGGTTAATTAACGGCTGATAAGCTTCACCAAAAAAAGCCAGCCACTGGCGGAAATCATCGACTTTGTCCTGCGTCCGGCGACGTGCGTCAATAAAATGGTAAAAAACGCTGCTGACCGACATTCGAGGAATCAAATCCGACATCTCGAGAGGTTCGCTGACCTTTTTATGTGTGTCAAAGACCACAATCTGTGAACGGATAAATTCAAACCGCTGCGTAGCTTGAGACCATCGTAAATATTCGCTTTCATCCAGCCGATCATCTATGCGTTCCAGCAAATGGTAGCGTAATTCTTCCAGGGTATTAAATGAAACAGGATCAAGAACGGCCAATTGCTCCGCCAATTTCTCATCTCTAAGACTATGTCGCACCCAACCGGCAAAATCGTTGATATACTCGCGTTCCTCAAAATGCGGCAGTAACAAATTTGCCCAAAAATGGTAATACAAGCTTTCCGGGCTCAGGTCCTCGATATGATCACGAAGTTCTTTCAAGGTATCGGCGCGTTTGTGGGTGGCAATGGCTATCAATGCACAGTCTTTTAAGACAAAAGCGGGTATTTGTGTGTGGGGGTTGTTATTCAACGTGTTCATTGTTTAAACCCTATATAGATAGAATGATAAGAATGAAGCGTTTACGGTAATCTGCCGTCTATAGTAAGTCCGCGACTTTTAGTGGATGAATAATACTTTCTTTCTTGAAATTTCTCGTTACCTTAATTGTTTGCATCCAGGTACGAATTATTTTTGCAAAGCTTAATACTTGGGCTGGATCCAGAATATTTATCACTATACCGGATTCTTTTAAGATTTAAATAAATTTTTTAATGCTTTGAGGGGTAGAAATTATTCTTCATCTCGCAGTCTATGTTCAACAGAATAACTTTATCCGTAATATAAATGAGATCCTTACCCATTACAATATTTGTGACAGAACCAGGCATTGTTGAATAAATAAAAATTTGGCCAAAGCTCCCCGTTTCCAACGTTAGGAACGAGCATGAAATAATCTGATCAAGTTCATGCTTCGATAAGCCCGGCATTATTGATATGTGAGTTCCAAGTTGCTCAACTTATTTCATGCTCGTTCCTTAGTTAGATTTTTATGGACACCGGCATGCCTGGATTTGTCATTGGGTTGAGTGCAGACGCACTGATCCATGCTTCAGTCTTTTGTTGCGGCAACGCACGCGCTTTCAGTGTGCCGGCATCATCCGCTAAATAAAACAACACGGCTTTACGCGGCGCTGAGCCTTGCAGAAGCAGTTCGATTCTGGCGGCGAGTAACGGCCAAAGAACGGGCTCAATAAAAAGTCTTTGCCTAAATTGAGTAACGTACGCTGCTTGACTTGCGCTCCTTCACGCATGGATTCAACTATACGATCGGTATGGAAATCTTCGCCATGCTCCGTTTTTTAGTTTTGGTTCTTCGAATATACAAATCGCCAGCATGGGCGTAATTCCGGAAAAATCAAGATACTAGCCTAAATAGATTGCACTACTTCAGAAAACGAAAAATGGCCATTGATTTTAAGGGAAAATTCCGAAATAAAAACGACCGGATATGAAACTTCAATGACTTGGAGAGGCTGGGAACATAGTAATGCTTGCGTAACGGCTTGACTACTTCCCAAAGGCTGTTCAGACCTTCCGGGAACACCACCAAATCGCCCGCTAGGATACGAACCGGCTCGCCGTCAACCGGAGTTACAATAATTTCGCCTTCAAGTAGATAGGCGGTTTCTGTCTCGTCAAAAGCTATCTGGAAATTTGAAATTTCTTTTTCCCAGGTAGGCCAGCCGGCAACGCCCAATTCTTTTAGGCGTTCTTCACTTGGGTTGTGTTCAATAGTAATTAGGCTCATGCTTTCCTTAAATTTAATAGTTATAAAAAGTTGATGTTAGCATTTTTACACCCAAATCGCTACGCAGCTTTAGGCCAAAATGGATCAAGGCTTGCAAACCCCACAAATCTCGTGCAATCAGGCCGGGAATTTAATAAGCTTTGCACACTCTCTTCAGACAAACTCAGGATTAATGAATGTCAGACGTTAAAATTTACGATGTAAAACCGGATATTGCCGCATCCGCGCATATTAACACCGGCACCTATAAAACGATGTATCTGCGTTCGATCAAGGAGCCCGAAGCGTTTTGGGCCGAACAGGCGGAACAGTTTTTAGTATGGAGCAAACGCTGGGTTAGGGTTATGGATTACGATTATCCCAAAGGCATTATACGCTGGTTTGAAGGCGGCAAACTTAACGTCAGCGTCAATTGTGTTGACCGGCATCTTGAAGCACGCGGTGACCAGGTGGCGATTATCTGGGAAGGCGATAATCCGGCTCATGATAAAAAAATCACGTATCGGCAATTGCATGAGGATGTATGCAAGTTTGCCAATGTCTTGAAAGCGCAGGGCGTGAAAAAAGGTGACCGGGTGTGTATCTACCTGCCCATGATCAGCGAGGCGGCAACCGTGATGCTGGCCTGCACCCGCATTGGCGCTGTCCACTCCATTGTTTTTGGCGGTTTTTCCGCCGAAGCGTTAAAAGATCGCATCCTGGACTCGGACTGCAACTATGTGGTTTGTTCGGATGAAGGATACCGTGGCGGCAAAACCCTACCGATTAAAGCCAATGTTGATCAAGCGGCTAAATCCTGCCCACGGCTAAAAAAAGTTATCGTCATTAAGAACACCGGCAATCCCATAGAGTGGCATGAACAGCGCGACATCTGGTATCACGAGGCGATGGCAGGCGCTTCGGTTGACTGTCCCCCCGAAGAAATGGGTGCAGAAGATCCCTTGTTTATCCTTTATACCTCAGGTTCAACGGGCAAACCCAAGGGTGTTTTGCACACGACCGGCGGTTATTTGTTGTATGCCGCGATGACCCACAAATATGTGTTTGATTATCACGATGGCGACATTTACTGGTGTACCGCCGATATAGGTTGGGTAACCGGCCATTCGTATATGATTTACGGGCCGTTGTGCAACGGCGCGACGACCTTGATGTTTGAAGGCGTGCCGACATATCCCGAAGCTGACCGTTTCTGGCGTGTCATCGACAAACACCAGGTGAATATTTTTTACACCGCGCCGACGGCAATTCGCGCATTAATGGCGCAGGGCAATGATTTTGTCGCGCGCACCGAACGTAGCAGCTTGCGCATTCTTGGCAGTGTCGGCGAACCCATTAACCCGGAGGCATGGGAATGGTATTACCATGTGGCCGGTAATGGGGGCTGTCCTATTATGGACACCTGGTGGCAAACCGAAACAGGCGGCATATTGATAACGCCTTTGCCGGGCGCCACCGCTTTAAAGCCCGGTTCGGCAACCTTGCCTTTCTTCGGCATCATACCCGAAATTATGGATAACCAGGGCCGCATTATGGAAGGTGTCGCCGAAGGTATTCTGGTCATCAGCCGCCCGTGGCCAGGACAAGCCAGAACTATTTATGGCGATCACCAACGTTTTATTGATACATATTTTAAAAACTATCCCGGCTATTATTTTGCCGGAGATGGCGCTCGCCGGGACGAAGACGGTTATTACTGGATTACCGGGCGTGTCGATGATGTTATTAACGTGTCCGGGCATAGAATGGGCACGGCAGAAATTGAAAGCGCCTTGGTGTTGCACGAACAGGTTGCGGAAGCCGCTGTTGTCGGTTATCCACACGATATTAAAGGGCAGGGCATTTACGCTTATGTCACGTTGAATGTGGGTGTGGAGCCTTCGGAAGAACTGAGAAAAGAACTGGTTGAACTGGTAAAAAAAGAGATTGGCGGCATTGCCAATCCGGATATTATCCAGTGGGCTCCCGGTTTGCCAAAAACCCGTTCAGGTAAAATCATGCGCCGTATTTTGCGCAAAGTGGCCGCTAATGAACTTGACAACCTGGGCGACACTTCGACATTGGCCGATCCATCGGTGGTTGAAGATATTATTGACCATCGGGCTAACAAATAATAACTAACGGATCAAAGTTATTGTTCCTTGTTTTGTTGAATCGCGAAGACTTATTCGCTCTATGCCTGCAGAATCCTTTCAATCGATTGAATGCCAGGGGTATTGTCTGTTTTTAGGGCAAATGCGCAAGTACATTGTTATTCTCTCATTTTTTCTTTTATACTGGTCAGCTAAATACAATAAGGAGTTATCATGGAAAAACCATTCATCTTACACATGCTGACCACAGCTAAAAATCTAAGTCCTTTTGACGTCAATATGGCGATGGATGCGGGCTGGCTTTCGGCGCTGTCTTATATTAATGTCGAAGCCAGTGAAGTACAGGGATTGGTGCAAGACGCTATTTTTTCCCGTAGCGCAAAAAATTTAAAGCGTACCGGCATTTTTATTGGAGGGCGCGACACCAAGCAAGCAATGGATATGTTGAAAACTGCCAAGCGCTCGATGGTACCCCCTTTTGAAGTCTCTGTTTTTGCCGACCCTAGCGGCGCATTTACAACGGCTGCCGGCATGGTCGCCGTCGTGGAGCATGAGTTAATCACCAAATTCAACACGACGCTGGAAGGAAAAAACATACTTGCGTTAGGTGGAACCGGCCCCGTGGGCCAAGCGGCGGCAGTTATTGCTGCTCAAGCAGGCGCGAAGGTGAGGATCATCGGTAGGCAACTGGATAAAGCACAGCATATTGCTGACATGTGCAGCAATGAATTTGGTGACGGTAAAATTACCATTACCGCTGGCGCAGATGCTGATAAAGCAGAATACATGAAGACTGCTGACGTTGTTTTTGCGACAGGCGCGGCAGGCATTGAGTTATTGAGCGCTGAGCTGATCGCCTCTGCCCCGCTCCTTAAAGTTGCTGCCGATGTTAATGCTGTGCCCCCCTCCGGTATCGCGGGTGTTGACGCTTTCCATAATGGCACGCCTATTGAAGGTTCTAAAAGCGGCGCTGTCGGCGTAGGCGCTTTGGCTATCGGCAATGTTAAATATCATGCGCAGAATCGCTTATTGAAAAAAATGCTCAACAGCGACAGACCAGTCTATCTGCATTTTGAGCATGCTTTTGAAGTGGCCAGAGACTATATCAAATCAAACGCTTAAATCGAATCTTTAGTTTAACTTGCACTCATTATAAGGAGGATCTCTAATGGAGAAACGCAGCATTCTTCACATGCTTGACCCCATGCCAAACAATAGCCCGTTCGATATTAACATGGCTATGGATGCAGGGTTTGATGTCCTTATGCCTTATAGCAACGTCAAATTAGACAGTATTAACAGGCTCACCCAGGATGTTATTTTTTCCCGCAGCCCTGCAGGTGTAAAACGCACAGGAATCTTTATTGGTGGACGCGATTTAGGGTTGGCGATGGATATGCTGGATGCCAGTCATCAAGCAATGGTGCCGCCTTTTGAAGTGTCTGTTTTTGCAGATCCCAGCGGCGCATTTACTACAGCGGCGGCACTGGTTGCCTGTGTAGAGCAGGAGCTAAAGGTGAGGCATGATAAAGAATTGAAAGAGTGTAATGCGCTGGTTTTTGGAGGGACGGGGCCCGTTGGTATTGCCACGGGCATTATTGCTTCATTAGCGGGTGCGGATACCGCGTTAGTTGACCATTTGTCCATTGATGCCGCTACGGATGTCGCTAAAGCTTACAATCGCCGTTTCGGCTGCGCCTTACGGGGCGCTTGTGCGAGCTCTGAAGCCGATAAAGTCAAGCTGGTATCAGACGTTGATATTATCTTTTGCGCCGCTAAAGCCGGCGTTCTGGTGCTAAGTTCTGCTGTCCTGAAAGCAGCCAAGCAGTTAAAAGTAGCCGGTGATGTGAATGCTGTTCCTCCATTGGGTATAGAGGGCATCAAACGTAATGATTCAGGAGCTCCATTGATTCATGCCATCAATGCCCAGGGCGCAGTGGGTGTTGGTGCTTTAGCCGTTGGCAATGTTAAATATCAGCTTCAGAATGAATTGCTGAAATTAATGCTGAAAACTGACAAGTCCTTATATCTCGATTTCAGGGAAGCCTTTAATAAAGCCAGGGATTTGGTTTGATCCAGCAGCGGATTGCCGGTTTCGGGCCGCGCGAAACCGGCTTGATGCGGCATTGAATGATGACTTTTGTGACAACTTTTTGTATTCACAAAGGTTAACTGATGGGTTAATAAAGTTATTTCTAACCCGGACAAGCCGGAATC
Source organism: Methylococcales bacterium (assembly GCA_028712795.1). Lineage (GTDB taxonomy): Bacteria > Pseudomonadota > Gammaproteobacteria > Methylococcales > Methylomonadaceae > Methylobacter_C. The sequence continues at coordinate 54,925 of JAQTPT010000017.1, forward strand.
AAGAAGGCATCGAATTTTGGGGAAAAAGGATTCTCGGCTGTATTGGGCAATTTGGACGATCCGCCGATTCAAGTCCCCAGTATGTTCCTGCCCTTTCAGGTTTTAATGAAATAACGTTTGTAGGTTAAAGACCTTAAGGTGTAGTAATTTTTACACATAAAAATCAATTTGCATCAAAATATTTTAAGAGTTGGCTGATAAAAGGCTTATTGTTGACGAATCTTTAGGTTTGGCACAGGCTTGATAATCAATTTAAATTGATTTCCCTTTGTGCTTTTTTATTTTGATCGATGTCGATGGGCCCGGGTGAAGGGTGAATCACTGTCGGCGGCTAGAATTAAAGATAAAGGTAAATTTGCAAGCAATAACGTTTATAAATCAATGCGATTTTGGTGCAATATCACGTTACAGCCAAGTTGAAAAGGAAGAGGGCGGCATGAACCAACATAACCGGATTTTATTCGCGGGCGATCCTCATGGGGACTTTAAGCCGCTGATAGCTGCGGCTCATAAATACCAGCCTGAGGCCGTTATTTTACTTGGCGACTATGATCTGGACATGCCGTTAGAACATTGTTTGGAAGAAATCGCTGGCTTAACTGAAATTTGGTGGATAGCTGGCAATCATGATTTTGAATCGCCAAAAAAGTTTAACAATCTATTTAACTCAGCTTTTTCTGATAAGGATTTACACTTGAAAGTCACCGAAATAGCCGGGCTTAGAGTTGCCGGATTAGGCGGAATTTTTCTTGGTAGGGTTTGGTATCCACCGCAACGGCCAAAATGGCATGGAAAGCAGCATTTTTTAGAGCATCAGACGGCTAGGGTCAATAAATCTGGAATGACATTAAAATACCTGTCAGCGATTTGGCATGACGAATTTGAGGCATTAAAAACACTCAAAGCAGATATTTTGGTGTCGCATGAAGCACCTGGTTCACATCGGCATGGTTTTAAGGTAATTGGTGAATTGGCTGTAGCGATGGGCGTGAAACATATTTTTCATGGTCATCTTCATGAAAATTACGCCGGCTTTATCAATAAAAACATTAAAGTATACGGCGTGGCGAACAGGGCAGTGAGTGACTTGCTTGGTAATACCGTAAGCTGAAATTGATTCCAAATTTACGTGAAGTCAAGTAAGCATGAATGCAATGGCAACGCATGGCGTTGCCATTTCCATAATCGCTGGTTCCAACAAAGCTTTAGCTTGATGATTGATTGTTATCAACAATTATCTTAAGTTTTTGTCCCGGGCGAAGACCTCTAACAAGTGTGGCAGCGTTAGATTTACGTAAGTCAGCTGTGGACACATTAAATTTTCTGGCAATTTGTATTAACGAGTCCCCTTTGCCAACAGTGTAACTGACTAGACGGATTGAAGATGATGCGCTGGCAAGCTGTGGATTGATACTTTTGATTGTTAGTTTACGGCCCGGAATTAATGCTGTTTTTAAAGTGACATTATTCCAGCTGGCAATATCTTTCGGGGTCACGGAAAAGCGTTGGGAGATATTGAAGAAAGTATCGCCTTTTTTAACTGCATAGACTTGAGAGCTTGCGGATTTGGTTTTAGAAGCTTTGGTAAATGACGGTAAATTGTCTGAACTTGCTCGAGATGGAATTTGTAAACGGATTCCTGAACGGACGGAATTGCTGTCCAAATTGTTAGCCAAGCGGAGCGTTTTAATGGTTGTATTATTTCTGCCGGCAATGGATGCCAGGTTGTCCCCGTATTTAACCTTATATTGGGTGGGGAGCATTCTGGGAGCAGCATCCCATCGAATTTGAGCTGGCTTTTCTTCATGCGTTTCTTGCGGGCGAATATAGGCTACCCGCTCTTCATCAAATTGCTTTATCGTCACTCTCTCTGAGTATGGGAGCATAGCCAGATTTTTTTTGAAAGCTTGCGCTTGGTCGACAGGAACCAACAAGCGATGCGGGCCTTCAGGAGCGGTGCTGGAACGGTTAAAGCCAGGATTTAATTTTAAAAATGCATATAAGGGTGTGTTGGCCAATTTTGCGGCTTTGTGTAAATCCAATGGGGATTTAATGTCAACGACTTCAAAGTAAGGTCTGTTGGGGATGTGTTGTAAATGAACATTGTATTCGTCAGCATGGGCAAACAATTTGGCAATGGCCAATAACCGTGGGACATAGTCTTCGGTTTCGTCAGGAAGGTCTAATGACCAATAATCAGTTGGCAGGTTGCGGTACTCATTTCTTTCAATGGACTTTCTTACGCGGCCTTTTCCGCAATTATAGGAAGCAAGCGCAAGTAGCCAGTCGCCATCAAACTCTTCACTGAGTTCTTTCAAGTAAGTGGTTGCCGCTTTTGTTGAGGCATATATGTCACGACGGCCATCATACCAGTCATTTTGTTGAAGGCCATACTCTCTTCCGGTGGACGGTATAAATTGCCAAAGACCTGAGGCGTCTGCTTTTGAATAAGCATCGGGTACAAACGCGCTTTCAACAACAGGGAGCAACGCCAGTTCACCCGGTATATTTTTGGCTTCGATTTCATCGAGAATATGGTTAAGATAAGGCTCTGCCCGTTGCTGAAGTATCGCAAGAGAAGCGGGATGATCTAAATACCAGTATAATTCACGGTCAATGCGTGGATTTTGAATGTCAGGTAATGAGTATAACGACAGTAACCTCTCCCAAACGGTATCTTTATGTGTTGATGCTGTTTTATTGAATTTATGTTTGCGTGGCGTGCGGTAAGGATGGTACACATAGCTGTTATTCTGAGCTGTTGGAGTGGGGGCTTCATCGTTAACGGTCAGAGGCTCCTTTGGTGTGTCAGAGCAACCAGTAACAATTAAAGATATTGAAATTAATAGAAAATTAACCGACCTGTTAAAATTAACACGTTTCATCTTTAAGCCCAGAGCGCATGGTTATTATCAATGATAAGATTATACCATTTTTTTTAATGAAAATCATTAAAGTGATTTCCTGTCGAGTGTGATTGATGAAACGAAATTTCTTGTTTGCCTGGTACCAAACACCAAGAGGTAAACTTTTAAAAGGGCTTGAAGCTGACTATTTACAAAAATCCATTACTGTCAGTTGTCAGCAAATCATTCTGCAAATTGGTGGCTTAGGTTGGGAAAGTGATTTTATTGACTGCACTTTATATAAAAATTATACCGTGCTTGACGCCAAAGGCTTGGGGGGCGATGAGACAAGAAAAATTCAGGCCAGAGCGTACTGTTTACCGTTGCAAAGCGATAGTGTAGATATGATTATAGTGCCGCACTTATTGGAGTTTGATAGCCATCGGTTTCAGACCATGAGAGAAGTGGAGCGGGTTTTAAAGCCTGAAGGACTGTTAGTGGTGCTAAATTTTAATCCCTGGAGCTTATGGGTCAGGTATCAGTATTTGTGGGATAAAAAAATGGCTGATTCCTGGGGGGGGCATTTTATTTCCCGGTCAAGAATACTGGACTGGTTGAAACTATTGAATTTTGAAGTAACCGTATTTTCTGAGTTTAATATGGATTCAATCAAATCTAAACAGGGGAAATTTATAGCCAATGGGCACTCATTTTTTTCTACGGCTTATGCCGTTAAGGCGATAAAGCGCCGGTATAATATCATTCCGTTGACGCCTGTGAAAAACGCAAATCCAAATTTGGCCTTGGTGAATTCACTAAACCCATTGGCACGGATCAACAAAAATGACTGATGTGGTGATAATTTATACCGATGGGGCTTGTCGTGGTAATCCAGGCCCCGGTGGATGGGGTGTGATTCTCAACTATAAGGGCAAAATCAAGGAGCTTTATGGCGCGGAAAAACAGACCACCAATAATCGAATGGAACTGATGGCAGCCATACAATCATTGGAATCGTTAACAAGGCCGTGTTCTGTCCAGCTAAATAGCGATTCAAGTTACGTGTTGAAAGGTATTACCGATTGGATGCCCAACTGGAAAAAAAGAGGCTGGAAAACGGCTGCCAAAACGCCTGTTAAAAATGAAGATTTGTGGCGCAGGTTGGATGCGGCCATAGCCCGGCATAATGTTGAATGGAGGTGGATAAAAGGTCATTCTGGTGATGCAGGCAATGACAGGGCAGATGCTTTGGCTAATATTGGTATTGATTCATTGAATTAAGGCAATTTCCAAGAATGAATATACCCAAAATGCGCGGGAAGCAGCTATAAATATAAAATAACCGTTATTAATCAATTATATAATTTTATTTCTGTGCCATTATCCAGGCCATGCATTTAATGAAGCTAAAATCCTCACAAGCGAGTAAAAAACTAGCCGCCCGCAGCCAAACAGGCAAAGTCAACATGCCAGCCACAGCGAGTGGGCTGACCAGCCAGGCGGGGCTTATCCCGGGTATAAAATAATTCTTGCAGCGCATCGGTTTTGACAAAACCCTAAGCCAGACTGTACCCATCATCCCGAAAAAGTCAGTTGAGTTTAACCCTGCCGAAAATTTTCAGCATAAACTTGATAGACCAAATCTTATAGTGCGATAGGTGTAAGGGAGGGACAGCCTATGTGGATTATAGCCAACCATTGCACCCTCCTGTTTGCCATACAGGGGTTTTAACTGCCACATCTGCGTCCAGTATCCACGACTGATACGAAGGCGAGGGTTCAAGCTGGTGAACCTTTTGAAAAGTTGATCACTATGGCTGAAAAAAAGTATAATCTCTTATGTCTTTCTGGCTGCTGGTAAAATGGGTACAAAAATGATTATGAATTGTGATGTATACGTTTCTATGTTTTATTGGGAGTTATGATCTAATGAGTCCTTGAGTCGCTTGGTTTTATGTGTATTGTTTACATCGAAAAGGTATATACAGCCAATCTAACCGGGGTTATTAAAATGACAGCAAAGCACACAGATACTATTTATCAAATAAAAATATCATTAATCGGTGCAAAACCGCCGATTTGGCGGACTGTTCTTGTGCCCGGAAATATAGGTTTAGACGCTTTCCACGATGTTATTCAAGTTGCCATGGGATGGACTGATAGCCATTTGCATCAATTTATCGCCAATCAAGTTTTTTATGGCACTCCTGATGATGATTTTGAATTGGAAATGGAAGATGAAACTCAATACAAGCTATCCCAATTATTGACAAAAGAAAAAGAGTCCCTGGTTTACGAATATGATTTTGGAGATAGCTGGGAACATAAAATACTGCTTGAAAAAATACTTCCCTTTGATCCTAAGATTACCTTGCCTGTTTGCCTTAAAGGTAAACGCGCTTGTCCACCCGAAGATTGTGGTGGCTTCTGGGGTTACGAAGAACTTCTTCAAGCTGTTTCAAATCCCAAGCATCCTGATCACGATGAGATGCTGGAATGGCTTGGCGGGGAATTTGACCCTGAAGAATTTGATCTTGAAGAAATCAATGAGGATTTAGAAGAATATTGCCGATAGTATTTGGCTATATACTATGGATTGCAATAAACCAGCACTGGAAAGTGGCTCTGTATTGATCAAGGCATTGTCTAAAGCCAGCGCTTACGAGCATGAAGTTTCTGCTGTCAGCCTGATTGAAACACATATTTCCTGGGTGCTGTTGACTGGACGATATGCTTATAAAATAAAAAAGCCTGTTAACTTTGGTTTTCTGGATTTTTCCACACTGGATAAACGCCGGTTTTTTTGCCATGAAGAAATAAGGCTTAACCGGCGTTTAGCCGCTGGCCTGTATCTTTCTGTCGTGCCGATAACGGGAAGTCTGGTTTATCCGAAAATGGGCGGGGCAGGGGAGGCTATTGAATATGCTGTCAAGATGATTCAGTTTCCCGCAGGTTTTACCCTCAGTGAACGTGCCGAGCGTGAGCTGTTGGGCGTGGATGAAATTGATCAAATTACCGGCATTGTTGCCGATTTTCATGGCGCCATCGAAAAAGCCGATGAAAATTCTTCTTACGGGGAGAGCGAATGTATCAAACATTGGTTTGTCGAGAATTTTGACCATATCAGACCCTTGCTGGCGGATGAAAAGCAAAAGCAGCAGCTTCAAATGCTCCAGGTCTGGGGCAATGACGAATGGAATAATAAAGCTGGATTAATGCAGCACCGGAGACAAAAAGGTTATGTGCGCGAATGCCATGGCGATTTGCATTTAAGCAATATAACCCTTATCAATGGCAAGGTGACGCTGTTTGATTGTCTCGAGTTTAATCCAAAGTTACGGTGGATCGATGTTATCAGCGAAGTGGCCTTTTTGGTTATCGACCTGCTTTATTTTGGATATGAGCGCTACGCCTACCGATTGCTTAATCATTATCTTCAACGAACAGGCGATTACCAGGGACTCGCTATATTACGATATTATCTTGTTTATCGGGCTCTGGTTTGCGCCAAAGTGTCTTTGTTGCGTCATGCACAGCAGCAAAATGATACAGAGGGTAATCAGACTTGCTTGAAATATTCTGAGTTTGCCAACCTGGCAGGATATTTTACTCAAGTAAGCCCAGTCGCATTAATCATTACCCATGGCTATTCGGGTTCTGGCAAATCCACCTTTGCAGAACAGATGGCTGAAAAGATCGGTGCCTTGCAGATACGGTCAGATATGGAACGCAAAAGGCTATTTGGGTACCAGGCACGGGAACACACGGCTAGCGGTCTTGACTGTGGACTTTATACGCAGGAGGCAGGTCATAAAACCTATCTTCACCTTGCAGAATGTGCAAGAGTAGTGATTGAAGCTGGTTTTTCCGCAATTATTGATGCGGCCTTTCTAAAAACCGAACAGCGCGACCTGTTTCGAAAGCTTGCAGCAGAATGCAACGTACCCTTTGTTATCATTGATTTTCAGGCATCCGATGAAACATTATGCAGACGATTAAGCCAACGAAAAAACGATCCTTCAGAAGCGACTATTGAAGTGTTGCGCCAGCAGCAAAAAACCGCACAAGCACTGTCTGATAAAGAACAGGCTGAGTTAATAACTATTAATACCGAGGGCGGCGATGTGCTGGGTAAGTTGTTGAATGCTGTTGGCAGCTTTATACAATAGCTTTCAACGTGTAATCTAATTGAGCTAATAATATATTGTGATTTTACAACGAGTTAGCGGATACTCCATTATAAAGTGTCCAGTTTCACCACGTTGTTGATTATTAGAAGCATAAAAAGCATCAACCATACCCCTTGTTCGCAACAAACATACCGCACAGTTTAAAGAACTCGCATTAGAACTTGCAGATTGGCATAGAATCATTACGGCGGCGCAAGATTTAGGTCTCGCGAAATCAATGCTCTGTTCATAGTGATCAAAACGACTTCAAACGGATCAGCCATTCGAAAAACTAAAGCTTCAGCAAGCTGAAGTGGCATGCCTCAAACGAGAAAATACGCGCCTTGAAGAGGAAATGGCTTTCCTTCAAAAAAAGCGGCGGCGTACTTTGCAAAGCCGTCCAAGTTATATTCGCCATGATTAAGAGCAATGTAAATTAATTTCCAATTGGCCTGATGTGCCGGTTATTACCGGTAGAAGCAGCAGCCTACTTCGGATAAAGCTGGGCCGACCAATTGCAACCGATGCGCTTATACACGTCTTTGATGATGAGAAAGGTTGTTCTGGATCGCCAATAGTCACTAAAAGACGCCAAGCAGGAGGTTAATCGGCGGGTCGGCATCGGGTAGCAGCCGTTCAGGGTGAACGGTTTCAAACTCGATCAGATGGCAAATATCAAGTGTTCGAATAGCTTAAAGTGTATTACAATCAAGAGGTCTCACTCCAAATTGGGCTATATTTGCCCACAAGCTTTTGAAGGAAAAAAATAGTCTTTTAACAATGTGTCTGTTAAATCCGGGCAAGATCATCTTTCTAGTCAAGTTAGATTGTACCCACCCATTACCCAATCCAAATTCAACAACATATTAGGGATCTTAAATCATGACGCTGCAAATTTTTCGCACCAAACATATCTTTTCACATGATGACCAGGTTGACCATGTTCTCAAGCGTTGCTTGTCGGCATGGGATCTGGCCTTTCTCGGCATAGGGGCGATCATAGGCACGGGTATTTTTGTACTCACAGGCATTGCAGCCGCAACACAAGCCGGCCCAGCCGTCGTTCTGTCGTTTATTATCGCCGGACTTGCCTGTGCCTTTGCCGCGCTTTCTTATGCAGAACTGTCATCTTCCGTGGGAGGATGTGGTAGTGCCTACGGTTACAGCTACGCTGCTTTTGGGGAATTGATTGCTTTCATTATCGGTTGGGACTTACTGTTGGAATATGGCATTTCAGTCGCTGCGGTCGCCAATGGTTGGTCTGGTTATTTTAGTAATGCGCTCAGTGCAATCGGAATGCCGCTGCCCGATGCGCTAACAAAAGCGCCCAAACTTGGAGGTTTTATCAATCTACCCGCCTCAGCTATTATCCTGATACTCATGGGCTTACTGATTTTGGGCGTAAAGCAAAGCGCTAAAGCCAACAATGCCATGGTGTTTATTAAACTGCTTACCATCAGTATATTTATCGGTATTGCCGTGTTTAATGTTCACCCGGATAATTGGCATCCCTTTATGCCGTTCGGCTGGTTTCAAACTCTGCCAGACGGAAAAACCACAGGGGTTCTGGCTGGAGCCTCACTGGTGTTTTTTGCTTATGTCGGTTTTGATGCGGTGTCTACTGCTGCCGAAGAAGCCCAAAATCCTCAACGTGACCTGCCTTTTGGCATTGTCACGTCCTTGTCTTTTTGCACCCTCGTCTACATTCTGGTAGCGGGATTGCTCACCGGCGTAGTCAACTACACCCAGCTCAATGTCTCATCACCCGTGGCCCATGCGCTGACGCTGATTGGCTTTAACGGGGCATCAGCATTGATTTCAACCGGCGTTATCGCGGGTCTTACTACGGTTATGCTGGTGTTATACTATGGATTGACAAGAATTATATTTGCTATGTCGCGCGATGGCTTACTTTCGCCTTTGTTCAGCAAGGTCAATCCTAAAACGCAAACTCCGGTACGTGTTATTGTACTCTGCGGCATTATCATGGCGTTTATCTCTGGCTTCATTCCGCTGGGCGATCTGGCCGAACTGGTCAATATAGGGACTTTGGCGGCGTTCGTGCTGGTGTGTTTGGGAGTTATTGTATTGCGCATTTCCAAACCGGACATGGAGCGCTCCTTCCGCACCCCATTCAGTCCTCTATTCCCGGTTTTGGGCATGCTGTCATGCGGCGCGCTGATGGGCTTTCTGCCATCCATCACTTGGTTGCGTTTCATTGTCTGGCTGGTAATAGGCTTGATTGTGTATTTCGGATATTCAATACGCCACAGTAAGCTGGCAAAGTCTGCTTGAAAAATCAGCAAAAATTACGCGATCGCAAATGTCTTCGGCCACTCCGATTCGTCCTGCTTCGCGCCCCCTTTCAATCCAACGGTCATGAAGATGCTTTCATCACCTCGGAAAACCTGATTAGTAAATTACATTATTTATCTATTGGAAAATATTTTTGCCCCTTTACAAAAACATTATGCCTGCAATCATATAACACAATAACGATAAACCAGCCGCAACAAGGGCGTATGGCAACTGCGTTTGCACATGCTCGTAGTGATTACATCCCGAGGCCAATGACGACAAAATCGCGGTATCGGAAATACCGGAACAGTGATCGCCAAATACACCACCACCGATCACTGCCGCCAAAATAAATTCCGGGGGGATATTAAACTTAAAAGCAAAAGGCATCGCTATCGGCATCATGATCGCAAACGTACCCCATGAGGTTCCGGTAGCAAAAGAAATAATACAACCCGACAAAAACACCATGGGAGCTACTAACCAAATCGGCAAAAAATCACCCACAATGGATGTTATGACAGTTGCTGTACCCAATTCCTTGAGCGAGGCACCCAGCGCCATCGCCAGCAACACCAAGGTAACCATCGGCAACAAATCCGACATGCCCTTAAACGTGACCGCAATCAATTCTGCAAGACGTTTAATGCGATGACTGCGCAATAAAATATAGGCCATCAATATCGCCAACGTTACCGCCCATAATATAGCTTTTGACGAATTACCTTTTAAAATATTGCCGTCACCGGTTACCCACATAAAACCGGCCATACCGATAACCAATGTTAGCATAGGGCAGATAAAAAAGCGTTTGAGTGTGGCCGCGACGATGTTGCCCTCTTGTGCGCTCACGCTCATCTCCGATTCATTCATGGGGCCATAGACACGGCCGCTTGTTGCGGTGTAGGCGACAAATGCCAGCGTTATCCAACTATAGAAATTCAATGGAATTGAACGTATTAATGTTTCAGCGCTGCTCGGCAACGCAAAGGGGGCTAGTAAGCCCAGTAATAATGCCCCCCAGGCATTTAGCGGGATTAATGTTTTTACCGGCGGACAAGTGGAATCGATAAAGTAGGCCAGCCGAGCGCGGCTCATTTTGTATTTATCAAACAAACCGATAGACACCATTGCGCTGGTAAAAATCGACATGGTTGATTCAATAAATAAGGCGATACTAACGATGATGCAAAGCCAACTGCTTTTGCGTGCCGAGTCGGCCCAGCCTTTTTGTTCCAGCCACAGCACAAAGGCACTGACGCCGCCGGAGTCACGTACCAGCGCAATCAATCCACCAATCAATAAACTAAAAATCAGAATGCGGGTATTTTGCGCGTCGCTAAAAACTTCAACGATGCGTTCAAACACTTGCGAAAATGCTGTAAAGGCATTGCCATGCAGCAGTAGTAATTCGGAGCTGAACAACGAAACCATCAACGCCAGTATCACTTCGTGTTTCCATAAAGCGATGCCAATAGCCAATATGGGAGGGATCAATGTAAGCGTGGACGGCATTTTTTCTACCTTGTTATTATCTAAATAGAAGTGGGCTGAGATACGTTGATGTTTTCAGTCCGATTATGTAATGCCGCTGGGCCAATATTACTACTACTGTTTGACGTTTTATTTTGAAAATTTTAGGCTTTTCTATTAAAAATAGTTTCAGCTTCACTTGAGCTTTGGTGTTGTCGAACACTTTACGGAACTATCGGATGCCTTAATGGCAAAAAGCAGGTATCTAAAAGACCAATGTTATGTGTTTTCTGTAATTCCGAACATGTCTGGCTCATTAGGCTATCTTACCAAATTCTTTGATCGGAATATTTATGAAATGCACAACACGCATGACTGACATTCGTTTCTTGAAGGGCATCGAAAAGCTGGCTTAACGGTTATTTCTGGTGGGTATCTTGGTTCAACTAACTTTAGCGTGCTTTCGAGTTGCTTTGTTGAAAAGCAGCAAGATCTTGCTTGGCATAGTTATTATAAAATCGATTTCATTATAACTGGCGCGGCAATTATGATGAAAATTTTAGCGCTTCTCTGGCTATAAATTCTTCATTAACATACGAAAACGCGATGGCCCTTCCGAACCTGGATTATGGCGCATGAGTTGCCTTTCAACATAAAAAGCAGGTTTTGATGAGGCGATAATGACGTCAAGAACATTTCTAGTGGAAAATATAAGTTGACATTAAAGAGATACTGCTTATAATGCCCACTAGCTTGAAAATCTGATTTACCCTCTGTTTACCGTTTCGATGTTTCTCCTAGTAGTGGCTCGTCCTTGTTTCATTCAGTAATTTCTATTTCTCAGCTTTACCTGCCTTAACCGGCTTTATTACCTAAATTTATACAGGACTTCAATATGTCATCACTTACTACTGGTACCGTCAAATGGTTTAACTCTGATAAAGGCTTTGGCTTTATCGAGCAAGCATCGGGCCCCGATGTTTTCGTACATTTTCAACAAATCAATAACTCTGGCGGCTATAAGTCTCTCGACGAAGGCCAAAAAGTGTCGTTCAGCGTAACACAAGGCCAAAAAGGCCCACAAGCTGAAAACGTAACAGTTATCTAAATAAAACATGTTGGCTATAGCGCTGACTAAGCGTTATAGCCAATTGTAAAAACAAAGCAGGCTCAATATAAACATAATCAGCTTATTTTTTATGTTATCCCTTGAACTTATTTGTAAAGGCTATATCTTATAGCCTGTAAACCACCAGGGGGCGACATGGCTTCGACGTGGGTAGCGAAACCTTAAGTGCATGCCGAGGACTGTACACCTCGTAAAATCTACAGAAAAAAAGTATTCGCAAATGACGAAAACTACTCAATGGCTTTAGCTGCTTAAAAACAGCACCATTCCTTTGACCATCTGTGCTTATGCGGGTGGAGCTCAGTTCGCTGAGCGTTCAGAGGTCATCTACATAAGATCGCGCTGAAATCCGTCCGGTGTGGATGCGCTAAAACCTTACGGAATCGCTGATGATTTTCTTGGCTCGACGGGTAGTCATTAGCTAAAATAAAGAGCGAGATAAGCATGTAGACCTTATGGCGGAGTACTTGCGGACGGGGGTTCAATTCCCCCCGCCTCCACCAAACGACGATTTAAAAAGATTCAAAGCAGTACAAAAACCTGCAAGTCATTAGGCTTAGCGGGTTTTTTATTGTCCAAATAAATACAGCGAAATACTGTAATATCTGTAATTGCAAAAAGTGTAAACCGGTAAATGAAGGATGCCAAAAAGAAGACAATAACCCATCCGCTGACTTTTGTACTGTCACTGTCTATATTGCTGGGATGATGAGGTTTATCAGAGAAAGTTGGAGATAATTCAGACAGTCAATATTTTCATAGGGACATCTCAGTGATAACCCGGCCAAATGCATCAACCTGCTGCCAGTCAGTATATTCAATCACGGTGTTGGGATCAGTCGGCCCTTTGGTTATCAACATGATGAGCCGAATCATTAATCGATCGAAAAAACTGTATTTTGGATACTCCAGTTTCCCTGCAAATACAGCAAGCTTTCTGGGATTCCAGGTAATCTGTTTGAGAAACTTTCGCAAATAAGGATTCGTATCCGGCTGGTTCTTGTCCGGTTTTCTGGCAACAATGTTGACTGAAAAAAAGGCGTTGGGTTTACTATCAAGTAGCAGTTTGTTACGCTTGATGAAGTTAATGATTTTCGGGCTGTGTTTTCCATAATGAATGCTGGCGCCTATCACAATCTTGTCGAAGCTTTGCAACTCTACCTGAGATTCGTCGTCAACAGACACCAGCGTTATCTCATGTCCTTGCTGTTCAATCACCTGCCGCAATCGGTCGCCTATTTTTCTGGTTTGACCCAGGGTGGATGAGTAGAGAATAAGAATCTTAGCCACTATATTCGTTTCCAGGTAAATGCGGCTGGGTTTTTATTTCCCGGTCCACGGCATAATTGGAACAGTAGAAATACTGTTGGCAGGCGCGCCTTCAATCAACTTGCGGCTGATAGCGACATAGACCAGGGTGTTGCGTTTTTCGTCAAACATGCGGCTGACCTTGGTTTCTTTAAAAAAAAGGGAAGTGTCTTCGCTGAAGGCCGTTTCTTCTTTCGGCAGCTTGCCGTCAATAATAATGGGGCCGATCTGACGGCAGGCAATGGAAAATTGCGAAGGATCTTCTGCGACGCCAAAGGTTCCGGCGATACCACCGGTCTTGGCTTGGCTGATATAACAGGCGACGCCCTGCACCTTGGGGTCATCATAGGCCTGTACGCAGACTTTATGGTTTGAACCAATCAGTTTCCAGGCCGTGGTAATGCAGCCAATTTCTTCGGATTGGGCTGAAGGCGACAATAAAACAAGCAATAAAGAGCCGTAGGCAAGTGTTTTTTTCATGGGAGTCTCGATGGTTAGCTGATTAATTTCAGGATTTTGGGTGTAAGTGTATAACGTAGGCGGGTTTTATGGAAGTTCTCTTTCGAGCTGCCGCCACCTCGCTAAGTTAGAGTGGATTGCCTGTCGGCTAATCTTACGGGTTATTCATAACTAAATCCACGCGCGCGGAGGTTAAACCGATTTTTGCCCGAAGTGATGAAAGCCACTTTTCTTGATGGAAAGACGGCTTTTTTCGTTTATGGTTTTGCTAATGACATTTGTGACAAGCAACACATTGATTTCATAGACTTAAAAAAGGCCGTAAAACTTACCCTTTGTGCGACAAGCGGCAAAAGTTTTGTCTAATGCCTAGTGTTTGGTGGCTAAGAAGCTTTGAATTAGTTTATTTATAAATAAATTGCTGAATATTATTAAATAATGTGTTCTGCTTTAGTCGACAATAAAGCTAAATCTAACATGAGCCGAATTTTGTTCGACATCATCCCTAATAACAATAAGTTTAAGGGCATTCTATGAAAATCGCAAAATTTATAGCCACTTGTTAATGGACAATTAAACTGAGCCAAAAATGGCCATTAATTTTGAGCCACTTTTTCAGACTTTCTTTTTATGAATTAATCTGAGACAGTCCCGGAATTTTTTCTGGGAGTGACATGAAGGAGTGGC
>JAQTPT010000077.1 GCA_028712795.1 Methylococcales bacterium
CAGGCTTTAGTGGAAGAGATCGGCATTGAAATACGCATAGCGCATTATCCGCCGTACACGTCTAAATGGAATCCCATTGAGCACCGGGTATTTCCTCATATTACCCGCGAATTATCCGGCATGATTTTAATCAGCCATGTATTTATGAAAGAGTTAATAGAAAAGACCACAACAAAAGCTGGATTAAAAGTCTTTGCCTGTATTTTTAACAAGGTTTATGAAACGGGCAGAAAAGTTGTGGAAGGGTTTAAAGAATCCATGCGAATTGTATTTGATAAGCATCTGGGGCAATGGAATTATACTGCCATTCCTGAAGCGACAATTTCAGAAGTTGCATAAGTTATTTTATGCACGTTCCCTAGCCTTCGGATTTGTCCGGCTGATGGCGCATCCAGCCGGATTACCTTCACCAGTGGCTTTCCAGCTTTGGCGATAATAAAAGAATCACCCTTTACGGCCTGCTCTATCAACCGTGACAGTTGGGTTTTTGCTTCGTGGATATTGACCGTCTGCATGTTAAACCTCAATGAATTAGGTTAGTTTATCATACGCTATGAAAAACATCAGGGCATTCCATGGGCCAGAATTAATAAGTCGCTATTTTGCGCTATCTCCCAATCTCCAGAGCTAAAGTTAGCCATGGAAGCTAAACTATTTTTGATGTTTTATGGCATAAGTAAGTATGCCACCAGAACTATTTGAGTTACCCACAGAAGGTGTGGATAACTCTGTGAGTAACCGGTTTTCAAGAGTCCTTACTGACGGTTTTTATTACATTTTTGTTACTTTGAACAATTTTAAGCCAACAATTATATTTATTTTGTTTTCAATGAGTTAACAAATAGTTGTTGACAAAAAACCGCCACTATCGGCTTTCTTATCCTGTCACTATTGTCAGGGTATATTGTGTGTGTAAAGATAAGGACGGGTTTATACGGATGGACGTAAAAGTTTGAATCGGACAATCCTTCGCGGTTTATTTTTTGATCAATGTTTTTATTCGACAGCCCGTTTGGTTATCACAGCAGCAAGTAACTTTTGGGGGAGTCAGTAAAACGGGAATACGAGGAATTGTGCAATCTCCCGCATTCCACGTTTCCTGGCATGGGCTGTTTGCTTTAAATCACGTCCATTTGCGCGGGTAAACAACAGGCTACTCAAATTCAACCTTGCCGCCATCCAAGTGATACATTGCGCCTACTATCTTTAGTTTCCCTGCTTTTTCCAGAGCGCTTAACACTTCACTGCCTTTGCGTATTTCATTGATGGTTTGCTGGACATTCGTTTTGGCGACTGCGTCAACAAATTTTTCATTTTTACTGCTTCTTTCTCCAGTAAAGGTGGTCGCGCTAATGGCGGGCTTGATTTTATCCAAAAGCCCGGTCAGGCTGCCCAGTTCAACATTATCGATAGCGCCTTTAATCGCGCCACATGCGGTATGGCCCATCACGAGAATAACTTTTGCGCCAGCCGCCGCACAGGCAAACTCCAGGCTTCCGATTAAATCACTATTGGAGATATTGCCGGCAATCCGCGCATTAAACGTTTCACCAATGCCGACATCAAGAATAATCTCGGCAGGCGCACGGGAATCAATGCAACTCAAAATAACAGTAGACGGAAACTGTCCGGCTGCGCTTGATTTTTTCTGAGCCACATAGTCATGCTTTTGCATTTTCCCTGTGGTAAAACGGGCATTCCCTTTCTTCAGCCCTGCAATGATCTGATCCGGTGTCAGCTTATCGCGTTGCTCTTTAGTTAAAGCCGCCGCATAAGAAACGGTTGGCACGCCTAGCCCCACACCGCCTACTATCCCTGACAGCGTCACACCGAAGGCGGTTTTTAATACTGAACGCCGGTCACAACTGGCGTGTTCATTATGTTCATCAGAAGAATGTTCGCTACTATCTTTCATGTTCAACTCCGTTAATAAAATCAAATTTATCAAACGGCAGGCGCACAATTGCACATGCCATTTTTATTTAAATATAACACTTAACCCGTTACACAGATTCGCGCTAGAGACCGGGCAAATAGCCCGTATGGAGTGAATTGGGATAAATGACGTTACGAACCCCAACAAAACTTGTGCCTCCTGTTTTTGGGGTTTAGTTTACCTTAGTCCAACGTGTTATAAAGTTAGATTGCCATCCAACGCTGCCTGGAGTCTGGCTTCCCCCTCCTTGGTAAGGGATGTTTTGAGGATTGTTCCGCCAGTTCCCTTTAACTCCTCAAGTACTTTATCGGGCCCAGATGTTTCAATTCTCAGCAGAACGAACAGTGACGAACTATTGGGCGTCATAGTGGCTGCCGGTTCCTTCATGAACTGGTCATAGATACCAACATCGGTAAGGCTGCCTGAAACCGCGCCTGCTGATGCGCCCACGGCAAAGCCCAGTAGCGGATTCAGGAACAGCATGCCAATCAGTGGCGCCCCACATACCCGCCGTTCAACGCGCCAGTAGTCGTAAGATGCAGGCCTGGTGCAATTTGACCTTTCCTTTGGTGTCCTTAACGACAACGACTGCGTCTTCCATGTCCACCAGATAATCAAGTTGTAGTTTCCACTGTTTGATGGGGACTTCCTCGGCTGAATATATATCGTTGTAACCGACGACTAATGCACTTATATTCTATGTCCTTAATTCATTAATGGTTTAATTGTGGCTGCGAGCAACTTGCCCGCCGGCGAAGGTTATCATGAAAGCTTTAATTCCGCCATTAAATAAAGAACGCCAGTTAATGCGATGAACAGAAACCATGTTGCTATAGTGGGCAAATGATAAAGCCGCTTACCCCGCTGGGACTATTTTTCAGAAGGACGCTTAGGAATATCAGCGTCAATCCGCTGCAGCATATAAGGGAAGAAAGGATTTGAGGAAACGCGTAACAAGGTGTCCAAATCGACAATCAGCACTGAACGCTCTCCACGCACTGCCAGGTCGCCCAGATTGATGCCATATTGGGCCGGGTTTTGTGGTTGACTCCCATAAAGCGGATCAGTTACCGGAAAAGGCAGTGCGACATGGGATAAAGAGAATATTTCAGGCGGATAATCCAGGCCTAAAGATACTACAGTCTCATTACGCGCGCCTGCATTAAGGGATCTCGCAACCACATTTTTGACCCCATCCGCCTCATTGGTAATCATCGTTGCCTGATAGAGACGTGGCGGTCTGGGTAACAGGTGGTCAATGGCAGTGATTGTTGAGGGTCTAAATAACTGTTCAATCTTGGTGTTACGGTTAATGTCAAACAGTACCAATTCACTACCGTTAGCGGGTAGCAGATTATAAAGCGCAGTGATGATTGCAGGCGTACTGACAGTAAAATCAACCACCGACTGGAAGGTCAGAATGGGCGGTAGGGCAGCCAGTTTTTTATCCTGTGCATCGTGGTAAATCTGTTGCTGCAACACACTCGTTAGCAGATAAGATTGGCGGGCGCCATTGACAGGAAACGAGTTGTATTTAAAGGGGTTAAATTCCGGGGTAACGCTCAACCAGGCGGCATTGGCAAACGGCGGGAAGATCGCTGGCAAACCCGCGATGCCTGCAAAACGGGCAAAACTGGTGACGCCGATCATGGGTGAAATCAGTATCACCTGTTTTGGTTTCGCCAGATTAGGGTTATCAAGGGTGTCCAGCGTGTATTTCATCGCTAACGCGCCACCATTGGAAAAACCAACCAAATGCAGCGGCGCTTCCGGAGTGGTGAGACGTTTGGCTTCCCGCACGGCTAACCGCGTTGCAGCTAGCCAGTCTTGCCAATGAACTTTGGATAATGCGCTGGGCACCGTTCCATGTGCAGGCAAACGGATGGCAATGACGACAAAACCGCGTTGCCGGTACAAGTCGGCAACATGGCGGAGACTATAAGGTGTATCCGTTAATCCGTGCAGCAATACCACGGCTCCTGCCGGTTTGCCCTCCGGCTGCATGATGTAGGAATGGTTCCAGTTATGCTCGAAACGGTCTGGATAGATCAGGCTAGCTTCATAATAACGGTTAAGAGGATTCTTCTGATCGCTTTCAAGATGTTGCGTGACGTTGGTCTTAACTTCATCAAACAACTTGCTTTCGGCTGTGAGATAACCCGCCCAGTCCGTGCCGTCAATCGCTTGATCATCCATCTCATGCGGAACAAAGGTATGCCAAAGCTCCAGACGTGGCCCACCCAAAGAATCATAGATACGAAATGAAAAAAATGCGGCCACAAGCACTATTAAAAGCATAGCACCGCGCTTGAGCCAGGATTTGATGAAGTTCGAGGGTATATTGCCAGTCATTTTATGGCCTTATTTTTAATATAAACTAAAGATAAATAATATTAAGAAGCCTACGCGGGACTGGGCTTGTGCGCCACGTCCCTTACTTTTCAAAACATTTACAAATTAAGCTGGAGCTTCCAAGGCCACATACAATGAGAATATGAGTACGTGTAAATAATCTCCTGTGACTGTTTTTAAATAATCATGCGAACCGAGTCTAAAAACCCCTTCATCAGCAAGGTGTAAATTAGTCATAAATGTTAAACTATTTTTTATGTTTTTTGGCTAAGTGATTATACGATCAAGACTATTTGAGTTACCCACAGAAGCTGTGGATAACTCTGTGGGTAACTGGTTTCCAAGAAGCCTTACTATCGGTTTTTATTACATTTTTGTTACATTGGACAATTTTAAGACAAATATTTATTTTGCTTTATTATCAATCAGTTATAAAATAGTTGTTGACAAAAATACCGCCTATGCCGGATTTCTTATCCCGTCACTAGTACCCGGGCTTATTGTGTGTATAACGATAGGGTACGACCATTGAACGGTGCATTAAAAATTTGAATCGTGTCGTCATTCCGCAAGAAATGTCCTCTAACCAGGTTACCTCAGATCCGCAGATTATCAAGTTTATTCAGTGACCTGTGACAGTTTATTTTTTGCGGGTTACTTAGGTTTAATAAATTTAATCGTCATCCTGTCGCTTTCACCGATGGCCTGGTATTTCTCACGGTCTTTATCCTTAAGAGTCAAGGCTGGCGGCAACGTCCAGACGCCTGCGGGATGATCCTTGGTATCCTTGCTATTGGCATTAATTTCAGATTTCGCCAAAAACTCAAAACCGGCATTTCTTGCCAGCGCTATGACATAGTCCTCGCTGACATAACCGGATCCGGCCCTAGTATCTTGTGGCTTTAATAGTCTGTTTCTATGCTCTTCAACACCTAAAATACCCCCAGGTTTTAAAGCCTTATACATGGCGTTGAATACCGCTGCAGCCTGATTGTTGTTCATCCAGTTATGGACATTACGAAACGTCAAAACCCTGTCAGCAGAACCATCCGGCGCAATTTGAAATGATTCCGGCGGCTGTAACACAGTTAACTCAACTTTATCGTATACTTTGGGCTGCTTGTGCATTTTTTTAACAAAAGCTTCCAAAACCTTTTTATAATAATGCGCCTTCGCAACGGGTGAAAAATGCGCTGCATAGAGCTTGCCTTTATCTTTTAAATAAGGTGCCAGAATTTCAGTATACCAACCTTCGCCGGGCCAGATTTCAACTACCGTCATGTTTTCTTTAACATCAAAAAATTCCAGCGTCTGCTGTGGATGACGATATTTATCGCGGGCTTTATGTTCTGCTGAACGCTGTTTTCCTGAGATTGCCTGCTGCAAAGAGGTTAAATCGCCGTCCGCCCGTGCGGATGAAAAGCTTAGCGCAAGCAATACTACCCATAAAATTTTTATCATTAAATATCCCGGTTAAAAGCACAGCTAAACATTATCCTGAATCGCAAGAAATCCCAACCAGCACCGGCGTAACAGCTAAGGCATTGCACGGCTTAATGCTAAAAATAGCTCTACATTTCCGTAACTGGGACTCCGTCGGCCCCATACAGGAATGACTGAGTTTGCCGCCGGTTGCACATCTTCCTAATCAGGAAAACTATTCGTTAAGGATATTGCACCTCTATCACTTATTTTTGCAGTTCCAGATTTGCAATAAACTCAATGTTGCCAACAATAAAAACGCGACCAATGTCCAAGCTGGCATACTAAAACCCAGCAATGTCCAGTCTACCTTGGCACAATCGCCCGTGCCGCTTAACATCAATTTAAGGGTGTCGAACAAAGGAAAGTTTTGAAACATATATTCCAATCCAGGGCCGCATTCCGGCACGGCATCGGGCGGTAAATGTTGTATCCAGACATGCCGGGTTGAGATGGCTGCGCCTAACAACGCCGTAACTGCGCCCAAAACTGCATACCGCGTCACCCCTTTTTGCCCAGGGTTATGCAGCCCCGCAATCAAGAACACGAACCCCGTCAATAAAATCGCCAGACGCTGGGATATACATAAGGGACAAGGCTCCAGGCCATCTATAAGTTGAAAATAAGCGCCCATGCCCAACAAGCCCATGCATGCTGCAAAGCCCAATAAAAACCAGATTCTCGAATTAAACTTTAGCGCTCTAAACATAATTGACTTCTTAAATAAAAATCTACAACCCAAGCCGGGATCAATCTTACTAAAAAATATCTTGCATGTTACCACTAACAGGCAAGACTACCGTCCAATTTGAAAAATTCTGTGCGGGACGGTTTTGAATCCGAAAAACCCGATATTGCCATTCCCACAAAAATGTTAATTCTCGGGTAGTTTTATTTTTAATCCTAAACCGTCTCAACTTCTTCTTTAAAATATCTGATTTCCCTGGAGGGTCCCAACACAA
Organism: Methylococcales bacterium; assembly: GCA_028712795.1. Lineage (GTDB taxonomy): Bacteria > Pseudomonadota > Gammaproteobacteria > Methylococcales > Methylomonadaceae > Methylobacter_C. Next base: position 6,733 of record JAQTPT010000077.1, read on the forward strand.
CCAAAACATCACCTGCTTCCAGGGTATAGTCTTTTTCATCAATGGCAAAATGCAACGCTTCACCCGAGTCCTTATCCACCACGCCAATGAGAATTAAATTATGTTTTTCATCCAGCTTTAATTCACAAGTCCTGGTGTTTTCCAGAATAGACCCTTTGGGAATGACTATTTGCGCGATATTTAAATCATGCCGTCCAAACACCGTGGCATCCAGAATATTAGTTATATGAGGCTTAGTGAGCATGTCATGGGTTTTTCTACCGCAAATTTCATAGGGGTCGATGATCTTGTCCGCACCAGCAGCCAATAATTTTTCCGCGGACTCAGGGTCGTCAACAATAGCCACAATGGTAAGCGTTTTATCTATTGCACGCGCTGAAATAGTTAAAAATACATTATCAGAGTCTCTCGGATAAAAACAAAAAATAATATTAACATCAACGCCAATGCCAATGGATTTCAGGTCATCATCATTACGGAAATCAATGATTTTGACTTCAAAACCTTTCTCTTCAACCAAGGCGGCCTCGGACTCATCCTTCCCGATAAAAACGAAGCTGTATTGGCTCTGATTTAACCGGCTCATTACTTCTAATGACATGATACTGTAACCAAATACGGCAATGCGCTTCATTGTTTACGTCCGGCTTTTAACCGGCTATTTTCAATCTGGGCCCGAAAATAATCAATCCCGATCTCCCTGCCTAAAACCACGAGCAAATCACCGGCACGCAAGACAAAGTAGCGTTCCGGATTAAAATAGAAATGTTCATTTTTCAATTTATAGCTGTTCTTATGTTTCCGGTGCACCGGATTTGCACTGATTACGCCCACCAGCATTAATTTTCTGTGTTCAAAGCCAACCTCGTAAATAGTCATGCCGTCAATGACCGATCCTTGATGCACACACAATGTTTCCATAATAAACTGCTTTTCTTCACGAAAAATACCCAAAATAGCCTCATAAGCCACAGGTTGACCGATATATTCGGCAACCACCATTGCAGCTATTTCAAAAGGCTGGATAACATTGTCGGCCCCGGCCTGATAGAGTTTTTTGGCATTATCCTGATTATTTGCCCGGGAAATAATCCGGATAGCCGGATTAAGATGCCGGCTGGTCAAGGTTATATAGACATTAACCACATCATCGCCAGTCGTGCACAAGACAGCCGTCGCCCTGTTCTTAATGCCGGCATTGATTAACACTTCGTTTTTGCTGGCATCAGCATGAATGACAAGATAGCCATGACGCCTTGCTTTACCGGCGTTAATTTCTTTGCTGTCAATAATGACAAACCGTTGTTGGTGCTTTTCAAGCTGCATAGCAATATGCCGCCCAACACGGCCAAAACCGCAAATGATAACAAAACCAGAATATCGTTTTAGTTCAGCATAGGTTCTGTGTTCCCGCAAATCCTGCATTCTGTCATTAAATGCCGAAACAATAATGGAAATGACAAATGATAAAACGCCCAAACCAGTCAAAATCAAGGCCATGGCAACCAGGCGGCCACCGGTTGTTTTTGGGGCAATATCGCCATAACCGACGGATGAAACGGTTATTATCGACCAATAAGCCGCATCAAATAAGTTACTGACCTGTCCGCTATTTGTGGGGTGTTCAAATAAATAAATGCCAGTGCTGCCGATAAATATCAAAAACCCCAAAAAAATTGCCAGGTTATAAAGCTCAAAGCGCTTGCTTCCCAGGACTTCGGCGAATAATTTTACACTTTTGAAATACCGGAATAGCTTGAGCAACCGGAAAATAAGCAATACCTGCAGCACGCTTAATGGCCTGTAACTAGGCAAAATGGCCAGCAGGTCAATCACCGCCAACGGTGTGAAAATATATTCGATTTTTTTGGCTAAAATAAGTCTGGCAACTTCGCCAATTCGAAAAGGACGATGTAAATACTCGGCCTTTTCGTACTGCTCCAACACAATCTCGTGAACATCATTATAAAGCCAGGCACGCAGCAGGTATTCAATGATAAACAGGGTGATTAAAACATGTTCAAACAGCCTCTCAACGGGGGTGAATTGAGTGTCTATTTCGTAAATCAGCAAAAAAACGCTGAACAAAACCAAACAAATCATTACAACATCAAAGTTCGATTTAATCAGGCTATCTGGATTTTCCAGTAAGTTATAAAAAAACTGCTTCGCCTTTCTATAACGGGGTGATGTTTTCAGAAAGAAAGCAAAATAAACAATCAGTCGGGTTAACATGTTTTGGGGGATTTCTGTTGGCTGAAGCCTGTGCGCTTAGGAATGTTCATGAATTAACTTAAACATCTTACTCCCTGTCATTCCGTATGTGTATAGACCGGAGACGCGGGTAACGATTTTTGTTCATTATTGTGGATCATTTAAGCTAATCAACGCAATCTTATAGTGGTAAAAATAGACATCAAAACAGCCGTCTTCATGATCAGGAGCAAGCCCACGGAATCACTATGAAAAGCTTTGGACACTTTCCAAGTGCAGCACTGAAAGATAAACTCGTCCTTGTGCTAAACCTTGCGCACAGGGTCATCGGGAAGACTGTCTCGATAACGCTGAAAAAGCCGTGTACTGTGCTAATAGCGGCTAATATGCAGTCGCAATTCGATAGATTGGGAAGGATAGTTGAAACTTCGCGCCAGATATTGAAACGGTGTTGTGTGGTTGTTAGGCAGTTTTATCGGCAAAGCTTTCATGCGCCAACACTTCCGATTTGAGAGCGTGATGAAGCCATTCATCCTTGCCTTGAGTTTGCGGGAGATAAAGCTTCTCGAGTGGCTGATTTTTACGCCGGGACGCAGTAACCAGAGTGTCAGTTACATAAACAATAATAATATCAGCTCGGTTACTCTTGTAATACGCTATCGCACAATGGCGGTAAAACCAGCGGCTTAGGTGGTATTTTGGGGGGGATTGGGTGTTTGGCTTCTTCCGTAAACCACCAGGCTAGCCCCGCATCGCAACCATCGCCAGGTGGCAGGGGTTCTTGCCCTTGACAGTATTTATTGTCTTTCGGGCACTTGAGCCGAACGTGAAAATGATCGTCATGCTTCCACCAGGGACGAATTTTTTTCAACCAATCATGGGGCATACTACGGGTGCATAGCTCACGTTTCACGCTGGGATTAACAAAAATCCGGTCGACTTCAGGCATCCGTGCCGCTGCTTCAAGAACTTTTACATTGGCTAGCGACCACTGCCTGTAATCTATCGCATCGGAATTTGCTGCAAGGACTGAAGGCGCAACCCAGGTTTCGCGTTCATTAAATGCCAGGGTGCGGCTTGCGGCCTGTTTGGACAGCAAAAACCAGATATCAACATCAAGCCCGGATTGATGGCTTCGATGCCCGCTTAAAGTCGGGCCACCGCGCGGCTGCCCTAGATCGCCAATAAGCAGCGTCCCCAAATTCTGATTGGCGGTGGTTTGTCCCAATTCTTCGATAAACTGCTTTAAGTCTGGATGACCAAAAGATCGCTTTCTTGACAACCGCATCATTTGATAACCGATGCCATTAACCGGCACCGAAACCGCACCGCGAATACAGCCTGCATTATAAGTTCCAATGCTCTGGGCATTACCGACTGATCTTGCTGGTTGAGTAACCATTGACCACTTTATCGCTAGAGATGATGCAAGGCATTCTGAAAAGAGTCCTGATAATAAGATACCGGTAAAAAATAGAGCTTTAACTTTTACCACACCATCACCTGCATAAGGCCGCTGAAAAATAAATAGATCTATTATTTAATAGGACAAGCATGGAGATTTAAGTTTATGCTGTCGTTTTACTAATAAAATGCCGGCAGTATTTTAACAAAAATTCAAAATAAAAGATTTCTCATTCTACGCCATGGTCATGAAAAAAATACCGGGTTTTGCATCCTTCTTGGCGAACCAGTGATAAATGGCCTTTTGGTAACTTGCTAATCCACCCGCCGCCCGGGCACATTTGTTAACCGCCTAAAAGTTAAGGATAACAATTCACCTTGTCTTACCCAGCTTTTTCCTCAAAAACAAGACAAGCTCCTCTTCCAGGCAATAGAATAGACCAACCATTACTTACACTTATTTCTATTGTGCTAAATATCATCTGGATTAGCTTCTTCCTCGCCGCATTTTTTACCGCATTGTTTAAACTGGTTTTTCTGGGTGACCAGCAGGTTTTTGCGCAAATTATGGAAGCCATGTTCAGCTTGGCAAAATCCGCCTTTGAAATTTCGCTAGGCTTAACCGGCGTACTGGCCTTGTGGCTGGGGATTATGAGGATTGGCGAGAAGAGCGGGTTCATTCTGTTATTAACGCAAAGCCTCATGCCCTTATTTAGCCGCTTAATGCCCGATGTGCCTAAAGGGCACCCCGCGCTGGGGGCCATTGTGATGAATATTTCCGCCAATGCCCTGGGGCTGGACAATGCGGCAACGCCTTTGGGCATTAAGGCTATGAAGGAACTGCAAACGCTTAACCCTGATCCCGATACTGCAAGCGATGCGCAAATTCTGTTTCTGGTTATCAATACGTCAGGCGTTACGCTATTTCCGATAACGATTTTTACTTATCGCGCCCAACTCGGCGCGGCAAATCCTACTGACGTGTTTATTCCGATTTTAATCGCTACCTATATGTCAACGGTTGGCGGTTTGCTTGCCGTTGCTGCTGTGCAGAAAATAAATCTGCTGGATAAGGTCGTCATGGCTTATCTGGGTGGCTTTACCCTGATTGTCGGCGGTTTGCTGCTCTATTTTTCCAGTTTGCCGCAGCAGCAAATGCTTCAACAATCCGCCATCATCAGCAACTTCATTCTGTTCTCATTAGTCATCAGCTTTATTTTTGGTGCTATTTACAAGGGCATCAACGCCTATGATGCCTTCATAGAAGGCGCTAAGGAAGGCTTCCAAACCGCCGTACTCATCATTCCTTACCTGGTCGCTATGCTGGTGGCCATTGGGGTGTTCAGGGCCAGTGGCGCTCTGGATTTGCTCGCTGATTTGGCAAGGGCTATCGTGCATTATTTTGGGCTCGATGACCGCTTTGTCGATGCCCTGCCTACGGCCTTGATGAAGCCTTTCAGTGGCAGCGGTGCCAGGGCGATGATGATAGATACCATGAAAACACATGGCGCGGATTCGTTTGCCGGGCGCTTGGCGTCTATCGTACAGGGCAGCACTGAAACCACCTTTTACGTGCTGGCCATCTACTTTGGCTCGGTGGGTATCAAACGTATCCGTCATGCCGCAGCCTGTGGGATAATAGCCGACTTTGCTGGCATTATTGCCGCAATTTTTGTTGCTTACTGGTTCTTTGGATAATTGATGAAAGTTCACCTTAAAACACTCGGTTGCCGCCTTAATGAAGCGGAGCTGGAAACCTGGGCGCAAGCGTTTCAAAAATCCGGCCATGCAATTACCAAGCAGGCCGAAGCCGCGCAGCTGATTGTGATTAACTCCTGCGCGGTCACGCAAGATGCCGCCAGAAAATCCCGCCAACTCATCCGCCGCATCCACCGCGAAAATCCGCAAGCCAAACTGGTGGTTAGCGGTTGCTACGCTACCTTAAATCAGGATGAAGCCGCGTCTTTGCTGGGCGTTGATCTGGTAGTCAGCAACCGGGATAAAGATCAGTTGGTAGAAAAAACCTTAACGGAACTTAACATGGACGCTATGCCCGCCATGTCCACAGAGCCGGGTGAAATCTCATTATTCACGCGCGGGCGGCAACGTGCTTTTGTAAAGGTACAGGATGGCTGCCGTTATCGCTGTACGTTTTGCATCGTTACCGTAGCGCGTGGTGGCGAAGTAAGCCGCCCTGTGCAAGCCGTCATAGCTGAAATCAATACACTGCATCAGCAAGGCATCAGTGAAGTTATCTTAACGGGCGTACACCTGGGTGGTTATGGCAGTGATCTGGGCAACAATTTATCCGGTTTAATCAAAGCCATCCTGGCCGAAACAAACATCCCAAGGCTTAGGCTCGGTTCTTTGGAGCCGTGGGAATTGCCGGATGATTTTTTTACGCTTTTCCAAAATCCCCGCCTGATGCCCCATTTGCATTTGCCTCTGCAAAGCGGATCAGACACCGTGCTACGCAGAATGGCCCGGCGTTGTAAAACGGAAGAATTTGCCGCTATCGTCAGCCAATTGCGGGCACAAATCCCCCACTTTAATATTACTACCGATATTATTGTCGGCTTCCCCGGCGAAACCGAGCAGGAATGGCAAGACAGTTTTAACTTTATCAAACAAACGGGGTTTGGCCATATCCATATTTTCACTTATTCCAGCCGCGAAGGGACAAAAGCCGCCACCTTGCCGGATCAGGTTGCCAATGAGATTAAAAAACAGCGCAGCCAGCAGTTGCATAAATTGGCTAATGACATGAAGCTAGGGTTTTGTCAGGAAAATATCGGCAAAGAGTTTCCGGTATTGTGGGAAGGTTACCACGAACCGCTTGAAAGCGGAAAACAGCGGGTATTTGGCTACACCCCCAATTACCTTAAAGTGGGTTGCGTGATAAAGAATGAAGAATCGGTTGAGAATCAGATTATTATAACGAGATTAACGGCGGCCGGTGAATTGTGTGTTTTGGGCGAGATGGTGGAGTAAATTAACCAAAAGAACGGTTTGTCCTGCTCCTTCCTGCGATATTTATCCTTGCAATTATGGAATAAAACTCCATAATTGCAAGGATGATAACTCGCAGACTACAACCCACGCTTGAATACCTGCTGGATAATTACCCGGTTGTCGCCTTACTGGGACCCAGACAAGCTGGTAAAACCACGCTTGCGCAGGATATTGCCGACCGGCGCCCAGCCATCTATCTTGATTTGGAATCGACTGCCGGCCAAGCCAAGTTGGGCAATGCCGAACTGTATCTGGCAGAACACCAGGACAAGCTGGTGATCCTCGACGAAGTGCAACGAGCGCCAAGTTTGTTTCAAAATTTACGCGGACTGATCGATCAGGGAAGGCGACAGGGCCTGCGCACCGGTCGATTTTTGCTGTTGGGATCGGCCTCCATTGAACTCCTGCAACAAAACAGTGAAACCCTTGCAGGCCGGATTTCATATCTGGAGCTGACGCCTTTCGATGCCCTGGAACTAGCCGCCGGGCAAACCGAATCCCTGTGGCTGCGAGGCGGCTTTCCCGACAGCGTATTGGCAAGCACCGAAACTGTCAGCCAGAAATGGCGGCTGGATTTTATCCGCACCTACCTGGAGCGCGACATCCCGCAGTTAGGCTCGCGCATTCCGGCGGAAATCTTGCGCCGCTTCTGGAGCATGCTGGCGCACAATCAGGGCGAGTTGTTAAACGCCTCCAAACTCGCGGCATCCCTGGGCGTAGATGGTAAAACCGTGGCCCGTTATCTGGATTTGCTGGTCGATTTGTTATTGGTGCGCCGTCTTAAACCCTGGCACAGCAACAACGGCAAGCGATTGGTCAAAGCGCCGAAAACCTACGTCAGGGACAGCGGCATTGCCCATGCGCTGTTGGGAATCGGCGATAAGGAAGCGTTGCTCGGGCATCCCGTTTGCGGTCGAAGCTGGGAAGGTTTTGTGATTGAGAACTGCCTGTCCGTTGCCCCGCCGCACAGTGAAGCCAGCTTTTATCGAAGCAGCGCCGGTGCGGAATGCGATCTGTTGCTGACTTTTCCCGATCAAACTACGTGGGCGATTGAAATAAAACGCAGCTTATCGCCCAGCCTGCAAAAAGGTTTTTACTTTGCCCAGGATGACATTCAGCCGGCCGCGAGCTTTTTGATTTATCCGGGAGCGGAAACCTATTCCATCGCTGAGGGCGTTAAAGCGATTGGTTTGTTGGCGTTGTTGAAACTGATTGCTGGTAAAAACTGAGATGTAGTTTTGTCATTGGTGCATTGTTTTATATCCAAAAGACTGTGTTAGTTGTAGGACGGTTTCACAACAGCAAACCGAGAATCTACCCACACCACTGTAAACAATCAACCGATAAAAAAACCACTTTAAAAGTTACAAGGTCAGATTAAAGATTCCATACGTGGCGGATTGCTAACGCGAATCCGCCTTACAGATTTACCAAGGCGCGATAGAAAAGGCTTGCCTATTGACTCAGTCGAGATTGAAAGTGCGCGCAGTTATGTCATTCAGAAACGACTGAAGTTGCCAGGCGCTTGGTGGAAACCGGCTAATGTGGAACCGATGTTGAAGCTACGCTTCGTCAGGGTGAATGATGACTGGGAAAAATACTGGCAAAATCGGAACATCGCTATGGCTGCATAATATGGTTATGAAATCCCCGCACTTTTAATCACACCCGTTCAAAACCATCTTAGTTTGGGCGATTAATCTGATGCTGTGTATTACGCAGCACCGCTAAATCCCCTGGTCAATTTTCAATCGGCGCCAACATTTTATATTTCTTTTCGTGCGTCAACTCTTGGTAAGAGAGTAAAAAACAGAAAAGCCCCAGCACAGAGAGGAACTGAGGCTTTAACTGAACTGCTCATTAAGACTGTCCGAGCAAAGATACCTTAAAAAGCGCATACTCAATCTACCCTATCGATATATTGTCCTGTTTCTTTTAAAAATCCTACGCTGCGAACTAGGAGTCGAGTAGTCTATAGCAGCAATTGTGCATGTTTTTTCACGAAGCGTATTTTTGCGTAGTGAAAATACAGGCTTACCGAAATCGCGTTGAGTCATTGCGTAACTATGTTGCATATTTCTTGTTGGGTAGGGATATCCATAAAAGCTTTCGTAAAAATAGCGGCTCCTCGAAATATGTTTCAATTCATTAATAATGGCTCCCGCCAAGTATTCAATACTGCTACGAATGATAAAATGTAACTTGGCTAAACAGTGAACAAATATGTAAGCAACTCCTAATGGATATATTAGGGTCATAATAATAACATCATCATCAGGGCATTTACTTATATCATGCTCATCCCACAATAGTTTTATTCTTAATAGTTTTATTAAGATATAAGTCACTAGGGAAGGTAAAATAAAAGTAGTTAGTAGTATTTGTAACATAGTAGACCTCTACAAAAAATATTATTTAGCTAAGTAAAACCTGAGAATTGTTTTTAACACCTATATTGTTCATAAGCGTCAACGTCAGATCTGCTAAAAGTGTATACCTTCTTATATAAATAAATGCCACAGACTTGGTTACTATTTAGTCTTAATAAAAGGCACTAATCCTAAAAAAATAATAAAGCACATTTATCAAGAGACAACACTCTAGGAGAACAATTCTCAATATAAATAAAGCATTATTCATGCCTGTTATGTCAAAATGTGATTTTAGGGTTTAAAAGATGGTTAAATCAGAGTCGTTCTGATGCCCATATTTTTCGGTTATGGGGGTTAGTGTGCAAGAACTAGTTCACCTGCAATATATTCATTTTGCTATGTTCTCGTACATTTTTGATGTCTTTTTAGAATAACAACTTAGTTATGAACCTTTAGCTTTATCTATGATTTCATAAAACTATCAATAGGTTATTGTGTAAATAGCATTCGAAAATCAATCCTGTATGGTTCGCAACTCACAAAATAAAATTCATGATATGTCAGCTTTAAACGCTGGAATTAATTCTTGCTAACTATGTAAAGTGATTTGGCGATTGCAATACTTCTCTTTCCTGCATTACAAACTGTCTAATAATTATTAATGTGGTAAAACTGGACAACCAAACGGTTTAAAATGCTTCCGTATGCACCGTATTTGTGCTAGTAGAGAGTCCAAAACGTGAGCGGAAATTGTCAATGTAGTTGTCGCCTCGACGGTTAAATCTCACTCTGGTTTGTGCTCTGAATAATCACCTACTTGGTATCATCTTTTTTTTAGCCCTTGTCTGGGTTAAGGTGGACTGCCTGGATT
>JAQTPT010000001.1 GCA_028712795.1 Methylococcales bacterium
CTTAGAGTGACCGATGAGGAACTCGAAAAAATCAACATCCAAAAAGCCAACTTCCATGGCGAATGGAATTACACCATCCTCCCGTCAACCTGAAAGTTGTTACAGTTATATTTGGACAGGCTCTTAGTATTAGCAAGAAGTTGATATTCTCCATAGAAAAAACATAAAAACGTCATTTATGCGATACTACGCGCCTTTTAAATTTTCAAGATTGCACCGATATTATTAAGGAGTAATGCATGACGGCACTGGTTGGCATCATCATGGGTTCGGCCTCTGACTGGGAAACTATGCGCTTTGCGGCTGAAACACTGGAACGTCTGGGCATTCCTCATGAAGTTGAAGTCGTTTCGGCACACAGAACCCCTGACAAACTGTTCCATTACGCCGAAATGGCGGAGTCTAAAGGCCTGGAAGTCATCATCGCGGGCGCGGGTGGCGCGGCGCATTTGCCGGGCATGACGGCTGCCAAAACAGCGGTTCCGGTTTTGGGCGTTCCGGTGCAATCCAAGGCCCTAAACGGCATGGATTCCTTATTGTCCATCGTGCAAATGCCGGCGGGCATTCCGGTCGGCACAATGGCTATTGGAAAAGCGGGTGCAATTAACGCGGCATTACTCGCAGCAGCTATTATTAGTAATAAACATACTCACTATCGGGGCGTATTAAATATATTTAGGAGCGAGCAGACCGAAGCAGTGCTCGCCCACTCTGATCCGCGCGAGGAAATTTTATGATAGTCGGTGTGCTTGGCGCAGGGCAGCTTGCCAGAATGATCGCTTTGGCGGGCTACCCTTTAGGCGTAGATTTTATTTTTCTTGATCCCTCAGCGGATGCCTGTGCAAACAGTTTGGGCGCGCATTTACACGGCGATTATGACGATCCGCGTTTGCTCGCTCAGCTTGCGGAACGGGCTGATGTGGTCACTTACGAGTTCGAAAATGTGCCCGCCGGTGTGGCTGAATTTCTTGCCTCGCATACCCAGGTACATCCTGCCCCTAAAGCTTTGGCAGTCGCACAGGATCGGTTAATCGAAAAAGCATTTTTTCACGGCCTGGATATTCCTGTTTCGCCTTATGCAGCGGTGGCTAGTTTTGAAGGCTTGGAACAGGCAATGTCAATTATCGGCTGGCCGGCCATTTTAAAAAGCTGCACAATGGGCTATGACGGTAAAGGCCAGTCTTTGTTAAAATCGGTTGATGATTTAAAGCCTGCCTGGGAGCAACTGGCTGGCGTGCAGGGAGTCGTCGAAGCCTTTGTCCCGTTTGATAGGGAAGTGTCCATCATTGCCGCGCGTAATGTTTCAGGCGCTACCGTTTTCTATCCGCTCTCCCAGAATTTGCATCGTGGCGGGATTCTGCGCGTTTCGGAAAGCTGTGATAATGATCCCATGCAGCAGCAGGCCGAAGCTTATATATTGCGCTTAATGGAAGCGCTCGATTACGTTGGCGTGTTGGCGTTGGAACTGTTCGAAATAGACGGAAAATTGATTGCCAACGAGTTCGCGCCGCGTGTCCATAATTCCGGCCATTGGACAATTGAAGGCGCTGAAACCAGTCAGTTTGAAAATCATTTGCGGGCCATTCTGGATTTGCCTTTAGGCGCGACTACCGCCGTTGGCAAATCGGCGATGGTCAATTTTATTGGCGGCCTGCCCGCAACCGAAGAACTATTGGCAATTCCGCACGCACATTTGCATCTGTATGACAAAGCGCCCCGTAAAGGCCGCAAAGTCGCTCACGCTACGGTACGCGCAGAAACTACCGGGCAACTGGACGCGTTGATTAAACAATTGATCGCGCTGGCTGATAAGGTCGACGATTCGTAATAATTTACGATTATTAAGGTGAAATGGTTTGGCCCCGCCTATAAAGAAAAATCGGCACCCTTTGTCATCGTTCTTGATCTAGCTTGCTGTCAGAAAGTCCCTTCCCTTTGTCCGGCGCGTTCTGTGGACGGCCGCTTTGACTTTGTTGCAAGCATCCTTTAGAATCATATCACTTAAATTTGTAATGCCGGTACTGCTTCTGGACGGCTATAAGATTCGAGCATTCATGTCGAGCATTGTCTTTGTGGAGGCAGAAGCTCCGTGCTTTAGGCCAGAGAAATGTAACCTCCCTACATAGAATTAATTAAATAATGACTTTACCCTCCCCCCAAGTAAGCACCATTGCCGCTGGCGACACAATATCCTCTCTCAAGACAAATCGCTGGATTCTGGTTTTTTCCTTCATTTTCTGTGCTTACATGTTGTTCGGTCGTCTGGGGGGACTGGCGCTAATCTCGCCGGATGAAGGCCGCAACGCTGAAGTGGCAAGGGAAATGAGCCAGTCCCACTCATGGCTGGTACCCACGTATGATGGACTTGTCTATCTTGACAAGCCCGCCTTTTATTTCAAGACGGTAGCGCTGTCTTTTTCGATGTTCGGTGAGTCGGAAGGCGTCGCGAGGCTTTCTTCCGCTTTTTTTGGCTTTTCACTGCTCGTGGCAGTGTTCCTGTTTTGTCGAAAAATGTACGACCAGCGCACGGCAATTCTTGCCGTGCTCATCGTGGCCACAACGCCGCTTTATATCGCGTTTTCGCGAATTGTCATTTTCGACATGACCCTCGCCTTTTTTGTGAGCTCCACTATTTTTGCCTGTTTTCTGGCAGAGGAGTGTGAGGGAAAGCAACAGATACGGTGGTACATGTTGGGCGCCTTATTGGCAGGCTTTGCCACGCTGGTTAAAGGCCCCGTGGGGTTTATTATTCCCACGCTGGTGATTGCCGTTTTTAATGGATTTGAAGGCAGGCTGGGCGCGATGAAGCGTGCTTTTGCCCTGCGTAATTGGGCTGTTTTTCTGGCCGTTGTTTTGCCTTGGTTTGTGGGGCTATCCCTGCTTCGCCCCGACTTTCCTTATTATGGCATTATGAGGGAATCTATCGCCCGCTTTTCTACCACCGAATTCCACCGCACGGCACCTTTTTATTACTACGCGCCCATTATTGCAGCCACTTTTTTTGCCTGGAGTTTCCTGCTGCCGGAATCCATTATTGCCGCCTGGCAGCAAAGAAAACGCTGGTCTCGCGCTGATCGCCTGTTTGTCGTCTGGGCCGTTGTCGTCGTCTTGTTTTTTTCGGTGTCACAGTCGAAATTGCCCGGCTACATTCTCACTGCGGTGATGGCGCTTGGCATCTTGACCGCGCGTGTTTTTGCCGCGGCGCTCAACAACGATAACGGGCGAGCCGCACGTATTTTAAGGCATGGGACAATCCCCTTGCTGCTGTTAAGTGTAATTGCAGCTTTAGTGTTGGGAGCCATCGCTTTTAATCCTGAATTGCTCAAAAACATGCTAACGTCCAGGCATGAGTCCCTTAAGCTTTTTATGCCGGCGTTCTTGCCTTTGGCGCTTTCTTTTGGCATCGTTGCCATTCTTTCGATAAGCGCCCTATGGGCCCGGAACTCGCGGCTGATATTGGCCGCCTTCATGAGTTTTCCCGTGCTGTTATTGACCGTCAATTTTGACGTTTTGTCTATCTACGCACAGACCCGCTCCTCGCGTAATCTGGCAGAAAACATCCCGGCAACATTACCCCCGGCAACTGAACTGGTCTGCATGTTATGCCTGCCCAATGGCCTGCCGTTTTATCTCAAGCGGCTGGTGACGGTCTTAAGCACTGCCGGTGATGAACTGACCAGTAATTATGTCATTTTTTCACTGCATTCCGGCAAGCCTTGGCCTGAGGGAATCGTACCAATAGGGCAATGGCATGATTGGCTAGCCACGCGCACCCACCCAGTCTATCTGATTGCTGACAAAAGCCTTTTGACGGTGCTTAAGTCAATCGCAGTGGAGCGCGGCGTTGACATAACGGATCTGGGATCCAATTATTTGGCGGTTTTACTGCCCGCGCCAACAGGGAACTGATATGTGCGGAATCTGTGGTTTAGTGTTGCTCGAAGGGTTGGGAGAAGGTAATTCCATACAACAGGTCAACATAATGATTGATGCATTGATGCATCGAGGCCCTGATGACACCGGCATTGACGGCGATCATTCGGCCACTTTCGGGATGACCCGGTTAGCTATTCGAGGGTTAAGCGACGGCAAGCAACCGATTGTTGACCATCACAGTGGCGTCATGATGGCTTGCAATGGCGAAATTGATAATCATCTTGAGCTACGCGAGTGGTTGCTTAGTCGCGGGCGGACTGTTGCGCAGAGCACCGACGTCGCGGTCATTCCCGCTCTATATCTGGAATTGGGCGACGCTTTTGTGGAGCGGCTGAAAGGGGCTTTTGCCATCGCGATTTGGGATCCGCGCGAGAAAAAATTATTACTTGCTCGCGACCGGGCTGGCGAGCGCCCGCTGTTCTACTCGCTCACCGACGGCGTCGTGGCGTTTGCCTCGCTGATAGCGGCAATAATATCGCCGGGTTCACATAACTATAAGGTCAACGAAAATGCCGTCCACGGTTATTTGCAATCCGGTTTTTTTGTCGCGCCTGAAACCCCCTTCAAGGACATTCAAAAAGTGTCGCCGGGAGAAATAGTAACGATAAAGGCCACTGGTATTCAACGCAGCTGTTACTGGCGCTGGAATCCAGCGCAGACGGCCAAACAGACCGGCTCTTTGGATGCGTTCGACACAATTTTTCGGGAATCCGTGCGCAAACAAAGCGAAGTTGACGTCGATTTTGGTTTATTTTTAAGCGGTGGACTCGATTCATCTTTAATTACGGCGGTCACCCGCTCCATCCGCCCGGAGAAAACCCTAAAAGCCTACAGTCTTCGCTTTAGCGAAGCCTCTTATGACGAAGGGCATTATGCCGAGCAGGTGGCAAACACTCTGGGTGTCGAGTTTGTTCCGGTTTGGGTGCGGCCCGAAGACTTTCCGCCAACCATCGCCAAGCTCGTTCGGCAGGTTGGCGAACCGTTGGCCGACCCCGCCTGGGTGCCTAGCGCCCTTTTGGCCAGGCGCGCCGCGCAAGATGTTCGCGTAGCATTGGTGGGCGAAGGCGCGGATGAGCTTTTCGGCGGCTATCCGACCTATTTTGGCGCAGGGCTTGCCGGGTATTATGCGCAGCTTCCCGATCCAGTCAGAGCGCTGATTCGACGCGCGGTAGAAAGCTGGCCCGCGAGCGATAAGAAAGTGACCATTCCTTTTTTGCTTAAACGCTTTATTCAGGGCGACGAGCTGGATTATCTTGGTCGCCACATACTTTGGACTTCCTGCATCTCACCGGTGATTTTGAAGCGCCTTGGGGTAACGCCTCCCTTGATTACGAGACCTGGCTATCCATCAGCAGAAATGCTGGATCGACTTCAACAGCATGATCTGGAAACGTCTCTGGCGGAAGGTTTATTGACTAAGGCAGACCGCGCCAGCATGAAATCAGCACTGGAACTGCGTGCGCCTTTTCTTGATCAGGAAGTCATGGAATTCGCGGCCTCTTTGCCGGACAAAGAGCGTACTCACCGGTTGCAAACCAAAGTTTTTTTGAAGCAATATGCCCTGCGTTACCTGCCCACGGATATTGTACACCGAAAAAAACGGGGCTTGTCTGTGCCGTTGAGCAGTTGGTTGCGCGAGCCGCTATATGAATGGGCTAAGTCGAAATTATCATCGCCCTTGATGGATAGCGTCGGCGTTGACCGGCACGTTGCAGTAGAGCTATTGCATGAACATACGCAGCGCAAGGCTGACCATGCCCGGTCAATTTGGACGCTGTGCGTGCTTGGCGAATGGCTGGAGTGGGTATCTGAAGAAGCTGAGATTAAACCAAAATATACCCTGTAGCGCGGTGATCCTAGCTTAAACTCAGGCTTTTCCGTTGTCTTTGAGTCAGAATCCACTTTAATGACAGGGTCAATAAAAAGAAAGCGACTGCAGCGATGCCAAGATATTGCGCAAGATGTGAGATATCGGCCTGGATGGCGCCTGCGCCGACCAAGGTTGCAGTTACGCCAAGAGGAAGAAAACCTAATAACGTGCCAATCCAAAAGTCGCAATGGCTGACTGTGCTCATTCCCAGCAGAATGTCGTTATAAAGTCCGCTAATTGGCAATTGCCGCATAAACAAAACAGAACGCCATCCCCGTGCTTGCGTGGACTGGGATAAAGCGATAATCTTTGGGAATTTTTGCTGGACAAATTCACGGCCACTCCAGCGCGCAAAAATAAAAGTCCCATAGGCACCGAGCACTGTCGCAAAGTGACTCAAAACAAAACCCCAGGTAAAACCAAATACCACGCCCGCCAACGAACATAACAAGAGCCTGGGCATGCCAATAACTGTAAGCAATGCAGCTACCACGGTAAATACCGCAGGCGCAGCATAACCAGTCTCGGCCAGCCACAATTTAATTTGCTGGCTTTGGTTCAGAACTTCTTTTAGCGGCGTGGAGTAAATTAAAAAACTGCAACCAAGCACAACCAGGAGCAGTGAGCCCATCGCAATTTTTTTGGATAACGTGTTTGTTGGTTTAGCCACAATTCACCTTAAAAAAATAATTGATAGTCATATTCAATCCGTGAGCCCTTTGAACAAGCTGCGAATAAGCCCTCATATTAAGACAAAAAACAGTCTGACTTAGTCTGCACCCTTTCTTTCCGAAGTGGTCAGGCCTGTTTTGTTGCCCTGCCAAGCGTCACCTTTCTGTAATTCGCCAGGTTGGTATATTAACATCCTGGTAAAAAATCCCTAGGGAATCTTTTGATACCCTGGTTCTGGACAACTTAATGCGCACTCCAACCGGGGTTTGCGGTCAAGAGGCTCAACATAGGCATGTGCCATTTTACAACAGATGTTGCATTTTAACACATAAGTTTATATTTTTTGCTATCACTGTGAAAGCACATCACTCCTTTTTAAAGTGTGATGTGCTGTTTTCCTGATTGTTAAGTTTCAAAGCAGTGCAGAAAATTAGAAAACTATAAACAAAGTTGTTTCAGAACGGCTTGGTTAAACGTTGTAAGATTATGCTCAAGCTCAAATCCATCCAGGGAGCCTGGATTCGCTTCGCGCTCTGACAGGGCCGGCGCAAATCTGTCTGGAACAGATTTGCATTAATCCGAAGTGCATCTGGCATGATAGCCTGATGTGTAACCATGACGGAATGGCGATCTAGGAAAATTGCGATCATGCAATCTGAAAAAGTAGAATCAGGCAGCCAAGAATCCCTAAGGCATGTGATTTTTTCATGGCAAGCGCAGCCCTGCCATATCAGCCAAATTATCCGGTCTTGGCAATAAAACAGCATTGTCACGGAATTTTAAACAAAATTTTCATATTGTTGTAACAAAAGAACTTTACAGTGACTGAGGTAGGCAAGTAATAAAAAACTAACCGGAAATCCATGATTTTCATTTCTGCAAATGCTCGCGGTCGATTTTTGCGGAACCACTCTTTCAAAAGTAAGAGGATAAAAAAATGAAACTGCTCTATTCCATCCAAAAATACGACGTTTTCATGTTCACCTGGTTGATTAATACCCGAATGCACAGCGCATTAACCAAGGCCAGCCGCTATTTATCAAAAACGGCTGATGGCCAATTGTATTTGATAGTCGCAGGAACTCTATACTGGCTTGAAGGCTTTGAAAACCCCTGTCTAAAAGCTGTTCTCCTGGCGTTTTTAATAGAAAGGCCGGTGTATTTTCTACTAAAAAATTGCCTTAAACGTAATCGACCCGAGGTAGCGTTAAAAAATTTTCGCAGCATTATTACCCCGTCAGATCAATTCAGCTTTCCATCCGGACATACCTCGGCCGCTTTTATGATGGCGACGTTACTTAGTTATTATTTTCCCCCGGTAACAATTTATCTTTATTGTTGGGCCGCACTGGTCGGCTTCTCCCGTGTTGTACTGGGCGTTCATTTTCCGACTGATATTTTGGTCGGTGTTCTTCTCGGTATCAGCGTAGCACTTTTTAGTTTAGGACAAATATGAGAATATTTTATGGCGTACAGGGGACCGGTAACGGCCATATCACGCGTGCAAGAGTCATGGCAAATGAACTCTATGCTGCAGGGATTGAAGTTACTTTTCAATTTACTGGCCGCCCGGCGGATAAATATTTTGATATGGATATTTTTAATGGCTACCAGTTGCGTACCGGTTTAACCTTTAATACCGATAAAGGACAGGTTAATTATCTGAGAACAGCACGAGAAGCAAAGCCCATTACCTTTTTCAAAGATGTAAAATCATTGGATTTAAGCGGATATGATCTGGTCATCAGTGATTTTGAACCCGTTACAGCGTGGGCTGCAAAAAACCGGAAAATACCTGTTTTAGGCATTGGCCATCAATATGCGTTTAACCATAATATTCCCAGAGCCGGGTCCGATCCCATCGCCAGTCAAGTCATGAAATATTTTGCCCCCGCGGACAGAGGGGTCGGATTACACTGGCATCATTTTGGCCAACCTATCTTGCCGCCTATAATTGATACGCCCGAAACACCAAAAAATATCATAAAAAATAAAATCATTGTGTATCTCCCTTTTGAGGATCAAAAGGAAGTCATCAAACTTTTATCACCATTTGAAAATTTTGAGTTTCATATCTATGCACCAGAAATGATTGCATCAACATTTGGCCATATCACTTGCAATCCGTTGTCACGCGCTGGATTTCAGAAAGATTTATATGATTGCGTCGGGATTATCAGCAATGCAGGATTTGAGTTGGCCAGTGAAGCTTTGCAATTGGGTAAAAAAATTCTGGCCAAGCCGTTGCATGCGCAAATGGAACAAATCTCCAATGCCGCCGCATTAAAACAGCTGGGTTATGGCCATACCATGATTGATTTGGATCCTACGGTTATTGAGCACTGGTTGCATGATAACCGTGCCATGCATATCACTTACCCCAATATCGCTAAAGTTTTGGTTCAATGGATACTGGACGGCATGCCTGAAATGGTACCTGACTTTATCGAATCTATCTGGAGTACAGTCGAAGTCCTGCACATTAATAATTAGCAAAGGCTACGTTTGCCTCGTTCCATTTCCATTCTTTTTACGCTTATTGTGGTTCGCCGCAAATGCATAAACAAAGTGCCTCCATGACGCTTGTCTGTCCCGATAGGTTGATAGATACGTTCATGGCGGGTCACATGCCTAATTCATCTTCTAACTTTCCTGATACTTGAGCAGGAGTCCTGCTTCAATCAGAAGAATCAGAGCTGGCGCCATCTTCAGGGCTTTTGAAGCTTTTTTTACGCTTATCCGCTTTGCTTTGCGCCTGTTTCGGACGCTGATCTTTCTTGCCGTAATTCCGCGTCAATTCTCCAGAAATTGACGATTTCGATACGCCCGGCAAATCAGCTATCTCTTACTTGTTGTTTCCTGCTTTCATTAATATCTCAATCTGGTATCTTTGTGATTGGCTTAGTTGTTTATAGTTTCTCATGCGCTTCCTCGTCTTTGGCCGGATTGATAAAAGTCGGAAACTATATCCGCCAACCTTCTCCAAGTCCGATAATTATCGATTGCACTTATGAGTTGAGCGTAAGTTAAGCATTCATTCGGATTAAAAGCTTAACTAGATCATTAGCTTCTGGTATATTCGGCTACTAGCGATTTAGTTGTTTGAGCTGACGGCCGCGCCCACTTTTTAGGGCGATAATAAAAATTACATTAAATAGTTGGAGAGTTATTATGACTGAAGCATTTTTTATATTAACCATTATTTTTGTTGCTTATGTTATTTATATAACTGTAAATGAGCAAAAAGAAACGCCTAATACCACAGTAACAAAGTCAAAACCCGAAGTGCCCAACGTAGCGACAATTCAACCAATGCCCGAGACCGCTGCCCAACAAATACCGCAGGCAATCATTAAACCGGCAACCATTAAAAAAAATACGCCAACAATAGCCGCCCGGAATACGGCTAAAAAGGGTTTACGAGATCCGAAAACTGGAGAAGTGTCTACTTCATATAGTAACTATCGTTTTACCAAACGCTGGATAAAAGATGCACTGGTTACAGAAGGGCTGGTTGAAAAAGTGTATAAAAATAACGAGCTGGAACCAGCGATTGAAGCCGCAATAAAAGATGCGTTAGTCAAGCTTGAAGCCATCGAAAAATATAAACCTTAATTATTCAAATCGAGCTTTTCAGGCGAGAATGAATCGATCAGAAGGATATGCAGCGTGTTTAGCAGCCTCTGTTATATGGTGTTTGTTTTCTTCTAACGCGCGGGGAATTGTTTTTTTTCAAGCGCCCTAAAAGCTATGCAATATAGCAATGCCGGCTTATGGAAATTTTCAAGCTTCAACGCCAGCATACAAACGTTTATCTTTTTCGGATAAGTGGTTGAGCATTTCTTCCCTGACGGCTGGGTTCCGGCAATCCATGCCAGAACGACGAACCTTTTACATTAGCTGAAGCATTTTGCTAATCAGGCAATTTTTTAGCTTGCTTTACCCGCTTCTGAGGCCGCAGGGACTTCGATTAATCTGCCTGAACCACAGTCGTAGATATAACCGTAGACCGGAATGTTAGAAGGAACCAGTGGATGGCTTTTTATACGAAGAACATCTTCCAGAACACTTTCTTCCTGGTCTTTAATGGTCAGCCAACTGATATGTTTGGCTTCGTGTGAGCCCGGCCCTGCCCCGGTGTCATACCACAAACCCTTATCATCCAGGGATGCCGTTGTTAAGCTGCTGCCTAACAGGTCGCGCATGATATCGTCGGTAAAAAGTTCCATGCCGCAGTTGGTATGATGAATGACAAACCATTCGCGCGTGCCCAACAGTTTATAAGAGATGACCAGCGAGCGGATTGCATCGTCACTGGCACGACCCCCGGCATTCCGGATTACGTGTGCATCACCTTCTGATAAACCGGCATATTTTGCAGGATCTAAACGGGCGTCCATACAGGTCAGGATGGCAAAATGTCTTCCCGGTGGCAGAGGCAAATTGCCTTTGTCACCGAATTCATTCGCATAATCCCGGTTTGCTGCTAAAACTTCATTAACAATTTTGCTCATAAATACCCCTGAATTTTTATAATAGACGCAATACCTCTTTAAATAAGGTTAGATGGTATAAATTCCGTCGACCGAAACAAAAAACTAAAGAGGTCTCCAATGAGAACATTCAACTACCTAAACCGAGGTGAAGGATACCATATCCATATTGCGCATAAGAAAAAAGTTTCCGTTGGGGAGATAGCCAAAGAGAGGATCAGTAGCAGATCTATTGTCAGCATTGCACTGCTTGGGTTCAGTCCATCATTACAGGGATATACGGTTATTGTGAGCCAATGCGGAATCTGAAGGAAGCCCAGCCAAATCGGTCACCTAAACGCAAGTGAACCTACGCAAGGCGGCAACAAGGGGGTAAGGTGCCTGCGATCACCGAAGCCCGATAGTCTGACCGTAACGTGTTGTCGTATTGAAGGGAGGGAGATCGAGAAACGGGTGGCTATCTTGCCCAGTGAAGGGCCGTCGGCTTGGGGACTTAAGTAACCGCGACACTTTAAGCCCCAAGCACAACAATAATGTTGGCGTTATGAACCGAGGGTCTACAGATGACACCGTACGACTGCATGGATGCAGGAGGTAGAGCGATGCAGGAGCAATTGCCGAGAATTGGTCAGAAGAAGAAACCACGGCGCACCCTGTATTGGCGGTGTTAGCATAATAGACATTGAAGCTAATTTAATATCGCCTGCCTCGCATCACGATCCAAGCGCAAGCCTTGTACCGCGAGACGATAATATTAAGTCTGCGTATAGCTCAAGTCCACGCCCTTATTAACTCACTGAGCCTTACATTTAATTGCTGTTTAGTTTCCCGTATGCTAAATTATAAAACAGTCATCTTTTAACCCAGTGAGGCATTGTGATAACAGGGTTGTATTTCAAAAGAAATCGTCCTTACCTGCACACTTTGGTGTTTGTGTTGCTCGTTAGCTGGCTTTCTTTGACCCTTTCAGCAACCTGTACCATGCCATCAGTATTGATGACAGCGTCCGCTCACCAGCAGGGATGTTCAGAATCTGGTGAATCCGGGCAGCCGCATAATCAAGACTATATCCACAAGGCTATGCAGGCCTGTTCTTTAAAAGCCTGTCCCGATCCCCAACCTAATCCATTCACCGATTTTATTCGTTTGACTAAACCGGATGTTCCGGTATTTATTCCGGGTTTCATCTGGATTTTTTGGTGCTTGTTTTTAACCTATCCACTCATAAAAGTACCCCGTAAAATTGACCCTCCTCTTGGTCGACGGATTCTACTTATCTATCGGTTCTGCACCCTGCTGAATTAGCCCGATCCCAAATCGATTGTGCCGTATGGCACACTAAGTTTCCGCGACTGCGGAGCTTGTTTGTTCCGATTTAAAAGGTAAATTCAATGTCTTTCAATCTATTTCCGTGCCAGTTACGCCACGATTATTCCGCGTGGACTCCGGTCATATTTTTGCTGGCGCTTTTTTCTCCAGGCGTGTCTTTTCATATTTCAACCACGCTGATCCGCATGAGTTGGATTGAAGCGTCAGCTGAAACGAGGCCTACTCTTTTGGATGAATCCATCCTGACGCTTAACCTGGCGATTGAGCATGCTTTGGCTGGTAATCCGAGCTTGGGGGAAATTAAGGCGCGTGCTGAAGCGATGGCCACAATACCTGAACAAGTGGGTTCCTTGCCTGACCCTACAGTGAACTTGGGACTTTTGAATGTCCCGACGAGCAGCTTCAATCTTCACCAGGAAGACATGACTATGTTGGAAATGGGCGTTAGCCAGGCGATCCCATTTCCCGGCAAACTGGCGTTGCGGGAAAAAATTGCCGAGCAGGAAGCGCTGGCGGCCGCCGATTCGGTAGATGAAGCGCGTTTACGGTTGGCAAGGGAGGTAAAACTGAGCTGGTGGCGGCTATTTTATTACGATCGGGCATTGTATCAGCTAAACGAATCCGAACACTTCTTCCAACAACTTATTGATATCGCCCAGGCAAAATATAAGGTGGGTTCGGGCACGCAGCAAGACGTTTTGCTGGCCCAACTCGAACTGTCCAAGCTCAAAAGCGAAAAGCTGGAGTTGACGGGTCTACGTCACACTCAAGACGCCAGGTTCAATGCTTTGCTGGATCGTGCACCGGAAATGCCCGTTCGAATTCCGGCGGAAGCTGAGTTCAAATTGCCGGTTATTGTCGAGTCTGCTTTACAGGACAAAGCGTTGCAAAGCCGCCCTTTATTCGCCCAACACCGGAAAATGCTTGACGCAGCAAAATCCAAGGTCGATTTGGCGCACCAGGATTTCTATCCTGACTTTACGGTTGGCGGAGGCTATGCCTATCGTCAGAACACTCAGTCAGGTCAATCGCGTAGCGATTTCGTCAGTGTCCAGCTCAGTATGAATGTGCCAATTTATGCTAACCACAAACAAGCCAAAGCGGTTGATCAACGCCAGAGCGAGCTTTTGCAGGAGCAGTATGCACTGCAGGACGAGCATCACAAAATTCAGGCGGAGATAGCGTCCAAAGCCATCGACTATCAACAGACCAAAGAAAAGCTGCTGCTGCTTGAACATGAAATAATCCCGCAGGCTCAGCAAGCTGTTAATTCCCTCATGGCCGGGTATCAAGTAAGTCAGACAAACTTTACCGATCTGTTGCGCACACAACTGAGTTTTTTCCAATATCAAACGCAATATTGGCAAGCGTTAACCAACACGCAGCAAATTTTGGCCGAATTATCCGCTGAAGTCGGCGAGGAGTTAAGCCATGATTAGAGTTATTCTGCTGCTCGTTATTTTGATAGTGGGCTTAAGTCTGGGATTTTGGATAGGACGGCATAATGAGCTTCCATTAACATTGGGCAGCACTTTAGTCAGCGAAAGAAAACCGTTGTACTATCGCCACCCGATGAATCCACAAGTCACCTCTACCACGCCCGCCAAGGATGAGATGGGCATGGACTATGTGGCGGTATACGCAGAAGATTCAACCGCAACCAGTTCATCGCCAAAAACAGGCAAAATTCTGTATTACCGGCACCCCATGGGAGCGGCGGATACTTCGCCCGTACCGAAAAAAGATGAAATGGGCATGGACTACCTTCCTGTCTATGAAAGTGAACGGGCTCGGCCAGGACAGATTCAGATCAGCCCGGAAAAAATTCAGCAATTGGGCGTAAAAACAGCGACGGTGGCAAAACGTGCTCTGAATCTAAGTATTCGAGCTCTGGGCAGCATTCAAATCGACGAGCGGCGCGTTCATACAGTGTCGCCCAAGTTCGAGGGCTGGATTCAGCGCTTGTATGTAAATACGACAGGGCAAGCCGTCAAACGCGGACAGCCGTTGCTTGAGGCATACAGTCCGGAGTTGGTGACTGCGCAACAGGAATATCTTATTGCCATGCAGGGACAACAAGCGTTGCAGCAGGGCAGCGCCCAGGCGCTCGGCACGGCCAGGCTTCTGGCCGAGAACGCCTTACAGCGATTACACTATTGGGATATTGCCCCGGCGCAGTTACAGCGTTTAAAATCCCTGGAAAAGCCATTGGATACGCTACCGCTACTATCGCCAGTAAATGGCGTGGTAATGGAAAAAACGGCGCAAGAGGGGATGCGTTTTATGCCCGGCGAGCCGTTGTTTCGCATTGCCGATTTAAGCTCGGTGTGGCTATTGGCGGAAGTGTTTGAACAGGATTTGGCCGGCGCGCGCCTGGGACAAATGGTACAGGTGCATATTAACGCTTATCCGGAACGACAGTTCAGCGGCAAAGTCGGATTCATCTATCCAACGCTGGCAACGGAAACCCGCACCGTCAAAGTGCGCGTTGAATTGCCTAATAGAGAGGGTTTGCTGAAGCCCGGATTATATGGCAGCGTAACGTTGACGGCACTGGAGGGCAAGGAAGCAAGCTTGGCAGTCCCTGATTCTGCGGTCATTGATAGCGGTATCCGCCAGATCGTACTGTTAAAGCGAGGCAATGGACAGTTCGAACCGCGTACCGTGCAATTGGGACTTCAGGCGGACGGATACCGGCAAGTATTGGCAGGGCTGGAAGCCGGTGACGAAGTAGTGACGCGTGCCAATTTCCTGATCGATGCTGAAAGTAATCTCAAGTCAGCTTTGGATGGCTTTAGTAAAAATGATGCTGCTGACGCTGGTCAGACCCCGCTCCAAGTTCAGCCGGGAGATCACTAGCCATGTTGAATCATGTTATTGCCTGGTCATTACGAAATATGTTTCTGGTGCTCTTGGCAACCTTGGGTATCGTAATCGGCGGCGTTTATGCCTTATCGCTTATGCCACTGGATGCCCTGCCTGATCTGTCGGACGCGCAGGTGATTGTTTACACCGAATATCCCGGACAAGCCCCGCAAGTCGTCGAAGATCAGGTTACTTATCCGCTGACGACGGCGATGCTGAGCGTGCCGAGATCAAAAGTCGTGCGTGGCTTTTCCTTTTTCGGCGCTTCTTTCGTTTATGTCATTTTTGAAGACGGCACCGACATTTATTGGGCGCGTTCTCGGGTTTTGGAATATCTCACCACGCTCGCCGGTGTTCTTCCGCCCAATGTGACGCCGAAACTGGGGCCGGATGCCACTGGCGTTGGCTGGGTTTATCAATACGCGCTGCTGGCAAAGGACTATTCGCTGGCTGAATTGCGAACCCTGCAAGACTGGTTTGTGCGTTACCAATTGACTAAAGCCAAGGGCGTGGCTGAAGTCGCCAGTATCGGCGGTTTTGTGCAGCAATATCAGGTAACCGTCGATCCGCACAAGCTGCAAGCTTACGGCATCTCTTTACGTATTCTCAGCGATGCCATTCGCAATGGCAACCGCGATGTTGGCGGCCGGATTATCGAGCTTGCGGAAACTGAGTATATGGTGCGTGGTCGTGGTTATTTGAGAGGTCAGGCCGATTTGGAACGGCTGGTTTTAAAAACCGTGAACGGTGTCCCTGTGTTGGTGCGTGATGTGGCACGCGTGGAACTGGTTCCCGATGAGCGGCGCGGCATCACGGAATGGAACGGTGAAGGCGAGGCGGTTTCAGGTATTGCCTTGGCACGGTATGGTCAAAACGCATTGGAAGTCATCAGTAATGTAAAAGACCGGTTACACGAAATCGCTGTCGGCTTACCAGCAGGCGTTAGAGTACAAACGGTTTATGACCGTTCCGAACTGATTCATCGGGCCATTGAGAATTTGCGTCATACCTTGCTGGAAGAAAGCCTGGTAGTCGCTGCTGTTTGCGTACTCTTTCTGCTGCATTTTCGCAGCGCTCTGGTGGCAATTATCATGCTTCCCGTTGGCGTGCTAATCGCCTTCATCGTCATGCAGACGCTCGGCATGAATTCAAACATCATGAGTCTCGGCGGCATCGCTATCGCTATCGGCGCAATGGTTGACGCCGCGATTGTAATGATCGAGAACGCCCATAAGCATCTTGAACGCGATGCGGATCGCCTGCCGCGCGCTGAAATTTTGCTAAATGCCTGCACTGAGGTGGGCCCGCCGCTATTTTTCAGCCTGTTGATCATTACCGTCTCTTTTCTTCCGGTGTTCGCGCTGGAAGCACAGGAAGGCCGTTTGTTTCACCCGCTGGCTTACACCAAGACATTCGCTATGGCAGGCGCGGCACTGCTATCGGTGACGTTGGTTCCCGTGCTAATGTCATTGTTTGTGCGAGGAAAAATCCTTCCCGAGCAACGCAATCCCATCAACCGGGTTTTGATCTGGATTTATCGTCCCGTCATCGCCGCCGTCATGCGCTACAAAAAAATGACTCTTTTTATCGCAATGTCGATACTGGCCGTTTCCTGGTATCCAGCGTCAAAACTAGGGGGCGAATTTATGCCGACATTGAATGAAGGCACGTTGTTATTCATGCCACAAACCTTACCGGGATTGTCTCCGACCAAAGCCGCCGAATTGCTGCAAACACAGGATCGTATAATCAAGCGCTTTCCCGAGGTCGAATCGGTGTTCGGTAAAGCTGGGCGTGCATTGACAGCAACGGATTCAGCGCCTCTGGAGATGTCGGAAACCCTGATCAACCTCAAGCCGGAGTCAGCCTGGCGGCCAGGTATGACGGTCGATAAGCTGATTGCCGAGATGGATCAGGCGCTTCAAATACCCGGTGTCAGCAACGCCTGGACGATGCCGATCAAAAACCGCATTGATATGCTGGCAACCGGCATCCGCACGCCTATTGGCATTAAATTGTTTGGTAAGGATCTGGCGGAAATTGAGCGTTTGGCGCAACAGATTGAGCAGGCAGTCAAGACTGTTCCCGGCACCACTAGCGCTTATGCAGAACGCATCACCGGTGGCTTTTATTTAAACATCACTCCAGATTATGAAGCGCTGGCGCGTTACGGATTGTTAATCGGAGATGTGCAAGACATTATTGCCACGGCGGTGGGCGGCGAAACCGTGACTACGATGGTGGAAGGACGCGAACGTTTCGCGGTCATCGTGCGTTACCCGCGTGAACTGCGTGACAATCCGCAAGCTATCGCCACGCATGTGCTTGTCCCGGTAGCCGGCGGTGGGATGATCCCCTTGGGACAGCTGACGCACCTTAGCCTTAACAAAGGCCCACCGGCAATTCGCACCGAGAATGCCTTGTTGTCAGCTTATATTTACGTCGACATGCGCGGACGCGATATCGACGGTTATGTGCGGGACGCCAAAAAAGCAGTAGGGCAAGCGGTTAAGTTTCCTTCAGGCTACTATATTGCCTGGAGTGGCCAGTTCGAGTATATGGAGCGGGCCAAACAGCGGCTGCAACTGGTTGTCCCGTTAACGCTCTGTATTATTTTTGTTTTGCTTTATCTCAACTTTGGCCGTCTGACTGAAACGCTTATCGTAATGTTATCCGTTCCATTTGCCCTGGTCGGCGGCATCTGGCTGTTGTGGTTTCTGGACTATAATGTCAGCGTGGCGGTTGGTGTTGGCTTTATTGCCCTGGCTGGCGTCGCTGCAGAAACCGGCGTGGTGATGTTGATTTATCTTGATCAGGCCTACCGGGAAAAACAACGGCAATGCCAGGAAGAAAAAAGAGCCTTCACTGAAACCGATCTTTACTCCGCATTAATGAACGGGGCGGCTGAACGGCTGCGTCCAAAAATAATGACGGTTACGGCAATCATGGCCGGGCTTTTGCCAATCCTGTGGAGTACAGGCGCCGGTTCTGAAGTTATGCGCCGTATCGCCGCGCCGATGGTGGGAGGCATGGTGTCATCAACACTATTGACCTTGATCGTTATTCCGGCGCTTTATGCCCTGTGTAAGCAATATTCCATTAACAAGCTATCCCGATAAAGGAGGTCAAATGTCTGACAAAACAATTATTTAACAATCCAAATAGAATCATGTTATGTTATTTTTTTTGAATTACTCTGGAGAAAACCGATGAAAACAAAGTTACTAATTACCCTGTTTTTAGCTTTTGGCTTGCTAACTGCTTGCGCCGAAATGAACCCGCATCCGATGGATATGAGTAAAGCTGTGCAAAGCGCGGCATCCAAGGCCGATCATGAAGCGCTGGCTATACACTACGAAGAAGCAGCCAAAGAAATGCAACTTAAGGTTGATGAGCATAAGAAGTTACTCGACCAGTATCAGTCACATAGCTATCTCTACGGTAAACAGGCGGAGGACCTTAAAGCGCATTGCACAGAACTGATTAATGTTTATGAAAAAGCCGTGGTTGCAAACCAGAAAATGGCTGACATGCATCGGAACATGGCGCAATAATAAAGTTGTAAATAAGCTTCAAACCCAGTGCCTTAGGACTTAAGGTACTGGGTAAAAGCTTAGCGGCTGAAAGAAAAAATTATTAAATGCTTATAACTGATCAAGAATCGATTCACTTTTTCTATAATGACAGGACATATCGGATAGTTTGCGTTGGATTTGAAATTAATTGATTTGGCTATCGAAATTGTCTTAAATGAATACACTCAATATCAGAGTATCTTTTGGATAGCATATCTGCACATACACATTCTACCTGCGTACAATTGGAAAAGGGGCAAATGATAATGGAAGGCAGTCACTCGTCTAAAGGCGAGGTTAACTTAAGAGTGTCGCGACGGCCGTAGTGGCATCAACCATCATACAAACCGGCAAACGGGTCATGTCGCATGTCTTTTACCGTCTGTTGACGGCGGCGTTAAGGGATTGGGAGTTACGCAGAAAGCGACTGAATGAAATGGTCGAAGTTCGGGTTGTTTAGAAAATGAATTTTGTTGACCTCTACCTTGTAATGCAGTGCGGCAAGGTCGCCGGGCAATTGCCCGGCGACGGTAAATTAAACGGTCTGCCCAATGAGAACAGTCCGATACGCAATATTTTGATCATGGGGCGCTTTTCCCATCAGACATAGTCTCCCGAAGTCCACGTGTGCCGCTCGGCCTGGACATATTTGCACCAAGCGTAAAGAGCATCATAGATCACTAGACCATGAGCGAGCATTTCATGATCGTCCTGGAAATTGTGGGAAAGTCCCAGGGAAATTGCCAAGAGTCCTGCTGCCTGCGGAGCCAGATCCAGTCGGTCGGTGTCGGCTCCGCGCACGATCACTGCGAGAGACTGCAAAGCCGGATCGGTTAGCTGGTATTTTTGCAAAAAGCTGTCAAAACTGCACAGCTCACCGACATGCGAAAGCTCGGCGCCGGGAATATCATAAGGAATGGCTCCGGTTTGTTCCGCAACGCGAAATACCTCATCCCCCGGCACATAGAGAAACTGCGCTTCCGGGTCGATAAAGCGTTGGATCAACCATGGACAGGCAATACGGTCGATTTTTGGACGTTCACGGGTGATCCATTGCATGGGTTTTGCTCCTATGATTTTGCCTGGGTATCCAATGCGGATTTGATGCCTTTGGCCAGGTCGCTGACAGAGCCTGTCCCCCAATAGTGCAGGAGAATGATCTTGGGCGATTCTCCGATCATGTGGTGATGTATCGCAGTGATAAAAATGCCCGCACTCCGCAGGGCCTTTAACACGCCTTGTAATTCTGACTCCAGCATGGCGAAGTCGCCATCCACGACGGCTTTTTTATCGCTGCCTGCAAATGCCGCCCAGGTATTAACGCCCATGGACTTACCGGCATCGTGCCCCGCCATCATCGTCGACCGGCCTATGGTCACTTTATAGATTTCGCCAGCCTTCTCGACTGGAACGCCGATGATCGTTTCGATCGCTTTCGGATCCAGCGAAGTCTTGCTGGCGGCGAAGGGCGTATGGGGCACATGAGTCTTGCCGCCGCTGGTGTTTTTTATTTCCAGAAAGATTTTACCTACGCCCGTCGCAAGCTTGTCCGGATTGCCCATACCGCCAATGTGCATGAACATCACTTTTGGGGTGTCCCAGAGGAAATGGTTATGCAAGGCGGTGACTTCGATGCCGTTATCCAGCGCGATGCTCAGCACCGGATTGACCTGGTCCTCCTGCAACACCAGGTCGCCCATGACCATCGCCTGATTGCCCGCCGGTTTGAAAGCTGCCCACGAAGTAAGCCCCATTGGGGGGATCATTTTGACCCCGGCTACGGTCACGGCGAGATCGGTTCGGGGAACGCTGACCTTAAAAACGTGCTCGGCGGCATCCAATTTGCCTTTAACGCCGGTTAGTTTTTCTATCTTAATCGTATCCAGTGAGTCCACAGGGCTTGGTTCCTGCTGAGCAAAAACCTGACCGGAAACTAAAGCAAATAACAACAGCATGGAAGCCTGATACCAACGGAATGTGTTCATGGGAAAACTCCTGCCTGGGCAAGCCAGGGTTTGAGAAAATTAAACAAAAGCCCGGCTGCGCCGCAGGCGGCGATCACCGGGATCACGCCGGCTTTGTAGCGCAACAATGCCAGCAGCGCGGCAAGGCCAATCAAGGAGGCAATCGCATCGAAACGACCTGCGAAACCTTGCGGCCAGAAGACGTGATATGCAAAAAACGCCGCCAAGTTCAGGATAACGCCGACCACAGCGGCGGTGATGCCGGTCAACGGCGCGGTAAATTTCAAGTTGCCATGCGTGGACTCGACCAAAGGACCGCCCGCCAAAATAAACAGGAAACTGGGCAAAAACGTGAAATAAGTGACGACGAATGCCGACGTCGCGCCCGCTAAAAAAAGCTGATCCGGTCCAAACAAGGTTTTTGTCCATCCGGCGACGAAGCCGACGAAGGTGACAACTATAATCAACGGCCCCGGCGTGGTTTCACCCAAGGCTAAACCGTCGATCATTTGATGCGGCGTCAACCAGTGGTAATGCTCGACAGCTCCTTGATAGACATAGGGCAAAACCGCGTAAGCGCCGCCGAACGTCAGCAACGCCGCTTTGGTGAAAAACCAGCCCATTTGCGTCAGCGCCCCATTCCAGCCGTAGCGCACGCACAGAAAGCCCATGGCGCCGCCCCACAAGATCAATCCGGCGCAAATCAATTTGCTTAAGTTAAGCCAGTTAAAACGGGCATGGGCAGGTATCGGCGTGTCGTCGTCGATCAGGGCCGGACCGTAACTGGTTTTGGCCGCGCCGTGTCCACCGCCAACGACGAATTTCTCCGGCGCAAACTTGCCGCCGATAGCGCCGAGCAGCGCCGCAACAAAAACGATGAGGGGAAACGGTGAATGCAATAAGAATATAGCAAGAAACGCCAAGGCCGCCATCGTCCACAGCAGCCGGTTTTTCAATGCCCGCGAGCCGATGCGGTAGGCTGCGAACAGCACGATGGCGGTCACCGCCGGTTTGATACCATAGAGCACGGCGGCAACGGCAGGCACGTGGCCGAAGGTCATATAAATCCAGCCCAAACCAATCAGGATGAACACCGAGGGCAGGACGAACAAGCCTCCGGCGATTACCCCGCCCCATGTGCGGTGCATCAGCCAGCCGATATAGGTCGCCAATTGCTGTGCCTCGGGGCCCGGCAGCAACATGCAATAATTGAGAGCATGCAGATAACGCCGTTCGGAAATCCAGCGTTTCTTCTCGACCAAATCCTGATGCATGATGGCAATTTGCCCCGCCGGGCCGCCGAAACTGATGAAACCAAGTTTCAGCCAATACCAAAAAGCTTGTGCCAACTTGACTGGCGGTGGCGGCATTTGCGATGGATCGGGTTTATTCATGAGTCGGTTCCTGAAAAAGCCTGATAAAAGGCATCAAAAATCTTTTCTGTTTCAGCGAGCAGTTCATTGTCGTCAGTCCAACGTTGCCGCATCCCGCCGATGAGCGTTTCCAGTCCTGCCGCTTCCGGCGCTGGAATCCCGCCGACATCGAGAAAATGCACTAATACGCCGATACGGCTCAAGGCGGTATCTTCTGTCAGCCCGAAACTCGCCAATAGAACCTCGAACGTAACTTTAGCGCCGATATGCGTATACGCAGCACCGTCAAAATCAAAGCCCAGCGCCCCGGAAGGACAATCCTCCGGTTTTGCAAGCCATATAAATCGAGCTTCAGCGTCAATAAAGCGTCGAATCAGCCAGGCACTGGCGAGCCGGTCGACCCATGGGCGTTGCCGCGTCGCCCATATCCGGCCTTGATAGTCCTGGCGTTGCAATAATTTAATCCGCCGTTGCACTGCACGGGGCTCATCCGGCGACAGACGCTCCCTGATGGCTTGTTCCAAATCGGCCAGAGCCGAAGCTACTTGCTCCCGAGCTATATTTGGAAAAAAATCCAGCATAGCTACTATTTCAAAATCCTTACGCAATCGCAGCACCCGCCGCTGTGCTTGGCCTAGATCCTCAGTATCCAGTTCCTGTGCATTTTTCCGAATCATTTCGAGCAGCTTGGCGTAATCATCAGAGCGATCGAACAACGCTTCAAATAGGCTTTGCTGTTCCTGATCCGCGCTGTCCAAGAGCAATACCTGGGCATTACCGCCACAGGCTCTAACTTCTTCAGCCTGAACTTGAAAAGCTTGCCGGAACTCTGGCCGATGTGGCAATAAATAAACACCATCACGAAGCACGCTACAACCTAATGCTTTAAGCGCCCGCCAAACACGCATACGTCCGGTGGCCTTTTGGGTTGGTAAGCTGATAACTAGAAGTAACCAGAATGGTCTCATATAAAATATATAGAATATATAACAATAATGTTTAGTATTCTACATATTTAAATATCTCTACAAAAGTAGTTTTTCAATTAGGGAATACTGGTAATGACAATCCTGATTAGAATAAATCATTTGCCAAGATGTAAATATGAATACTCATTAGCTCCTAATCATAAAAAAGAAATTGATGCATCCTGATATCACACGCACCAATTTAGTACGTCGCCTTTAGCCTTTTAATAAACGTTTAACCGCATTATTTTGGAGCAAGTCTTTTATAACTAGTTGTTTATATAAAATAAAATACAAAATAATGCCATTTAATTAGCTTTGGCATAATCCCTGCTTTATTTAAGTTTAAACACGGTTTCAAATGCTATATCGTTGGTGCACCAACGTCTTTTTGAATACTAAATGTTTGCTACCATTACCTTATACCGATGCAACTCCATGAATAGGATTAATGTATTACTGATTGAACACGATATTAGCAAAACATTACTGGAAAACAGCCTTCAAGCCTCGGGTTTCGAATTACTGAAAACTCAATATAGTCCAACGTTTTTGTCGCTGATCAAGGAAATCTCACCTGATATCATTATTTTTAATCTTGATACACCCTCAAAAAAGTTACTGGCTGATTTGCAAACCCTTAATATTCAATCGCCATTGCCAGTAGTTATGTTTGCCACCGACGGCAATGTCGACACCATTAACCAGGCTATTAAAGCCGAGGTCAGTGCTTTTATAGTCGATGGTCTTGAGCACAACCGCATTAAAAGCATCATCAATGTGGCGATCGCCAGGTTCAAACATCAACAATGCCTCAACAATGCCCTGGAAGAAGCGCGTGCTAAACTTGAAGGCAGAAAACAAATCGATCGTGCCAAAGCCATTTTAATCAAAACCCAAAACTTTACCGAAGACGAGGCTTACCACACGCTCAGAAAGTTGGCGATGAATAGAAATATTAGCCTGGGTGAAATGGCTAAAAACGTTATTGTCATGTCGGAACTGTTTAAATGATAGGTCTTAACTGAACCCCAACACCATGAAAACGTTTATCAAAGTCACTGAAATATGGATTCCGGATAAAGACCGCACCCAGTTGGAATTTGGCTCGGGTCTATATGGCGGGCTAATCGATTTTAAAGAGGCCAGCGAACAACAACTGTTTGCTTACAATGAAGGCTTACCAGGCAAGGCCTGGGCGGCGGGCCATCCGATTGTGCTGACTAAATTCGAGCACTCTTATTTTAAGCGGACCGCCGCCGCTAAAAAGGCTGGCTTGACTTGCGGCATTGCGATACCCATTTTTTCAGGCGATTTTCTGATGGCAGTCGTCGTTTTCTTGTGTGGCGATGATGAGCATCATGCGGGTGCTATTGAAGTGTGGCGCACTAATCCGGCATTGGAAAACCAGCTCCATGTGATGGATGGTTATTACGGGACGCTGCACCGCTTTGAAGCCATATCCAGAAATATCAGCGTACCTAAAGGACAAGGATTGCCTGGGCTAGCTTGGCAAACCGGCCTGCCAGTGCTTATTGATGATATAAGCAAAGCTGAAACCTTCATCCGGACTTCCGACGCAAAACAGGCGGGCATTAGCATGGGGATTGGCATTCCTGTTTCCGACAATCCGGGACAGACCTACATCATGACTTTTCTATCGGCTAAAGCCACGCCCATTGCCAAACGAATCCAAATATGGATTCCCGATGCGCAAGGCAAACAACTCATCTGCCAACAGGGTTATAGTAAAAACAGCAATGATCTGGCAAAAATGTTTGAAACAATCACCGTTAACAAAGGTGAAGGGGCGCTCGGCCGGGTCTGGTTGACCGGGGTGCCGGTTATTACCGGAGATCATGAGCCCGATTATAATCCCGAACTTGATAGCCTCAGCAGTATGCTAGCCATTCCCGTCATAGAGCAAGGCCGGTTAAAAGCGATTGTCAGTTTTTTGTTTTAAAAACGAAGCAAATAGTTCGTATTTGGTGCAGAAAATGCCCATTATTGCACATTACTAGAGCATAAAAGCCACCCATTGTGTTGCCAGCAACGTACGGTCCACTTTCATAAATCTATTTTAACTTGCTGTATTAACTAAGCTATTTTAAATAAAAAATATCTATTTAAAATATTGGCACATCTTCTGCTTTATTATTTACAGAGGTTCCAAAGTTGGAGCCACAAATTCATACTCTAAGTTGAGTAAATACTCAAAGTTGAGTAATCAGACAAAGGCGTCGACAAAATATTGTGTTGTTAGTGACACTATGATTTTGCGATGCCTTTTTTTTGCCCTGAATTTCCATACAGGATAAAGCTATCATGAAAGAACCCCGAAAACTGACTATTAAAAATCTGGTTACAGCACTCTCTGCTGCAGCCGTTATAACAACATTGAGCTTTTCATCCAGCGTTGGCGCTGTTGAAAAACTGGAAAAAGAAAACCTCAAATTTGGCTTTATCAAATTAACTGACATGGCGCCTTTAGCCGTTGCTTTTGAAAAAGGCTATTTTGAAGATGAAGGCCTTTCCGTTCAGATCGAAGCGCAAGCCAACTGGAAGGTTTTACTGGACCGGGTCATCAATGGCGAGTTGGATGGCGCGCACATGCTGGCGACATTGCCATTTGGAACCGCCATTGGCTATGGCACTAAAGCGGACATTATCAGCGCTTTCACGATGACCTTAAATGGCGATGCGATTACAGTCTCTAATGATGTGTGGAAACAAATGAAACCGCAGATACCCATGAAGGGCGGTAAACCGGTACATCCAATCAAAGCGGACGCCTTAAAACCAGTGCTTGAGAAATACAAAAGCGCAGGCAAGCCCTTCAATATGGCAATGACCTTCCCGGTCGGAACACATAATATGAAATTACGTTACTGGCTGGCAGCCGGTGGTATTAAGCCTGGATATTACGCGCCGCCTGAAGACACTTCCGGCCAAATAGACGCCGAAGCCAAATTGTCGGTGACCCCTCCACCGCAAATGCCAGCCACTATGGATTCAGGCACTATTGTTGGCTACTGCGTCGGCGAACCCTGGAATCAACAAGCTGTTTTTAAAGGCATAGGCGTTCCCGTCATCAGCGACTATGAACTGATGAAAAATACACCTGAAAAGATTTTTGGGGTGACCCAAGAATGGGCGGATAAAAATCCCAATACCCACAAGGCAGTGATCAAAGCCCTGATTCGCGCCTCTTTGTGGCTGGATGCCGAGAACAACAAAAACCGTAATGAAGGCGTGGAAATGCTGTCGCAAAAACAGTATGTCGGCGCTGACTATGAGGTTATTGCCAACAGCATGAACGGCACCTTTGAATTCGAAAAAGGTGATAAACGCGCGTTGCCTGATTTTAACGTGTTTTCCCGTTATAACGCTTCTTATCCCTATTACAGTGATGCCGTATGGAGCTTGACGCAAATGCGGCGCTGGGGACAAATCAATGAACAGAAGCCTGATACCTGGTACATGGAGACAGCCAAGAAAGTTTACCGTCCTGATATTTTCATGGCTGCGGCTAAGGCGCTGATTGCCGAAGGCAAAGCTAAAGCTGGCGACTTCCCTTCCGATAAGGAATCAGGCTTTAAAGCGCCGAGTTCCGACTTCATTGACGGTATTGTTTTTGACGGCACCAAACCAAATGAGTATCTGACTAAATTTCCTATTGGACTTAAAGGCAAACAAAAGGTGGCCGGTGGCAAGGTTGTTGAGTAGTGGCTGGCCAGGGGCAACCGCTAGGGATTGCCCCTACTGACCGTGGTAGCGTAGGAGCGGGTCATGCCCGCGACAAAATGGCGATTATTGCGACAATTAATCTCGCATCGCTCGCTCCTGCGAACTGACAGATGATTTATTGCTAATGCGCAAATCGAGGTGAAAAATGAGCAACCGTCTAATCAAATTTTTTAACATAACCGGTTTAACCTGGTTTGTCCCTTTCGTAAAAATTGCGGCGGGTGAAAACCCTGCACAACAAGCCCGCCAGCTATTTTTGATCATGGGCGTCCCCATTATCGCGTTCATCCTCTTTCTGGGTCTTTGGAGCGTTTCGGCTTCTAAAGTCAACACCAGCCTGGGCGCCATACCTGGCCCTGTTGCGGTTTGGCATGAGGCAGGGGGATTATTGTCGGAACATTTCGTGGAAAGGGAGAAAGAAGCCCAGTTTTATAAACGCCAGCAAGAGCGCAATAAACAAGCATTGGTAGAAAATCCGTCCGCTGAAATTAAATCCCGCCCTTACAACGGCCAAGCAACCTACATGGATAAGATCTTTACCAGCCTTTACACGGTTTTTGCCGGCTTTGTGATAGCCACTTTGATCGCCGTTCCGCTGGGTCTTCTATGCGGGATGAGCCCTATTTTCAATACCGCGATCAACCCGTTGATCCAAATTTTTAAACCGGTATCGCCATTAGCCTGGCTGCCCATTGTAACCCTGGTTGTCAGCGCAGTGTATGTAACCACTGAAGATTCCTGGTTTGAAAAATCATTTCTTACCTCAGCCATCACCGTAACGCTGTGCTCGCTTTGGCCCACATTAATCAATACGGCCGTTGGCGTTGCGTCAATTGACAAAGACTTGGTAAACGTTGGAAAAGTATTACGGCTAAGCTGGTTCACCCAGATCAAGAAAATAATTTTACCGTCCGCCTTACCTTTTATTTTCACGGGCATGCGGTTATCACTCGGCGTGGGCTGGATGGTGTTGATAGCTGCAGAAATGCTGGCACAAAATCCGGGGCTTGGGAAATTTGTTTGGGATGAGTTCCAAAACGGCAGCTCAAATTCTTTAGGCCGAATCATGGTGGCGGTATTTACCATAGGCATCATCGGTTTTGCCCTGGACCGGATCATGCAGTCATTCCAGAATGTGTTCTCTTTTGGTAAAAACCTTTAACAAGGAACTTATTATGACCGCTATAAAACTTAAAGTTGTCGCTGATAACACTACTGCCGAAAAGCCAGTGCCATCAAATGATCCTTATCTACCTTTGGTGGAACTAAAAAATGTGTGTAAAGCTTATGGTGATGGTAAAGACAAAACATCCATCCTCAACAACATCAATTTAACGGTTAGTGGAGGTGAATTTATCGCCATCGTCGGCTTTTCCGGCAGTGGTAAAACCACGTTGATTTCAACGATTGCCGGTTTGATTCAGGCAGACAGCGGCGATGTTTTAAAGCAGGGCAAACCTATCACTTCACCGGGCCCTGACCGTGGCGTGGTATTTCAAAACTATTCCCTGATGCCATGGCTAACGGTTTATGAAAACGTGGCCTTGGCGGTTGATGAAATATTCAAGGATTGGTCTGCCCGGGAACGAAGGGCCCATACAGAAAAATATGTCCGCATGGTTAATCTGGGGGCAGCCATGGATAAAAAACCCGCTGAATTATCCGGCGGCATGCGCCAACGGGTTAATGTTGCCCGCGCCTTGGCCGCCAGTCCGGATATTTTGTTATTGGACGAACCGCTTAGCGCATTAGACGCCTTGACGCGCGGAAATTTGCAGGATGAAATTCTGCAAATCTGGGAACAGGAAAAGAAAACCGTCATCCTGATCACCAACGATGTCGACGAAGCCATCTATATGGCTGACCGGGTTATACCTCTAAACCCAGGCCCCGATGCAACCTTTGGCCCTGCTTTTCCTATCAATCTCGAACGGCCACGCGACAGGACGGCGTTAAACCATAACGAAGACTTTAAAAAACTGCGTGCCGAAATCACTCAATACCTGATGGCTATTGGCATGGAAAAAAACCTGGACTTAAGCCCCGACAAAGTCGTCTTACCTAATGTCCGGCCTAATACCAGCAACGATTGGAAACTGGACAGTTCCGCCTTAAAACCCAGTAAAGATGATCTGGGCAGGCCCCGCTATCTGGAGTTTTCGCAGCTATCAAAAATTTACCCGGCACCGGATGGTAACAGCACCGTTAAAGTCGTTGACGGCTTTGACCTGAAAATGAACAAAGGCGAGTTCATTTCAATCATCGGCCATTCAGGGTGCGGCAAATCAACGGTTCTATCAATGACCGCCGGATTAAATAGCATTTCCGAAGGTGGCATTGTTCTCGACAATAGGGAAATTGACGGCGCAGGACCTGATCGTGGCGTGGTGTTTCAAGCGCCCAGTCTTTTTCCCTGGCTGACGGCATTTGAAAACGTCACGCTGGGTGTTGATAAAGTCTATCCGCATGCCACCCAATCAGATCGCGATGATATTGTCGAGTACTATCTGACTCGTGTCGGTTTGGGTGATTCACTGCATAAAAAAGCCGCCGAGATGTCCAACGGGATGCGTCAGCGGGTCGGTATAGCCCGCGCCTTTGCCTTGTCCCCCAAGCTGCTGTTGCTGGATGAGCCTTTCGGCATGCTGGATTCATTAACCCGCTGGGAATTGCAGGAAGTCTTGATGGAGGTCTGGGAACGCACCCATGTAACCGCTATCGTAGTCACGCATGATGTTGATGAAGCCATCTTGCTGGCAGACCGCGTTGTGATGATGACCAATGGCCCCCATGCAAAAATCGGCAAAATAGAAACCATCGACTTGCCCAGGCCGCGAACGCGCAAAGCACTGCTCGCGCATCCCGATTATTACAAATACCGGGAAAGTTTACTGACTTTTCTGGCCGAATGCGAGCATTCGCATTAGACACGCAAATAAGCACTTATGACATTCGTTCCGGCTCCGGTTTCACGAAATCCACGTATTAAATAACTTAGGGGGCTTTATGCCACAGCAACAAAGAATTATACCGTTATCAGCCGCACTGTTGTCATTGTCGGTAATCAGCCATTCTGCAATGGCGGGCGTTACCCAGGATGTCGAAGACGCACTTAATTTTTATCATTACGGTAAAAACGGGGCTGTAAAGATTGATCTCAACACGCGCTTTGAAAACGTCAATCAGGACAACGTCAAGAGTCCACTACTCAATGGCAAGCCGCTACCCCCCTCGAAACAGCCGGATACGGCCAATGCCGTCACAACGCGCTTGCGGCTGGGCCTGCTTTCACCGGTATTTCATGGCCTGCAAGGTTATGCCGAATACCAGGGCGTCTATGCCATGGACTCGGATTACAATAGCACGCGTAACGGTAAAACCGGATACTCGGTTATTGCCGACCCTTACGAAAGCGAACTCGATCAGCTATGGATCAGTTATGCGGGCATCCCGGACACCACCATTAAGGGCGGTCGGCAAGTCATCCAGTTTGACGACCAACGCTTTATCGGTAACGTGGGCTGGAGGCAGTTACAACAAACCTTTGATTCGGTTCTGATTACCCACAACAACCAACAGTTGTTCGGTTTGACCATTAATGCCGGTTATATCGGCAGGGTAAAAACGATTACGACGACAACCGAAGGCGTG
The DNA here is from genome assembly GCA_028712795.1 of Methylococcales bacterium. Classification (GTDB taxonomy): domain Bacteria; phylum Pseudomonadota; class Gammaproteobacteria; order Methylococcales; family Methylomonadaceae; genus Methylobacter_C. The sequence goes on from JAQTPT010000001.1 coordinate 30,444, forward strand.
ACCGCGCCGATACTCAATGTCAATTATAAACTGGGTGATTACGGCAGCATCACCGGGTATGGCTACTGGCTTGATTTCACCGACCCAGGTGCAAATGCCGTCTATTTCAAATCGACCCAGAGTTATGGTCTGCGCCTGACCAACTTTCAAAAACCGGGGGACACGTTCAAATTGAATGACAACTTCGGTCTACAATACACGGCTGAATGGAGTATCCAATCGAATTACCAAAACAACCCAAATAGCTATACGGTAAACCGCTACAATCTGATGGGCGGTCTTACTGCTTACATGTTCAGTTTTCAAGGCGCGATGGAGCAGCTTGACGGCTTAGGCAAAAATAAGGCTTTTCAAACTCCGATGGGTACAAACTTTGCCTTTCAGGGCTGGGCCGATCAATTTCTGGTCACCCCTGACAATGGCATCCGGGATATATTCGGCACGGTGACCGCCAATCTGGATCGCGGCGATATTACCTTAATGGGGGTTTTCCATCAATTTTATGATGACACGGGAAACATTAATTACGGCCAGGAATGGGACTTTTTAGCGTCCAAGAAGTTCGGAAAGCACTACACGGTATTAGCAAGATATGCCAATTACCAAGCCAATCAGTACAGCACCGATACCCAAAAAATCTGGGTACAGGGCAATATTAATTTCTAAATGCAAAGCTGATTACAGATTAACTATCAAAATTGCATTAGCGTAATCACTGGGGTTAGACATGAGCACAAAACAAACACTGGTCGTCATTGGAAATGGCATGGTTGGACAGCATTTTCTGGCCAGCCTGGCCGCAAGCCCGGTTAAGGAAGACTATGACATCGTCACTTTTTGCGAGGAACCCCGGGCCGCTTATGACCGCGTCCATCTCTCCGCGTTTTTTTCCGGCAAAACCGCCGAAGACCTTTCGCTGGTTGAACCGGGTTTTTTTGAGGAGCATGGCATTACGCTTCATTTAGGCGATAAAGCGGCAAAAATTGATCGTGCTTCTAAAACGGTCGTGTCTGAAAAGGGCGTGTCCATTCGTTATGACAAGCTGGTGCTGGCGACGGGGTCTTTCCCTTTTGTACCGCCAGTGCCGGGACATGACCGGGCGCAGTGTTTGGTTTATCGCACGGTTGAAGACCTTGAAGCGATGGCGGCGGCGGCTAAAAACGGCAAAGTCGGCGTTGTGGTCGGCGGGGGTCTACTCGGTCTGGAAGCCGCCAAGGCATTAAAGGATTTAGGGTTAAAGACGCACGTTGTCGAGTTCGCCCCGCGCTTGATGGCGGTGCAGTTGGATGATGCGGGCGGGGCCATGTTGAGGCGCAAAATCGAAAACTTGGGCGTAACGGTGCATACCGGTAAAAACACCAGCCTTATTACCGATGGCGAGCAGTGTGTGAATAAAATGTGCTTTGCCGACGGCGAAGAACTCGAAACCGATATTGTGTTGTTCTCCGCGGGCATCCGGCCCCGTGATGATATTGCCCGCGCTTGCGCGCTTGAGGTGGGGCCGCGAGGCGGCATCGTCATCAATAACCAATGCCGTACTTCAGACCCTGATATTTATGCCATTGGCGAATGCGCGCTCTGGAATGGCATGATCTACGGTTTGGTCGCGCCCGGTTACGCGATGGCGCGAACGGTTGTCGCGGATTTGGCGGGTAATGAAGCCAGCTTTACCGGCGCGGACATGAGCACCAAGTTGAAACTGATGGGCGTTGATGTCGCCAGCATCGGCGATGCCCATGCCAAAACGCAGGGGGCGTTGGTTTATAGCTATCAAAACGGCGATCACGAAGTGTATAAGCGCCTGGTGGTCAGCCAGGATAAAAAGCAGCTGCTCGGCGCGGTATTGGTCGGCGATGCGTCCGGTTACGGCACCTTGTTGCAATATTGCCTGAACGGTATTGAGCTGCCGGAAAAGCCGGATGCCTTGATTTTACCTCCCCGAGGCGATGAGTCGGTCGGCTTGGGCCCGGATGCCTTGCCGATGTCGGCCCAAATCTGCTCCTGTTACGATGTCACTAAAGGCGCTGTTTGCCAGGCCATTGAAGCGGGTTGCACCACTATGGGCGCACTAAAGGTGGAAACCAAGGCATCAACCGGCTGTGGCGGCTGTGCGGCCCTGCTCAAATCTGTCATGAATTCAGAGCTGGCAAAACACGGCTTTGCAGTGAACACCGATATTTGCGAGCATTTTGCCTACACCCGCCAGGATTTGTTCACTCTGATTAGGGTTGAGGAAATCAGAACCTTCGATGCGTTGCTGGAAAAGCATGGCAAAGGCAGGGGCTGCGAGATTTGCAAACCGGCAGTCGGCTCTATTCTGGCCTCCTACTGGAACGACTATGTATTGAAACCTGAACATCTGGGTCTTCAGGACACCAATGATACCTTTCTGGCCAATATGCAGAAAGACGGAACCTATTCCGTTGTGCCGCGTATCACCGGCGGTGAAATCAACCCCGACATGCTGATTGCGCTGGGCCAGGTGGGCAAGAAATACCAGCTTTACACCAAAATCACCGGCGGTCAGCGGGTGGATTTATTTGGCGCCCGGGTCGATCAACTGCCCCATATCTGGAAAGAACTGATTGATGCCGGCTTTGAATCCGGCCACGCTTACGGCAAATCCCTGCGCACGGTCAAATCCTGCGTCGGCAGCACCTGGTGCCGCTATGGACTGGATGACAGTGTTGGTCTGGCGATAGAGCTGGAAAACCGCTATAAGGGCCTGCGCTCGCCGCATAAAATCAAATTCGCCGTATCGGGTTGCACGCGCGAATGCGCGGAAGCACAGGGTAAAGACGTCGGTGTCATCGCGACAGAAACCGGCTGGAATTTATACGTCTGCGGCAATGGCGGCATGAAGCCGCGCCATGCGGATTTATTCGCCACCAGCCTGGACAAGGAAACCCTGATTAAATACATCGACCGTTTTTTGAGTTTCTACGTGCGCACCGCCGATCGCCTGCAGCGCACCTCGGTATGGATGGAAAACATGGAAGGGGGGCTTGATTATTTAAAATCGGTGGTGATTGAGGACAAACTGGGATTGTGCGAACAGCTGGAGCAACAGATGCAGCATGTCATTGATACCTATCAATGTGAATGGAAAGCCACTATTGAAGATGAAGCAAAATTAAAACGCTTCCGTCACTTTATTAACAGTGACCAACTGGACGATAATGTCGTGTTTGTCGAAGAACGCGGACAAATCCGTCCCGCCGATGAAGAAGAGCGGAAACATTTTAAGCTTGTGGAGGTGGCGTAATGGCCCAGTGGCAAGACGTTTGCAGTGTTGATGATTTACAGCCCGATTCCGGCGTTTGCGCGCTGGTTGACGGGCAACAGGTCGCTATCTTTTACATGCCTAAAGATAAGATCGTTTATGCCATTAATAATTACGATCCGTTCGGCGGTGCCAATGTCCTGTCGCGCGGCATCATCGGTGATATTAACGGTCAGCCCGTTGTCGCTTCGCCTTTGTACAAACAACATTTCAATTTGCAAACAGGCGTCTGTCTTGAAGATGAAACGGTAATCATACCCGCTTACGCCGCTCGCATGGAAAACGGCAGCGTTCAAATCAGCATGACGGAGCAGCCTCATGAATTATAATTATTATATTGCAGATGTCTTCACCCGGCAGATATTCAATGGCGCCCAGATTGCGGTTTTCCCCAATGCTGACGGATTAAGCGATGAACAAATGAAATTGGTGGCCAGAGAACTGATTTTAACAGAAACGGTATTTGTGTTTCATCCTGATAGCGAAAGCACAACGCGAAAGATGCGCATTTTTTCACCACTGGGCGAGATAGATTTTGCAGGGCATCCCATTATAGCGACTGCCTATGTACTTGGCACCTGTGGCGATATTAAGTTAACCGAAGCTGTTACGCCGGTGGTCTTTGAACAGAACGTAGGCTCCATTGATGTCAATATTTCTGCAAACCAGGGAAAACCCTTTTTTGTTCAGTTTAGCCGCAAGGTTACATCCCTTGTTGACCGGTTTGCGCCTAGCAATGAGGAAATAGCCAGTTTCCTGTCGATCCAGGTAACGGAACTCGATCATAAGAAATACTACCCTCGCCTGTTATCCTGCGGACTCCCCTATCTGGTAGTCCCTGTCTGGAGCTATGAAACTGTCAGGAAAGCCAAGTTTAATTATTCCGCCTGGAGTCAATCCATCGCACCGCAAACAGCGGCGCAGGAAATTTTACTGTTTGCGGCAAAAACGCCTTTTGTCGATTCGGATTTCAATGCCCGTTTACTCGGCCCCCGGATAGGCATTCACGAAGACCCTCCTATCGGTAGCGCAATGCCGGCCTTTGCCTCCTACCTGTGTTCATTTGAGCATACCCGCAAAGGGACGCATACCTTTGCGATCGATAGAGGCGATGCACATTCGCGGCGTAGCGTGTTGAGCGTGGAAATGGACAATAAAGGCCTGGAGCAATTACCGCTGCGAGTCGGTGGTGAAGCGGTCATGTTTGCACAGGGCACTGTTATGTTACATGATTAATTTGCCAGGAACTGCAATGACTTAGGAACGAACCATAACTGGTTCTTAAGGCTTCAGTTTCTGGCAGCAATTTTTGAAATCTTATCGGTCGGAGTTACTAACAACCCTGATCAGCCAAAAACAAAATAAACCCTAGAGACACTATATGCTATTTGGACGTAACAAAAAAAATCCAATCAAAATGGCTGATAAAGGCGTTGTTAAATGGACATATTCAACCTGTGGCTATTGTTCAACCGGCTGCTCTATTGAGATCGGCGCTAATGCCGAGGGCAAACTCGTCAACTCACGCGGTGTAAGCGGGGCTGATGTGAATCGCGGCAAACTTTGTCTTAAAGGAATTTTTGAGTATGAGGTTTTTGAAGCCAGAGGACGCGGCAAAACGCCGCTGGTACGTGACACTATTCTTAATGATTTCCAGGTTTCAGAATGGGATCCGGCTCTGGATAAAATGGCCTCCGAAATCAAACGGATCCAGACGGTTTACGGGCGGGATTCCTTTGCCATTGTTTCGACCGGTCAAATATTTACCGAAGAATTCTATACCCTGGGTAAGTTAACCCGCGGCGTGATTGGCACCAACAACTACGACGGCAATACCACGCTATGTATGGCTTCCGCGGTATCGGGGTATAAACGCTCGTTTGGCTCCGACGGGCCACCCGGCTGCTATGAAGATTTTGAACACACTGACTGTCTGATCGCTTGGGGTTCTAATTTACCCGAACAGCATCCTATTATTTATTGGCGCTTAAAAGATGCCCTGGAGAAACGGCAGTTTCCCTTAATTGTGGTTGATCCGCGCGTCACTATCTTTGCCCAGAATGCCGATATTCATTTAGCCATTACACCGGGCACCGATGTCGTGCTGCAAAATGCCCTCATCCATGTGATTCTAAATGAAGGGCTGGAGGATCGCGACTATATCGACGCCAACACTAACGGTTTTGACGAATTGGCAAAAGAAGTTCAAAACTATGATCCCTGCACGGCCGCGAAAATTTGCGGCATTGATGAAGATACTATTCGCACAGTAGCCCGTCTTTATGCAAAAGCCGATAGTGCGATGAGCATCTGGACAATGGGTATCAACCAAAGTACCCACGGTTCCGATGGCGTGGTTGGCATTAATAATTTAAATCTGGTTACCGGCAATATCGGCAAACCCGGTGGCACCAGTTTATCGATTACCGGTCAATGTAATGCCATGGGTACGCGTGAATGGTCTTCCTGCTCAGGTTTGCCGGGTTATAGGCAATTGGAAAAGGCGGAAGATCGTGAAGAAATAGCCAAATTCTGGGGCATCGACCCCGAATTTTTTCCTAAACAGCGCGGCTTGACTGAAACCGATATCTTTCCTGCCATAGAAACGGGGGAAATTAAAGGCTTGTGGCTGGTGGCAACTAACCCGATGACCTCGATGGCGAATACGGCGCGCATTCGAAAAACGTTGGAAAAGCTGGAATGTTTGATCGTGCAGGACTCTTATGTCGACGTAGAAACCACGGAATATGCGCATATTTTTCTACCCGCTGCAATCTGGGCAGAAAAGGAAGGGGTCTTTACCAACACCGAACGCCGCGTCAATTTGACTCGTCAGGTTCGGACGCCTTATGCCGATTCTAAATCGGATATGCAAATTTTTAACGAACTCGCCAAACGTTTTGAACAAGGTCAAAAAATCAATTTCCCGGAACAATCGGAACAAGTGTTTGAAGAAATGAAGACGCTGTCCAAAGGACGTTTATGCGATATTTCCGGCATGACCCATGACCTGATTGAACATAAACGCGGTATCCAATGGCCCTATTCCGAGACGCTAGCTCAACAAAGTGATAATGGCACCAAACGGCTTTATACAGAACCCGCGACATTCCGTTACGCAGATGGCCGGGCAAAACTCATTCCCTTGCCTTTCATCAATAATAATGAAGTTCCGGATGAGCAATTCCCGTTCTGGTTAAATTCCGGCCGGTTGGTGGAACACTGGCATACCCGCACAAAAACCGGAAAGATTGGCAACAACAATAAATTCAGTCCGATTCCGTTTATGGAAATGAATCCCGATGCTGCCGTAGAGCTCGGCATACAGCATCAATCTTATGTCCGGGTCATATCCCGCCGGGGGGATGCGGTGGTTATGGTTATGTTGACGCAGCGTGTACCCAGAAATATGGTGTTTATTCCGTTTCATTTTTTTGATTGTGTTAATCGTTTAACCTTAGGGTTACTGGATCCACACTCGCGGCAACCGGCTTTTAAGCAATCCGCGGTGTGCATTGAAACAATTGACCAAAACCTGGCGGCGCAATTGAACAAGGAGTCGCGTGAGTATTAAAAAACTGCAGGCCGGGCTAACGATAGCTTAACCCGGCAAATCGAAGTCACAAACATCCGGTTATGGCTATCGCCTAATCGGACCACCCAGGATTTATTATGTTTGAAGTACGCAAAGACGAACCCAAGTACGCTTTTCTCAATAATGCAGAAAACAAAGCGCAAAACCGTTACGGTCTCAACATCGAACTAACGGACGCCAGTAGCGAGCTTAGAGAAAAAAGCCTGAACATCAACGGTGATACCGCCATTGGTGAAAATCCCGACCGTTACAAACAGCACGGCTTCTATTTTAATTCCGACAATTGCATAGGTTGCCATGCCTGTGAATCGGCTTGCAGCGAGAAAAATGATGTGCCAGTCCACCTCGCCTACCGTTCAGTGGGATTTGTCGAGGGTGGAACGTACCCTGATTATCAACGCCTTAATATCTCTATGGCGTGTAATCATTGCGACGATCCTGTTTGTCTAACGGGCTGTCCTACACGCGCTTACACCAAATTTGCTGAATACGGCGCCGTTTTACAAGACCCTGATATTTGTTTTGGCTGCGGTTATTGCACTTGGGTCTGTCCTTATAATGCGCCGCAGTTGGATCCCGTAAAAGGCGAAGTGTCAAAGTGCAATATGTGTGTTGATCGCCTTGAAGTTAACTTAAAGCCCGCTTGTGTCGCCGCCTGTCTCGGTAATGCGCTGGATTTTGGCGTCATAGAAAACATTCCCGAAAACCGCGTACAGGCCAAAACTGAAATTCCCGGCTTCCCGACCACCGATATTACCCATCCGAATATCCGCTTTCAGCAAACTCAATCAACGCATAGGGAAATGACCCGTACTGACGCCATGCCTTTGAAATATCATCGGGATGATAAAGAAGGCAAATTTAAACCGGTAGTCGATGAAAAACAGGGCCGTCAAAAGCACTGGAATCTTCGTAAACTGCTTACCAGCCACGAAAGCGCGCATGTGATTTTTACTTTATGCACACAAGCCACTGTCGGCGCTTTCCTGTTATTGCTGGCAGGCCCGCTGGCAGGTCTTGATTCCCTTGCCATGCTACAAACCCCAAGGGCTTTACTGCCATTGCTCATAGTGATGGTGGCGATAAGTACCGTTGGTTTGTTTAAACTGAATATGCATCTGGGTAAACCGCATCGCTTTTACCGTGGTTTTAATAATCTGAGATTATCTCCTGTAAGCCGTGAAATTGCCGGGGTTTCCCTGTTTTATACCGGCTTGTTGGGCTATGCCTTGTTTGCCTTGATCGATAATGCCTTTATCCGTTTTTTAGCCAATTGCAGTGCTTTTACCGGTGTCATAAGCGGCGCAATTGGTTTGTTTTATATGTATAAACTATACCGCATTCCAGCACGCCCATTCTGGAACCATTGGCAGACAGGTTCGGCTTTTTTCGGCACCATGCTAAGTTTGGGCGCGTTGATTGTTGCCGTCATCAGTGTTTGCGCACTGCCCCTTGAATCGATTGAGACTCAAACATTGCTGCGGACTTTAGCAATCATTATGGCAGCCGGTTTGGGGCTCGAGGGCTTAGGCCATGTTGTTCATGCCCGTGATATGCAGGCAAGCGGCAATGAAGGCGCTGCTTCGTATTACCGGCAGGTTACCCAATACGGTAAATCCTACATTTTGCGTAACATTTTGCTGGGTTTCAGTCTGTCATTGTCGGTATATATGGCTATAAGCGGATTCAGTCTGGCAGCCGGGCTATTAATAATGTTGTCCATGCTGGTAAGCAGCGCTTTTGGACGCTCGTTATTTTTTGCTCTGGTTATACCAACCACCATGCCGGGCGCTTTTTTCTGGAAAAATGATGGCTTTGCCGATCATGCCAGAGCCACCGGTTTGGCCGATGCTCCCCAACACGGCGTGGCTTATGAAAGACATCATGCGTTTAAAGTAAACGAGTTAATGCAAACCATTAAAGACCATTCGCTTAGGGATATGGTGGATCATGTCAAATGGATTTTTGGTAAATAATGGATAATCGGCGCCTTCCTGCTTGCCATGCAAAGGCTTAACCGTAACATCAGCATCCAGTATCCTCGACTGACTGGGCAAGGGGCTGTAATAATAAGCCGCTTGCTCTTGCAGCCGACGAATGCCAACTGCCCATCGACTTTTACCCGGCATTCTACGAGCGCTGTCATTACTTGCTTCTTTAAGTCATACCCAACAGTTTGAAGTTGACACTATCTCCCATTGAGCGGGTGATGGTCTGGGCGCCTTTCAAATACCGCAGTACCAGACCACTATTAAACTTTAGGCGATTTCCAAGAGTGAATATACCCAAATTGTGCAGGATTTTTGTTCATTTTCAAGGCGTAAAAAGGTGCGCATAGCAGGCTATGTAATCCTTTTTACAACGCAGACAATGGGCAAAAAGACCAGCAAGTTTGGTATATTCTTTGCCGGAAATCGCCTTATACCGGTTGCAGAGCGATCCCCTATCTTTGGGGGACTTTTCCTTCTTCATAGGTCAGCCAGTCCGGTTTGAACCGGTCGTTTAGGCAAATAACCGTTCCTGATGACCGTAGCTTTCCCGTCTTCCATTGTTAAGGGGGGGCCGTGCTGCTTAATGAATGCAGCCGCTTTTGCTTCAATAGCGCTAGCTAAAGTTTTACGAGCGCCTCCTTCAAGCAAATCCTACAATGGATCATTCTGTTCTGGCTTATTCAGTGAAAGCGCTGTGATTGCGGAATTGGAAGCCTTTATCCACAAGGAGCCTTAAACAAGCATCGACAACCGCTGGGTCATACGCACTACCACGGCCTCGTTTAATTTCATCCAATGCGGCTTCCATTCCCAACGACGGACGATAGGGACGGTGCGAGAGTATAGCTTCAATAACATCAGCTACGCTAATGATTCTTGACTCGAGAAGTATCTGTTCGCCCTTGAGCCCTTGCGGATAGCCTGAACCGTCCAGCCTTTCGTGATGCTGCAAGATGATGTCCGCAATCGGCCAGGGAAATTTCACATCCTTCAGGATATCGTATCCGGCCTGCGGATGCGTCTTGACAAGCATAAATTCGATGTCGCTGAGCTTTCCGGGTTTAGAGAGAATTTCAGCCGGAACATGAATTTTTCCCAAGTCGTGAATGATGGCGGCAAAATGGATGCCACTGATTTGTTCTTCCGGCAATCCCATTTCCCGCGCGATTGCGACCGCCAGTTCGGCGACGCGCCGTTGATGACCCGCGGTATAGAGATCGCGCGCCTCCACGGTACCCGCGATGGTCTGGATGGATTGTTCCAGGCTCTGCCGGAGAATCCGGGCATGCTGCTCATGTTCTTTGCGGGCACGCAAGGTGAAGATGCCGTAGGCCAGATCGTTGGCTAATTCTTCAAGCAGCCGCACCTCCTCATCGTCGAAGGCATTCGCATCGGACGCATAGATGCTCAATCCACCGAAAATTTTTCCATCGTCGAGGAGCGGCATTCCGATGTTCGCCTGGTAACCGCGTGCCTGCACAGTCTCCCGCCAGGGATCGAATGACGGATCGCTGGCGATGTCATGGCAAACCTGCGTCGTACCGCTGCGTATCGCTTTGGCGACCGGCAATTGGCCACGTTCGCTATCGCCCCAGCTAAGGTTCTCCGCCCAAGAATGGCTTCCTTCAAAGCCAGCCCATGCAACGGGCGTGATGCTCTTTTGCGGATCGTCATGGATATATACGACCACCGCCAGACTGTAGCCGCCCTGTTCCACGATAATGCTCACGGCCTTCCGTAGCAACTCATCCTCCTGCGTTGCCTGTAACAACGCGAGATTGCCTGCCGACAATGTCTTGAGCGCACGGTTGGCGCGGAATAGCGACTCCTCGGCTTGCTTGCGGTCGGAGATGTCGCGGATGATGCCGATGGCGTGCCACAGCCCATCCCAATTGATTGCCGAGAGCGACAGATCGATGGGGAACTCCGTGCCGCTTTTTCTCAATGCGACCAATTCAAGTGTCTTGCCCACAGCCGCGCCTTCGCCGGTCTCCTTGAAACGACTGAAGCCAGCGCGGTGACTTTCAAGAAACCGCCCGGGCGCCAAGAGGGCATGCAGATTCTGCCCCAGTGCTTCCTGTGCCGTATAGCCGAAGATCTTTTCGGCGGCCGCGTTCCAGTAAGAAATCCTGCCCTCATTGTCCATCATGAGAATGGCATCCTGAGCGGAAGCGGTGATACTGCGGAATTTGTCCTCGGCCAGTATACGGCTACGGATTCCCTGCTCTTCGGACAGGGCGCGTTTAATGGCGGGCGCGAGACGCGCCAGGCTTCCCTTCAACACAAAGTCCCGCGCGCCCATCTTCAACAATTCCACGGCGGCTTCATCCCCCAGTGCCCCGGTAACCATGACGACAGGGATCCGCGGATGCGTGCGGCACGTATATTCCAAAGCCTCACGGCCGCTATAGGCCGGCAGCCTGTAGTCAGCCAGGATGATGTCGGGCTTGAATTCATCGAGCGCCTGCTCAAACGCCTCGCGCGTATCTACCCGCAACAAGGTGAATATCAGTCCGGCATCCTGCAGCTCGATTTCCTCCAGCTCCGCATCGGACGATACATCCTCCAGCATCAGGATGCGAATGGTCTCGATCGGCTGGGTCATAACTATTTAACGGGTACCGGTGGGTGGTTGATAAATAGCCAGTAATATCCCAATTCAGAAACCACCTTGGCGAACTCATCGAACTCCACGGGTTTACTGATGAAGCTGTTGACGCCAAGGTCATAGCTGGCAACAACATCCCTATCCTCCTTGGAAGAAGTCACCACAGCCACCGGGATCCGTTTTGTGCGCTCATCCGCCTTGAGGATGCGCAGGACCTCCAGTCCGTCCACTTTGGGCAACCGCAAGTCGAGTAATATCACTCTCGGATAATTCTCGATATTCCGGCTGGAATAGGCGCCGGTGGCGAAGATAAAATCCAGCGCCTCGGCGCCGTCTTTTACCCACACCAGCTTGTTGGCGAGATTGCGCTCCTTCAGAGCCAGCATGGCCAGTTCGGCATCAGTGGGGTTGTCTTCCACCAGCAAGATATCCACGTCATTGTTATTTTGATAAGTCATGTGTTACTCCCTTAGTCCGGTAATGTGAAATAAAATGTAGCGCCTTCATCGACCTTGCCTTCCGCCCATACCCGCCCGCCATGACGGGTGATGATGCGTTTTACGATGGCAAGACCAATCCCTGTCCCCTCGAATTCCGCAACGCCATGCAAACGCTGAAACACGCCAAACAGCTTGTCGGCATACTGCATGTCGAAACCCGCGCCATTGTCCTTGACGTAGTAAATATTTTCCGTGCCCTCGGCATGTCCTCCCACCTCGATCAGCGGCGTATCCTTGTGGCGGGTGAACTTGATGGCATTGCCCAACAGGTTGACCCAAACCTGGCGCAGCATGGACGGGTCGCCATGGCAAAGCGGAAGCGGTTTGATCTCAAGGGTGATTTCACGTCCGGCAAGGGTCGGTTTGAGTTCCTCGAACACCGCGTGTACCAATTCCTCCATATTGACTTCCGATATCGATAGCCCCAATCGCCCCGTGCGTGAGAAGGCCAGGATGTCATCGATGAGTTGGCTCATCTTCTTCGTGTTGTCCCGCACGATATTTAAATAGCGCTTGCCTTCCTCATCCAGCTTGTCTTCGTAGCGTTTCAGCACCTGCTGCGAAAAACCGTCGATGGCCCGCAGCGGCACGCGCAGGTCGTGGGATACCGAATAGGCAAACCCTTCCAAATCTTTGTTGGCAGTTTCCAGTTGGCTGGTGCGTATGCTCACCAGTTCTTCCAGCTGTTCGTGGTATTTGCGCAATTCTTCTTCTGCCCGCATGCGTTCGGTAACGTCGCGCGCCGCAGCAAACACGCCCGCCACCTCGCCCTTGTCGTTGAGGTACACGCTGGCGTTGTAGAGCACTTCCATAACCTTCCCGGACGCCTGCCGCAGGGCCAGCGGGTAATCGGTAACCGAGCCTTCGCGGAGCACCCGTTGGTATCCTTCACGCGCCTTGTCAGGTTCGGTGAAGTAATCGGAGAAATCCGTCCCGATCAATTCGTGGCGGTTCATGCCGGTTGCATGCTCGGTGGCCTGGTTGACGTCGGTGATTTTTCCTTCCGGGCTGATGGTCACCAGCGGATCAAGGCTTGCCTCGATCAGGCTGCGCGCATACTGCGCTGCGCTGCGCTGGACTCTTAGCTCCGCCGGGCTCGGCAGGTTTAAGGCTTGCGGGATCACCCACCAAATCGCAAATACGGTTGCCACGGAAACAATCGCAGAGAGTACATCGACATACGCGGCCAGCCAGTAAAGCGGTAGCCAGACGGTCACGATCTTGAACAGATGGGTGGCGGTGCAGGTCAGAATGAATCCGTTAAAGAAATTCAGGTACAGCCAGCGGTATTGCAGATCTTTGCGCTTCCAAACGAAATAGCCGATGGCGATAGGGTAAGAACCGTACCCGAGCACCATAGCCGCGTTCGAAATGACAGTCGTCCAGAGCAGAGCCGGATTCCAGGCCAGGCAGTAGCCATGCGGGATGAAATCCTTAACCCCGAAAAAATCAATCAGCGCTTGCATGATTCAAACCTCCTGGCACGCAGCAGGGCCTGTACGTTCCCTAACGCGCGCAAGAATGCGATATTTTTTACAGTCTGGTTTAACATGGCAAAACCTCCTTGAATTTATGACTTATACCGAATAGATGCATTCATTGGCAAGCATTTTTCCTGACGGGATAATGCTTGCTGAATGTTCGGCAATTCAAACAGTTGGCGCATTGTAGACGCCATTTTTCAATAGCTGTATAGGCACTCAAGAATAAGCCCATCGCCATCAATATCTTCTGGAGCGGCGCACCCACGACAACCGAAACGGAGGAAATCGCTTGCGGAAGGAACGCGTCCCATCAAGCCGGACAGGTCGATTCGTGCCAGCCGTCATGTGCTTTCCTCCTGGAGCGGCAATGTGAAATAAAATGTAGCGCCTTCATCGACCTTGCCCTCCGCCCATACCCGCCCGCCATGACGTGTGATGATGCGCTTTACAATGGCAAGACCAATCCCTGTCCCCTCGAATTCCGCAACGCCATGCAAACGCTGAAACACGCCAAACAGCTTGCCGGCATACTGCATATCGAAACCCGCGCCGTTGTCCCTGACGAAGTAAATATTTTCCGCGCCCTCGGTATGTCCTCCCACCTCGATTAGCGCCGCATCCTTGGGCCGGGTGAACTTGATGGCATTGCCCAGCAGGTTGACCCAAACCTGGTGTAGCATGGACGGATCTTCATGGCAAAGCGGAAGGGGTTTGATCTCAATGACGAGTTCACGCCCGGCAAAGCTCGGCTTGAGTTCCTCGAACACAGCATGTACCAATTTCTCCATATTGACTTTCGATACCGATAGCTCCAATCGCTCCGTGCGTGAGATGGCCAGGATGTCATCGATGAGCTGGCTCATCTTCTTCGTGTTGTCCCGTACCACATTCAAATAGCGCTTGCCTTCATCATCCAGCTTGTCTTCGTAGCGTTTCAGCACCTGCTGCGAAAATCCGTCGATGGCCCGAAGCGGCACGCGCAGGTCGTGGGAGATTGAATAGGCAAACCCTTCCAGCTCCTTGTCGGCGGTTTCCAGTAGGCTGGTGCGTTCCCGTACCAGTTCTTCCAGCTGTTCATGGTATTTACGCAATTCTTCTTCTGCCCGCTTGCGCTCGGTGATGTCGCGTGCCGCGGCAAATACGCCCGCCACCTCGCCCTTGTCGTTGAGGTACACGCTGGCGTTGTAGAGCACTTCCTTTACCCTACCGGAAACGTGACGCAGGGTCAGCGGATAGTCCGTAACAAACCCCTTGGCAAACACTTCTTGATAGCCTGAACGCGCCTTGTCCGGCTCGGTGAAATACTCCGAGAAGTCGCTGCCGACCAGTGTTTCGCGGGCAACCCCCGTAGCCTGCGCCGCCGCCTCGTTTACGTCGGTGATCTTGCCCTCCGCGCTGATGGTCACCAGCGGATCCAGGCTCGCTTCGATCAGGCTGCGTGCATATTTCGATGCGGAGCGTCGCTCTTCCTCGGCTCGTTCGCGTTGGACATCAGCCTCATAAAGCTTTCCCGCATTCCACAGGATCAAGGCGCCCAGGCCGGCTAAGCTGGCTGCCGTAAACAGCGCCAATCCAAAAGCCTCGCTGAAATAGCCGGCGCCATAACCTTGCTGGATCAACCAGCCTGTCGCCAGGGTGAACCCGATCGCCGCAGGCAACAGACTCCTCACAGTGACGCCTGCGGCGCTGTCGCTGGTCATGAAGCGCCGGAATGGATAATCGGGGCGCGCATTCACAATTCCCAGAGCAAGCAGTACAAAGACCACCGCCGTATTTAGCGCCATTGGCGTGTAATGTAGCTTCATCCGCAAAAATTCATCGATGTCATAGCCATAGCCGATGAGCGCAGACCCGGCCGCCACGATAGGCACCAGGGTTAGCACATGAATCGCCACAATCAGGCTGTCATTCCCCAGACTCAACAGCAACAGGGCGGCGCTCAGCGCGGCAAAACCGAGGGCTGTGTTAATGGCCATTCTTCCAGGGATATCGCCCGGAAGATTCGTTATTTCCTGGATCAGCAACTGGTCTATGCCAAAATCCACTCCGCTCAGGTATTCCCCAAGCGTCAGCAGGCCAAGCACCAACACCACGCCTGCGCAGATTTGCGAAACAAGCCCTAACAGCGTGCCTTGACCGCCGCTCTGGATCCCCCATAGCGCAACGCCGGACAGGATGAATCCGAATGCGGTATTTACCTTCATGGCAGTTAACCCCGGAAGCAGGCTTTTGAGTATATCCAGGTCGAACAGCCAGCCGGCAAGTACGAGCACGCCCACAGTAACCGCAAACATGGCTACCGCTGGCGTAACGCATTCAAATAACCAGTACGGGCGATGCTGTCCAGAAGAGTTCATGCTGTGTCTCACGTGACTTACAGTTTACTGTTAAAAACTTTTGAGTTGCGCACCTTTATCAGGCGTTGTCGTGATTAGTAGCCCGAGCATCGCGCCATCACCCTGATGAAAGGGTTTTTCGCCGGTGCGGGATTGAGCCAGGCATTAATGAAGCTTTTTCGTGCGATAAAAATAGCAGATATATTCAATCAGGATTTTCGTTGCAAACGGTAATCCATAAAACTCAAGGTGTCAACGCCTAATGAATTTCAATCTCCCCCTATCTTGAATAAACGGCAGAGGGGAAGGAAGTTGAAAACCGGCCCGGGTCGAAGCCGTGGTCAAAATGCGTAGAAACTTTTCCGGTTTTTCAAGTTATGAGCGTCAAAAATGAATACGCCAACGCTGACGAGAAGACCGGGATAGGGATGCCGAGTTGGATGCCTAGAATTACCGCTTGGCGTCAGCCGGGTCCAAGGTTTTGACCCATCACGGCCAGACCGGTTAAACCAATATTTGCTTTCATGTTTGCCTTGTGATCGTTGTTTATGTATTGTGCCGTAAATTCTTTATTTCTATTTTTGAAAAACCGCACTCATGGCGTTGGACGCCTTAAGGGCGTCTTCAAAAATCTTTTCACGGGTCCGGTGAGCTAATTGGGCGGAGATTAAAGTCGCTCTGGAGGGAATGTGGGCTGAAAATACCCTGGATGGGACAGTAGAAAGCGATTCGACAATGCCGATACGATCCCGGTCCAAACGTTCAAAACAAAGGCGGCCGGGTCTGTCTGCCTGGCTCCAGTCGAATAATAACTGATAGAACAGTGGCTCACCGGCAGGTAATCGTTTAGCAATGATTTTAATTTCTCTCTTGTGTGATTGAAAACGCCAAACCAATTCAGAGTCTGATAATTGTTTTCCATCAATTGCTTTCCATTGCAATCGGCTAGCTAACCATCCAACCAATACCCATGACATCGCCAAGGCATGTGGGCCGTGTTCAATTTCAATTAAATTTAAAGAATTTAGCGCATCGGGGGCCGTTTGCGGATCCAGCACCTGGCTAATCAATTTGCGCCAGTTGGCGATGCGTCGCCAAGCGAGGTTATGTACTACTTGTGAATCCTGTTGTGCAGCCACCCAACGGGTCATGGAGGCAACTCCCTTGGCGGGGTTGGCCCAACCCATATTGTCGTAAATGATTTGGTTAGCCAATTCAGCCAGTTGAAAGAAGATTTCACCTGCGTCCGGCGGTGGCAGGCGAGACGCCCACCATAAAGTAGTCGGTAAATCGCCTATAAGATGCGAGCGCGCCATTGATGGCAATCGATCAACAGCTTCAGGCGCGGCAATCGCATCAATCCTTTCAGCACATACCTGCCAGCCCTCATTGAATTCGGTGTAATAAATGCTTACTTGAGACTCGATGCTGCCCTTTCCTGGCTTACAGTTGCTGATCAGCAAAAGCACTCGCGCCGGATGGATGTCAACTATAGCCGGGATTTCCTGGCTAATGAGATCAGCTTCCTCTTTCGTGTCGCAGTAGATAATCAAATTGGACATGCAGGCACGCATGACAGTGTGACCGCCACTGACATCTTGATGAAATTCTGACCACAGCATTCTTAACGCGACATCAATGCCTGCAATACTCACCCGCTTAGGCTGAGTATTTAGCATTTTATTGGTGTTGGCAGCATCGATCATAACATTCGCCATTTTCTGTTATCCGATTCAATCAGCCTATCGGCTTCCAGCGGCCCCCATGTACCTGCGCCGTACTCCGGTATCCAACGGGTGCGGCTGCTAGCCCAGGTGTTCAGAATGTTGTCCACCCATGCCCAGGATGACTCAACGGCATCGCGGCGCATAAATAATGTGGCATCGCCAGCCATCACATCCAATAACAGCCGTTCATAGGCTTCGGGCGATTGTTCACCAAAGGTGGAACCATACCTGAAATCCATTTTTACCGGAAAAATTTTAAGCTTCGCTCCTGGCAATTTGGTGGCAATACGTAACGACAAACCTTCATTCGGTTGAATGCTCAGCGCCAACACATTCGGTTCCAAGGGCTGATCATGGTCTGCGTTGAATAAAATGGGTGGAACGCTTTTAAACTGGATGGCAATTTCACTGGCCCGCTTGGGCATGCGCTTGCCTGTGCGAATGTAAAAAGGAACACCGGCCCAACGCCAATTATCGATAAACAACTTTAATGCGACATAGGTTTCGGTGACTGAATCCTGGGCTACACCCTCTTCGCGGCGATAACTGGGAACATCCTCGCCGTGGTGAAAACCTGGACCATATTGGGCTCTAACCACATACTGATCAAAATTCTCACTGGTGATGGGGCGTAAACAATTCAAAATATCCTGGCGATGATCGCGAATCACATCTGCATCCATAATCCAGGGCGGTTCCATGGCGATCAGAGTCAGCAACTGCAGGATGTGATTCTGAATCATGTCCCGTAAAGCACCGGCTTTATCGTAATAGCCGGCACGGGTTCCGACGCCTTCTTCCTCAGCGACCGTAATTTGTACATGATCGATATGCTTGGAATTCCACAAGGGCTCAAAAATCGCGTTGCCGAAGCGCATGGCCAGGATGTTCTGGACGGTTTCCTTGCCAAGATAATGATCGATACGATATATCTGTTGTTCATCGAAATTTTCGGACAGTGTGGCATTCACTTTTCGCGCGCTTTCAAGATCACGGCCGATGGGCTTTTCGACAATAATCCGGGAAAACGGGCTGTGTCCATCAACCGGCATGACTAAGCCTGCAGCCTTAAGTTGGCAGACGCAGGTTTCGATAAAGGCGGGCGGTATGGCAAGATAAAACACGCGATTGCCGGGAATGCCGAAATTGGCGTCGATTTCATCCAAGCGCTGTTTGAGCTGCTTATAGGCTTCCGGGTTATCCAGGGAACCTTCCAAATAATGCAGGCGTGGCTCAAAGTCGGCCCAAAAAGCCGGTTCCAGGGATTGTCTGGAAAACTGCTCAATTCCTCTGCGTGCGAAATCGCGATAACTCGCATTGTCCATCTTCTCAATGGCAAAGCCCAACACTGCAAAGTTAGCTGGTAATTCACCGTCCAAGGCCT
The DNA here is from genome assembly GCA_028712795.1 of Methylococcales bacterium. GTDB lineage: Bacteria > Pseudomonadota > Gammaproteobacteria > Methylococcales > Methylomonadaceae > Methylobacter_C. The sequence continues at coordinate 49,352 of JAQTPT010000001.1, forward strand.
GATTAAACACCGCTGGCAACAGTTTGCGCCGCGATAGGTCGCCACCGCCACCGAATATAACCAGAGTACAGGGTTGCGGGGCATGTGCAATGTTGATACCTGCAGTCAGTGGGTTATTGTATTGTTTATCGGGCACGGAGACTCTCCAATAGTGGTGTCGAAATTAGTTGATGGTGGCTGTTCATAAAGACTGTACCGGTTCGGCCAAATCTGTCCGGTATCTCACCATGATTTCGCCGGGTCTGTGCAAATCGCCCTGCAGGATAAGTCCACGGTGATTGATGGCCATGTGGCGGACTATTTTGTATACCGTTTCGACTTGATCCGGGGTGTGGACTTTTTCGGCCAAAGCCTCAAGAGATAAAGGCTCCGGGGTTTCCCTCAGCACCTTGACTATAAATTGCTGGAGCGCCAAAAATTGTGTAGCGGCTTTTTTACCCGCTTCCACGCCGGGTTGGTGATAGGCATTGATGTTGATTAAATTTGCATACAATCCCACTGCACGCTCATAGAGGGCGATTAGGGCGCCAATATTGAGTGCGTCGACCCGCTCGAGTGAAATGGTTAGTGATGCCCGTCCATTTTCAAATAATGCTTCCCGGGTGCCTTGTAAACACCCAAACAGGAAGTCGCCTGACGTTGCATCGGGCTCGATCTCGATTGACGGACCCTTGCGGTCTTCTAAAACTTCAATAAAAGTTGCAAAGAAATTACCCACACCTTCCCTAAGCTGCTGTACATACGCGTGCTGGTCTGTAGAGCCTTTATTGCCGTATACGGTGATGCCTTGATGGACAGTATTGCCGTCCAAGTCAAATTCTTTGCCCAAAGACTCCATGACTAACTGTTGCAGGTAGCGCGAGAATAACAATAGACTATCTTTGTACGGCAAGATCACCATGTCTTTTTCGCCTTTCCCATCGCCTGCGGCATACCAGGATAAGGCAAGCAAGGCTGCCGGGTTATTCTTGAAATCCGGAGTTCGCGTAGCCTCATCCATGATATTGGCGCCTTTCAGCATGGACTTGATATCAATCCCTATTAAAGCCGCCGAGAGCAAGCCCACCGGTGATAATTCTGATGTGCGTCCTCCCACCCAATCGAAAATCGGCAACTTCGCTAACCAGCGATCACATTGCTCTTGTTCATCCATTTTGCTGCCGGCCATGGTTAAGGCGACGGCATAATCGGGAAAATGCAAACCCAATCCGGTATAGGCATGCTTGACTTCCAATAAACCGTTGCGGGTTTCTGAGGTGCCGCCGGATTTGCTGATAACGATAACCAGGGTCGTTTTCAATTTATCTTTAATGCGCGTCAGAATACGGTCTATTCCCGCCGGATCGGTATTGTCCATAAAATGGATGGTTAGTGGTTGAATATCCGGGCTGATCGCATCCGACACAAACTGAGGACCTAAGGCAGAGCCACCAATACCAATAGAAATGATGTCTGTAAACTGCAGCTCATAAGGCGGATGAATAATGCCATGATGCACCCTTCGTACAAAATCATCGATTTGTATCAAGGTCGTTTCAATTTCCTTTTTGAACTGGGCAGGCGCCAAATCCGGATTGCGCAACCAATAGTGGCCCACCATCCTGTTTTCGTCGGGGTTGGCAATGGCGCCGGCCTCCAATTCAGCCATATCTTTAGAAGCCTTGATAAATTTAGGTTCTAATTCCGCGAGTAGTTCATCTGTAAAAAACATCCGGCTGATATCCAGATAAAATCCTAAACCATCGTGAAAATACAGCCAATCTTGATAACGTTGCCAGAGTTTTTTAGAAGTCATTTTTATAAAAGAAAAAGTTGGTTCAGAAATTCAGCTCAATTTTTTTTCGATATGCCCACCGAATTTTTTGCGCATCGCAGAAATCATCTTGTCGGAAAAGGTGTTTTGTTGCCGCGAACGGAATCTCGCATACAAAGCTGCTGTTAATACATGCGCGGGAACTGCTTCGTCGATGGCTGCCTGGACTGTCCAGCGGCCTTCGCCAGAATCATCCACATAGCCTGTGTACGTTAAGAGGTCAGGATCTTCTACTAATGCAGTAGCCGTTAGATCCAATAGCCAGGAGCTGACCACACTGCCGCGTCGCCAGACCTCGGCTATATCAGTAAGATTCAGGTTATAGCGCAGATTCCCGGGGAGTAATTCCGAGTTGGCATTGCGCATAATGTCGAAGCCTTCGGCATACGCCATCATCATGCCGTACTCAATGCCGTTATGGATCATCTTTACAAAATGCCCCGAGCCGGCAGGGCCGCAATGTGCATAGCCTTGCTCAACAGTATTTGGCGTATCTGACCTGCCTGGCGTGATTTCGATGTCGCCTTTGCCAGGCGCCAAGGTTTTAAAAATAGGATCAAGCAAGTTAATTGCGCTTTCCGGACCGCCAATCATCAGGCAGTAGCCTCTTTCAACCCCCCATATCCCCCCGCTGGTGCCAACATCGACGTATCGAATGCCTTTTTCAGCCAATAGCTCTGCACGGCGCACATCGTCTTTATAAAAAGAATTGCCACCGTCCACAATTATGTCGCCGCTGTCCAATAGCTCTGCAACGCCCATTACCGTGGATTCGGTAAGTTCGCCGGCCGGCACCATGCACCAAACGACACGAGGCGCCTTCAGTTTTGCCACGAAGTCTTGCAAACTGTTTGCACCCTCCGCACCTTCTATGACTAACGCATCCACGTTTGTACTATTCACGTCAAACCCCACGCAGTGATGTCCACCCGCCATTAAGCGTCTGACCATATTCGCGCCCATTCTGCCCAAACCTACCATACCTATTTGCATCGTTTTCTCATTGTTAAGCCTATGAATGGTTAATTTTGTTAAATAACATCATTAATAAAAACACTTGAATTATTGTTTCAAAATGGATTCAGCCCAGCCGGTAAAAAATATGGCTGAATAGCTTTTGCCTGTCCGTAACCTCAATAAAAGATTTTGCGCAAAAAAAGCGTCCTATTTAAAATAAGCCTTGCTTGATATTAAAAGCAAAACCAATGCCATTTAAATTTATAATTTAAAACCAATGTATTAAAGCTATTTTTCTTGTTCATCCAGCTACTGTCCGCACTAAAATATGGCAAAATGCCAGATATTGCACAGTAGTGGATATTAAAGCAGACGCTAAAGCGTTGTCGCATCAGTTTTCCGGCATAATCCCCAGAGCCCGGTCTTAATGCTCGCATATTCTCGTATTTGTCTTTTTATTTGATAATTATATTTTTGTCGTGATGACCTTGTTTTTCGTTAACTCATTGGCCGGTGACTTCATCCGCTCAGCGCGCTTTTTCCTGGTTTTTTATGCTCTCCAATCATTAAAAGCACCCATCAATTGGTATTTTGGCGTCAGTCAAATTGTTTAACCAAGTACGATTTATATTCGAACGAGGTAATACAACAAAACCAGATTAGTTAGTAACAGAATAACCGACAGGCTTTTCCAAAATAACAAAGGGTTTCGCTCAATCAGAGGTATGGATTCTTTGGCGCTCAGGAATTTGGGATTGGGAGTTGAGAGGTCGTATAAAAATTCTGATAAATTATCGTAGCGGAATTGAGGATTTATGGAAGTGCCTTTTTTTAACGCGCCATCGATCCAGATCGGAACCATGGCGTTGTTATGAAAACTGGGCACATAGTGAAGTTTCGCAAGGTTTATGGCATTGGGCTTTTCCGGCATATCCCGGCCAAAAGGCAGGGCGCCGTTAATCATTTCATAAGTAATAACAGCCAATGAAAACAGGTCGGATTTGGCAGTGCCGCGTTGCCCCAGATGATATTCCGGAGCGGTATAGTTTAATGTTCCAAGGAGATTTTCTCCACTGCCATGATCGAGCGGGGTGATTTCAGCTATTCCGGCAATTTTAACCGAGCCGAAGTCGATAATTTTAACGGTGCCATTATCATCAATCATGATGTTTTCAGGCTTTAAATCCTGATGCAACATTTCCATGCGATGAAAAGCGCGCAGTCCTTTAGCGATTTGTTCAACTATTTTCCGGACATCCCGGATGTCAGGCTTGGAGTTTGCAGCCATCCATTGTCTGAGAGTCCGTCCTTCAATGAATTCGGTGACGTAATAAATGCAGCTTTTTTCCCGATCAGTGACCGTTAGAACCTTCAGTACATTTTTGTGATTAATGCGTTTGCCTGCCCATTCTTCAAGCAGAAAATGTTCAATGTAATGGATATCATCGTCATACAGTATTGACGGTGTTTTTAAGATGACGTGTAGATTATTTTTAGTATCAAATGCCCGATAAATTTGCGTGCGTTTGCTGGAGTGCAGTTCTGCCTCGATACGATAGCCATCCAGGATCATACCGGGCTCAAGCGGCGGAGGAAACGGCAGATTGAAATGGCGGAGAATAATTTCGTCTTCCTTGGCTTCAGGCATCTCATCAATTCTGATCAATTGGCAAGTCAGATTGTCATCACTTTTATTGGTAATAGCCTGTTGTACGATATGTTCAGCCGTTTTGGTTAAATCCGTACCCTTCTGAAGCAGTTGCTTGATATTTTTTTCATCGATGAAATCATGCACCCCGTCTGTCGTCATCAAAAACAGATCGCCTTTTTCTACGGACAGTGATTTGTAATCAACTTCAAGCCGGGGTTCAATACCCATCGCCCGGTTAAGATAGTTTTTTTCCCTGGAAACCCAGATCCTGTGATCGCGGGTTATTTGTTCAAAATTACCTTTGCGCAAACGGTAAATTCGGGAATCACCGATGTGAAAAATATGGGCCGTAGTTGATTTCAAAATAATGATACTGAGCGTGCTAACCATGCCCTTGTTCGACTCATAGCGGCTCTGTCCCTGACTATATAGCCAGGAGTTGGTTGCAGACAATACCTTTTGTCCGGCCTGTTTGACCGACCATGAATCGGGGGTGCTGTAGTAATCGCTCATGAAGCTAACCACACAGCAATGGCTTGCCTCTTTTCCGGCATCACTACCGCTCATGCCATCGGCAATCGCAGCGGTGATGCCTTTATAGATAAGCTGGGAATTTTTCGGTATTAATGAGCCAAAAAAGTCTTCATTGTCGGGTTTAATGCCTTTGTCACTGGCATAGCCGATGCTGACTTTGAGTTCAGGTGCGGTCATCATGAGATTTGGCAGAGGCGAGCCTCAAATTCAGTGTAAATGGAAAAGTAATGGCAAAATCAGGGTGAAGGTGAAAAAACTATTCTTTAAGCCGGATCACCCGCTTCGCCTTGTCCTTTTAACCCCTAATCTAACTCAATCATTTCAATCGTGCCATCGTCCTGAATTTCAGCCATGTGTCCTTTGGGTTCGTCAATAAATTGTACGGCAACCAAAATTGCTAAAGCGACTGCCGCTATGATCATAAAAAATACCGGCGATGGAACAAACGATAGTAAAGTCAGGAATAATACCCCCCCGACATTGCCGTAAGCGCCAACCATACCGGCAATCTGACCGGTCATGCGGCGTTTGATCAAAGGCACAATAGCATAGACAGCGCCGCAGCCGCCCGACACAAAGCAGGAACACGCCATGGTTATCAATACGGCTGGAATAAGTGACCATTCAGACTTGATCATCGACATGCCAAAATAGCCGGCCGACAAGCCCAATATAAATATACTCAAGGATAGTTTGCGGCCGATTTTATCACTGATCCAGCCACCGGTAGGGCGTGCTATCAGGTTGATAAAGGCAAAGCTTCCGCCTAGCAGTCCCGCTTGCACCATCGTAACATCACGTGTTTCGTGGAAGGTATCAAAGAAAAACAGCGGCAGCATCGAAACCACGGCTAATTCGGAACCGAAAGTTATAAAATAGGCTAAATCCAGAATGGCGACCTGTTTAAATTTATAGCGATGAATTTTGTCTACCGGTTGTTTCAAATGTGCTTTGTTAATGTGAACGATTTTATAAACGTTGTACAGAAATAGAGTCCATATCGCGATGTAAATACCGATAGCAAAAGGCATTGATACCAGGTTGACGCCGACCGCCGAAGATAATTTCCAGTTTAACAGGGTTAAGGCCAGGTATAAAGGCATTGTCATTAAAATATAGAAGTACATATCGCCGGTACTGGTTACCTCCATCGCTCCGCTTTTTTTCGGTTTAAAATAGGTCGAACCTTTAGGCGTATCAGAAACGCTAAAAAAGTAAATGACTGAATAGACTAAAGCAACCAAGCCGGTAGAGGCAATCGCATAGCGCCAGCCCTCATCGCCCCCATATGCCAAGCTTAATGCCGGTAATATCCCTGCAGCCGCCGCTGAACCGAAATTTCCCCAGCCGCCATAAATCCCTTCGGCGATACCTACTTGTTTGGCAGGAAACCATTCGCCGACCATGCGGATGCCGATGACAAATCCTGCTCCCACGAAGCCCAATAAAAATCTGGCAAGCGCCAGTTGCTCAAAATTCTCGGCGAAAGCGAACATGAAACAAGGTACGCTCCCGGCTGCCAACAGCGTCGAATAGGTTCGCTTGGGACCGAATTTATCTACCAGAATACCGATGATGATGCGCGCCGGAATGGTGAGTGCAACATTTAAAATCAATATGGTCTTGACTTCAGAATTGCTCATGCCCAGCGTTTTAGCAATTACCAGCATCAAAGGCGCATGGTTAAACCACACTACAAAGCTGATGAAAAAAGCTATCCAGGTCATATGCAGGATCTTGATTTTGCCGGAAAAGGAAAACAGGGTCAGTTTTTTGGATGACATTTAGAATCTCTCGTTTCAAGGGTGGTTTCATTAAGTAAGGCATATTATGTGCCATGAATAGAGTGCCCCTTAAATATATTGATTTATAGGCACTAGGTAAATTCGGCGTGACTACTTTTTCACAATTTGAGCGTAGCAGGCTAGGTGGATACACCAAGGACAATTCATTCATGTTTTCCGAGCAAGGCGAGAGTTGTACCGGGATACTTTATAGTACCGTAATGGTGCACCGAAATAGCATCAATGCACCATTATGGAACATATAACGCCTCTTTTTTCGACCTAACTTTTCGGAAGGTAATAATCATAGCCGATTTTAGTTTATGGCATATCGATTGCTGACAATTATCGGAGTAGTAAAAATATAGTCATTGGGGTTAGACATGAGCACAAAACAAACACTGGTCGTCATTGGAAATGGCATGGTTGGACAGCATTTTCTGGCCAGCCTGGCCGCAAGCCCGGTTAAGGAAGACTATGACATCGTCACTTTTTGCGAGGAACCCCGGGCCGCTTATGACCGCGTCCATCTCTCCGCGTTTTTTTCCGGCAAAACCGCCGAAGACCTTTCGCTGGTTGAACCGGGTTTTTTTGAGGAGCATGGCATTACGCTTCATTTAGGCGATAAAGCGGCAAAAATTGATCGTGCTTCTAAAACGGTCGTGTCTGAAAAGGGCGTGTCCATTCGTTATGACAAGCTGGTGCTGGCGACGGGGTCTTTCCCTTTTGTACCGCCAGTGCCGGGACATGACCGGGCGCAGTGTTTGGTTTATCGCACGGTTGAAGACCTTGAAGCGATGGCGGCGGCGGCTAAAAACGGCAAAGTCGGCGTTGTGGTCGGCGGGGGTCTACTCGGTCTGGAAGCCGCCAAGGCATTAAAGGATTTAGGGTTAAAGACGCACGTTGTCGAGTTCGCCCCGCGCTTGATGGCGGTGCAGTTGGATGATGCGGGCGGGGCCATGTTGAGGCGCAAAATCGAAAACTTGGGCGTAACGGTGCATACCGGTAAAAACACCAGCCTTATTACCGATGGCGAGCAGTGTGTGAATAAAATGTGCTTTGCCGACGGCGAAGAACTCGAAACCGATATTGTGTTGTTCTCCGCGGGCATCCGGCCCCGTGATGATATTGCCCGCGCTTGCGCGCTTGAGGTGGGGCCGCGAGGCGGCATCGTCATCAATAACCAATGCCGTACTTCAGACCCTGATATTTATGCCATTGGCGAATGCGCGCTCTGGAATGGCATGATCTACGGTTTGGTCGCGCCCGGTTACGCGATGGCGCGAACGGTTGTCGCGGATTTGGCGGGTAATGAAGCCAGCTTTACCGGCGCGGACATGAGCACCAAGTTGAAACTGATGGGCGTTGATGTCGCCAGCATCGGCGATGCCCATGCCAAAACGCAGGGGGCGTTGGTTTATAGCTATCAAAACGGCGATCACGAAGTGTATAAGCGCCTGGTGGTCAGCCAGGATAAAAAGCAGCTGCTCGGCGCGGTATTGGTCGGCGATGCGTCCGGTTACGGCACCTTGTTGCAATATTGCCTGAACGGTATTGAGCTGCCGGAAAAGCCGGATGCCTTGATTTTACCTCCCCGAGGCGATGAGTCGGTCGGCTTGGGCCCGGATGCCTTGCCGATGTCGGCCCAAATCTGCTCCTGTTACGATGTCACTAAAGGCGCTGTTTGCCAGGCCATTGAAGCGGGTTGCACCACTATGGGCGCACTAAAGGTGGAAACCAAGGCATCAACCGGCTGTGGCGGCTGTGCGGCCCTGCTCAAATCTGTCATGAATTCAGAGCTGGCAAAACACGGCTTTGCAGTGAACACCGATATTTGCGAGCATTTTGCCTACACCCGCCAGGATTTGTTCACTCTGATTAGGGTTGAGGAAATCAGAACCTTCGATGCGTTGCTGGAAAAGCATGGCAAAGGCAGGGGCTGCGAGATTTGCAAACCGGCAGTCGGCTCTATTCTGGCCTCCTACTGGAACGACTATGTATTGAAACCTGAACATCTGGGTCTTCAGGACACCAATGATACCTTTCTGGCCAATATGCAGAAAGACGGAACCTATTCCGTTGTGCCGCGTATCACCGGCGGTGAAATCAACCCCGACATGCTGATTGCGCTGGGCCAGGTGGGCAAGAAATACCAGCTTTACACCAAAATCACCGGCGGTCAGCGGGTGGATTTATTTGGCGCCCGGGTCGATCAACTGCCCCATATCTGGAAAGAACTGATTGATGCCGGCTTTGAATCCGGCCACGCTTACGGCAAATCCCTGCGCACGGTCAAATCCTGCGTCGGCAGCACCTGGTGCCGCTATGGACTGGATGACAGTGTTGGTCTGGCGATAGAGCTGGAAAACCGCTATAAGGGCCTGCGCTCGCCGCATAAAATCAAATTCGCCGTATCGGGTTGCACGCGCGAATGCGCGGAAGCACAGGGTAAAGACGTCGGTGTCATCGCGACAGAAACCGGCTGGAATTTATACGTCTGCGGCAATGGCGGCATGAAGCCGCGCCATGCGGATTTATTCGCCACCAGCCTGGACAAGGAAACCCTGATTAAATACATCGACCGTTTTTTGAGTTTCTACGTGCGCACCGCCGATCGCCTGCAGCGCACCTCGGTATGGATGGAAAACATGGAAGGGGGGCTTGATTATTTAAAATCGGTGGTGATTGAGGACAAACTGGGATTGTGCGAACAGCTGGAGCAACAGATGCAGCATGTCATTGATACCTATCAATGTGAATGGAAAGCCACTATTGAAGATGAAGCAAAATTAAAACGCTTCCGTCACTTTATTAACAGTGACCAACTGGACGATAATGTCGTGTTTGTCGAAGAACGCGGACAAATCCGTCCCGCCGATGAAGAAGAGCGGAAACATTTTAAGCTTGTGGAGGTGGCGTAATGGCCCAGTGGCAAGACGTTTGCAGTGTTGATGATTTACAGCCCGATTCCGGCGTTTGCGCGCTGGTTGACGGGCAACAGGTCGCTATCTTTTACATGCCTAAAGATAAGATCGTTTATGCCATTAATAATTACGATCCGTTCGGCGGTGCCAATGTCCTGTCGCGCGGCATCATCGGTGATATTAACGGTCAGCCCGTTGTCGCTTCGCCTTTGTACAAACAACATTTCAATTTGCAAACAGGCGTCTGTCTTGAAGATGAAACGGTAATCATACCCGCTTACGCCGCTCGCATGGAAAACGGCAGCGTTCAAATCAGCATGACGGAGCAGCCTCATGAATTATAATTATTATATTGCAGATGTCTTCACCCGGCAGATATTCAATGGCGCCCAGATTGCGGTTTTCCCCAATGCTGATGGCTTAAGCAGCCAGCAAATGAAACTGACCGCCAGAGAGTTGAATTTAACAGAAACGGTATTTGTGTTTCATCCTGACAGTGAAAGCACAACGCGAAAGATGCGCATTTTTTCACCCCAGGGCGAGATAGATTTTGCAGGGCATCCCATTATAGCGACTGCCTATGTACTTGGCACCTGTGGCGATATTAAGTTAACCGAAGCTGTTACGCCGGTGGTCTTTGAGCAGAATGCAGGGCCGATTGATGTCAATATTTCTGCAGAAAAGGGCAAACCTGTTTTTGTTCAGTTTGGCCGCAAGGTTACGTCCCTCGTTGACCGGTTTGCACCAACCGATGAAGAGCTGGCAAGTTTCCTGGCTATCCAGCAATCGGAACTCGATCACATGAAATACTCGCCTCGCCTGGTGTCTTGTGGATTTCCCTATCTGGTAGTCCCTGCCTGGAGTTATGAAACTGTCAGGAAAGCCAAATTTAATTATTCCGCCTGGAGTCAATCCATTGCGCCGCAAACAGCAGCGCAGGAAATTTTACTGTTTGCGCCGAAAACGCCTTTTGCGGATTCGGATTTTAATGCACGGCTACTCGGTCCCCGAATAGGCATTCACGAAGATCCGCCAATAGGTAATGCAATGCCGGCCTTTGCCTCTTACTTGTGTTCATTTGAGCATACCCGCAAAGGCACGCATACCTTTGCCGTCGACAGAGGCGATGCACACTCGAGGCGTAGTGTGTTGAATCTGGAAATGGACAATAAAGGCCTGGAGCAATTAGCATTGCGCGTGGGCGGTGAAGCAGTGATGGTGGCGGGAGGAATGATGACAATTCCTGACATTGAGGATATTTAACCGATTATGAGATTTGTTATTCCCCACGAAAAGCACAAAGTTATATTTCCGTTTTTCGTGAATTTCGTGTGCTCCGGGTAGATGAACAAGTTTTCAGGTATGACATATTGAGTTATAAGAGGACTATTTTGTGAAACAGCGCTTGGTTGTTATCGGCAATGGCATGGCCGGCATGAGAACGGTTGAAGAGCTGTTATCGGCAGCACCCGAAAAATACGCTATTACCGTGTTCGGTGCGGAGCCTTACGGCAACTATAACCGTATCATGCTGTCCTCGGTGCTGTGCGGCGATAAAACCATTGAGGATATTGTTATTAATGATCGCCAGTGGTACATCGACAATGGCATAACGCTCCATGCGGGTGAAAATAAAACCGTGTCGCGCATAGACAGGAAAAACAGAAAAATCTATGCGCAAGACGGCACCTTTGCCGGCTATGACCGGCTATTAATTGCCACCGGTTCGAAAGCCATCATACCTTCGATTCCCGGCAATGATCTGGATGGCGTTATCAGTTTTCGTGACATTTTCGACGTCAATAGAATGCTGTCCTACACTAAAAGCCATCATAAAGCCATCGTGCTGGGCGGCGGCCTATTGGGTCTGGAAGCGGCTAACGGGCTGGTTTTAAGGGGCATGGATGTTACCGTGATTCATAACAATGAAGTATTGCTGAACCGGCAAATGGATAGGCCGGCAGGGAAAATGCTGCAAACAGAATTGGAACAACGTGGTCTGAAATTTAAAATGGCCGCCAAAACACAGCAGTTAATCGGTGATGATAACGGCCATGTCAAGGCAGTCCGTTTTGAAGATGGCAGCCAACTGGAATGCGATCTGTTTATTATGGCAATTGGCGTCCGCCCGAACATCGCCCTAGCCCAGGAAGCCGGGATTTATTGCGAGCGCGGCATCGTGGTCAATAATACTTTGCAAAGCTACGATCCCAGTATTTACGCGGTAGGCGAATGTATCCAGCATCGCGGCGACACTTTTGGATTGGTCGCGCCGCTGTTTGAGCAGGCAAAAGTCTGCGCCAATCATTTGAGCAATCATGGCGTAGCCGAATACAGCACTTTGCCTACCGCAACTAAACTTAAGGTAACGGGGATCAATTTGTTTTCTGTAGGCGATTTTATGGGCGATAAAAGTTGCGAATGCATACATTTTACCGACCCGGCTTTGGGTATCTACAAAAAACTGGTCATTAAAGCAAACAAGCTGATAGGCGCAGTGCTTTATGGAGATACAACCAATGGCAACTGGTATCAGGAGTTGCTGGAGAAAGAAGAGCCTGTTTCCGGTATAAGGGATGCGCTGATTTTTGGTAAAGCTTATGTTTGAGGCACAAGGTAAAAAATTCAGAGCAAAAAAACTCCATTTAGTTGCATCTTCGGCCTTGTGCCCCCACAAGAGATTTCTTAATGAATGACGATGCAATTATACAAACCACCTGCCCTTACTGCGGAGTGGGCTGCGGCATTAGCGCCCTGGTCGATGAGCTAAACCATCAGGTTAAAATCCTCGGCGATAAGATACATCCCGCTAATTTTGGCCGCCTTTGCTCGAAAGGTTCGGCACTCGGCGAAACGATAGAACTTAAAGGAAGATTATTACAACCTAAAGTCTATGGCTGTGACGCCACCTGGGATGAGGCGCTGAATCTGGTTGCCGGCTCGTTTACCAAGACGATTGAAAAATACGGCGCGGATGCCGTGGCTATTTATGGCTCGGGGCAATTGTTGACCGAAGACTATTATGTCGCCAACAAACTTATGAAAGGCTTTATCGGCAGCGGCAATATGGACACCAATAGCCGTTTGTGCATGTCTTCTTCCGTGGCTGGACATAAGCGGGCTTTCGGTTCTGATACCGTGCCGGGTTGCTATGATGACTTCGAACAGGCCGGGATGATTATTTTGATCGGCTCCAATACTGCCTGGTGTCATCCAGTCAGTTTTCAACGTATCCGGGCTGCAAAAGAAGCCAATCCAGAATTAAAAGTTGTTGTTATCGATCCCAGGCGTACATCCAGTTGTGACATTGCCGATCTGCATTTACCGGTGGTTAGCGGCAGTGATGCCATTCTTTTTAATGGACTGCTGCAATACCTAAGTCAGCAAAATGCACTGAATCAGGAATATATCGGCTTACATACTGAAGGCTTTTCCGAAGCCCTTTCTACCGCCGCAAACAGCGCGGGCACTATAGAACAGGTTGCAGCCCAATGCAAACTGACTGTAGAAGACGTGCTGTGTTTTTACCAATGGTTTGCAAGTCACGATAAAGTCATGAGCCTTTACAGTCAGGGCATCAATCAATCTTCATCGGGCACGGATAAAGTCAATGCCATTATCAATTGCCACCTCGCCACCGGGCGGATTGGCAAACCAGGCATGGGGCCTTTCTCGCTGACCGGGCAGCCCAATGCCATGGGCGGACGTGAAGTCGGTGGTTTATCTCATCAACTGTCAGCACACATGGATTTTTCAAATATCGCCGACATAGAACGGGTCGCGCGATTTTGGAATACAGATAATATTGCCAGGAAACCAGGGCTTGCCGCAGTTGAACTGTTCGATGCGATTTACGATGGAAAAATAAAAGCCGTTTGGATCATGGGCACCAACCCGGTTGTCAGCATGCCCAATGCCGACAAAGTCAAAAATGCACTACAGCGCTGTGATTTTGTCGTCGTTTCGGATTGTATTGCCAACACCGATACCACTGCGTTGGCCCACGTTTTGTTGCCCGCACAGGGTTGGAGTGAAAAGGACGGCACCGTCACCAATTCCGAGCGTTGCATTTCGCGTCAGAGGGCGTTATTCAGGCCGGTGGGCAGCGCCAAACCGGACTGGTGGATTATCACTCAAGTCGCAAGGCGCATGGGATTTGAAAAGGCCTTTCAATACCGGAACCCCAGCGAAATTTTTCGTGAACACGCCGCGCTTTCAGGTTTTGAAAATAACGCCGAACACGGGCTGCGTGATTTTGATATATCCGCATTTGCTGAAATAAACCAGCAGGATTATGAGCTTCTACAACCCATTCAATGGCCGGTAAATCAAGCCTATCCACAAGGTCGGGCGCGCCTGTTTGAAGATGGTCAATTTTTTACCCCATCGGGCAAAGCACAATTTATTCCCATAGTACCAAGGCCGCCCGTTAATCCGCCGGATAACGATTATCCACTGATATTAAATACGGGGCGATTGCGTGATCAATGGCATACCATGACCCGCACCGCCATCGCCGCCAAGTTAAATCAGCACAAACCCGAGCCTTTTGTCGAAGTGCATCCAGTCGATGCGCAGCTCTACGCACTCTTACCCGACACTCTGGCTGTTATCGAAAGCCAGTGGGGTTCAATGATTGCTCGCGTTCAGATTACAGACAGCCAACAACAGGGCAGCCTGTTTGTGCCGATGCACTGGACTGAACAATATGCCAGCCATGGGCGCATGGGCGCATTAGTCAATCCTGTTGTTGACCCTATTTCCAAACAACAGGAAAGCAAGCACACGCCTGTCCGGATCAAGCCTTATCACTCCGTCTGGCAGGGCTTTATCTTATCGCGGCGGGAGCTGACTGTCACAGAGTCTGAATATCAGGTCAAAATCAAAGGTGAACATTTTTACCGTTATGAACTGGCGGGTATAACTTTGCCTGAGGACTGGCGTAGCTGCGTTCAAAAAAAGCTGTGTGGCGACGCTGACGAAAATTCCCAGTGGCAGGAATATCAAGATTCCGGCAAGGGCAATTACCGGGCAGCGCGGATTGTCGATAATCGGTTGGAAACTGTCATTTTTATCGCTGCCGACAACCTTCTTCCTGAACGCAGTTGGTTAACCGGTCTATTTGCAAAGACACAATTAGAGCCGCCCGAACGAATGGCCTTACTGACTGGCAGACCACCCTTGGGCGTCTCTGATGTCGGCATTATTGTCTGCGCCTGCTTTAATGTCGGGGAAAAAACCATTCGGACGGCAATCAAGGAAAAAGGTCTCAAAACCCATCAGGAAGTGGGCTTGTGTCTTAAAGCAGGGACTAACTGCGGATCGTGCGTACCCGAGATTAAGGCGCTGTTGTAAGCCAATGATTTAAGAAAACAGGGTCGACTGATCTTTTTTCAACTGGGCAACACTTTCTTTGGGTATGTAAAAAACCTCTTTAAAAACACGGTTCATCACCGAGATCAACTGGCGGAATTTGTAAGCATTATGATGCGAGTCTCCTTTTTGTTCAGAGGTGCGCCAGCTCTCTTCGTCGGATATACGCAACTCCACACCCAGAGTGTGTTCCTGTGTTTTTTTATCAACCTCATTTCTCCGTGCGTATATTGGTGTGCCCGGAATCATAATTTTAAGCGTTTCGGCAACCCGGTGAATCGGCAATGAAAAAAATATTTTACATTGAAATTTTCTGTGGCCTACAGAGGTATGCTGGTTTTTTCTTGCATTCATGCTGAGCGCTTCATAGAACGTTTTCGCATTGGCAAGTAATTCATGTTCGGTGGATGTTTTTTCATAACCGGCACTTTGTGAAAGGCTTAACATCAATCTTCGCACCGCTTCTATCATGCTTTCAGGGTCATCGAACAGGGTTTGGGTTATGGATTGGGAATTGGTGTTTTCCTGAAGAATAACGCCTTTTTTTTGCAAGGCGTGAAACAGTTTCAACGTATCATCCTTGTCTTTAAGTATAAAAGTGATGGCAAGAATATCCCTGATGTCATAAGCCTCCCCTTCCAAATCTTTCCCTAATTTAGTTACCATGCTTTCCGGACTTTTTAACCGGGCTTTGATTTCAATGATGTTGACCCGAACGCCGTCCCCGCTATCGAAAACCAACCAGTTTTGTTGGTCATCAACTGTGATGGACTCTTTCAGTTTATGAAAAAACGAGGAAATTTTGACGAATGCATTTTGCGCCGATTCGCTCGCCGGTATGTGTTTCGGATTTTTCCAATCATAATTAAAAAGATCGTCCAGGCTTTGATTTTCAGCTTCCAGAAAAAAGCCCAACTGGGCGTAATCATTAATGTCCTGACTCTCTTCTTCGATAGACTTGATCAGATAGCCCATTTTCAGCATGGAACAGGCCGTTTGCTGCCATTCAAGCGGGACTGCCATCTTTTTACCCTGATAACCATGAAACACGGCTGGATACTTCGTTGAAGAAGCCAACAGGAAAAGATGTCGCGGATCTTTGTTGACTAGCTCCTGAAACTCCGTATTATTCAGTATTGATTCCACCCTGTTAATGGATTTCAGACTGCTTCGGTAAAGATCAGCGTTGCTGGAGTTTAAAGCGAGGAGGCCTTCAAGTTGGGACTTAACGAACGGGAACATCCAGTTAAAAAAATAGTTTCTCGTCCGGCTAACA
Source organism: Methylococcales bacterium (assembly GCA_028712795.1). Lineage (GTDB taxonomy): Bacteria > Pseudomonadota > Gammaproteobacteria > Methylococcales > Methylomonadaceae > Methylobacter_C. Next base: position 65,664 of record JAQTPT010000001.1, read on the forward strand.
TAATTTATTGCCCTTTTCTGTTCGCTCTCCTGCAACTCGCCATCATCGGCAATATCAAACCCGCGGTTATTCATCATCTTGGCTGCCTGCTTGAGCGCCTTTTGATAATTATCCGCAGATAATAATAAATAGGGGCTCATCTCGGTTCTATCCAGGATTGAACCGAAAATGACATGATGTAGTTCCTGACTTGGTGATCTCGATTCCATATTCAATTCCCTAACGCATTATCCAGGGTTGCGGCTGCATTGATTTTTCGTTGTGTGCCTTTTCAATAGGTATTTGAAAAAGTTAATTATAAGGTTTGCTTACCAAGGCAACGGGGTACCGTCATATTTTACAAAACTGCCACTTTGTTCAGGCGTAAATTCAGAAATAATTTTCCGCATTCCAGCGACGCTCTCGTTTGCTTCAATCAATCCATTCGGCCCGCCCATATCGGTTCTAACCCAACCAGGATGAAAAATCAAAACACTGACCGCCTGCTCCTTAAGATCAATCGCTATGCTTTTCATTGCCGCATTCAGCGCCGCTTTACTGGAGCGGTAAATAATACTGCCACCGCTGCTATTATCGGCAATACTGCCCATCAAACTGCTTATCGAAACGAGCAATTTTTTATCGCCCCGTTTAAGGTGCGGTAAAAATGCCTCCGCCATTTTCACTGGCGCTTGTACGTTAACAGCCAATGTTTTAGTCCATGACTCGTAATCCAGTTGCCCAAAGCCCTGTTCATGACTATCACCATAAACGCCTGCATTATTAATCAACACATCAATACACGTATCATGCAACTGCGCCGCCAATTGTTCGATTTGCACTAAATTCGCGACGTCCAGAGCGAATACGGAAACATGAGGATACCGCTCGGCCAAGCTTGCCAGCTCGGCCGCAGCCTGCGGCATTCTGCAACAGGCCAGCACTTGCCAGCCTTCAGCTGCATATTGCTTGCAAAACTCCAGCCCCAGGCCACGATTCGCGCCGGTAATCAATACGGTAGCCATTTTTCTCTTCCTTCAATAATATCCCAGGCAACATTACCTTGGATATTTTTACCTCAATTATGTGTTTATCGCAAAATCTTTTTGAGTTACCTCTGATGATCGGTATTCATCAAGTATTGGGTATCCGAGAAATCCTGTTACTGGCTTGAGAAATCTACGCTCAATAAAGAATTTACCCTGTAGAGCAATGTTGAGGAATAATGAAAAACCTTCTAACCACAGGAGTAGAAGTGATAGTTCAATGACCTTTAAATATTTTTGGCTCTCTGAGATTCATAGTGGGTATAAATATTGTCAACAAGTAAATATTTTAATTTTTAGCGATGTGATGAAAACGATAACGCAAAAAGCCTTAACCAGATTTCCGCCGCTTCTTTGGTGACTTAAACTTAAAGAAATGGTTTTGTCATTACTGGGTGCGGCCTCATTTTGAAGCAGACGAGCAAATTGGAGCATTTATAGACTTTTAAGCGGTTGATTCTTAAAGGCACAGAATTGTGGCCGCTTCCTCAATACCTTGCCGGCGCATAAGTTTATCTTTTTTTAAGATAAAAAAATCTAATTATATCGTTTTATTTAAAATAAAAACTGCGTTAAGCTATTTTCCAAGGCCGGAAGAACCTCGGCTAAAATTACAACGCATTTAGAATCTATAGGTTGCGCGCAAAAAAGTTATAAGGAAGATTTAATTGTATATGACTTAATTATAAAGGACTATTTAAGTTTCGGCTCCTACCCACAAGGATGTCTTTATGGCGGGCTTTATAGCCCGCTTTTTTTTGTTAGCGGGATTTTCTTGGTTCAGAAAGCCTGTAACTGATTTTATCGGATAATAGTTGATTGGAGGTTAGGTTATGCCGTTACAACATTTAGTGGAGTATTTTAATGACAGGCTTGGACGCGAACACCGTTCAAGTTTTCGGCCATTCATTCTGGAAGAAGGAAAAGTCAGCGGTCTCTTCGGCCCTATCAGGATCGACAGTTTTTTTGCACCGCTACGGCAGACATTAAAGCCTACCGTGATTGTTGGCCATACGGCGCAGATAAGCGTTGCCCCCAATAAAACCCAGCATTTGTATGAAAGTGAAATTGAAGCTCTTTTAGCTAATAAAACCGTACAAGCCAGTGATTTTGAATCCATCATTAATTTTGACCGTTTGTGCCGTACCGTCCACATGCTGAATTATTTGACTTTAGCGCATTTGCAAGGCGTGCTTTTTTTGGAAGTTGATCCCAGGCATATATTGGGTATTAAACGGGATCATGGCGTTTATTTTGAAGAAGTGATTGTACGGTGTGGATTTGAAACTAAAAATGTCGTCATAGTATTGGCCGTAAATAGTCAATATGCCCGCTATTATCAGGAGCTGATTAAGGGCTTGGATAATTACCGGCGAAGAGGCTATCAAATTGCACTCAAGTACGAATACCTGCCTCAAGGAGAAGAAACGGCTGATTTTATTGCCAATATAGCCCCCAATTTCGTCAGCGTATCAGCGCGGACTATGGAGGATCAGGTATATGACGATAATTTCCTGGAAAAATTACGTCAGTTGAAAAAAAGGGTTGCTTCACTAGGCGGGCAAACTATCCTGCAACAAATCGATGAGAAAAAATCCGATTTATTAGCCCGCAATACAGATTTTGATTGGGTGGAGGGCAACTACTACCGGGCCATCGCATTTGACTATTTGGGCCATTCGAAGCCTGATCATTATGGATTGAATGCGAGTAAATAGTAGCCCGCCCGATTTGTCGGGATGGTTGCCACAGTCATTCATTCAAGCAAATAGCCGCAATAAGAACCCCAGGAATAGCACCGAAAAACCGCCAATCTCGGATACTGCCAGGATATTGAGGATTAGATAATCCTTTGCTTTGTCTGGCGAGTCCCGCAAACTGTTATTGCTGTCAGTTGATAAGCCTAACTGGACATAGTGGGTGATGGCAATGCCAAAAAATAGCAGCGGCGGGATAACCGCAATGGTGTTGACCAAATTGGAAAAGGCGCTTATTGCAGCGAAAATGGCCAGTAGTTGGGCAGAAAACGCGTACATCAAAGCTGCCCGGTGTGCAGTGTTTACGTAATGGGGCGCTTCAGCCCTTGGGTGCTGTCTCATGCAGATGTATTTCCATACGCCGGTCAGTAAACCCGCCATAAAGAAAATACCGGATGCAGTAAGCGCAATACGGGATGCTGTGCTGTTGAGTAATTCTTCCATTTTGTTTTCCTTAGATAGTGTTTTAAATGCTTTCCGAACGGTGGGCCGCCAGCCGGATTAATTGTTAGTATAAAGTTTTTTGCTATTTCCAGTTGGTATGAAAAGGAACTAAAACTTGACTGTAGCGGCTGTTTTGACGTTTATATGAATTCAAGAGCGATTATTTTGTTAAACTAAGGTCTGGACCATGACTGCGACAACCATGAAACTGCTGAACAACACTATTAATGGTGGTCTGAAGCTTTCGACAAACATTATTCCTCCGCATGAAAGGGTTGACTGGCTGCGTGAAGTGATATGCCGGGAGTACACCAATGTTGAAATAACCTCACCAGCTCATGTCGGCTTGTCTCAAGATTTGACTATTTGTCCTTGGGGAAATCTTCAACTGTCGATCATTCAATCCAGTGCGATTTCTTTAGAGCGGTTGCCAAGGGAGCCGCACTTGAACAGCCAGGATGCCTACTTCGCGGTCATACTACTTTCCGGCGACTACAGACTGGAGCAAAATGGAAGGAACGTTTTACTCCAGCCTGGTGATATGACCATTTATGATGCGACCCGGCCACATCGAATCCATTGTCCTGGCGAGTTCTCCAAGCTGATTCTTTCAATCCCCCGGACTGTATTTAGGGACAGGGTTGCGGGGATAGACCGTTGCACTGCACTGCGCATTCCCAGCACTCAAGGAATCGGCTTTGTGGCAGCAAATTTCCTGCGCTCATGCGCCACTCACGCCGACCAGTTACAAGCCCACGAATTCTCCACTCTTTCCGGTCATGCGCTGGACTTGTTGACATTGGCGGTGGCATCGGTGCGCCCGGTTGGCATCAATCTTTCCAGAAGCCGCGCTGTATCCTTTAACAGCATCAAGACCATCATTGAGCAAAACTTACGGAACAGTGATCTTGACACTGGCGTGATTACCCGTATTGCGGGCTTGTCCGCGCGATATATCAACGGCCTGTTTGAAGAAGAGGGGACTTCATTGATGCGCTACGTCCGGAAGCGCAGATTGGAGAATTGCCGTAAGGATATGCTGAATCCATTTTATGCAGGCCATCAACTATCCGGCATCGCTTTTCGTTGGGGATTTAACGATGCTGCACATTTCAGCAGGGCTTTCAAACAGCAGTTTGGTTGTTCTCCCCGGGAATTTAGACGCGATCAAGCTCAAGGGCGCGATTAGGGGTGAAGTACGAGGTTGATGCGCAGTAAATCAATTGCGTAAAACTCGTTTCCTTATCGGAGCTGGGGGGATGATTGATCCTGCTGCCAAACCTTGCGCATTTCTTACACGGATAAACTAAAGGCTATTTCTCTATTTATTTGAAATTTCAGTCTAATAATGTTGTTTTGTGGATGGAGCAAGCATGGTAAGCTTTCAAAAGAATGCATCAACATCACATCGGACTATCACAAATTAAGCTTTCAAAAGAATGCATCAACATCACAGCGGACTATCACAAATCGACAATCTGGAGCCAAGCCATGCTTATCGGACTACCAAATGAAATCAAAGATAATGAGAACCGCGTTGGAATGACGCCTGGCGCAGTCAAGGCCTTGACGCGGCGCGGCCATGATGTCCTGGTACAAAGCGGTGCTGGCTTGGGAAGTTCACTTTCAGATGAAGAATATCAGTCTGCCGGCGCGAAAATTGTGCCTTATGCGGAAGATGCGTGGGCGGCGCAAATGGTGGTCAAGGTAAAGGAGCCGATTGCCTCGGAATATCGCTATCTACGCCAGGACTTGATTCTCTTTACCTATCTGCATCTGGCTTCGGATAAGCCTCTTACCGATGCCCTGCTGGCAAGCGGCACGACAGGAATCGCCTATGAGACCGTACAAACAGAACCGGGACAGCTACCGTTATTGACACCCATGAGTGAAGTCGCTGGGCGCATGGCAACTCAAGTGGGCGCTACCTACTTACAAAAATCCCATGGTGGCCGGGGTGTATTAATGGGCGGTGTTCCTGGCGTCGCTCCCGCTAATGTCGTCATCCTGGGCGCCGGTATTGTGGGCACCAATGCCGCACGGGTTGCTGTTGGTTTAGGCGCCCAAGTCACGGTACTGGATATTAGCCATGACCGCTTAAAATATTTGGATGATATTTACCGCGGGCAATTACAAACGCGTATCAGTGATGAGTATAATATAGAAGATGTTATCTACGAAGCCGATCTCGTGATTGGCGCGGTGTTAATCCCTGGTGGACGGGCGCCCTGGCTGATTACACGGGATATGTTGCCAGCTATGCGCAAAGGCTCTGTAATCGTTGATGTGGCCGTCGATCAAGGGGGCTGCGTGGAGACAACACATGCTACAACGCATAGCAATCCAATCTATGAAATCGATGGGGTGGTGCATTATTGCGTCGCCAATATGCCTGGCGCTGTTCCGCGCACCAGCACCTTTGCCCTTAACAATCAAACGGCTGTATACACACTACACTTGGCCAATGAAGGCTTGGACGCTGTGCGTAAAAACCAGCCGCTACAATATGGCCTCAACACCCACCGTGGCTTGGTGACTTATCCTGCCGTGGCTGAAGCGTTTGCTTTGAAATATGTTGAACCGCTGCAAGCATTGAATAGCTAGCTAATCATTTTAACCTTTAAGCGTGGGAAGCAAGGGCATTAATTTTACTCTATACTGAAGTTTCCCCGTTTTAGAGCTCGTGGCGTATATATAGACTTTCAGATAATTAATTTCCAAAGCGGTAAAACTCCTTTGCAGATATGCGCGTTCCTTAAGTGCAATCTGGCAGTTTAAAGCTGGCTTTATGCCAAGCTCACCATGGAGCTTTTATCTGGCATTGCATTTGTTCCAGGAGCCATGCAAAAGTCGTTTTAATATACTTTATTAGCCGGTCAATGCCTTGTTTGCTGATTGACTTTATAAATAACCCAAAAGCTAAAAACACTATTAATAACATATCCCCTTCCGAGCCGTCCCAGCCAAGAAGGTTCTGAAGGGAAGAAATATGCAGTTCATGGCCTACAACCAAAAGGAAAGCAGAGCCCGCCAGGGTATAAACAGCGTAAGCCCAATTCCATTGAGTGGCGATTGAAGGTATGCATATAGAGAAATATTGAGTAGAAATAGCTGAAGAAAAAACAACCAACGAGATCAAATAAAAATGTAGACTTTCTATGGTTTTTTTATGACGCCAAAATAGCCCAAGCACCAAAAGAGTTACAATGAACAAAACAAATGACGGCACTATTTTATATAAAATACCCGGTGCGAAGACGGCCCAAAATGGCGCATTGTTACCTGACCGGTATAAAAAAACATTTTTTAATATTCCATTCCCGCCCTCCGGCATATAAAGCAAAAAACCAAATAAAAACACCAAATAAGGAATAGCAACAAAGGATATTTTTTTTGACCACCTATTTTCCTTAAAGGCTAGCCAGATCGGGAAAAGAAAGAGAATATGTTTCACCGATAAGGATAAACCCATCACGATTAACCCTAACCAAACCCAAAAACTTTTCTCCTTGGACTCAATGATGACTACTGAAACTAATCCTAAAAATACAGCAAGATTATCAAACTGGCCGTGATACCCGGTAATTATTATAGATATGGGGTTCAAGAAAAAAAGCGCAGCTATCCTGGTGCCATATAATCTAAACAGCATTAAAAAAATACCGGCATCAACCATCGTCAAAAATGAAGCGACTTTCCAGCGTAGTTCAATTAACTTGTTTGCGCCATGCCAAGGAAAAATATCCAGGACATGCAAGATGTGAAACCAGATGGGGCCATAATTGTAACGCTTGGTTTCAGCATAGACATTTCCTCCATGTGCGACAATATCTGCAACAACTCTATATGCTTCAACATCTTGGTTATACCCTCTCATCGGCATAACCAAACGCAGCCCTATACCGGCAAGGATTATGATAAAAAAATATAAATCCATGCCTTTTCTTGTTGTCATATTTATCTCCATAATGCCCCAACAGTAAAAATTATTTGCAGCGAATGCCTTTTCAGTCATTTATTAAAGATTTGGCAGCACTTGCGCCGATCAGTTTCCCTTGACGTATGGCATAATTCGTTCCGCGATCTTCGGGATAAATTTGCGCCATCGAGCAAATATGAAAGCCATTTATTGGGCCATCTTCTGCAGGGATAAGGCTGCTGTAATGCTTCTCTACAACGGGTTGTGACCAACGGGCACGCCACAGGTGATGACGTTGAATCCAGTTGCGTTCCATTTCGGGAAACATTTTTTGCAAAAAAGGAAATGCGTAGTCCAGCAATTCATCCGCGCTCATTGAGTATAGTAAGTCAGTGTGGGGCAAATACTTGGAAAGATAGACGATATGATTTCCGCCATAGGTTTCTGGCCGCTCAAAATTAGTATGTTCAATTACCCCAACAAAAGGAAAGCTGGGATCGTTAACGTTTAGCCAGTAGGTCTTGGACAAGGGGCGATCAAGTTCCAGTACCAGACAGACATTGCCAATGTATTGAATTCTTTCGAGACTTTTCAGATAGTCATCGCTAGCCCAGCCGCGTACCATGTCCGCAATCAAGGGTAGCGCGGTGGTTGCAATCACGCGATCCGAGGTAATGACGCCGTTTGAAGAAGTTGTTTGCCAGACTCCATCAACTGGCTCAATGGCTGAAACAGGCGCATTCGTTTCGATCCGCCCGCCTAAGTCAAGAATCCTCTGTGCCAGCGCATCCGCCAAACCGACGAAGCCGCCTTTGAAATAAGCCAAGCGTTCCTCTCCGCCCTTGCCTCGGCTGCCACCGCGCAGCTTTAGCTTGTTCCAGAACCAAACCGCGGAAACCTCATCGGCATAAGGTCCGAATTTGCCTTTGAGCAGAGGCTCCCAAACAACGCGATAAACGTTTTCGCCGCCAAGTTCCATCAGCCATTCATGGGCGGTTTTGTCTTCAAGAACCATCCAGTCCTTAACCCGTCTAGCGCGTAGAGCGAGTAAACCCAACCGGATCCGGTCGATAAGGGATAAGGGCGTAAAGTTCAGCAGATCCCATGGCGTCGAGAGCTTGAAAAAATTATTTGCGTAATAGACGCCGGTGTTGGTGGGGTTGATTTCGACCCGGTCGTTCAAACCCAGTTCATCAATCAATTGCATCACCTCCCTGTCATTGGTAAACCAATGATGATAGAAGCGATCGAGCTTTTCACCGCCAACATCGAAAGCAGCGGCCAGCCCGGCAATTTCGGCCTCTGCCTCCAGGACTGTTACAGAGATACCGTTCTTTGCGAGTTCATAGGCGGCGGTGAGGCCTGTGAAGCCACCCCCTACAATCGTTACTTGGGTTTTGTGCGCTAGATTCATAATTAAAGTACCTTGGATTTGTTTTGTTTTGTTTTTGTTGGATATAACAGTAGGTAAAGTCCGCCGATGAATGTGGGCGGAAGCCAGGGCAAAACTTGGACTAATAGCGCATAGGCAATTGAAGCAACGGGATTATTACCCGGCGCAGCCTACGTTTTAAAAGTGAATTAATTGAATGTTCCAATGTAGCCGTGATCAGTCACTTCGCCATCAATTAGCCGTGCAAGCATCAACCTCCCATTGGGGTTGCAATAGACGACAATGGCAAGATTCCATGCCAGAGTATGTTGCATACCTGATTAATCATCCATGTTTTCTCTCTGTTTAATCAGCCAACTCGGAACTTTACCGAAATATTGACGGATGATGCCCGGATACATAAGCCTTTCATGCTGAAACGTTGATTTTTCGCTGACAGGACTATTTTCGCCATTAATGCCGCGATAGATTTCTACTAGCGGCGTAATTGCTCCGGCTAGTAGCCATAGGGTCATTAGCGCCACAACCTGCTTTCTGGCACTTAATAGCACAGATGGCGTCAACATGGCAATTACTGCCAGTGCTGGCAAAGACGCACGCATTGCAAAATCGTTGCATAGGCCAAGGCGGTAAAAAGGAATAATTATTAAGGATGCTATAGCGCATAAGATTATCGGTTTGTACCTGCTGCGAACGAGCAACAATAGCGCGGCAGGAAATGAAAACTCGAGCATGACAAAGACTGCGTAGGATAGCGCGGAAAAGCATGCGTGTTCGGGTGCGCAGCGCTGATCGCAGGGTTGGTTGGTGATTATGCCTTGGGGTATGCCGGAGCTATCAGAGGTTATGTAAATAACGAGCGGCACGGCTATAACCAACATTGCTGCAATCGATTGCCACTTCATCGCCTCGCGAAAATGCTGTGATGCAATAACCAGGAGCAAGGGTAAAGATCCGGCTGCAACGAACGGTGACCAGAGAAGCAGTGAGCACCACATCACGCCAAGCCATTCGAACATCGATGGACGTTTGACTTGCCGGAGAAGGGCAGCAGCGAATAGCCATGCGGGAATTGCGTGTTGGGGAGCCCAGAAGAGCGCTGTCGTTGTTGAAGAATACTGGGCCCACCCGGCCCACCACTCCATATTTAAGGGAATTAAGAAGTAGCGGCCGGTAACCAGAATGCCAATAACGTCAACCCCGCTGAACAGGATAAAGATTACAAGCGCAATCCACTTGATTGGCCCGTCATACAACGATGTGAGAAGGCGGAAAACAAGAAAAACCCCGGATAGAGACCAAGCAGAGAGCGCCCAATTAGGCGAGGTCAGGCCAAGAAACTTCGAAAGCATGGCTGGGACCAAATACCAGCCGATCGTGTACCGCATGACCTTGTTATCCGGCGAGTCGCCAAAATTCATGTATGGCGGCCATCTGTTTTCCACCAGAAAGTTAGCAATGGCGTAATGTTTTATCCAATCACCTGTTGGCGTAAAAGCGCCCCCTGCACCAGAAAGCCATAACCAGAATGCGGCCATTGCCGCCAAAATGGTAAGGGATTTCATCGAGTCCAGTCTTGCACACCAGTCGGTTCTTCGCCATAAAATCACGGAACTGTAGGCAATTAAGGAACAAGCCGGAATGGCGAAGAAGGGACGAATAAAAGTGGCAAAAAAGATAAATACCGGAAGACACAGATATATAAACGCCAGTGACTCTGCCCAGTAAGGGCGGTTATTTGTTATGTTCGATTCCAAAGCATTCAGGCCTGGAAGCCTCCACCAACTGCCGTTACTTTTGGGCTTGTTTGGTCTGTTGATAATTAAAGAGCCTTTAATTTGTTTTTTTTTCGTGGGGTGCAACAATAGGTACACTCCACCGATGAGTGTGGGCGGAAGCCAGAGCAAAACATGCACGAGTAGCGCATAGGCAGTTGAAGCAACGAGATTATTGCCCAGCGCGCTCATTGCTCGCACAGTGAAATAATCGAATGTACCAACGTATCCGGGCGTGCTCGGGATAAGAGTCGCTAAAGTTCCAACAGGCAAAGCCAACCACCCTGCAGCAGGAGTTGTTATGGATGAAAGCGCTATGGCGGCAAACCAGAATACACACCCTTCTGCCAGCCAGGCGGCAATAGACCATAGCACAAGCCTGACCATAGTGCCGCCCTTCGCCAAGTGGCCCAGCGTTACCAGGCTTTTATTGATTTCATCGAGTAGCTTTTGTCCCGCTTTTGGAGCTAAACGCGCCACTAATTTGCCGGAAGCTATTGCGAGCGGTGAAAATAATTGCGGAAACAACAAAAGCAGCAGAATCCCGATTGCGATAGCTATAAGGGCGATACTTCCTACGCCGGCAAAACCACTGGCCTCAAGACCAAATATAGCCAGCGTTGCGCCTAGTAGTAAAAGCACCATCAGCAGATCGAGCAGACGTTCAACAAACAAGGTAGCCACCACAACGCCCGAGCTGACGCCAAGTCGGCGATTAAACGCGAACGCGCGCAACACATCTCCCGCCCTGAAAGGAAGAACATTGTTTGCTGCAAAACTGGCAAGCAAGGGGCCCGCACAGTGATGCCATCTTAATCTGGAGTTGTCACACTGTAACATCAGGCACCAGCGTTCAATCCTGCTTACATAGCCGGCAAAGAAGGCAACGAGCGCGAGGAAAACCCATCCAGGAGTGGTGCCGGCAAATGCTCTCTTAAGCTCATCCGGATTGACCTGACGAGCGATAAGCCAAAGAAAAACAATCGCCAAAAGTAAGCCTAAGGCGAGGCGGAATATTTTCTTAAAGGTCATTTTTTGTTTACAACCGGACTTCGGGACATTTCCGGGCCGCCTTGATTAAAGCCCAGGTACTCTTGCACGACGTAAAGCGGCCGATTTTTAACTTCGTTGTATATCCGGCCAACATATTCACCCAGAATACCAACACAGATGAGTTGTACGCCGCCCAGGAAGAGCACGGCAATCATTAACGCAGTCCATCCTTCAACCCAGATATTGGTAAAAAAGCGTAAGTACAAGGCATAAAGAATGCCCAACAACGCAAGTGCTGCGCAGAGCATTCCGAGACCAACAGACATTTGCAGGGGTTTTGTAGAAAACGACAATATCCCGTCGGTTGCGAAACGAAGCATTTTCCTTAAAGGATATTTGCTTTCGCCGGCAAATCGTTCGTTACGCTTGTAAGGAAGGGCAGTTTGCTTGAAGCCAACCCAGCTCACCATGCCCCTCACGAATCTATCCCGTTCCGGCATGGCCCTAAGCGTGTCGACAACGGGCCGGCTCATCAATCTAAAATCGCCTGTATCAAGAGGGATGTGGACGTTTGAAAGCCCATTCAACAGGCGGTAAAAACCGCGAGCAGTTGCAATCTTAAACACCGACTCGCCGTGACGCTCGGTACGTGTTCCATAGGCCACGTCATAACCTTCACGCCACTTGGCAATCATCTCGTGTACAACCTCCGGAGGATCTTGAAGGTCGGCATCGATTAGCACAACCGCGTCACCGGACGCCGCGTCGATGCCAGCCGTTACAGCGATTTGGTGGCCAAAATTGCGCGCAAAGCCAATCAGTTTGATACGTGAGTCTTCTAAGGCATAGCCTTTAAGAAGCTCGCGAGTACGGTCCTGACTGCCATCATCAACAAAAATGAGTTCAACATCGAGGTTGTCGAGGTCAGTACAAAAAGCTTTGAGTCGTTTGATTGTCTCGCCGATTACCTCTTCCTCGTTGTAGCAAGGAATGACCATGGATAATAACGGCGTTTTTATTGTTTCAGTCTCTAATGGAGATTTCATTGATCGGTTCTGTCGGTGATATTTATAAAGGGCAAGCTGTATTAATCTGCGGAGAAAAATAACCTGCTAAACCCTAATCTTAGTTCGGTGCCCAAGGATTGCCTGAAAGCCTGCTAATGCTTCTCTATTACCCGGTAATCCCCACAGTCCCGTTCTCTAAACATGGTATTTCGTATCACATAATCCCTGTCTCCCCAGAACTGGGGCGCGTAGTAGAAGTAATTAGTCTCAAAGGGCTGGCCCACCAAACAGACTTTGTCTCCTGGGACAAATCCGGCGATAATGTCCTTATCGATAACCTTATTCAAATAGTCGTCGAATGAAAAAAATGTGGGAAACGTGTATTTGCCATCTGTCCTTGTTACGACAACCAGAACGGCCGTTAAGGCAACTGCGCCGAACAGGTTGCCGTAGATGAAGCGGCCGGTCTTGTGGCTTTGCCATGCCGTCTGCAATAGCGCCAGGTTGATGGAAATCAGAAAAATAGGCCAATACATATAGTAGCGAATTATATGGGATTCGGGGGACAAGGATGTGACCAGGGACACCAAAGCAAACAGACCCATCCCGATGCCGATTTCCGGTGACCAAATCCGCCATGACATAAATGCCAGGAACAGCAGGTTGAACAACATATAAGCTCCGAATGTGCCGCCCATCCACATGTCCGGTTGGCTGGCCCCCCCCGTATACTGGTCATGGGACCAGAGGGTCTGCACGAGTGGCCCGCCTCGCCAATGATCCGGCCGGTTGGATCTCGAATCCTTGTCATGAGACCCCGGACTCAGCTCGAAAACAGAGACCAGCCAGCGCTGGCTGCGAGGCATCTCCCGCAACTGAATGGGTGATAAGTCGTCTCTCGCTTGCTCGATACCAGGCAATGCAAACCCTGCGACATTGATCTGCATTGGGAAGAAAGGATTGCCGTGAAGCCAGATATTCTTCAGCGGCGTGAAGAACACTAAGGGCAAGGCCAGAGCCACGAGCGTGAGCCATTTTGCGCGTTTTTCAATAACAGCGCCCGGCGCCAAAAGCGATGGAAAGACAATTTTTAACACCAGCAACGCCAAACCCAAGACCGCCATCGGCGCAAGCAGAAACTTCGTATTGATGGCTACAGCGACCATTATGATCGAAACGCACAGATCCCTAAGCGTCGGCGCTCTGCGGCCAATAAATATGGCAAATACGACCATCAGCAGGGTGGCAACAGCCAGATTCCCGATCAGGTCCACGTAGCAGGTACTGGCATGGAAATGAACCGCCGGGATGGCTAGAAGCGCAAGCACAGCGAGATACAGCGGAACTTTGAAATACCGTTTCAGGAAAACCACATAAGCGGCCAGGGAAAGGAAAGCCACCAGATTGGCGGATTCTGGCCGCCCCGTCACATACCAGGCCAAACCTTGTAGATATTCACCCAGAAGTGGAAAGCCTGCATACCGGTACTGGAGACCTAACGAGAACTGGAGACTAGATTCCGGAACGATGTCCCAAAGGCGCGCCGCGAAAGGCAGGTGATACCATAAGCCATCCCATTGGGTCTCGAAATCAAAAACGGCCTTCAACAGAATGGATAGGGCGAAGAAAGTTGCCGCCACTACCAGTACCCATCGAAATAAATTTGAAGGCGTAAAATTTCTAATAGGCGATTGGTCCATAGAGGTGCTCTTTTCAGGTAGTGTTTTAAAAATGGGGTATTATAACGACTTTATCCATAGTATCGTCTGCCTGCCTTTTGCCTATAAAAACGGTGGGCAGAAAGGCGCGGCACACTTGGCTATTGTTATTTTATTTTACTTTCACCCGCCAACAATTCCGTACTTTTTAGCCCCTTTCTTGCAATATACGCAAAGTACAAAACCCCGGCGACTGTTGCAAAAAATCCCAAAATTAAGGTGCTCAATTGGATGGGGTCAAGAGGCGCATTATTCCCTGTCAAGGCCATTAGAGCCAAACCTGAAATGGAACCCGTGTAAACGTAGGCTAATAAGGCAGGCGTAGCGCCTATAGAACCTAACATATAAGCTCCCATTGATATCCGGGTTAGCCCAAACGCGTAACTAGCCAGACTGTAGGGGGCGACGGGGGATAATCGCAGGAGTAAAACAAATATCCATCCCCGTAGCGCAATTTCTTTATCAAGATGCTGAATAGACAGGTGACGGGACTCCCAGTCGTCGATATTTGACCGGTAAGCATATCGGCTGAGCAGAAAGGCGATTAATGCGCCAAAATTTACGCCAATAGCCGAAAGTATAAAACCTTTTAAAAGACCGTAAAGCGCGCCACTAACAATGGCGAGAAGGGAAAGCGGGATAACTCCTGTAAGCGAAGCCAGAAAAAAAATCCCTAAAAAAATTGCCTGCCCTGCCGCGCCATAGTTTTTTAACAGTTCAGTCAAGCGCAACACCAAAGAAGAAATTTCTTCTTTGCCACCCAAGGCAATCACACCAAGAACTGTCAAAGACAATGCCATAAAAATCAACACAATAATCTTTAACCAGAGACTATTTCGCCGCGCCTTAATTTTTTTCGATTTCATTTAGTCGTAGTTTTTGGGGTCAATTTAGCCGTCTGTGAGCTTGAAAAAATAGCGTAATTTTGTAACCCCATGCGTTGCAAACGAAAGCGCACCGAATTTAACAAAACCCCCAAACCATAAATGACGCTTCGCTTGAAGTTTATCGAAGATGCCTCAGGGAAATAGCGGGTAGGGCATGATATCTCGCCAATTCGAAAACCCTGATAGATGGCTTGCGCAAGCATTTGATTATCGAAAACAAAGTCATCCGAATTATTCAGCAGGGGAAGCGACTCCAGTGTTTTCTTGCTCCAGGCTCTATAACCGGTATGATATTCAGACAATTTATGGCCCACCAAAATATTTTGAACCAGGGTTAGAAACCGATTGGCAATATATTTGTATACAGGCATGCCGCCTGCAAGCGCGCCCATCCCTAGAATTCTTGATGCCAAAACAACGTCAAATTCGCCCTCTGCAATCATGGACGCCATGGCAGTAATGAGCTTAGGTGTATATTGGTAATCCGGATGAAGCATCACGACAATGTCAGCGCCCCTGTCAAGGGCCGCTTGGTAACACGTCTTTTGATTTCCGCCGTAGCCCCTGTTTTCGGGGTGTACTATGGTGAATATCCCCAACTGCTTTGCAAGCTGTACTGTCTGATCAGTACTGTTATCATCGACCAAAACGACATCATCAACGACGTTCATTGGTATTTCATTGTACGTGGATAGGAGTGTCGCTTCAGCATTATATGCGGGCAGAACGACTACAACTCGTTTTTCATTCAACATGTTTTAATCCTAATAAGAAGTTAGATTTTTACGAAAGGGTAAAGGCTATCAGCCAGTTTCAATTATGAGCATTCTCCGTATTTCTAATTGATCAATAGTATCGCCATTTTTTATTGTAGATTTCAAAACGGAGGTTGAAAAAAAGAAGGGTAAATAAAGAGCCATTGCTCAAGGAGTAATTTAATACAAACTTAGTCAATATCATGAATTTGTTGTTGAGTTCAGAATCAACCTTTTCAAAAACAAACGCATAAGGTACAGGACATGAGACTAACAGATTCCGCTGGCTACTTACTTATCGCTAACCCTGGCTAGGCTAGGTGAGCCGGATGGCCCGAAAGCCTACCAAGTTTTCTCTATCACCCGGTAGTCTCCACACTCCGATTTTTTCCAGGTAGCGGTTTGTATCTTATAATCCTTGCCTCCCCAGAACTGGGGCGCGTAGGCGAGATACTCAATCTCAAAGGGTTGGCCCAATAAACAGACTTTGTCTCCAGGGGCAAATCCGGCGATAATGTTCTTATCAACAACCTTATTTAAATAGTCGTCGAATGATGCAAATTTGGGAAAAGTAGCTTTGCCATCCGTTCTTGTTACGACAACCAGAACGGCCACCAAGGCAACTGCACCAAACACGTTGGCAGAGATGAAACGGACTGCCGGCTTACTTTGCCATATCGTCTGCAACAGCGCCAGATTGATGGAAACCAGAAAAATCGGCCAATACATATAGTAGCGAATTATATGGGATTCGGGTGACAAGGATGTGACCAGGGACACCAAAGCAAACAGACCTATCCCGCTGCCGATTTCCGGTGACCAAATCCGCCATGACATAAATGCCAGGAACAGCAGGTTGAACAACATGTAAGCGCCAAACGTGCCGCCCATCCATTGGTCCGGTTGGTTGGCTCCCCCGGTAAACTGGTCATGGGACCAGAGGGTCTGCACGAGCGGTCCGCCTCGCCAATGATCCGGCTGGTTGGATTTAGATGACGGGTCACGGGAACCCGGACTCAGCTCGAGAACAGAGACCAGCCAGCGCAAACTGCGGGGCATGTCTTCCAGCTGAGAGGGTGATAAGCTTCCTTGTTTCTCGATGCCTGGCAGTGCCACGCCGGCGACATTAATCTGCATTGGGAAGAAAGGATTGCCGTGTAACCAGACATTCTTCAGCGGTGTGAAGAACACTAAGGGCAAGACCAGAGCCAGGAGCGTGAGCCGTTTTGCGCGGTTTTCAAAAACAGCGCCCGGCGCCAAGAGCGACGGAAAGACGATCTTCAGAAGCAGTAATGCAAGACCCAAGACCGCCATCGGGGCAAGCAGAACCTTCGTATTGATGGCTATAGCCACCGCCATGGCCGCCACGCACAAATCTATGAGCGTCGGCGCTCTGCGGCCAATGAGTATGGCGAATACAACCATCAGCAGGGTAGCAACAGCCAGGCTCCCAATCAGATCCACGTAGCATGTGCTGGCATGGAAATGAACCGCTGGCACGGCAAGAAGCGCAAGCACGGAAAGATACAGCGGAACCTTGAAATACCGTTTCAGGAACAGCACATAAGCGGCCAGTGAAAGAAAAGCCACCAGATTGGCGGATTCCGGCCGCCCCGTCACATACCAGGCCAGGCCTTGTAAATATTCACCCAGAAGCGGGAAACCCGTATACCGGTGTTCGAGATAAGCCGAGAACCTGAAACTGGACGCAGGGACGATGCCCCAAATGCGTGCCGCGAATGGCAGGTGATAATACAAGGAGTCCCAATTATTATCGAAATCAAAAATAGCCTTTAAAAGAATGGATAGGGCGAAGAAAGTTGCCGCTGCTATCAGTACCCATCGAAATAAAACTGAAGGAGAAAAACTGTCATTAGACCATTGCTGCATTTTGATATTCTTTTCTGGAAACGATTTCAGGACGCTATTATAACGGCTTTATCCTGAAAACACAGAAAAACTGGACAAGAGTTAGCAGTTTTTTTGGCAATAAAATTAAAGAATTAAGCAATAAAAAGTGCGCAGATAATGGTTTCCCGCTCCTTGGTGATGGATTTACCCATTGATGCGCATGTAAATTGCCGGTTTGTGCAAATCCAGTAACTTTTTGCCAGCTCTCAAGCGATGCATTGTAAGTCAAAAGCGCATTGCTGCATGTGGGTGAAAAGAACTTGGAAGTTTGACTAGTAATCACTCAGTTAAAGCGTCGATATGGTAAGCCTCGATCATGGTTTTATTCGTGCTCGGCATCTTGGAAGCCACATAGAGTTCATTACCGTGGATTAAAGGAGAAGAATCATTTCGCCCTGTCCCTTGCAACGCTTGCTTAGCCACAAGCACGCCATCTTTGATACGGACTCCATAAATCGTACCCGGATTACCAATGTCTACAACCCAGATAATTGCATCGTCTTTTTTACCCAGTTTAACCATTGTTGGCAGCGATGGATGGCTTCTGAACATTTGCACGGCTTCGGGATTAGAAGGATCGGGAAATTGCCAATAGCGTTTGAATTTTGGCTGACCCTTTTCCAGCACGATTTTTAACGCCACAAGTCCGGCCGGATGAGTTTTATCAGAGACATAAGTTGGGATTACCACAACCGGGTCTTTATCAATAAAAGTCAACACGGGTTGCGTAACAATCATGCCGATCCAGCCAGCGACACACGGATCGGTTTTGGTTCCGCAAACCTCAACAATTTGCAGGCGATCATATTGAGTTCCCAGATGCTCAGCATCGATTAAATAGACACTGCCGTCCTTACTCGGTTGTACCAGGACGGAATGTCCATTATCCATGTCTATTTTAACCGGCGCACTGGAACCCAAATCGTAATCCATCAGGGCCAGGCATTCCGAGAAAGTTTTATTATCACACTCACCACTTGCAGGCCTTAAAGGAGCATCGCCCTCCGGCAAACGAGGGATGAACAGATTCTTGCAGGATGCCATGCATGCCTTAGCCGGATTTACCGGATTAAAATTCGCACACAAACCGGCATCGCAACCGTCATCGAATTGCAGACCGGGCTTGAGACGCATAAGGGTATTGCCATAATCATGCCGTTTAGGATCAACCTGTCCGTTACCCGTTGGTACGAATAATTCATACCCGTCACCTGAAGGATAAATTTGAATGCCTGGAGGTGTCCATATTCCTCCGCCGCATATCATTTCTGTATTGCCGGCGCCTTGTTTTCCAGGGCATTGCGTCTCTGGCGTTGTTAACAGCACACTGTTAATTGCCATTTTTGCACCTTCTTTCACATGTCTTTGACTGGAATTGAGCCAGGCATCCATATCAATTTCAAAAAGCCAGCCATGATAAGGTTGTTCATCGCCTGCATTGCCAAAGGCGACATACACATAACCCAATTTTGAACCCGGTTTGAGCGCGTGTTTTAGTGCTGAATGCGAGTAGGCTGTAGGCGGATTAAACTTTACTGTTCCAATTTTGTTAGCCGCAGGTTTTTCAGCGGACAGCACCAGTACAGGAAACGCTTCGTCCAGTTGCTTTTTAACAAGATCAATAACGGCTAAACGATGACTGGTACGCACACCTTTTTCCAGGCATTGATAAGCAATAACCAGCTTATCCCCTATTATTGCCGGCGTTGAAATCAGTTCGGCCAGTTGGCCTTTAGGTACTGGCGCATCGACTTTCCAATCCAAAGCGCCCGTTTTGCCATCCAGTGCTGCAATAATGCCATTGGAGGCGGCCACTAAAACCAGTGGCTTGCCTTGTGACAAATAGAGAAGCGGAGACGCGGAAATATGGGCATCAAAGGTAACCGAGGGGGAAGTTCCAGTAGGAAAGAGTCTTTCCAGCTTGAACTGTTCCGGCTGGTTTGACCCGGCGAGTTGTGGACTGGCACAACTTATTAACATAATGCTGCTTACAATAGCGATAGCAGCACAAATATTACACAATGATAATTTGACGGCAGTTTTGTTCAAGGTTTACTCAATCCGGTGGAAAAATTATATCGGGATTCTACAGATATCCTTTGGCGATGCAAATTCGGCTGGAAGAATTCTTGCTCATGATGAATACCGCTAAAGCCACGACCAGAAATAAACCGGAAACCCAAAACCTGAAATATTAGACGTATTAAAATTAGGTCAACCTGGAAGTTCCCTCATGAACAGCTCTAAAAAACGCGATTTTCCACATATTCCCAGAACAACAAATGAGTTTAATCAAAAGAAAAGTGGAATTATACTTTTGCTTGTTTACATAATTTTTCCGCACAAAATTCGTGCTCAAAGGCCGTTTTTAGGATAAGTTAAACCCTTCGATATTCAGGAGAAAGACAATCCATGCATAAATGTTCCGTTATTACTGTTTTTGGCCTGCTCACTATTTTTGCAAAAGCTGGCGCAGCTGATCAATTCACACTTCCAATACAACTTGATTATGGCTTGATTAAGAAAGCGTTAATTACCCAACTTTATAAAGGTACAGGTAATACCGCCGAGATTTGGAATGATAAGCAAGGCTGTAGTTATTTAAAGCTTTCCGATCCCGAGCTTAGCGGCCAAAAAGGTCAAATAAAACTGGTAAATAATTTGCACGCACGTTTTGGAACAGGCCTTGGCGGACAATGCGCCACGCTTTTTGAGTGGGCCGGCGTATTGGAAACCTTGCAGCAACCGACCATCAATCCGGCGCAGTCTGTCTTGAGCTTGCCTCTCACCAAAGTAACAGCCAGTGATCGGCAGGGCCGCTCTATAAGCAACACTAAAATTCAAGAGTTGATTAACCGTTTTGTCGAACCCAAACTGTCTGCCATTAAGATTGATTTAAACGAATCGCGTGCAGACATTGAAAAAACGGTGACAGAATTTTTGCCCAAAGAGAATATCGCCGAAGTTAAAGAGTTGCTCAATAGCTTAAAATTCAGCAGTGCTGACGCTAACGATGCCGGCGTCGCTGTTAAGCTGGCTTTCGAGGCACCTGCAAAAACGGCAACCAAACAACCAGCCGCCGCTTTAAGCGAAGCTGAACAAAAACAATGGCAAGCCAGCTGGCAGCAATGGGATCAGTTTTTGAGCAAGGCCATTCAACAGGCATCGGATGACGCTAAATCACCGGAATTACGTGATGCTTTGATGGAAACTTTGCTGGAATCACGCAGCGCCTTTCAAGCAGGATTAAAAGAGCATGATGTTAACGGTGATGACCCGGTGCGGGTATTTTTTACCCAGACCTGGCAGCGTCTGGCACCTCAATTAAAGACGCTGGCTAAAGAATTGCCGGAAATACAAGGGTTGCGTTATTTGACTTTTATAGCGGCTACCGATGTGATTTATGAGCTTGAAAATATAGGTGCGCCATTTGGTCTGGACATTTCATCGGATGGTTTGCGCAGGTTGGCGCGGATCCTGATCGCTGGCAAACAAAAATAGGCAAAAGCTGAGTAAGCTTTAGGCCTTTGATCAGGCTTTTCTGTCTGCCTAGAGCTGAAATCCTTCAATTATAAGCCCTGTACTAATTGTATGTTGCTTGATAATTCATTATGATTACAGGCTAAATAGCCAATGTTTGCTCAATACTACCGGGAGATAAGATGAAATTAATTACAGCCATAATAAAACCGTTCAAAATGGATGATGTGAGGGAAGCTTTATCTGAAATAGGAGTTGCGGGGGTCACTGCAACAGAAGTTAAAGGCTTTGGCCGCCAGAAAGGCCATACGGAGTTATATAGAGGCGCTGAATATGTAGTCGATTTTCTTCCTAAAGTTAAGCTGGAAATCGCTGTTGCTGATGATATGGTAGAAAAAGCAGTCAGCACCATCGTTAAGGCAGCCAATACCGGCAAGATTGGCGATGGCAAAATATTTGTTTCTTCTTTGGAAGAGATTATCCGTATCAGAACCGGTGAAACCGGCGAAGATGCAATCTAATAAGATGCCTTTTTCTGCATCTAAAAAGTTAATTTCAAGCTTACTGTTTCTTCCAGGTTTGGCATTGGCGGATCAATTAAATCAAGCCAATACTGCCTGGGTTTTAACCTCCACTGCGCTGGTTTTATTTATGACAATCCCGGGGTTGTCATTGTTTTATGCCGGATTGGTCAGAAGCAAGAATGTATTATCGGTGTTAATGCAATGCTTTGCCATCACTTGTATGGTTTCGATTCTTTGGCTGGCAGGCGTCTACAGTTTTATTTTCGCCAATGGCGGCGAGTTGCAAAAGTTCATTGGAGGGGCATCCAAAGTATTTCTTCCCGACATAAGCACGG
Organism: Methylococcales bacterium; assembly: GCA_028712795.1. Lineage (GTDB taxonomy): Bacteria > Pseudomonadota > Gammaproteobacteria > Methylococcales > Methylomonadaceae > Methylobacter_C. The sequence goes on from JAQTPT010000001.1 coordinate 87,587, forward strand.
CGGCATTGATTGGCAATATTCCAGAAACCGTTTTTTTCATGTTTGAAATGACCTTTGCCATTATTACCCCTGCCTTGATTGTAGGCGCTTTTGCCGAACGCATGAAGTTTTCGGCGATGCTATGGTTTAGTGGTTTATGGTTGGTTATTGTTTATATGCCGATCTGTCACTGGATATGGGGCGGTGGCTGGCTGGCTGATATGGGCGTGATGGATTTTGCCGGCGGCATTGTCATTCATGTGAATGCGGGTGTTGCCGCGTTAGTGGCGGCTCTGGTTCTTGGTAAAAGAAAAGGGTTTCCAACGACCGCGATGCCTCCTCACAACATGACCATGGTAATGACTGGCGCGGGTATGTTGTGGGTTGGCTGGTTTGGTTTCAATGCCGGCAGCGCTTTAACAGCAGACGGGCGAGCTGGAATGTCCATGTTGGTGACTCATATTGGCGCGGCCTCAGGATCTTTAACCTGGATGTTTATTGAATGGAAGCGTTTTGGCAAACCCAGCGTATTAGGCATCGTTACGGGCATGGTGGCGGGCTTGGGCACAATCACGCCTGCCTCCGGTTTTGTAGGCCCTGCGGGGGCATTGGTGATTGGCATTGCTGCGGGGTTTGTGTGTTTTTATGCCACCCAATATGTTAAACGTACCTTAAAGATTGATGATTCTTTAGATGTATTTCCGGTTCATGGCGTGGGAGGCGTTACCGGATCGCTATTGACCGGTGTTTTTGCCGCTAGCGGCTTGGGTGGACTAGGTTTGGCTGAAGGCGTTTCCATCATGGATCAGGTTAGCGTTCAGGCTTTAGCTATTGTTGTAACGATTTCCTGGAGTGCCTTATTCAGTTATCTGATTCTGAAACTTTTGGATAAATTGATAGGACTGCGTGTGACATCCGATCAAGAGGTGCAGGGGCTTGATCAGGTTCTTCATGAAGAGACAGGTTATCTCGATTTATAAGTTCTGCGTCTAAAATCGTCAAGTGAAAAAAGTGGCATTGGAGGCTGCTTTTTTTGCTCAACTCAATAATATGTTGGTAGCCCTAATAAAGTACTGGAGCCTTATGGAAACTCGAAGCATATTATCTAAGGTTAAGAAGCCTTTTTTTATAGCGGGCGGTCTTTTAATCGTATACGTGGTCACAGTTGTTTATATCGTACCGGCATTATTAAAGTCAAAAATACCTGAAATTATTCAACAGGAAGCAGGCAGAAAAGCATTAATTACAAGTGTTCAGGCTCAACCATTTCCTCTAGCTATCAACCTGCAGGGATTTGAGATTCAGGAGCATAATGGACAGCCATTTGCCGCGTTTGATGTTTTTTATATCAAACTTGGACTGTTTAATTCGATAAAGCAATTGGCGCTGGCTTTTGATGAAGTTTCGCTAAAAAAGCCATTTGTCCATATCGCCAAACAAAAAAACGGGGCCTTCAATTTTCAGGATTTGTTTAAGGCTCAGCCGGACGACAAGAAATCGGATGAGAGCCAGCCATTCCCTATAAATATCGCAAAATTGTCCCTATCAGATGGGAATCTGGTGTGGGAAGACGCCAGTTATGCCGTGCCTGTCATAGAAGATATTAATCCTATAAATATCGATATTGAAAACTTTACTACCCATCCTGATAAACAAGCCAGCCTGGGTTTGTCGCTGGCGCTGAAGTCTGGCGGACACTTGGATTGGAAAGGCAACGCCAGTATCAAACCATTGGCTTCGGAAGGGCATATCAAACTTGATAAGGTAACGCTGGAAACTATTTCGGCATTGGCTTTACCCAGGACATTGCCCTTTAACCTAAAAGGCTATGAATTACTTGAAGCCGATTATACGGCCAATTACACTAAAAATGGTTTGAAGTTTACCGTAAATAAGGGAGGTTTTGAAATTCGCGACTTTCAGTTTTTAGAAAAAGGCCAGAATAAGCCGCTAATCAAAATGCCTGTTTTTTCGCTACAAGGAGTCGATCTCGATTTTGCAAGCCGGTCCGTTTCGATAGAGTCCGTTTTGGCAAAAGATGCCGATTTTCAGGTATGGTTGAACGCTCAAGGCGTCATAAACTACCAGACCTTATTTCCGGCTTCTAAAACCGCAAGCAACAGCGCCAATAAAACCACCGCCAACACAACCGAACCCCCAAGCACGCCATGGACAATTAAAGTCAAGGCTATTGCCTTTAATAATTTCGGCGCAGTGTTTGAAGACCGGACTCTGGAAAAGCCAGCGGTTATGAATCTTAAACCGGTCAATTTCAAGTTGACCAATTACAGTAACGAGCCCGGCGTAAACGTACCTTTCCAACTTGATGCGGTGTTAAATAAAACCGGATCAATAAAACTGGCAGGCGATACCACCATACAGCCTTTGTCCGCAAAAATAGCGGTTGATGCCAGGAAGATCGCATTGGGGAACTTCCAGCCGTATATTAACAAGTTTGCACGCCTGGATGTTGTCGATGGAAAGCTAACGGTTCAAGGTAATGCTGTTATCGCCACTTCCAAGAAAGACGAACTCGATGTTACTTTTAAGGGAGATTCCGGGATTGATAATTTATCTATTAACGATCAGCAGCTTAAAGAAAAAGGTCAGAGTAAAGAGTTAATTAAAATCCCTGTTTTTGCGTTACGTGGAATTAATTTTAATCTGGGTAACCAGGAGTTGGTGCTGGACTCTATAACAGCAAAGGATGCACAATTGGAGGCATGGCTAACTCCCGAAGGCAGCATTAATTATCAGGCCTTGTTGTCGATCACTAACGACGAAAAAATCAGTATTGATAAAACCGTGGCGAATACCGTCAAACCTCAAACAGCAACATGGAAAATAAAAGCCAACAGCCTGGTCTTTACTAATTTTGGCTTGAGTTTTGAAGATCAGACGCAGAAAAAGCCTGTAACCATGAATTTCAAACCCGTCAATTTAAAGCTTACTAACTATAGCAATCAAAGTGGAGCTTCTTTGCCGGTTGAACTCAGTATCGGAATGAATAAAACCGGAGTAATTGCCCTTAAAGGCAATACGGTGATCGACCCCCTTTCCGCCAAGATAGATCTTGATGTCAAAAATATCGAGCTGGAAAATTTTCAACCTTATTTCGATAAATTTGTACGGCTGGATGTGATAGACGGCGCAGTGCACATTGATGGCAATGTAACGGTCGCAAAACAAAAGCAGGATAAACTGGATGTTAAATTTAAAGGCAATACCGGGGTTGCCAGTTTATTAACCCGCGATCAATCTCATCATAAGGACCTGGTAAGTTGGGACGACTTGACCCTAAAAGACGTTGCAATGGATTTATTGGCAAACCGTTATACGGCATCAGCACTTGTCATTGATAAACCTTATGTCAGAGTCACCATCAGAAAAGACAAAACGATCAATTTTAGTGACATTGTGATTAAGGATCAAAGCAAGCCTGAGCCCCGTGCTAAAACAGCACAAAATAAACCAACCGGCTTAAATAAACCTTACTTCAAGCTGGGCAAAATTCAAATAAAGGATGGTTCTTCCGATTTTTCTGATCTTTCCTTAATCCTGCCCTTTGCGGCACCCATTAAAAGCCTTGATGGCGGCGCAAGCGGTATTTCTTCCGAACAAAAATCAATTGTCACCGTTGCTTTAAAGGGTAATGCTTTCGATTTGTCGCCTGTCGATGTCAAGGGCGAAATTAGCCCTTATCTGGGTGATTTCAAGGTGGAAATCAATTTCAATGGCTTGCCGATGCCATTGGTGTCGCCTTATCTGGTGCAATTTGCCGGCTATAAAGTCGAAAAAGGCAAGCTGACGCTAGGCCTGAAATATGTTGTCACCGACAGGAAATTGACGGCGTCAAACAGCATATTCATTGATCAATTTGAACTGGGGGAAAAAGTAGAAAATCCAAATGCTGTTTCATTACCCCTTAAACTGGCTGTCGCCTTACTAAAAGATTCGAGTGGTAAAATAAAAATAGATGTTCCCATTACCGGCAGTCTGGACAACCCGAAGTTTAGTATAGGGTCTATTGTTGCCGATGCGTTGATAAATGTGCTCAGCAAAGTGGTCACCTCCCCTTTTCGCGCGCTGGGCTCGCTAATAGGCAGTGAAAAAGACATGAGCACGATCAGTTTTGCCGCTGGGGATTCATCATTGAATAAGCAGCAACAGGAAAAACTGGACAGCTTATCCAAGGCCCTAAAAGAGCGTCCAATATTAAATTTAGAAATTAAAGGCGCTGCTTTCCAGGAGCAGGATTGGCCAGTTCTCAGGGAAGGTGCTCTCTATGACCAACTTAAAAAGCGACGAGCCTTTGAAATCAATAAAAATACCGATAAAAAAATACGCGATGAATATGTCGAGCTTTCTGATGATGAATACAAGCGATTATTAGCTGATATGTTTATTGAAAAATTTCCACTACTGGCAGAAAAATCATTTTTAGGCACGCCACAATTGATGAATCCCAAAGCGGGCGATTTTTATGAAATTGCCAAACAGAAGCTTTTTACAATTATTAAGGCGGAACAGTGGCGCCTTAAAAAGCTCGCCTCCGCTCGAGCCCGTGCTATTGCAAATTATGTCGTTCAGAAGGGGGGAGTGCCGAACGAGCGGGTATTTATTCTTGATACAGTCATTGATCCGGAAAGGGAAAATAATGACATTGTCAGTTCATTGTCGTTGAATGCAAATTGATAGACATTATCCTGCCAGAAATCCAGGAATGATATATCCAAAAGGCCCAGGATTTTTGTTTACTATAAAGCGGAAAAATAGGCGCACAGCTTTTATGTCCGATCAGCTTTTTAACGCAACTATAAAGGGTGCAATAGGCATTAGTCGTATTTAATTTACAGGTGGGCATAAATATTGCTGGTTTGTTTATCAAGTGATTCGGTTTCCAATCGCTTAATTTAAATTAATCTTAACAACGCCCTACTGGAGAACCTTATGGAGCGCAACGCGTTACAAAAAATTGTATTTTTCACACTGACAGCCTTATAACAATCCCATACTTTCTGCCACTGACTCTCAGGAAACCCTGTCAAAAGCCCTGCAAATCTAGCCGACGTTATAGATCAAGGGACCATTGCGGTCTGGTCGATGTAATACTAAATAAAGATATCTTTACTGTACAGAAGGAGAAAGCCGATGCCTTAGCCTTAGGCATTGTTTCGGGATTTTGTGGTAAAGAAGGATCGCTTTCTGTGGGTTTGCAGGGGCGTGTGCCATTTGCTTTTACCGCGCCTAATTTTGTTACGGCTTCATGCGTTAAGAAGCTGAATATTGAAGTTGCTATCGCAGACATCTGCGTGCTTTCCAAGCCTACCATTCAAGCAGAAAAAGTGAACTTGTGGATACCTGCAACGGTTCCCAATATGCTTCGTTAGGCGCGGCTGCCGGAGTCGATGGCATGGGTGAACCTCCTGTTTTGCAGGTTAACCGCGATACCAGAAAAGAACATAATCCTCTGCCCCACAGATGCCATGGCGGCATTAACGTGACAGTTAGCCCTTCGCCTGCGGATGTTGATGCTAATTTGGGTATCCCAGTTTATTGGTCAAAATAATAGTTTTTCACTCAACATACCTATCACAGTCACCCAAGGTCTTTGTCTCCCTTGCACTTCGGGAGATGTCAGGTTTCAGAATATTCAAAAAAGCGCATGACGTTGTTGTCTGCAGTACACGTTAAGCGCTCACCTCGTGGAAAATCAAAGTCGGGTTGAGTTAGGCTAGGCTTGCTGTCGTCAACTCAACAGCGAGCCATTATTTATCGCACGCTATTCCCTTGCCCCCCATTTTTTACCAATATTTTTTTGGGCAAAAGTGCCCCGATAAAAGTTACTGTCGACTCAAAAAAGTATGTGATATCACACACTACTGTGTCATATCACATACTTTTTTCTGTAGGCCACGTCCCGCAAGGGCTGCAGAGGCAGTATAAAGATTAAAAAATGTGTCATATCACGTACTTTTTGCTCTTGTGTCAAAAAAAGAAAGTCTGCCAGACAGCGTTTTATCAAAGTGGCTATTTTTTTGTGAATTGAAAACCATAAAAAGCGGTATAGCTATTTTGGCGTTAAAAAATAATGTTTAGTTAATTATCAAACGCCTATCAATCAGTTCAGTTTATTTTAAATCGACGAGACCAGCTTAAACTGCCCACAAATTTTATTTATCAAGCATAACCAAGTTCTTACTACTTTTAATTAAACATGGCACAGGCATTGCACTCTTGTATTTCTGTATGACGTTTTGCGTCCTGCTTAACCTTATTGCGCTTTATAACAAAAATTTTCATGCCCTCAGGAGAATTATTTATGATCAAAACAACATTGAAAGGAATCTCACTTTGTTTACTGGCAGCCTTGTTTGCTTCCGGCCAGGCTTTTGCCCATACGGGCGTTAGAGATGTTGCCGTTGAAGGCACACCCAGCTACAACGCCTTCACCATCGGCCATGGTTGCGGCGGCGATAGTGGCGATCCCTTTCCGGTGCTCGGTCAATCGGCCCTGTTCCCCAACGGCGCTACAGCCATATGGAAAAAGGCAGACGGCACTTTGATACAGCAAGGCGGAAACGGTAATGGCACCATAAGCACCCCCGACCTTCAATTGGCTGTGGGCGGCTATGCGGGCTTTTCATCGCCTTTTACCACAACCCAGGAAATCGTGGACGGCTTTGGTACTGTGCAGGCGCTTTTTTATAAAGATGGCGCGATGGAACCTAAACTGAGCGCTATTACACCATTCAAGATTTCAGCGCCCACCATCGCAAATCATTGTGTGAAAAGCCTGAAAATCCGCATGGGCGTTATCAATTACTGTGATGTGGACAAGAATGAGAACAGCGATATCGCTGGACCCTACCTTCAGCCTAAAGATGCTTTTGGCAGAAAAATCCCAATGCTCGCGGATCTTGCCGGTACCGGTGGCGTTCAAATTAATGTGAAGGGTGCGCCTTTCTACGTAACACTGCCTGCTGGTAATGGCGACAATAACCGCGCTGACTGGTGGTTTACTGCGCCTTATGGCGGCAGCAATTTATATCGCGATGGCGATTTATTGCAACCTGATTACTGGACCACGATGACCGTTAATAACACAGATGCAAAAGCCGCTGGCTGCCCAACTGGCTTGGTGGACGTGACTGTTGAACCGGCTGGCGTTGCGTTTGATGCTTACCTGACCGGCCCCAACACCCTTCCGTTTACCAAAGGTAATAATAAACTCTAAGTCTGCCCGGTTTGGTTCTGTTTGGCCAGGAGCGAACTTATGCTCTGTAGCTAACAGACCTAACCCTTCCGTTCCAGGGTGTCCCGTGCAAGGCGGATCGCCCTTGAATTTTCTGTTTATAACATCTCGTAAGATGGGGTTTTTAACAACACCATCTCCATCAAGGGGTGTGTATAAAAGGTATAAAGCCTGATTTTATACCTCAACCAAGATTGACTCCAGGGTCTGGGGTCAAATAACTGGCATTATCCTGGCTCTTACTCTTGTGATAAATGCCAGATTAACCGGGAAAGCGAGAGTGTTTTTCACTTACCCATGCTGTTGACTGGCGGATAAAGTCACGGCAATTTTAAAAGTGTTTCCGTTAGTATCTGCTAACGGCATGAGGATATAAAAATGAATAAGAAAATAATGGCTGCAAGCTTCTTGATTGCAGCGGGCTATGCAGGCCTTGCTTCTGCGCATACGCAATCGGGTGCTTTGGGTAGTGCGGCATCGGCTGCGGCGGCCACCGATGTATATGCGGTAACCTGCTCTAATGATGGCAGCGGGGCGCCTGCAAAGCTTTTTCTGCAAGTAAAAGATTTGGCGCCTGTCCTGGCACCGATAGTCGGCATCCAGGCAACAAAAGGCACTGTTGCATCGACGCAGAGTATAGATACTAAAGATGGTGATGCCATTTATAGTACAGGTGTTTACTTGTCAGCTGGAGCTGGCGTTTATTCGTTAAAAGTCAATAAATTCGCATCGACTGTGAAAGGCTCTGAAACGTATACCGCTCAGTTTCATTGCCAAACTGCCGGTGGTGCTCATACCGGTACAACATGGGTTATGACACAAAACCAATAAACATTTGGCGTTAGGTTTATTAACCCTGGCAGCGCTGGTCAGTGAAGTTGGCCATCGCTGTTTTTTTGAGTCAGATGGGCTAGGTTAGTAAACCCAGCCTACCCGTTTTGCGTAACGATGAACCATGAACAGAAACAAAAAAACTGAAACTTCTTTCAATAAATCCCCAGCAAATTGGGTTGTTATCAGCACGGGGTTGGCGGTTATAACGGTAATAATGCTGTTTACAGGCCTATTACCCCTTCGCCTTGAGATTGACTCAATGCGGCTAGCGAAACAGTTGGATAACATCGGACTGTCAACATTATCGAGTTATTTTACAACAGTGAAGGATGCGGCTATCGCCAACCGGGATACCGATGTGGCTGAAAACAAGAGCAACCAAATGGCGATTAGCACCGATAATCATGCCGGTGACATCCTGGCAGATCACCGGGACTCGGTGGCTCTGGTGATCCCGCCCAAACAACACCTAAGCTACCGGTTATCCATGGAAAGGGATTATGAACTGGAATATTCCTGGAACACAGACGGAAAACCTGTTTACGCAGAATTTCGCGGCGAACACAATGACGCCAAAGACGCCAATTCCAAGCTATTCGCCAAAACAGCCAGCAATAAAGCCCATGGTTTTTTTATTGTTCCTTTTACCGGACATTTCGGCTGGCAATGGGACAACAAAACCGGTCAAGCAATTACAGTTCGCTTGACGACCAGGGGAGCCTACAAAGTTCTGGGTCCTGTTGGCCGGCCTACGGCAGGTTAGTCAGCCTCGTCAAAGCATTATGCGTTTATATTATCCGAAACAATTTCATAAGGTTGCAATGCAGTGGGTGATCGTTCTATTCACAGGATTTGCAGGTATATCGGTCGCCCAGACATCTGTTAAAGCACCTCCTGTTCCCGCTGAAAAGGCGCATACCGATCTGGTTATAAGCGATAGCCAGGGCGCCGAATTGCAGCTGGAAGTCAGGCAAATGCCGCTGTCACAAGTGCTGGAGGGTATCGCTCGTAAAAGCAAGGTGCCCATTCATTACTCCGTTCTTCCTGAAGGTTTGGTGACGGCCACTTGTGTTGGTTCAACGTTAAAGCAGGTTTTGGAATGTCTGCTGGATAGAAAAGCGGATTTAATCGTCCGTTACCAGCATAGCCCAAGCAATGCTGGCAGTCAGGGGCTAGTGGCTGAAGCCTGGATACTGGGTTCCAGGCTTTATGGTTCCATTCCCCGTGCGGATTGTCAAACAGCGGGAGCAGCCGGCAAAGCCTCGCTGACACTTCAGCTGAACGAAAACGATGCCAATGCCGAGCCTGATCAAACTGACATTCTTCTGAAATCGGCGGAATCTAAAATTCCGGCAGAGCGGGCAGAAGCCATTGGCGCGTTACTGTCCGGGGGTAGAAAAGGAGATCCTGCGGTAAAAGCAGCCCTGGAGCAAGCGCTGACCGATACGGATGACAATGTCAGGGCGCAGGCTATTTCGAGTTTGGCGCACCGCGAAGGCAGTGGCGCTACGGCTGCCATACAAGAGGCGCTGCATGACAAGGCGGTGGATGTCAGGATGATGGCGGTCGATGGCATTACCAATGATACCGCTTTGTTGCAACAGGCTATTAATGATAGCGATGAAACAGTGCGGAGTTTGGCCAGGTTAAAACTTGAAGAACTCACCCAGGCAAACAAAAATGCACCCTAAATACCCAGAGGGCTATTGTTTAAATAGACGGCATCAATTACCTCTTAAACAAAACAACCACCCGCCAACTGATGGAAAATCAACTAATGCGTAACTTGAGGTACCAAAACTTCTTAAAAACAGGCTTGGCCCTGGCGATTTTTTGTGTCAACCCGCTGGTTTTTGCGGCAGAGGCAGGCAGCGCCATGCCCGCCTGCAAGGTGTCGCCTATCGGCTCAAACCAAACAGAAGATTTACAGCGCTACAAAGGCCAGGTGTTGTATGTCGATTTCTGGGCTTCCTGGTGTGGGCCTTGCGCCCAATCCTTTCCGTTTCTGAATGAAATGCACCAGCAGCTTAAAGATCAAGGACTACAGATAGTCGGCGTCAATCTGGATGAAAACACGGAGGATGCCAAGGCCTTTTTGGCTAAAATTCCAGCCAGCTTTACGGTCGTGGCGGATGTCAGCAAGCAATGCGCCACCGATTTTGACGTAAAAGCCATGCCATCTTCCTATCTTATTGACCGTAAAGGGATTTTACATCATGTTCATCTGGGCTTCCGGCCTGGAGACGCCAAGGAGTTGCGTGCCTTGGTGGAAAGTTTGCTGGCGGCAAAGTAGGTGGATTGCTAGGCATTCCGGCATCCCCGATTCGCAAGCACTCAAGCCTCGGATAGGTACATACGGGGGCGCCTGTATTTTCCAGGAATGAGGGTTGCCTATTTTGGAAATCGCCTGAACCAAAGACTTTACATTTTTAAAAGCACCCTGTTTGTTTAATGAGAATAACCGTGAAAAAAAATTTGTTCAAATCATCAATACTAGCCGGGATAAGCCTGGGGCTATGCCTTGCCGGCTGCTCGACAGTAAAACCCTGGGAGCGAGGCACGCTTGCCAAGCCGCAGATGGCCTTGGATGCTTATCCGTTGCAAAGCGGGTTGCGTGCGCATAACTATGCCAGCCGCGAGGCGGGGTCGGGCAGTAACGCTGCGCAGGGAGGCGGTTGTGGCTGTAATTGAAAAAAATCAAAAAAACGTTACGCTCAAGCTGTTATGAACAAGTTGATTCCGTGTAGGGCTTGTCAAACTCGCGATGATCGTAATCACGACGTTGCCGTCCCTCCTGAGCCCCTTGGCTATATTCATAAACGTCCTGTCAAAGGCTTCGATCAACTTCAAAGTCGGGCTGGCGATAGCGTAACCCAGTCTTTTCAGCTTGCGGGCCGCGCCTCGCCACGACCTAGCGGACTTAAACGCTTCCTTGCAAAAGCCGAATGCCCCTCTTTACAGGCACTGACCACCGCCGCTCTGTTGCTGCCGGGCTTGATAGCATCCCCGGTTTATGCCGCCGAAGGTGATGAGGTGGATTTTCAGTATGGCCATTATCAGGAAACCAAGCGGAATATATACGGATTGGCTACCGATCCGGTCACCGGGGTCGATTCTGTGTCAAAACTGAAGAATGGCTTAAATCCTATAGAGGTTGATAGCCTTCATGGCAGCGCCAAAATTGCCTTAAGCGACCGGGTAAAATTTGCTTTTAATTATCTACAGGACACCTGGGGTGGGGCCACGCCTGTTTCATCGGCCCCCGCTGCCTGGGGTGTCAACCAACCGCTTCTATCTCAGATTGACCAGACTGTCGCTGGCGCAACGCCTTGGCTACAGGGAACCACTAAGTCGGGGCGGGCTGCTGTGGACGGACAGGGACGCCCACTCGTGGTTAATAGCAATACCAATCCCGAGTCTGCTGCTACTTGGGCTTATACACCAAACAACCAGTTGACGGACATACTTGCTTCCGCTTCACCCGAAACCCGCAATCAAGGGGATTTTAAACTGGCTTATGAATGGGATCAGGCTGCAATAAGTGCAGGCGCCGGCATTTCTTCGGAGCGCGATTATGAATCGCGCTTTGGGAATATTGGCGGGCTTTGGAATTTTAATCAGAAGCACACCACGCTGAACCTGGGCTTAAGTTACACCAACAGCAATACCCATGCGGTACTCAATCATGATTCTTACCCTTATATTGACAGCACCGCCTATAGAGATAACGGACAGATTCAAACAAACGCTGATAGGGCAGGCGCTAACATACTCTACGGTAACCGCCAGGACTGGGGTACTAATTTTGGCATAACCCAGATTGTTAACAAGGATGCGCTCGTCAGCGGGGACATCAGCTTTACCCGCAGTACCGGGTATTTGGCTAATCCCTATAAAGCAGTGAATGTACTTTTTGTCGATCCTGTGGCGCAAGCTGATAACCCGCCCAACGTTTTTACCGGCGAACTTAAAGCGCTGTTGGAAAAACGGCCGGATCAACGCAACCAATTCAATGTGGGTGGGCGTTATGTGCAATTTATTAACCCAATAAATGCCGCGCTACATTTCGATTACCACTTTTCCTCGGATGACTGGGGTATTCAGGGGCATACCTTTGAAGCTGACTGGGCACAACCAGTGGGTAATGGCTGGGTAGTGACTCCCAGAATCCGTTATTACTCACAAAATACCGCCAACTTTTACACCCCTTATCTTGTTAATAATCAAGCTTACAGCACTACGTCCAGCGTCATTGACCCTGTCAGGGGCCAGGCCTATAAAGATGCAAGCGGTCAAGTGTTTTTTGAAGATCCAACAGCAGCCATTACGGCTGTTACCACTACCATTACGCAGGAACTGCTTCTCGATGAGAATGGTATTCCTGTTTTTGACGCGAATGGAAATCCGGTTTTTATAGATGTCACTACTACTACACCCATTCTTGACGCTAACGGGCAGCCAACTTATACCGATAAATCAGGCAATCCAATTCCGGTTGATCCAGCTACCGGCTTTGCTGTGGTTGATGCAAACGGAAAGATTGTAACCGATGCAAATATTATTAATGGCTTGACTGCCAAAACGCAAACCAAACCCTTTGATCCCGGCAAGCTACCTGCCAATTATTCCAGCGATGAGCGTTTGGCGGGTTTTGGCGCTTTAAGCGGCGGCGTCACTATCAGCAAACAGTTTGCCAAAGGCTTATCTCTTGAGACCGGCTTTGAATATTACACCCATCAGGCTTCCTTGAAGATAGGCGGCGGCAGCGCAAACAGTTTTAATAATTTTGATTCCTGGAACGTCAATGCCGCGCTGAAAGTAAATATGGAAGCGTTGTCGCTGGCTCGTAGCACGGGGGATAACGTTCATGCGGGTCATGAACATCACCACGGCGCCCACGAGCCGGCCGGGGTTATGTATGGTCACATGTTGCCCAAAGCCGGCGACATGATGGTCGGTTACCGCTATATGTACGGTAGCCAGAGCGGAGATACCTTGCACAATAGCCGCAAGGTTTATGATCCAGACATTGTTGCCAATGGTTGCGGCCCGAACCCCTGCTTTATCAAAGCTGGCAATATGAGCATGAATATGCACATGCTTGATTTGATGTACGCCCCTACAGATTGGCTGACCTTGATGTTAATGCCGCAGTTTGTCAGCATGAGCATGACGATGGACGCTTTAGCTGGCGCTCCAAGCGCTCCAACATTCCAGGAGATAGGAATGTTGGAGCATCATCTCCAAAACGGGCATCAGTCTGGCGGCATAGGCGATCTGGGCATGTATGCGCTATTTAAACTCTTTGATAACGGCACCCACCATGTGCATGTTACTACCGGAATCAGCGCCCCTACCGGCGCTGTTGATCTTAAGCTAAACCGTAATCATCAACTTGACGGCGGGTTTATGGATTACGGCATGCAGCTCGGCAGCGGCACCTGGGACTTTAAACCCAGCCTGACTTATACCGGGCAATGGCAGCAGTTTTCCTGGGGCGCACAGTCCAGCGGTACCGTCCGTATGGAAAACCGCAACCAGTCCGGCTATGCTTTGGGTGACCTGTTCCAGACCACCGCCTGGGGCAGTTATAATTTCACTAACTGGCTGGCCGGTTCGCTGCGTGGTCTCTACACCGCACAGGGCGCTATTAAAGGACAATATAACGGCTTTATCAATAAATTTGGGCCCATGGATTATCCTGCCAACTACGGCGGCAATTATTGGGATATCGGCTTTGGTCTCAGCGCTATGGTGCCCTCGGGCGATTGGGCCGGTAACCGCGTCAGCGTGGAATGGTTGCAGCCGGTTCTGGATAATGTCAATGGTTACCAGTTACAGCGTGATGGTAGCCTGTCAGCTACCTGGAGTGTTGCGTTTTAGAATATTAATGGCTAGCATGATCAGGTTTGTGGCTTGATTAAGTGTTGTTCAATTCTAAAGGACATGATGCAAGAAAATAATCTGAAGTACTATCGGCGTGAATTTAAGGCAATGGGCACCACTTGCGAAATTCAGCTATTTGCCCGGAACAAGGCAAAAGCCGGAAATGCCGCTGATGCCGCTATTGCGGATGTGCAAAGATTAGAGGCGCTGTATTCGCGCTATAAATCCGACAGTTTTTTATCTGAAATTAATCGCGTGGCCGCTGTTGGCGGAAGTATCCATGTTGATGAAGAAACCGCCAGTCTGCTGGATTATGCAGTGGCTTGTTATGAGCAGAGTGATGGTTTGTTCGACATTACTTCGGGCATATTGCGTCGTGCCTGGAAGTTCGACCAAGGCAAGCTGCCCGGGCAGTCGTTGATTGACGAGCTGTTGGACAAGGTTGGCTGGCACAAGTTATCCTGGAAAAGACCGGTTCTGGCCTTTTCAGTTCCAGGGATGGAAATTGATTTTGGCGGCGTGGTTAAGGAATATGCGGTGGATCGGGCTGCCGCCTTATGTTATGCACAAGGAATAAAGCATGGAGTCGTTAATCTGGGCGGCGACATTAAAGTAATCGGGCCACGCGGTGATGGCAGCCCTTGGCGGGTAGGTATCAGGCATCCGCGTGACAAAACCGCGATATTGGATACGTTGTTACTGTATGAAGGCGCTTTGGCAAGCAGCGGTGATTATGAGCGTTGCATTACTGTCAATGGCGTGCGCTATGGGCATATATTAAATCCAAAAACAGGTTGGCCGGTTCGGCATCTGGCGGCAGTGAGCGTGGTGGGTGATTTTTGCGTGGTGGCAGGCAGCGCTTCTACCATTGCCATGCTAAAAGAAGAGCAGGGAACCGGCTGGCTGAATGATTTGGGTTTACCTGGCCTGTGGGTGGATGTGCGGGGTGAGATAGGCGGCTCATTAAAACCAAAACCCAAGTCACAAACGATTCCCTGGGCTGACGGAGCCCGGGTTTGTTAGTCAACGAAGCACAAACGGTATGAAATCTTATTTTAAATCAACGGACGCTTTGTCAGCGGCATTAGCGAAATTATGGTGATGCAAATAAAACAGCCAGTGAGACATTTTTAGGGGCAGGCGGTTTTTTGTTGGCCTGTTTGTTTTACAACTTTCCCGCAGCGGCAGTGACTACTTCAGATCCCTTGCAGGAATTAGTTAAAGTTAAACCGGCAGGAAGGCTTTGAAGTTTTCGCCAACCTTTGAAGGCAGGGGCGATGGTGTTGTTACCTGCCCGGTCACTGGAGAAAAGTTAACCACAAAAAGTCTTAAGGCTGAATATTTTGGCCGAACTGTTTATTTTTGTTGTGAAGGGTGTTTAAAAAGTGCTGAGCATGCTCCCGGAAGATATATCAAACCAACGATGGTAGAGCAACAACAAGCCGTGAAACCTGACAAGCCAACCGCTTCGGTACCTTCCAGAAATTGTCGAACTTGGTCAAGCGTTTCAAGTTGTGTGTCGTTCATGAGAGTTTTCATCCTCCCCTCATGAACAGAAACCCGGTTTATTTCAGGCTTATTTCATATTGGAAGAGACTGGACATATTCTAGAAAATCAAAACATTTTTTAATTAACAGCAACCGAAGCTCATATTACCTAATCCAGGGTCACAAGCCCTTGCTGTGTTGTAAATCAATGGCTGAAGAGCGTAGCGCGGGAAATCTGCACGCTACGTTCTGTGGGAATCGGAGGCTTCCGATGATCCGTTGTCAGTCGGAAAACCGGCTGTTAAGCCTATATTTTGTGCGGCTTTTGTCATTTCCTGACTCTTGCCCAACCAATAGTGGATGGTTAATTTTCAGTTTCAAAAACTTGGTTACTGTAAGGATTAAAGTTTGGCCGTTTAATCTTGTTAAATCCGAATCTGGTTGACCGGTGACAAGTATTGCACGCTTTCGTTAAAGCGTCGTAATTTTGGGTAAACTGAGCCAAGTTACGTTCTTTTACGGCTTGTTCGAGGTGTGCTAGCGGCTTTTGCATATTTCCGGCAAACAATACCGGTAGCCATTGTGCAACGTGTTTGAGAGTCGGATGAAATTTCCCCGCGTCCTCAAAACCTTCTTCGAGTTCTTTTAGTTCGTATGCTGCCAGTTCCCAGTTTTGAGCGGCTCCTGCATACCATAATTTGGTGTGCCTCATCGCTATTTGCCCCATAATTTCGCCTAAACCTGGAACATATTTGTTTAATCCAGTTGACTGGCATACACAGGCAGAAAGCAAAATACTGCAAGCGGTAATTTGCACAATGCGCACATATAGCATTTTCATCGACTATGATCCTTACTTAACCCATTAAATAATAAATAGTCTCATTGTTGGACAAAAAATCATTTGTCCCGCAAGCCTTTGATTTTATAATCCTCCTAATCTGTCTAAAGACCCTTCGTGTTTTAGACATTACTGGCCGTAATAAAAAGCGTTGCCCATCTTACACTTGGCCATCTGTTGGCACATTGCCGGACTTCATTCTGCCATAGTCATCGCCATACACCGGCCAGTCGCGACCGGCATAATGGACGGCTAACCCCGGTCACAGTAGTTAGCTCTTTACCTCTATGTATTAGCTTGGCGGTGTTTAGAACGCAGATGACTAAAGGCGGGGAGGCTTTATTTCATTGGTTTACAGATCACAGGAAGCGTCTCTTTCCTTGACATATCCAGCACTGTGCGTATCTTCTCTTGTTTAGTGACACTCACAGCGTTCCTTTGTCTGTTTCAACCGCAACCGCCTTTTCTTTAACCACCGCTTTATTCCACAAGCCGTTACTTGAAAAACAACCCCAGCCCCATTTCAGCCAGTTGAGTAATGACACGGCTAGCCATAATGCCCAGGCTAACATCAATAGCCGGTAAACAATTAATGGCGCAGAGATTACTGTTGCAGTTGGCAAAATAGGCGGGCTTCTATCCTGGTACCAGTTTAACAAAAAGGCCGAGGACTGGTTGCCGGTAATTTGCATGTCGGGCGAGCTCAGTAAACCCTGGGCGACGGCGGTAAATAAAACGCCCAGCGCCAGCACGGTTAGGCCGCCAATACTCATTTGAATGGCATTGAAATGACGCCAACAGGAGGCGGACTGTTTAGATCGCCAGCCTAACAACATTAACCAGGCAATAACGATGCCTGCCGATGCCATCGGTATTTGGCTTAAGCCCACCAGCAGTAAAAACCAGTGCCTGCTTTTTAACGGCGTCAGGGGAATTTTCCCCAGACCCAAGGACAAAATAAAAATAACAACCAACACGCCCCAGAACAAAACCGCCGGCCCCATTCTTGGGCCCATAACGAATAATACCCAGCGATCCTGACCCAGACTGATGCTCAGATTGGTGTTGACGCTGTCCTGACCCAAATCAAGCAAAGGCGTTGTTACAGCCGTGGCGATAGCCTTGGTTTCCTGCCAAGTTATCAAAACATCCTGCTTGCCTGGATTGACCGGTAATGTCAGTTTCCTGCCTTGTTGCCGGATGGGCTGTGTTTGTCCATCAATCGCTACCGATTGCAGCGCCGCATTTTCAGGCAGGGTCAGCGTATGCTGCGTTCCTTGGGAGCTGCGCAGGCTGATTTTTAATTCAGCATCTTGAGTCCGTTGCCCCGGCTTAATCGCCAGCGAACTGCTATCAATGGTTAAGGTTTGGCCTTCCACCGCTTGGGGCCGGGCTATTTGCAACATTATTTTTTCGCCGGGCCAGGGATGCCATTCGGGTAGCCATTGTCCTTCACTGTTCAAATGAATCATGGCTATGCCGGATGGATCAATATGCCAGATAGGGCTGACATCCGCTTTCCAGACTTCGATCCATTGTTCCGTTAGCGGTGCGGTCAATTCGATTTTATCGGATTTCTCCAGCGTGGATTCCCATTGCATAACCTTTTGTTGCGCCGCCATGTTTACTTCAACGGCATTGTCCTTAACGCGAATTCCAGGAGTAGTAACAGATTCACCCGGTAGCAATGGAACAGTTAAAACAACAGCGGCACCGGCGGGAGAAACCCTGATAATTTGGGTTACCGCGCGCCAATCCAGGCCTAGGGATAATAATCGTTCGACGCGGACAAAGGGTGGTAAGGCACCCGACTCTAATGCCGGTTTGGAGTTATCTCGTTGGGTTTGTTGGATGCGGCTGAATTGTAATTGGTCGTCTGTCCAGCCGTTTTCATGTAATCCGGCCACTTCCCAGCCGGTTTTATCTACGGTAACCCGATTCGGCTTTAACGGTAAAGGCAGCGTGAATTTGCTTAATAAAGGCGTTAAGCCTTTAAGGATGACTTGATGGCCGCCTTTGGGCAGGTTGATCCATAAGCTATTGTTGTCACGATACAGTGCTTGGGCGGGTTTGCCATTATCCAGGACCTGATTGGGGAACCATTGATTATATTCCGAGGGTAAAGGCAGCGTAACCGATTCCTGGGCATCGATCTGCAAGGTGATTTCAATGGTTTTATCAGTAATCGCCACGTTCATTTGCGCAATTTGAGCGCAACCGGGCAAGCAATCGGGTATCTCCACTTCCTGTAACCGGGTTTTTAATTCATTTAACAGAGTATCGCTGGGATAATCGGCATAGACTTTTGGCGAGGGCATAGACAGTGCGGGCAACACTAAAAACCATAGCAATAAGGATACTGTCTTGTTCCCAAGCTTCAGCTTGGAAACAAGAATAAAGCCGAATTTTTCAGCCACGCCAAACATCAATAATGCCAGTATCGCCACCAAGGCTACGCGCAGGAAATTCAACAACATCGTCATCCAGGGTGACAAATACCAAAGATCCAGTTGCTGAGCCGGATCAACCGAACCATTCCATGATAAATAAACCTTATTCCATTGCCATTCCGGCAATCCGGGGCCTGTTTGTATTTTGGCTTTAGGATCAATGCGCTCAAGGCTTGGCGTGCTGCTGCTATAATAATCGTTTAGTGCTTTTTGCTCGGGCATTGCGCTATTGGACATCATTTTCGTACGTGCGCTATTCGCCATTTCTCCGGGTTGTGGCTGTCCGGCATCCGTGGCTTCCATTGTCATTGGGGCGGAAGCAGGACTTGCATACCTGTCAGGAACCTCAATAACTTGCCCGGGATATTCCAGTTGCGGATAAATTCCCATGCGCACTTGGGACACCATGAATGGCAAGGCAATTACTACCAAAGCCAGCCAACAGCCATTAAGATACCAGCGCGACAACTTATAAAACCGGCCTTGCGGCAATACGCCCAGTAATGCCGTTGCCGCCAGAATATTCAGCCAGACATAATGCGGTGCGCCAGGTTCGTGCCAGATGATAACCAGCGTTACTAAAGCAAGCGCGCCCCAATAGTGATTCCAGAGACTTCCAACCGCGAGGGCGGTAATCAGTACCAAAAATAAATCCAGTAGCGTCCAGCGCGAAACCCAGCTATCCGGTACGTTATCGACGCCGCTGGCGGCTAATAATCGCCAACCCGGCGGTAAATTAAGCTCGGCCCTGACAGCATGAAAACCTTGCTCCCAACCAACTGCGCTTAAGGCGTCAATATCGCCTGTTATCCGGCTATCGGCATCAAGCAATATCATGCCTTTTCTTACTTCTACGCCCTGCTTCCGGGTTCCAGGCTGTTGCGTAATCAGTTGGTTATTGCCATCCAGAGACACTTTACCCAATTGAGTATCCGCTAGAGCATTAAGCCGCCAACTGTTGGTCATCTTGCCATTAATGGCGTCATTGACGGTATAACCTTTACCGTCAAAATCCAGCCATAATCTTCTGCTTAGTGAGAGTTGATTGGGCTCAGGTTCCGGGTCACCCCTGCTTATGACTTTAAAGCCCATTGCCTGTCCCTGATTGATTTTATAGGCAGGAAGGTTCCTCCAGTCTTCAGGTAAATTGGTTTGGCTGGCATCTATGGCGCTTAACCGCTCTATTTCAACGATGCGCAGGTCTGGACGCGCCTCAAAAACCCATATTTCAGATTCAGGCCAGTCCTTGCTTTCCTTGGGGTAAGGAATCGCATTCATTTCTTTAGTGTTTCTTGCCAGTATTTCAAGCTGCCATCGGCCCGGACGCACCTGAACTGTTAATGTTCCATCAGGTTCAAGCCGCGCAGGTAATGGGCTTTCCAGTTGCAACGGGATAAATCCGTTCAGCAGTGGGTTAGCCAGCTTCAATTCCCGTTGTTCACCCGAAACATCCAGTTCCAGACGGGTTAAAACCTGCAAGGGCACTTCATCAATGATTTTCCTAAAGACTTGGATATCAAGATTGTTTTTGACGCTTTCAGGGGTCTTTTGGCCATTATCATTGGCCTTCATCCAGAGTTGCCCGTCTTTGATCATTGGAAAAGGAACGCCTGCCCCATTGACAGTCAAACCCATCAATCCGGTATCACCGGGTATTTTCAAGTTATCCGGAAGAGCATCCCATAAAAACTCTCCTTTGATTTGATACTCTGCTGGTTTACCCTGTTCAGTCGGCAGCTTAATCGAAGGAATGCCGTTTTTAGCCATAACCAATCCACGCTTGCCATTAACCGTAACATTAAGCGGCCAATGCTGGCTATCGCCCGGCAAACTGACCCAACTGTCTTTATAGACTTTCCAGCTTGTCGAAAACAGGCCTTTTGCATACGTCAAATCCAGAGTTAATTGGGTTGGCCAACTACAACGTTTTTGTTCATAGCTATTGTAAAGAAAGGGGCAGGCGCGTTCCGGATTATCCTGCTCTACCCAGTTTATCCAGGGTTTAAGGGGCTCCGGCACTTTCTCCGGGGTTAACGGTTTGGCTTGCGTATATGAAGCAAAAAATAATATACCAAGTAATAATAACCAGATTATGCGACTCATATCACGCTCCTGATGAACTGTAGGGGCGCTGCATGCGGGCGCCCTGTTTAATTGTGCGCGGATGAAAAAAGGGCGCCCGCAGGGACGCTCCTACAATTCTTCCTGCAAGCGCTGATAGATGCCCCCGAAACTGCCATTACTCATTAACACAAAATGCCCGCCTGAAGCTGCTTCAACTTTGAGTTGAGCGATAATCCCGTCAAGCGACTGGCATATTTTAATATTGTTGGCATAGTTAAGCAGCTTGCTTAAATCCCAGCCCAGATTTTGCGGCTGATAAATGATCGCTAAATCCGCATTGCCCAAGGATTTAGCCAACGTTTCTGTGTGTACGCCCAAGCGCATGGTATTTGATCTGGGCTCCACAATGGCGATGATGCGTTCCTGCCCCACCTGTTTCCGCAAGCCATCCAGCGTCGTTGCGATCGCGGTCGGGTGATGGGCAAAATCATCGTACAGCGTTACGCCATTAATCCTGGCAATCACCTCCATGCGCCGCTTAACATTAACAAATTGACCCAAAGCGGCTATCGCGTCCTTGGGCAAAATACCAATTTGGTTTGCCGCAACGATAGCAGACAACGCGTTGTAAACATTATGTTTTCCTGTTAATGCCCAATCGATAATCCCCTGCCCGATATTTTCAAATATTACTGAAAATTGGCTGCCATCGGCTTTAAGCAATTTTGCCTGCCATTGCGCATCGGCATCAATGGCCGTTTTAGCAACGGGTGTCCAGCAACCCATGGTCAGAACATCATTAATATTGGCGTCGCACTCAGGGCAAATAATTAAACCTTCGCCTGGAATAGTTCTGACCAGATGATGGAATTGCTGTTTTATGGCATCCAGATCCGGAAAAATATCGGCATGATCGAATTCCAGATTATTGAGTATGGCAGTGCGGGGACGATAATGCACAAATTTTGAGCGTTTATCAAAAAAGGCTGAATCATATTCATCGGCTTCAATCACAAAAAAACCTGACTTATTTTCAGCCCCTCCATCCAATCGCGCCGAAATGCCAAAATTTAACGGAATGCCGCCGATTAAAAATCCCGGATTAAAACCCTGATGCTCAAGTATCCAGCTCAGCATGCTGGCCGTAGTGGTTTTGCCGTGGGTTCCGGCAACGCCTAGCACCCATTTATCTTGCAACACATGTTCTGCCAGCCACTGCGGTCCCGATACATAAGGCAGGCCTTTATTCAGGACGGCTTCAACTTCCGGATTGCCGCGTGACAGGGCATTGCCAATAATAACCAAATCGGGTTCAACATCCAGATTTTCGGCGCGATAGCCATCCATCAATTGAATGCCTTGTTGTTGCAATTGCGTGCACATGGGCGGGTAAACATTTTGGTCTGAACCACTGACCTGATTACCCAACTGCTTTGCAATGACTGCAAGTCCGCCCATAAATGTCCCGCAAATACCTAAGATGTGAATATGCAATGTCGTGTCCCAATGATTGTTAAAAAGAATGATATTTTGATTAGTTGTTTATTGATATAAAATGTTCACTCGCTTTTAAGCATAAGTTGCGATGAAATGAACTACACTGATCTGCAAATAATTTATATATGATCTAATAATGACCGAAAAAAACAAAATATTAGTTGAAGCAACGCCCTTTTTCATAGCCGAGCAATCGGCCCCTGAAAAGGGCCGGTATGTGTTCGCCTACACCATCACTATCACCAATGAAGGCACTGTCCCTGCACAGCTTTTAAACCGTCATTGGCTGATTACCGACTCCAATGGCAAAATTCAGGAAGTCAGGGGTGATGGCGTTGTTGGCGAGCAACCTTATCTTAAACCGGGAGAAATGTTCCGTTACACCAGTGGCGCAGTCCTTGAGACCCCCGTTGGCACTATGCAGGGTCAATATACAATGCATTCGGATGACGGTGATAATTTTAATGCCCAAATCCCTCAATTTACTTTATCTATTCCAAGAACATTACATTAGTTAAATGTCTATTTACGCTATTGGAGATGTGCAAGGCTGCTATGATGAACTATTAAGGCTCCTTGATACCATCGGTTTTAATGAAAATACCGATCAACTGTGGTTTGCAGGTGATCTGGTTAACCGTGGGCCAAAATCCCTGGAAACCTTGCGGTTTGTAAAATCGCTGGGCAGATCGGCCAGCACCGTGCTTGGCAACCATGATATGCACTTACTCGCCGCATCCTGTTTACCAAAAGTAGCCGATAAAAAAAGCACACTCAGTGCCGTGCTTGACGCGCCGGATCGCGATGAATTGATTCATTGGCTAAGGCATCGGCCACTGTTCCATTATAACGATGATTTCTGTTTGCTTCATGCGGGCCTTCCGCCCCAATGGGATTTTAAAAAAACCCAAAAAATGGCATTGCTTGCGGAAGAAACATTAAAGAGCGCTGATTATCAGGTTTTTTTAAAACAAATGTACGGGAATAAACCCAACATCTGGTCAGCCAGCTTAAAAGGGGTGTCAAGGTTGCGTTTTATCATTAACTGTTTTACCCGTATGCGTTATTGTGATGTTAATGGCCGCCTTGACTTTGCCAACAGTGGGCCTTTAGGCTCCCAACCCAAAAATCTGCTGCCATGGTTTGAGGTGCCAAAACGTAAAAATGCAGACATGCGTGTTATCTTCGGCCACTGGTCGACATTGGGATATTATGAAGGGCCAAACTGTTATGCCATTGATACCGGCTGTTTGTGGGGTGGACAACTGACGGCATTAAAGCTGGGCGAACAGGTGCAACGAATCAGTATTAATTGCCCTGGCGCTAAAAAACCCAACAAAACTGATTACATTCCCGCAACACCTGCACTTGAAGAACTGCTTGAACCGTCAGATAGTTAATTGCAGTGAATCCATTGAAACTTCAGGGGAAAACCGGACGCTGTGATGCAGGTAATTTTTAGGAAAAGCACCGTAATATCATAGCCGCCAATTAATCGTGTTAGTGCC
Source organism: Methylococcales bacterium (assembly GCA_028712795.1). Classification (GTDB taxonomy): domain Bacteria; phylum Pseudomonadota; class Gammaproteobacteria; order Methylococcales; family Methylomonadaceae; genus Methylobacter_C. The sequence continues at coordinate 111,389 of JAQTPT010000001.1, forward strand.
TATAGGTATTTATACGTATTGTAAGTCAGTTCTAAAAGTTGTAGATTCCCCTCATGGTTGCTACTTGTAAGCCGTGGATGTTTTAAATCTTTACGTTAACCCGGATGACATTCTGCAACCCATTTAATGGACGTTGCGATTCACGCTAACCTTGGTCTCTATGCCAAGGTTAGCTATATCAGTTATATCGTCAGGAGCTTACGTTCACTCTCCCGCACTATGAGTTCATAGTGAATGGCTTCCAATTTTCGATTAGCTATCGTCCAAAACGAGGCTGCTTCTTGCCTTGCAAGTACATAAAGATTATTGCCATTATATTTTTTAAGGGACAGTTGTTCATGAAAGAATGGTTTGAAGGTCAGGATATTGCCCCCGGCAAGAGCTATGCAACGTCTTGCATGATCGGCTGGGTCGCTTTTTATCTTGTTCTCTTAACAACGGGAACGATAACAGGCTTGGTTCTTTTGTGGCCCTCGTGTGAAAACCCTAATTTAACTTCCGGTCATGTTAACGAGTTAACGGTAACATCTGTCTCCCCAGGATTCGGGAAAACCGGAGAACAAACGCTGCTAAGCATCCGGGGATCAGGATTCACCGATAACATGACCGTAGACTTTGGTAATGCACAAGGCTTGAATCCAAAAGTCGCCGATTCAACCCAATTAAGAGTCACTACGCCGTCACACACGAAAGGCCTTGTCGATGTCGTTGTGACTAATCATTCCAATGGAGATCCTACAACAAGCCGGGTATTGCCCCGAGGCTTTCTTTATGTCGATGCTAATGATCCGCCACCTAAACCGTCAATCGATTCACTTAAACCCGTTTCCGGCCCGCTCACCGGTGGACAAACGGTGACAATTAAGGGATCAGGATTTCAAAATACGACAATGGTCAGCTTTGGTGGACTTCCCGGCACGAACATAAACGTTTTGGATGATGCAACGCTTGTGGTGACGACCCCGCCCCATAGCGAAGGTAAAGTTGATATTGCGGTCTCCGCTAATGGTGTTGCGTTAGCGCCAGAAGGTTACAATTATACCTGTTGGGACATTATACCCTCCCACTTATTCCTGATGATAATCCTGTCCAGTGCGTTAGGTAGCAGCTTGCATGGGCTTCGGTCGCTGGTTTGGCATGTTGGCGACCGTAATTTGCAAAACAGCCGGCTACTGAAGTATTTCCTGTTGCCTTTGATTGGAACCGCCATCGGGGTGATTTTCTTTTTAGCGGTTTCGGCCGGTTTTTACACGGTTCAAGGCACCGGAAACATGATTCTAATCGGGCTGTCTGGCCTGGTGGGCATGTTCAGCGATGAAGCGGCAGTCAAGCTCAAGAAGATAGCCGAAGGTTTATTGACCGAAGTTCCCCCGGCGGGGAAAAACACCCCGATAACGGTGGCATCAATTACTCCAAAGTCCGGCAGCCCAATAGGAAATACCGAGGTAACCATATTGGGAGAAGCCTTTGACGAGCCTCCTATAGTACGTTTTGGGAATAAGGAGGCCACTGTAAAAAAATGTAGCCCAAATTTTATCCTGGTAACTACTCCTGCACATACAGAAGAGACAGTTGATCTCACTGTGATCAACAAAAATGGCCAAAGCTTTACCGTACGCGATGGTTATGAGTACAAATACTAAATAATATTAGGTCTGCCGACGATGAAAAGAAGGTTCTCAGGAACAAACAGTAAGCATCTTTTCCTCGTTGTCCTTCACAAAAGATCTGGTTTCCAAATTGAATAGACGGAGAGTATCTCATGAACGACTTCCACTTTAAGCCCCGCCAAGAAGCCTATCCCATGAAATGGGGTGAACTTTTGTCGCCTGTTCGAAGGGCTGTTGCTGACTTGTTGATTCATATCTACGGCGCCGAACTGGAAAATGAAGCCAGGAGTAAAGATAAAAAAGATAAAAGAGAAGTGGCGAATTGTTTTCTCGTGTACGGCATTCGCGGCACGGGCAAGACGACGGTTCTTCATAGTGCGAAAGAAGCAATTTCCTCACAAGAAGACTTCTTCACTCCATTAAAAACCAAAGAAGAAAGACAAGACAACGAGTTGAATGAATACACTTTTACGAAAAAATCCGTGGAATATCTCAAAAATCACATTGTTTGGCTCCCCATACTTAACCTGGAGCCTCTGACGGCTAACACCAATCTTCTTACCACCGTGCTTACACGTGTACGTGACGCCCTTGACAAAAAAAATGATGGTGATAAAAAGAGCCCTGCACTGACATCGATTTATGAAGAGGATAGCGACAGTCCCAGGCAGCAGCTCAACAAGCTGATTCATGATGCCACGCTGATATGGGAAGACATACTAGAGGTGGATACGCGCGGAAAAGCAAGCCGACAAGCCGTAGCGGCTGATATTTATGCCAGTTTTAGCGAGAGTTTTAAAAAGGCCATGGATGCCCTTTCAAAGCAACTTAGCCGGGAGCATGGCACGAACTCCAATGGCTGCTCAATCGTTTTACCGATTGATAATATTGACCGTAGCGCCGATCATTTACGCGCCATTGTTAAACTTGCCCAATTGTTGACGCACACCCATCTTTGGTTGGTCTTGGCGGGAGACCGCGCTGATGTCGAGACTTTTTTGGAACGGGCATATTGGAAAGAACTAATTTCAGGCAAAGATGCCGCAGATACTGTCGTTAAGAAGAGATGGGATGGCGAAGATGAGACTCTTGTCATGGCTCGCCGCCAAACTGCTGCGGCCTATCAAAAACTTCTGCCGCCAAGCCATCGCATTGAAATTAATCGGGTAAAGCCAGAAGAAACATTAAAATTTAAACCTCAGGATAATGAAAAAAACATTTATGAGCTACTCAATGACATAAATGTTTTCCTAATCGATTCAAGAATAGATGGCATAAAAATACCATTCACCGATTTACTGGATACCCGTAAATTTGTTGGAACTTACGAGGTGAGCAAAGCTGATCAACAAGGTATGCTCCTTGTCCATAAGACCAATGATTCCTATTTGGTAGAAGAAGATGTAACCATGGCCGGGCAGAAAACCCTTCTTGTCGCCCATGAAATAGGGGACAAATATCTGATGTATCCTTTAGATGATACAGCCCACTCGAATGATGATACCTTGACGCACTTGGCCTGGCATGGCTTACATCTACCAGCTCGAACTGTACTTGACTTTTGGCAGGTCGCACATTGCGTCGTCAACGACACACTTAACACAGAGAAGGAAAAACCATTTCAGGCTGAAAAAATCGCCAGAACGATACTTAGAAACGCCATTTTCAGAAGCGATATATCCAGCAATATGGGGCAACGCTTGCAATACGATATTATTCGTCGCTCTCCCGATGGGGGAACTGTATTGAACTTTAAGCGAGTTGAACTAACGCCCTATTATTTATCAAAGCGAGACTTTGAGCTACATTGCGTCGTAAAAGAACCGTCTGGCTATGCGATACGACCTAAGCTTATTATCAGACAAGAGGTTGATATAGTAGGTATTGGACTCAAAGCTAAATCAAAAAAGAGTATTAGTGCCGAATCTGACGATGACATTCCCGAAATTGTAGCCGCATGGTTATCCATTCTCCATGACATTCTTATATTGGTGGAAAGGCTAGCTGTTTTATATGCCCCTGAAATAGATACATTGATCGTTGCTGCATCCCATGAAGTAGTTACGGCCCATAAACGGATAAAAAAGGACGATCTGGATAGTTTTTGGTGGCCTGCACCCATTTGGGATACCTTTTTGGCTTATGATGTATTCTGGAAACGATGGACACTGTTTCGAGATAATATTCCAAAGGAGCAACCAAAAAATGACGATTTGACGAGGCTATTGGTTGCAGGTTGGGTGGCGTGTGTACTGGAAACATTCGTTGCGCTCAATCGCCAGAGCTCTCTTATCGAACCCAGTCTGGCGAAAAAATTTCTTGCAAAAAAAACTACACGAGAAAACGAGCGACAAATATTTCCTACTGAAGATATTTATGATTTAGAGTCAGCGGTAATAAAGGCTGCTGACAAGCTGTATTTCAACATAAAATTACCGAGTGAGCCGCGAAAACTTTTTTTTTTAGAAAAAGAGATGAGAGATTGGCTTGAGAAAAAATTACCTCTGTTATTTAGCTACTTGTATGTGCCTATGGACAATGAGGCTTTAGCGTATTTACGCTGTAAAGAAATGATTGACGCTACGATTGGTAAAGAATCCAAACTTGCTGACTATTGGCAAAAAAACGCACCATTTTTTCTCGCCGACTTGGATAACGAATTAGAGATGCTTTTCCCTAAAGACAAAACACCCTATAAAAGTGAAGATTCAGATGACCTGACAAAATCTGAAGAAAAATATAGGCATTATATAAACTCACTGGGGCCTTTTGGGGCGTTACATCGATATTGGAAAAAAAGCTCTTTCAATAATATCGAGTAAACCTATGTTTGACTCAAATCAATCAGCCTCGATTACCGCCGCTTCAAAGCGCATACCTGAACCCTATATACGTGCTGAGATTGCCGCCTTTCCTTTAACCAGCGAAGAGGCCTTTCGCAGTTGTTTGTTGGAACTTGATCCCCAGTTTGGGAAAGATGCCAAAGAAAACAGTTTGACCCAAAAACTATGGCGGGCGTGTGAAGAGATGCTTGCTCCGCATACCGGCTGGTCGCTCGACCGCCTGATTTCCGCCCGTGACCGAGGATGGTTCGGGCTTAAAGATGAGCGTAAACCCGAATCTGTTTCTATATACCGGTATCTGAGGGTATTAGCGCATAGCCACCTTGCCCAACGCGCCGGCGTCACCAGAATAAGGGAAGGCACGGAATTTTCCGCGATTGATGCCATGACTCATTATCACTGGCTTACCCTTACGATGCCTGAAGATATTCTGCTGGCCGCATTGGGTATTGAGCCGCCCCCCCTGCGTGTCGATATAGACCCGCCCTTATTAGTGCGTCACCTTCTCGATCTGGGTGTTGTGGAAATTCATCAGCATATCGGCGCGGGCATGAGTTTTCCGCTGTTATGGGTTTCAGCGCTGGCTGCGCTTACCAGCCCTAAGGTCAAAGAAAGCGATCTGGAAAGTGCAGGCGCCCCGCTGAAGGATGGCAAATGTCTGATACGCTGGCTGCTGGCCGCTGCCATTGCGCGTTGTGCGCTTGTTGAGTTTTTGATTCGGGGCAAGAAAGATTTCAAAGACTTTTTGGGGGCACTGGCTAATCCGGATAGTTCAGTGGCGTGGACGCCCCGCCGGCGTGAGATACTTGAGGCAGCGCTAGGTGCGCTAAGGTCTGGTGATGATGAACGCTTGCCTGACATTGAAACGCTGCGTGATCTTTATGCCGATGTTCATCCAACAGCGTTGATGCTGGATGAACACCCCATCGAGAGCATTGCGGATGCTTTTGCTCGTTGCGATCCTATCGCGGTGCGGCTCAACTTACATGGAGAAAATGCAGGGGAACGTTGGTTTTTAAGTAAAGGATTGGCATACCTGAAGGATGACGAAAAGAAGTGCGACGACTTGCATGACACGTTGTTTACACGCATTTTTTGGCAGATTATTCGGATTCGTTGCCAATATTACCGCGCCGTTGTGCAACGGCCGCTTACCGGCGGCCTGCAATGGTTTATCCGTTTCTTTGACCGTCTGGGCAGTTTGCGAGCCCCACTTGACCCCATTCTGCCTGAAGTGTCATACGATGTGGCAGGTGAAGGGCATCATATCCGGGCGCTGGAGTTTCGAACTAGCATAGACAATACGGCAGTTGAAATTGGTGAAAAAGTCCTTGCCTATCTCAAATCCTGGAAACGGGTTTTAAAAGATAATAGTGGCGCAATGTTTGAACCCGAAATGGGGATTGTCTTCCATTTCGTCAAGGATCGCCATAGCAAAGAAATGACATTCAAGAACCGAGCCCCTTCCGCATTCTGGGCTGACACCTACTCAGAACCCCAACCCTTCGAGCAAGATACCGAACCCGGCCGATATGTGAGTTATTTCGCTGAGCAATCACGAAAAGTAAGGGCATTGACTGAACTTATCGTAGCCGTGCCGTCTTGCCTATGGGCCATAAGAGGACTAGATGTTGCACGGGATGAACTGGGGATTCCCACCTGGGTACTGGTGCCCTTGTTCCGCCATGTACTGGACGAATCAGCCCGGGTTTCAATATTAGACGGTGCAGGGCCGCCACTGAAATTGACCGCGCATGTGGGCGAGGATTTTCGGCATTTACAGGAAGGCCTGCGGCGCATTTATGAACAGGTTCATTATGTGCTTGATGGTAATGGGGGGCGTTTAGGCCATGCCATTGCCCTGGGCGTCGATCCGCAATCCTGGGCTGAATCGGTTGGCTCCATATTTATGCCTACTGAAGAACGCCTGTGGGATTTGGTTTGGGAATGGCGCATGTACAGCAAGCACCGGATTAAACCCGAATATGCGGCCAAGGCGCCAGCCGGTCGCATGAATGTATTGTTGAACCAAGTGCGGAACTTGTCCAACCATATTTACAAAAGTGCTTACCAAATAGAGGAGTTAGCCGAGGCGTATCATTTGTTGCATCGGTTTTTAGTAAAGCCCTATGCGACGCAATTTTCAGTTGACGGTGGTTTTGCTGTTTTTATGAACGCCGCGCAGCACATCAAAACCGAAGTGGTTAGGGGGCATCCTGTTCATAACCGGTCTCGGGTGGGTAAAATTATTGAAACGTATCTTACTGATGAAGCGGTCTTCCGGCGCGGGCAAACACTGATTGATGTATCGATTCAAATGGATGAGGTGGCCGCTTTGCTAGCCCTTCAAAATGGGTTGCGCTCAGGTATTTCGCAACGGGGCATTGTCGTTGAAGTTAACCCATCCAGCAATCTATTTATTGGGGATTTACTTGACCTTCGCAATCACCCTATCCTGAGATTATTTCCACCTACTCCTGAAACAGATGGTCCTCCCCCGGTAGCCATCGCATTAGGTTCCGATGATCCGTTAACGTTTAGCACTCAGTTACTGCGGGAATACACGCTATTGCATCAAGCCGCCCGTGCGGCAGGTTATTCCGAACATGCGGCCCAAGATTGGCTGGAGTCAATCCGCTGCATTGGCATGAATGCGCGTTTCACAAGGGCCTGGAGACCCAGCGCGAAGGAAAAAGTTAAAATTTTAATTGATGATTTGTCCAAGTACCTTCAACTCCCCAGAGAATGAATTGCAATTTTTCAGGACAGATAAATAGTCGCTTTTTAAGGTTAACCAGTCGTTCAAGGAAACCTGTGCAGCCTCTCCCTGCCTAACTCCCGACAATTAAACTGGTTGATATTGCTTCTAAATTGATTTGCTGAAGCATAAAGTCATCACATTCATTACTTACACTCGACTAAACCGTGTCATTTGCCTGCTATCACACTGGAGCTCAGTGCCGCCGCCTTGCCCCGGCTTTCATCGACTTTGGACAGCAAAACCAGGCCGGCAATAAAAAACGATAAAGTCGACAGCAGTGACAGCCGATGATTGCCATGGCTCCAGTAATTTATGAGTCCGTAGCTCAAAGGCCCGACTATAGCCGACAAGCGATTGACCAGGCCCCACAAGCCTAAAAACTCTCCCGCCCGTTCGGTTGGCGAAAATTTACTGACTAAAGCACGCCCGACGGCTTGGCTTGCGCCCATGGCCAGCCCAATAATATTCCCGGCTATCCACATGTCAGCACGATCATTGGCGAATAAAGCCACTATCACCGCCACAATCCAAATGAACAGCGTGATGGCGAGTGTCGGGACTGACCCCATCCGGTCTTGCAAATGGCCGCAAATAAAAGCGCCCACGGCAGCGGTCACATTAACAACCATAATCAGGACGATCAATGACTGGGTATCAAAACCGATGACTTCCTGCGCATAAATGGCGGCCAGAACCACTACAGTGCTAACGCCAGACTGGTACACGCCCAAGGTAATCAAAAACCAGAGCAGATCGCGAAAGCGCGCCGCTTCTTTAAATGTATGCATCAACCGTGCATAACTAACCTGAAGATTGGACAGGCTCTTGTCCCACACAACGGGTATCGCCCGCTCGCGCAGCCATAGAAAAGTCGGGGTCGCAGTTAATGCAAAGATTCCGGCGGTGATCAGTAAGCTAACAGGAACAAAATGGGTTTCAGGCATCCCTTGTTGCTTGGCCCAGGTAATGTAAGCCAGACAAATCCCTAAAGTCAGCAAACCGCCGAAATAACCCAGGCTCCAGCCATAACCGGACATCCGTCCCATATTCTTCTCAGGCACCAGCTCCGGCAAAAATGCGGCAATCAGGTTTTCGCCGCTGGCAAACATGATGGCGGAAAGGGTGACCAGCACCATTCCCAGACCTATATCGCCGGGGCCGACCAGCGCCAGCAAGGCTGTTGACAGGATGCAACCCACCGAGGAAATCAGCAAAAAAGGTTTCTTGCACGCCCGGTGATCGGCAATCGCACCTACTAACGGCCCGCTGATCATCACTATAAAATTGGCGGTACCGATAGACAGCGACCAAAGCAGGGTCGATAAACCGGGCGTAACGCCTTGCGCCATACCGGCAACCACGCCAACAAAATAGGCGCTGAATATAGTGGTCTGCACCACAGTGGTATAGCCGGAATTGGCGAAATCATATAAAGCCCACGACAGTAATTCCCTACGTCCTGCATTGCCCATTAGGTGGCTATTATCATCAACCGAGGGTTTATTCTGATTGCTATTCATATCCGGTAAGCCCACAACAAGTGTAAATATTAGTAATCAGTCCAAAATGACAGCCATCCTGAATGGATGGGATGTTATTCATCAGCATGTTCGATCCAGCCTTGCAAAAAACTTCTGACCAATAAAACTATCGTTTCTTCTACGTCATTGATATCGGTTTTATCGGGTTCACCCGTTAGCGAAAGCATGCAGATTCCATGAATACCGTACCACAAAGCACGCGCCGCACGTTTTCTATGGCCTTCAGCGAGCTCCGGTTTAAATTTTGCGAACCGCGCATCAACAAGGGCTAACACATTATCAACTTTGTCCTGATACCAATCCGGGGTTTTGGTCTCAGCCGAAAATGGGTTTTCATAAACATTACGCCAGCGATTAAAATTCTGACTGGCATAGCCTAAATAGGCGATGGCCAACGTTTCAAGTGATGGTTCAATGTTACACTCTTGAGCCTGCTTTAACTCGGCTGCAATAGCATCCAATGTTTTCGCATTAATGTGCAATATCAAATCAGCCATATTTTTGAAAACCATATAAATGCTGCCAACGGTATAACCAATGTCCATAGCAATTCTGCGAACTTTTAGAGCCGAAAAGCCTTCCTCGATAACAATGGTTTCAGCTGCCTTCAGAACCAGTGTTTTTAATTCTTCAAGACTGTGCTCGCTTCGTTTTGCCATGTATAACCGTTTCGATTTCTTTAAGGGAGGTGCAAATTAAAATCTGTATTTAGCCATGCTACATTTTCTGCCAGGTATTTAACCATAAAATCAAGAAACGGCGTTAAATTCATGCCAATCAATCGCTACAGCAACTGCAATCAGAACGCCCGTCATCAAAGCAGACTAAGCCGGTCTTCCGACGAAAACGGTTAGCAAGGCCAGCTTTCGAATTTTCGTTCAAACATCTCAATCTCGATTCATGATGTCTAATCAGTGTTTATCTAAAACTGTAAAACAGCGTGGAAAAATGTCCAGGGGATCGGCGCCTACAGCGTGTTGTAAGCCGAATTGGTACAGCACGGCAAACTTAACCATGCTTCGCCGGATTTGGTTTCCCATAAACCTGATTCAGGGTGTCGGTTTCTCCGTTACCGGGCTTGCGGGTTCAGTGAATGTTGCTTTCAGGACGGCCAATCAGTTTCCAGAGCCCGCGCAGGCTTTGTTTGCCCTTGGCGATAACGCCGTCAATCATGGCCCGGCCGGTTATCCGAATAGCTTGGGTTGTCGTGTTTTTTTTTGTCATTGGCTCATGATACATGAGACAGGTCATTCAGTACCTATCGGTTTTATTTTGTAGCTCTGTAACAGTTCAAGTGTCCCGGCTTAAGTTGGTAGCCCTTGATTCGTATATATCATTTTTTTGTTTGTGTTTTGAATTTGAACATGCATTAGTCTCAAGACCGACAGACTCCTAGCGATCAAGGTTAGTTGAACGGACTGGTTCTGATAGTAAAGCGGTCATTCAGAGACCGCCGATGATCGTCAGCCACATTCCATGGCAATAGTTAACAGGTCATCTACTTTTTCCAGCCAGATAAACCGAAGTTGATTTCTGACCGCTTCCGGTATTTCTTCAAAATCTCTTTGATTGCGTGCGGGAAGCATGACTGTTTTTATCCCTGCTCTGGCAGCCGCAATGACTTTCTCTTTGATGCCGCCAACCGGCAACACCAAGCCCCGCAAGCTGATTTCTCCGGTCATAGCGATATCACTTTTTACAATCCGTTCAGAAAACGACGAATAAAGGGCAGTAAACATGGCGACGCCAGCACTGGGTCCATCTTTAGGAATGGCGCCAGCGGGTACGTGTACATGGATGTCGTTTTTTTCAAATAATTCCTGGTTTAAACCCAGTTCATGAGCACGCGATTTGACCAGGCTTAATGCAGCCTGGGCGCTTTCTTTCATGACGTCGCCCAATTGTCCTGTGAGAATCAGCTTGCCGTTACCCGGCACACGGGTGGCTTCAATAAAAAGAATGTCACCACCGACAGGTGTCCACGCAAGTCCTGTAGCAACACCCGGAACGCTGGTACGCATGGCGACATCGCTTTCAAATTTTTTTGGCCCCAGAATACCTGGAATATGTTCGGTGTCGATTTGCTGATTATCGACAATACCCTCGGCTATACGCATGGCTACACGACGAAATACTGAGCCGATTTCACGTTCCAAGTTTCTGCAACCGGCTTCACGGGTGTAGTCCTGAATGATGGTTTCTATGGCTCGGTCGGTAATGGTACATTGTTCCGGTGTCAGTCCATTTGTTTCCAATTGTCTGCTCACCAAATAACGTCTTGCGATCTGCGCTTTTTCGTCCAGGGTATAGCCGGATAACTCGATGACTTCCATCCGGTCGCGCAACGGTATGGGGATGCTGTCCAGCACATTGGCCGTTCCGATAAACATAACGTGGCTCAGATCAAACGGCACAGCCAGATAGTTATCGCGGAAAGTTGAATTCTGCTCGGGATCCAATACTTCCAGCAAGGCTGAAGAGGGATCGCCCTGAAATCCTGTACCTAGCTTGTCCATTTCATCCAGCATAAAGACCGGGTTATTCGTGCCGGCCTTGCGTATCGATTGAATAATGTTGCCCGGCAGTGCGCCAATATAAGTGCGCCGATGACCCCGTATTTCGGCTTCGTCATGCAGGCCACCCAAACTGGCGCGGACAAATTCACGCCCCGTTGCGCGGGCTATGCTGCGTCCCAATGACGTTTTTCCGACGCCGGGCGGTCCGGCAAAGCATAGAATAGGGCTCTTGCCATTCGGGTTCAACTTGCGCACCGCTAAAAATTCCAATATTCGCTGCTTGATTTTATCCAGCCCGTAATGATCTTCATTAAGGATTGCCCTGGCTTTTGCTATATCAATATCACTTGCACTCACGACAGACCACGGCAGTTCCGTTAGCCAATCAAGGTAAGTGCGAATCATCGAATATTCACCACTGGCATCCGGCATGTGTTGCAAGCGGCTGAGCTCTTTGCGCGCTTGTTTTTCCACCTCTTCAGGCATCATGGCGGCACTGATGGCCTTGCTGATTTCTTCAATTTCGGCAGTATTTCCTTCCGCTTCTCCCAATTCCTTCTGGATGGCTTTCATTTGCTCCCGCAAAACAAATTCGCGCTGCCGCTGCCCCATGGTTTCCTGGGTTTGGTCGTTAATTTTGTTGGAAAGTTTTAATATTTCGATGCGGTAATTGAGTAATTCCAGAAGCTTATCAATACGTTCCTGTATATTAAATAGGGCAAGTACGTCTTGCTTCTCTTCAGGTTTTGCAATCAGATAACTGGCAATCAGATCAGCCAGCATCGCCGGCGAGGTGATAGATTGAATCGCATTAACTAACTCATCAGGAGCTTGCCGCGTTTGCGCCAGCATTTCCAGCGCTTTTTGTTTGAGTGTTATTATTCGCGCTTCAATATCCTTGGAGCTCACTTCAGGCTCTTGGTAAAGTTCACAACGGGCGACAAGAAACGGATAGCCCTGTAAAAACTCCTTCACACGAAAGCGTTGCACACCCTGACAAACAATATGATGGGTGCCATCAGGAGCGGTTAAGTAGCGTAAAATGTCTGCCACAGTGCCGACCGTGTAGAGATTATCGGGGCCAGCTTCTTCATCCAGGTCGCGCAGTTGCATGATCAAGCCGACCGGCTTCTCGGTGCGCACTGCCTGTTGCACGGCAGCAATAGAAGGTTTACGACCTATAACTAATGGCGAAAGGTTTTGCGGGAAAAGCACGGTGCCACGCATGGGTACAATGATCAGTGCATCATTTGGGATGGCGGGGGATTGCAACAGAGTCTCCTGCATTATCTCTGAAGAGGAATCTTCTTTGTCTGCCATTGATCCCATAAGTCTATTTTTCATGTTTTTGATTTGCATAAGAAAGCCTTATATTTTCCGCAATGAAATGAGTAAGCAACCGTCCACAAATTCACGAGTGCCGATTTCAAAACGGCCTTCGGGCAGTTCAATCCGCCGTTCAAATCGACCATAGGGAATTTCCAGGCGTCGAATATGCGCCCGGTTGTCGACTGGTAGATGCCTTTGTCCGTCAATAATCAAATGGTCGTCTTCCAGCATTATGCTCAAATGCTCCGGCGCAACACCTGGCAGTGCAATTATAATGTTGAATTCGTAACTGGTTTCGTAGACATCGACTGGTGGTTCCCAAATGAGTCGCCTGGCGTTCATAACAGTCGGTCTAAAGAACTGTCGATGCAACCGGTCTGCCCGATCCAGTATTTCGCAAGCCTCCGCCCACATCCAGTTTTCAAGATCACGTATTGGCATAATGTGTTTATTCCTGCTTGTTGATTTACAAGTTACTATGATTAATTCTACTTTGTCAGCTTACATAATCTATTTTTCAGTATCGTCTTTCCTGGATGGATTGCCGAAAGCCAGGCTCCATGGATGGGGTTGAGCTTAGTATCCATGAATGGTACTAAATACCCTCCGAGCATGACGAGCTATCGTATAATCTGGCAATGTAAATTAGTTTTAAATTGCACGGCTAGGGACAACTATATTGCTTTTAAATAAAAATACAATCCGTATATGTCCAGTTTCACCACGTTGTTGATTATTAGAAGCATAAAAAGCATGATAGATTTATAAACCTATCGACCTTACTTTATAGCCAAAAGGAATCAACGTGCCACAAATCTACCATGCGAATGCAAGAACAAACTCACATTCAAGAGCGATTATACAGGGTTCTTGTTTACCCTTAAACGACATAGCGGCACAGTTTCAAGTGAGTGCCAACACGGCGGCAAAATGGCAGAACAGGGACTCCACAGAAGACAAAAGCAGTCGTCCAGACACTATACACTACACTTTAAACGCCTTTGAAAAAGAGGTCATCAGGGTGGTGAGGACATTGACCTGGTGTCCCGATGAGCTTACCGGGATCATCCAAACGAGCATCCCGTATGCTTGCAGGAGCAATGTTTACCGCGCCCTCGTTGGTTTCGGCATCAACCAGGTGCCAGAAGTCAGGAACATCTATTTGTATCCTGGGAAAGGTCCTTTGAAATTCGCCGTGTTTTTCTTGGCCTGTTGAGTCGTGCTTGATCTTACAGCGGACAAAGGTAACATTGCGATTCAAGAACGAGCAGGGACCAGGTTCGATCGTCATGGAGGCCGGCTCAGGGGAAATGTATTCAATAGGCATCGAAGTTAAGAAGACTTATCTGAGCAGTTTCCATATCAAGAAACCTCTTAAAAATCGTTAGATCTTTGAATAAAAAGTTCAATGGAGATGGCTTGAAGCTTTCCGGCAGGTCACAATACCAATAACCCGGCCATTCGCAACGGCGATCCATTCCAATCCATAATTTCACGGGATTTGGGGTAATTATTGGCTTGGTGTCTACCTGATAAAGCACGCTTTTTAACTGTTGCGCTTCAGTTGGAAACCATCCCATTTCTGCATAAATCCCACAAGTGCCTGTAGTTCTCCAAATCCATGTTCCATCTGAATTTGATGTTGCCTGATAGTTGGCGCCAGGCCTCTTCAGTCGCCAATCAAGGCTTGCTTCCTCCCATTTGACTTGAAAGCATGGCAAAGCACTCGGTTCAGTTTTGCGCTTAACATTGCCTAAACCAAGCTTAACTGTCAATGGCGATACCTTCTGAAATTTAAGTAGCCTCTGGCATGGAAGCGTGCTTTTGGCATTAGCTACTCCAATTACAAAGCCTGCATTTCTTAACTTCGCCTCCTCATATGTACTGAGGGCGAGGGATTTAAAATAACCTCTTCCTCGATAATCCGGATGTACAACAATATTAAGCGACAGCAACCCCCGCTCTTCATGGCCAAATAAATTGGCGATAATTGGTATGGCTGCATAGTGTGTTGGCGTCGATCTTCGAACCGTTTTTTCGGGGCGGTGGGGGTACTCAGAGCGGTTTCGGTCTCGGCCTGGCGATTGCCCGTCGAGCAGTGGAAGTTCATGGCGGTTCAATTATCGCACGAAACCACCCAGAAGGCGGTTTGCAAATTGAAATGGTCTTGCCCGTTGAATAAGTAGTAGAGCAACAAACTGCTATTAGGAGTCCCCCTAAGAGTGTCGTCGGCAATTACTTCCTGATACCTTTCTAAATTTCCTGCATGCCGAAAGTGTTCGTTTTGCGGTAGTATGTTCCCATGTTGTCACCGGTCGAGTAGTTTGCGCATCGTTCATAAAGGTTGTTTACTGCCTGCCTATCGAGGCTGAAAGTACAGTTGGCTACGCGCCTATATTCATAATAGCGACCTGTCTTTTGCTGGCCGATGGGATGAGTCGCCAGCCAGACGGGAGTATCAGCGCCCTGATCCGGCGTTTCGTGGCCGCCAAAACCCAGATCATTACTTAATGTCGAATTGACATCGCCAGGATGGCAGGCATTGACGGCAATATGGAAAGGTTCAAGCTTTTCGGAAAAGGCGGCACTCAGCATACGGTCGGCTTGTTTGGACTGACGGTAAGCCTGATTATTATCATAGCGTCGGCGGGTAAACTGCAAATCGTTCAGATCCAGGCCGCCGGCCCAGTAGCTGGCAACATTGACGATACGCGCAGGCGCCGACGCTTTTAAAATAGCCGTGAATTCGTCGATTAGCCGGAAATAACCCAGCACATTGGTGGCAAACTGCATTTCGATGCCCTCAGGCGTTACCAGACGGGTGCGTGGTGTGCAAGCGGCGTTGTTGATCAAACCATGCAGCGGCCCTGTCCAGCGCTCCACTAACCGGCGGATGTTGCTATATCTGCTCAAATCGGCGAGTTCAAAACGCACCCTGGAATTGCCGGTTAAATCCATTATTTCTTTTACCGTCTGTTCCGCTTTATTTTGGTCCCGGCATACCAGCACCACTTCGGAATTCCCTGTTTCAGCGAGTTTCCGGGCAATGGCTTTCCCTATCGCGCCAGTCGCACCGGTGACCAGATAAACCCGTGGGCCGGAATTTTTGTTGCTTGAAAAATCAGAGGGGAGAGCCATAAGCACAGAAAATCATACGTTTTATTGAATCGGGATGTGTGAAAAAGTCCCATCGATGTAACACTGTGTTGATTTTTTAGCCTTTATCAACTTCATAATCTAGCAGTGAAGTTCAGTGAAAAATTAATGAACATTGACTTTATAAAATTGGAGCCATTCGTTTGGAAATAGTGGAAAGCTGAAAATTTAAAAGCATGACATACTGTTTTTATCAACTAATGATATGATTTCACTCTGTCCAAAATTATATACGTCTGTGAATATTTTGAAAATGTTAATCAATAGGTTATTTTTATGGGCTCCAAAACTATAATCGAGAAAAAGCTGTTTCTCCTCATCGGTTCTATTTTCATTCTAACTGGCTTCATGTTTCAAAAGCCAGACTATCTGAAAATGATAACTCCGACTGAATTAAACCAAGTCATGCAAAAAGAGGATATAGTTCTGATTGATGTTCACACGCCTGAGCAACAGCATATCAAAGGCACGGATCTTGTTATTCCTTACAACGAAATCGAGAAATACCAGAACAAACTTCCCAAAGATAAAAATACCGCTATCTATTTGTATTGTCAGGGCGGCCCTATGGGCGAAGCAGCGGCAAAATCTCTTTATGAATTAGGCTACCGGAACTTGTTCAATCTTGAGGGAGGAGCAAAGGCCTGGCGTAAGGCAGGCCTTGATTTTGAATAAGCAGGTGTCATTTTCGGAAGCGCGATATTTCTTTGGTTGATATGAGCCGATGTCAGTTTTATAGAGTATGGTAAATACCCCCCAATGGCAAGATTATCTAAAACTGAATCTTGCCGGTCAACATTTCCCACCACAGGCACCAGTCGCCAAGAAAGCTAAACCAGGGAAATGTGAAAGTGGCGGGTTTATTGTGTTCAAAGAAGAAATGTCCAATCCATGCGAAGGCATAACCTTGGACAATAGCAATTGCAACGAGCCACCACATTTGTGTGAAGAAAGCAAACACAACTAAAATCAGGGCTGTTGTTGTGCCAATGAAGTGCAAGCGACGGGAAGTTCTGTTGGCATGTTCGCTAAGATAAAACGGATAAAACTCACTAAAGGTCCGGTAGCGCTTTGTTTCAATCACGGCGTTGTCTCCAAATTTGGCCAACTCAATTCAGTCCTGACTCTATAAATCAATTTTGGTCTAAAATTAAACCTGTAAACTCTTTTCATATTTTCGCCTCAATGCCGCACCAATAATGCCAATCACTAAAGCAGGAAACAAAACCCAAATGGGTTCTGAAACGATCACTCGAAATCCCCATTCTGTAAAAAAACTGCTAACCCCGATTGGAGAAACCTGAATTGGCCTAAATGGGAGAAATATCCGTTCTAAACTGAAGGGCCAATACAAGGCCACGCCAAGCCCGCCATTGGTCATAGCGTTAAGGAGGGCATGAGATGCACACGACACGAAACAAAGCCAAAATACTATCCATGGCTTGGAACGGAGTTGCCAATGAAAACAAGTTAACAAGGAAGCTAGACATAAGGCAAAGACTAACGAATGTGTAAAACCTCGATGACCCCATTGTGATTCATAAGGAATGCCAAATTTAAAGGCAACGACATCGACATCCGGAATAACTGAGCATATCGCTGCCAGTAAAAATAATTTGAAATTTACCGAATCGCTTTTGAAACTGGCATACAAAAGCGCCGGAACCGCTATGTGGGAAAATGCGGATGCCATTCATTGACCTCGACAAGTTTCTATACTGGACTGATTATCATCTATTCCTTCAGTTTTAGCCATATCAAGAATCCACCAGGTGAAATATCAAAGATTACAGAAAAATCCTGTAATTCACTTATGATCTTGAAGCTTGAGATTACGAACCCATTTATGCCGTTCCGGATCTTCACGAAGCAGGACTGCCCTTATCTCTTCCCGTTTAGCCTTGTCTGCGAGCAGCAAAATGCCACGCAGGTAATAATCAATGAGCGCTCACTGACTCCACGTTCTTTTGTCTGCCAAACGGCATGGAAAATTTGCCATTTTTGCAAAAAAAGAGCGTCAAAGTTTACCAGTTGTTAATCACAATCTTATTGTTTTTAATATGTACGCTGTTTGTCTGGACCGGAAAAACGGTGCTGAATTAGAAAAATGAAAGCAGATTTACAGAGACAACAGAAAAATGCGCCGTCGATCTTGACACGTTTCTTGGTCGATGTAGAATCATTTTCGTTACATGTGCTTGATGCTTTATGCTTAATCAGCGGCTAACCATTCTGAGTTGCTGGTATTTTAAATGTGAAACTCGCACATCCCCTCTCGCTGCATTACTTTAACAAACATTGAGAAATTACGTTGAGCACTTTAACCAAGCTTGCACTCGGCATGATGGGGCAGTTGCGACCCAAACCTATCAGGGGGAACTCGACAAGTTCAATCGTGCTGCCTCCGCCTCAAAAACAGGGAGGACTCCCGCTTATGGAAGCCTTGGAGAAGCGTCACTCGTCGCGTGAGTTTGCTCCCGATGCTTTACCATTACCGCTACTTTCCAACTTGCTTTGGGCAGCCTATGGCGTCAATCGCGCCGATGGCGGACGTACCGCACCATCGGCGCTAAATGCACAAGAGATCGATGTTTATGTGGCGCTGCCTGAGGGGGCGTATCTTTATGATCATGTATCTCATGCGCTAACTTTGGTAATTGAGAGCGACCTTAGGCGTGTGACCGGCTATCAGGATTTTGTCGATGAAGCGCCGCTGAATTTTGTTTACGTGGCTGATCATGCGCGCATGGGGATGGTGCCGGTTGCTTACCGCGAATCCTATGCTTCAGCGGCGGCGGGGGCTATTGCTCAAAACATCTATTTATTCTCCGCAAGTACTGGCCTATCCACAGTGATTCGCGCGTGGATCGACCGCTCCGCAATTGCCGACGCGTTGGGACTGTCCCATGATCAACAGGTTTTGTTGTCACAGACGGTGGGATACACCAAGAACGACGCTGAAGTTTAAGGCGCAGCAGCTAAACATGTACTTTACTGTAGCTAATTTGAAACCATGATACCTCCTTAACTTGCGGGAAGTCCTAAACCTGATTGATGGTTTGCGGTTCCGGTCAAAAAAAGAGAAGCACGAACTGTCGCATCTCTACGAAGCCAAAATCAAAAACATGGGCAATGCGGGGCGCAATGGCGGCGAGTATTACACACCACGCCCCTTGATTAAAACCATCGTCAAAGTTGTTGCCCCCAAAATTGCCAACAAAATTTATGACGGAGCAGTGGGTTCGGCCGGCTTTTTAGCAGAATCTTTTGAATACCTCAAGGCCAGTCGTGAACTTACCACCAAAGATGTTGAAACCCTGCAAAAATCCACCTTCTACGGAAAGGAGAAGAAAGGGCTGGCTTATATTATCGGCATTATGAATATGATTTTGCACGGCATTGAAGCCCCGAACATCGTGCATACCAACACCCTCGCCGTGAACCTTGCCGACCTTCAGGAAAAAGACCGCTACGACATCGTGCTGGCTAATCCGCCGTTTGGAGGAAAAGAACGGGCAGAGGTGCAGCAGAATTTCCCGATAAAAACGGGTGAAACGGCGTTCCTGTTCCTGCAACACTTTATCAAAATACTCAAAGCAGGCGGCAAGGGTGGCGTTGTCATCAAGAACACCTTTCTGTCCAACACCGACAACGCCTCGGTGAGCCTTCGCAAGCTCTTGCTGGAAAACTGCAATCTTCACACCGTGCTGGATTTGCCAGGCGGCACCTTCACCGGGGCGGGCGTGAAAACCGTAGTGTTGTTCTTTGAAAAAGGCACACCTACAAAAAAAGTCTGGTTCTACCAACTCAATCTTGACCGCAACCTTGGCAAAACCAACCCGCTTAATGAAGCTGACCTTGCCGATTTTGCCGCCCTGCAAAAGACCAAGGCGGATTCGGCAAACTCATGGTCAGTGGATGTGGCGGACATAGATCCGGCCACTTTCGATCTCTCGGTAAAAAACCCAAGCCGCAATGACGAAGTGCAGCATCGGAAGCCGCAGGACATCATGGCGGAAATAGTCAGGCTGGATGCAGAGAGTGCCGCCGTGTTGGCTAAAATAAAAACCTTGTTATAAAGGAGAGTATGACGATGCAAGACATCCGCTGGAAACAACGCTTTGAAAATCTGCATTCGGCCTATCAACGCTTACAGCACGCCATTCAGGTTAATGAGCAAACGCCTAACAATGACCTGATTCAAATGGCGCTAATCAAGGCATTTGAAATGACGTTTGAACTGTCCTGGAAAACCATGAAGGACTACCTCAACTACAACGGCATCGACGTAAAACTGCCGCGAGAAGTCATCAAACAGGCATTTGCCAATGACATTATCACCGATGGCCAATTATGGATGGACATGCTCGAAGACCGTAACCTGATGGCGGACACCTACGACGAAGCGCGCGCCATCAAAGCCGTGAACCATATTTGTCAACATTACATCGCAGGATTGAATGATCTGCATCAATATCTACTCGCAAGGCTGCCTTGATGTTTGGCCTTAGTGCAGAAGTTTTGGCGGCGATCACCACCTGCCTGCGGCAGTTTCCGGACATTGTCTGGGCCAGGATTTATGGCTCACGCGCCAAGGGGAATTACCAGCGCGGCTCGGATATTGATATCGCCTTCAGCAGCTCCACCGACTGCTCGGCGGATTTGCTCGAAGCCCTCGACAACCTGCCCACTCCCTATTTGTTTGATGTGACCCATTACGAGAGCTTGAAACATGAAGGCCTGAAAGCGCATATTGAGCATGTGGGGGTGGTGTTTTATGAGCGGGGGAAGGCTGGAGGCGTGATGAAATCGGGATGGCAAACGAAAAAGCTAGGAGAGCTTATTAAACTTGAATACGGTAAGCCATTGACAGATGAAAAGAGAAAAGCGGGAGGTAAGTATCCAGTCTATGGTGCGAATGGCGAGAAGGATAGAACGGATGAATTCTACTTTGACAAGCCCAGCATAATTGTTGGACGAAAAGGTTCAGCAGGTGAAATCAATCTAACAGAGGAAAAGTTTTGGCCTCTTGATGTTACCTATTTTGTGAAGTTTGACGAAAAAGAGCTTCACTTGAAGTTCCTTTATAGCCTGTTAGCCACACTAGATTTACCCAAGTTGGCAAAGGGGGTGAAGCCCGGAATTAACAGAAATGAGGTTTGTTCCATTGATGTAAAAATCCCCCCCCTCCCCGAACAGCAGCGCATCGTTGCCATTCTGGATGAGGCATTTGCAGGCATTGCCACAGCAGCAACCAATGCCGAGAAAAACCTGAACAATGCCCGTGAGCTTTTTAAAAGCACTCTGCAATCGGTCATTAAGAATGCAGGTGAGGGATGGCAAACCAAAACGTTGGGAGAGCTTATTAAACTGCAATACGGTAAGCCTTTGCCAGCTGAAAAGAGAAAAGCGGATGGTAAGCATCCAGTCTATGGTGCAAATGGAGAGAAGGACAGAACGGATGAGTTCTACTTTGATAAACCTACCATCATAGTTGGGCGTAAAGGTTCGGCAGGAGAAATCAATCTAACAGAGGAAAAGTTTTGGCCACTTGATGTTACCTATTTCGTAGATTTTGATGAAAATGAGCTTCATTTGAAGTTTCTTTACAATTTGCTAGCCACACTAGACTTACCCAAGCTGGCAAAGGGTGTGAAGCCAGGGATTAACAGAAATGAAGTTTATTCGATTGAGGTAAAAGTACCTCCCCTTCCTGAACAGCAACGCATCACTGCCAAGCTTGAAGAGCTATCAGCCGAAACTAAGAAGCTTGAAGCCATCTACCAGCAAAAGCTAACGGCACTGGATGAGCTAAAAAAATCCCTCCTCAACCAAGCCTTTGCAGGGGAGTTGTGATGGTGACACTCGAAACATTAAATCAATGGTTAAGCGCGCCATCTGAAAACGAGAATTTAGAATTCAAAGAAGCCAAACAGCAATTTGATAGCACAAAACTGATGCGCTATTGTGTGGCGTTGGCAAATGAAAAAGGCGGTTATTTAGTCTTCGGTGTTACTGATAAGGCTCCGCGCCGTGTTGTTGGCACACAAGCTTTTTCGACAACCGCCGAACTGAACAAAATCAAAGAGCAGATTGTTCAAAAATTGCGGATTCGAGTGGAAACGACCGAACTTAATCACGCGCATGGCCGGGTATTGGTGTTTGAAATTCCTTCCAGACCCGATGGTCAGGCGCTCGATTTTGATGGCGCGTATTTGATGCGGGCGGGTGAAGGTTTAATGCCCATGACTCCCGATCAATTGCGTCGCATTTTTGCAGAAGGTCAGCCTGATTGGTTTTCGCAATATGCCAAAGAAAATGCTAGCGCTGATGAGGTGGTTGCGTTACTCGATACGCAAACTTACTTTGATTTACTTAAATTGCCGTATCCAACAACACGCGAGGGCGTATTAGAAAGGCTTTCGGATGGACGCTTAATTGTAAAAGTTGCGGATGGGTGGGCAATTACTAATTTAGCGGCGATTTTATTAGCAAAAAAACTTGATGCGTTCTCCAGCACATTAGCCCGAAAAGCGCCGCGTATTGTTATTTACGAGGGCGTTAATAAATTACAAACCCGTGAGGATAAAACGGGTAACAAAGGTTATGCGGTTGGTTTTGAAGGCTTAGTCGATTTTGTACATTCAGCCGCGCCTCAAAATCGTAGCATCGAACAAGTTGTGCGCGAAGAAGTAAAAATGTTTCCAAAACAGGCGCTGCGTGAGTTAATTGCGAATGCGCTGGTGCATCAAGATTTTTTAGCGTCTGGCGCGTCGGTGATGATTGAAATGTATGGTGACCGTGTTGAAATCTCAAATGCGGGTAAACCGCCTATCAGCGTAGAGCGATTCATAGACGAATACCGGTCAAGAAATGAACGGTTGGCTGATTTAATGCGGCGATTAGGCATTTGTGAAGAAAAAGGCAGTGGTATTGATAAAGTGGTCGAAGCAGCAGAAGTCTATCAATTACCTGCGCCCGATTTTCGTGTGGGTGAATTTCGGACCACCGCCGTATTATTTGCCCATCAAGATTTTTCGGTGATGAGCAAAGCAGACAGAATCCGGGCTTGTTATCAACATTGCTGTTTGATGTATGTGAGCAATAAGCGAATGTCTAACCAGTCATTAAGAGAACGATTTGGCGGTTCTGAATCAAAGGCGGCAACGGTATCATTAGTTATCGGTGCAACAAAAGAGGCCGGTTTAATCAAAGCGGATGAATCAGAAACAAATTCGACACGTTATGCACGTTATTTGCCTTACTGGGCATAATGGAAAGTGCTTTAACACAAAACAAAAATAATGTTTTTTTAAAACAAAAAACAATAAAAATCATACTATTAAGTGCTTTAAAGCAAAAATAAATCATAATGAACGAAGCCGAAGTCACTTCGTGCTATTTGACTAAATCGAACGATTTGATTAAATTTATCCTATGCGACTAAATAGAGGATTAAGACATGCAAACCTATACTGCAAATGAAGCCAAAACCCGGTTTGGCGAATTTCTTGACCGGGTTCAGCGGGAGCCGGTTCGCGTGATGCGCCATGACCGGGTGGCGGGATTCATGGTAAGCGCCCAGGATTACGAGGCGATGCGGGCTTTTTATGCCGATCGATTGTTGAAAACGATGGACAATACCGCCGAAGCCGCTACGCGAGCCGGATTAACGCCTGAGAAACTGGCTGAGTTGTTGGCGGATGAGAGTTGAATAAGCAGTGAATCCTTGCGGGCCTTCTGTCGTTATTGACTCCAATGTCTGGATTAGCGGCTTGCTAACGAAGGAAGGTGCGCCAGCTCAACTGACAAGACAAGTGGTCAGGCGCGGCCAGCCAGTATTAACTCTGGAGACATTTGAAGAACTCAAGCAGCGGCTCTGGAAGCCAAAGTTCGACCGCTATGTGTCGATGGAGGATCGAAAGCAGCTCTTGCACGATCTTGACGCGCTGGCATTTTGGGTTGAGGTCACAAAAACATTCCCGGCGCAGGCCTTCTGCCGCGATCCGGAGGATGACAAGTTTATTCATGCGGCGCTGGCGGCGGGCGCTGACTGGCTGGTGACAGGCGACAAAGATTTGTTGGTCTTGTCCGAAAACCTGTTGTCTGCTGGCGTGCGGATTATCTCTCCAGCCGATGCCTTGCAATTACCCGAATTCACGCCACGGCTTTAGCCTGCAATTACGCCCATGAACGAAGCTGAAACCCGCGCCGAATTGATAGACCCCAAGCTGACAGCCAGCGGTTGGGGCGTGGTGGAAGGTTCAAAAGTTTTGCGGGAGTTTCACATCACCGCAGGTAAAATCCAGACGGGCGGCACACGGGCAAAACCCATGATTGCCGATTACATTCTGGTCTACAAAAACCGCAAGATTGGTGTTATCGAAGCCAAAAGTGTGAGCCAAGAAGTTGGCGAAGGCGTAGCGCAAGCCAAGACCTACGCCGGAAAACTGCAAATTGACACCACCTACGCCAGCAACGGCAAGGAAATTTACCAAATTTCCATGACTTCAGGTCATGAAGGGCTTGTTACCGCTTTTCCCACCCCTGATGAGCTTTGGCAACTTACCTTTTCCGATCAGAACGGCTGGAAAGACAAATTTGATGCCGTCCCTTTTGAAAGCGTCGGCGGCACCAAAGGCGTTCGCTATTATCAGGAAATCGCCGTTGCCAGCACCCTCAACGCCATTGCCGAAGAGAAGCAACGCATCCTGCTAACGATGGCAACCGGCACGGGTAAAACCTTCGTCGCCTTTCAGATTGCATGGAAACTGTTTCAAACCCGCTGGAATCTGAAACGTGATGGTTCACGCCGTCCAAGAATCCTGTTTCTGGCCGACAGGAACATTCTGGCAGACCAAGCCTACAACTCGTTTTCAGTTTTCCCCGAAGATGCGCTGGTGAGGATTACCCCGAAGGAAATTAGCAAGAGGGGAAGCGTGCCTACCAATGGCAGCATCTTCTTCACCATTTTTCAGACCTTCATGAGCGGCAAGGACAACGCGTCCTATTTTGGCGATTATCCAGCCGACTATTTCGACTTCATCATCATTGACGAATGCCACCGTGGCGGAGCGAATGACGAAAGCAACTGGCGAGGCATTCTTGAATATTTTTCTCCTGCGGTTCAGCTTGGTCTGACTGCCACGCCCAAGCGTATTGATAACGTGGACACCTACAAATATTTTGGCGAACCAGTTTATACCTACTCGTTGAAAGAAGGCGTCAATGATGGTTTTTTGACCCCGTTCAAGGTCAAGCGGATCAAGACTACGCTGGATGACTACATCTACACCTCGGACGACAAAATCATTGAGGGTGAAATAGAGGAAGGCAAGGTTTACGAAGAGGCAGACTTCAACCGCATCATTGAAATCAAGGAGCGAGAAGCCAAACGGGTACGGATTTTTATGGATTTAATTGACAGACAAGAAAAAACCCTGGTTTTCTGCGCCAACCAAGCCCATGCGGCAGCAGTACGGGATTTGATTAACCAGTATAGCCAGAGCAAAGACCCCAACTATTGTGTGAGGGTGACTGCCAATGATGGCGAGATTGGCGAGCAGTATCTTCGTGAGTTTCAGGACAACGAAAAATCTATCCCCACTATTCTGACCACCTCGCAAAAACTTTCCACAGGTGTGGATGCACGCAACATCAGAAATATCGTGTTGATGCGGGTCGTGAACTCAATGATTGAGTTTAAGCAGATTATCGGGCGTGGCACACGGCTGTTTGATGGCAAGGAATATTTCACGATTTACGACTTCGTGGATGCTTATCATCACTTTGCCGATCCTGATTGGGACGGCGAGCCGATAGAGCCGGAGATTTTCAGCAAGTGTAGCCAAGACCCTTGCGTATGCGAGAAAAAACTGCCGCAACCTTGTCCTTTATGCGGCAAGCAGCCCTGTGTGTGCATTAAAGAACTGCCGCCACCTTGTTATATCTGCGGCCAAGACCCTTGCGTATGCAAAAAGAAAGTCAAAATCAAGCTGCGTGACGGCAAGGAGCGTGAGATTCAACATATAATTTCTACGTCTTTCTGGGGCGCCGATGGCAGGCCAATTTCCGTTGAAGAGTTCCTAAACAACCTCTATGGAGCGTTGCCTTCCTATTTTAAAAATGAGGATGAGTTGCGTCAGATTTGGTCAAACCCAATCACCCGCAAAGCGCTGCTGGATAAACTTGCCGATGCGGGTTACGGGCAGTCAGAACTGGCCGAACTGCAAAAGCTGGTTGCTGCCGAGAAGAGCGATTTATTTGACGTGCTGGAATACACCTCTTTCAATATCAAGCCCATGACAAGGGAAGGCAGGGCTATACAGGCAAAGCCCCGAATCCTTTACGGATTGAGTTTGGAACATAGGGAGTTTCTTGAATTCGTCCTGTTCAAATACATAGACACAGGTTTTGAAGAGCTGGACCAGTCCAGACTGCCAAATCTGATTGACCTGAAATATCATTCAATGACCGATGCAGCGGAAGCCCTCGGTGGCGTAGATGAAATCAGAAACCTGTTTTTTGGCTTCCAGAAACACTTGTATGAAAAGTCGGATGTAATATTGCCAAACTTGAACTCATAAAACCAACAAGGCGCAATATGCAAAAAACTGTTTTAATTGCGATTGTTATTGGCGGGTAGCTGTAAAAAATATGACTTTTACTTGCGCATTTTAGAGGTGGCGGATGTTGCAACACGCAAATTTTTCCAGCGACCAGGAATCATGGTAACCCGCATGACGGGAAAGCTCAAAACGCGGTGGCGAATAATGCGGTGGATTAGAGGCGTTATTGCTCTAAGCGTTCAGATGGGTGGGGATAATTAATAAAGTTGCCCGATTTTTGGTAGTTGGCAGAAAGATCAAAAGCTGTTCATCTTCAAAAAGAGTATCCCAAAGCAATGTATTGTTAAAACTGGCACCCACTCCGCACCGAAAAAACTACTCATCAACGATTCCAAACCCGCCCCCGCCGGGTGTTTCAATCTGTATAGCATCACCTGTTTGCACTTCAACTCCGGCACAGGCAGTGAGCATTTCGACTTCACCATTGTTGCGGATCACCTTATTCACGCCTAGTTTTCCTGGCTTGCCGCCGTTGATTCCGAACGGCGGTATGCTTCGATGGCTGGAGAGGATACCGGCACTCATCGGCTCCAGGAATTTGATGCGGCGAACCACGCCGTCGCCACCTTGGTAGCGTCCTGCTCCGCCGCTGCCTTTTCGAATGGAAAATTCTTGCAGCAGTACCGGAAAACGCAATTCAAGCACTTCCGGGTCAGTGATACGCGAGTTGGTCATGTGCGTATGCACGGCATCGCAGCCGTCGAAACCATCGCCAGCTCCGGCTCCGCCGCAAATAGTTTCATAATATTGATAGCGGTCATTGCCGAAGGTGAAATTGTTCATCGTACCTTGAGAGGCGGCCAAAATGCCCAATGCACCGAACAAAGCGTCGACAACATACTGCGAGGTTTCGACGTTGCCTGCGACCACTGCCGCCGGATAGCGGGGATTGAGCAGCGAACCATCCGGTATTATGACCTCCAATGGCCTCATGCAACCGGCGTTGAGCGGAATGTCGTCCTGCACCAGCGTTCTGAATACATACAGCACCGCCGCCTTGCACACCGCCGCCGGGGCGTTGAAATTGTTCGGCAATTGCCGGGAAGTGCCGCTGAAATCGATACGGGCGCGGCGCTTCTCACGATCAACAGTAATCGCAACGGCGATTTTCGCGCCGTCGTCCATTGCATACTCGAAAGCGCCATCGGATAACTTGGCAATTGCTGAACGCACACAGGCTTCGGCATTGTCCTGCACGAATTGCATATAAGCCTGCACCACAGGTAAGGAATAACTTGCCACCATGTGCAGCAGTTCCTGCGCGCCTTTCTTGTTGGCGGCGATTTGCGCCTGCAGGTCAGCGAGATTTTGTTCTGGATTGCGCGCAGGGTAGGCCCCAGAACCCAGCCAGGCTCGTAATGTTGCTTCCTGAAAATGGCCTTTGCCGACGATTTTCAGACCCTCGCTAATCACGCCTTCCTCTTCAATATGACGGCTGTTGGCCGGCATTGAACCGGGCGAAATGCCACCAACATCGGCATGATGGCCGCGCGAAGCGGTAAAAAACAGCAATTCCTTACCTTGCTCTGCAAACACGGGTGTTACCACGGTAATATCCGGCAAATGCGTGCCACCCGCATAGGGCGAATTGAGCAGATAGACATCGCCGGGTTGCAGACTGGCGGCGTATTTGCGCAATAGCGCTTTTACGCTTTCGCCCATTGAGCCTAAATGCACCGGAATATGCGGCGCATTGGCGATCAGTTGGCCGCCGGCATCGAAAAGTGCACAGGAGAAATCCAGGCGTTCCTTGATATTGACGGAATGCGCGGTGTTTTGCAACACAAAGCCCATTTGTTCGGCGATGGACATGAACAGTTTGTTGAATATTTCCAGCAAAACTGGGTCGGCGCGGGTTCCAGCGGCGAACGCTCGTTGCAACGGCAGCGCTCGCTTTAGCAGCACATTGCCGTCAGTTTGCAATTCGCCTTGCCAGCCGGGTTCGATGACGATGGTCGAAGTCGGCTCGACGATAATCGCAGGGCCTGCGATTCGTTGTTGAATAGGCAAATTTTCACGACGGTAGACTGGCGTGTCATGCCAAGCGTCGTTACTGAACATGCGAGTCAGCAATTCCGGCTGTCCTGTGCAGTTTTGAGAGGCGGCATTCATGGCATTTAGTGCGAGGGCTTCGCTGCCGATACATTCGACTATCGCCGTTTCGACCAGCAACTGCCGCTTGTCATAACAAAACCCGAAACGTTGCCGGTATTGTCGCTGAAATTCGGCAAGCATCGTTTCTTTACCGCTAAAATCAACGGGCAAGCTGCTGTCGGTCCCCTGAAAGCGTAACAACAACCGCCATACTGATTTTATCTGCAAGTTCGTTAAACCTTGCGCTTGCAAGACTAAGCGGCCTTGCTCTTCGAGGTTTTGCAGACACTCGCGCAAACTGCTTTCGCTGATGGTTTCCCAAAGCATTTCCAGCGCCTGTTCCCTAAGCACGCGAAAATCCGCCAAGCCCATGCCGTAGGCTGACAACACGCCGGCCAAGGGATGCAGCAAAACCGTTTGCATCCCTAGTCGATCGGCGATTTTGCAGGCGTGCTGTCCGCCCGCCGCTCCGTAACAGCACAAGGCGTATTCGGCGACGTTATAGCCCTTTTGCACGGAAATTTTCTTGATCGCCGCCGCCATGTTTTCGACAGCAATGTTCAGGAAGCCTTCTGCGGCTTCTTCCGGGGTGCGGCTATCACCGCTTCGCACCTGGATACGTGCAGCTAACTCGTTGAACAAAAAAGTGACACAATCAGCATCTGGCGGCAAATCGCCGTCCGGTCCAAATACTGCCGGAAACAGCGGCAATTTGCCGAGCATCAAATTGGCATCGGTAACTGTCAGCGGCCCTCCGCGCCGGTAACAGGCCGGGCCGGGGTTCGCGCCCGCCGATTCAGGGCCAACACGGTAGCGGCTGCCGTCGAAAGTCAGGATCGAACCGCCGCCCGCCGCCACCGTGTGAATAGCCATCATCGGGGCGCGCATTCTGACGCCGGCAACTTCAGTTTCGAAACTGCGCTCCAATTCCCCTGCGTAATGGGCGACATCGGTGGACGTGCCGCCCATGTCGAAAGCGATGATTTTATGCAAACCGGCCCGTTGCGCCACCGCCACCGCGCCAACGATGCCGCCCGCCGGTCCCGAAAGGATGCTGTCTTTGCCTTGAAAGGCATGTGCGTCGACCAAGCCACCATTTGATTGCATAAAAAACAGGCGCGGTTGCCGCGCATCACTGCCGAGACCTTCGGCAACCAGTGAGACATAGCGTTTGAGCAGCGGCGATAAATACGCATCGACCACTGTGGTGTCGCCGCGGCTGACGATTTTTAACAAGGGGCTGACCTGGTGCGAAACCGAAATTTGCGTAAAACCGATTTGCCGGGCGATGTCCGCCAGTTGCAGTTCGTGCTCCGGATAACGCCAGGCATGCATCAATACAATCGCCAGTGCATGTATACCTTGATCATACAATGCTTGCAACTGGCTTCGTGCCTTATCAACACTTAAAGCCTCCAACTCTTCGCCATGCACCGTGACTCGCGCGCCGATTTCAATAACGGTCTGATAAAGCTGTTCCGGCAGGCGAATATTAAGCGCGAAAATAGCCGGGCGATTTTGGTAACCGATACGCAAACCGTCTTTAAATCCCCGAGTAATCGCAAGTGCCACCTTTTCGCCTTTGCGTTCCAGCAAAGCGTTGGTGCCGACGGTGGTGCCCATTTTGACGCTTTCGATGTAAGCGTCGAGCTGCGCATCGGCGGGCAATTGCAAAATTTCGCGCATCCCTTGCAAAGCGGCGTCCCGATAGCGTTCGGGGTTTTCCGAGAGCAGTTTGCGGGTGACGATTAGGCCGTCGGGACTACATGCAACAATGTCGGTAAACGTGCCTCCTCGGTCGATCCAAAATTGCCAGCGGGACATTCGGCTTATAAATCCTGTTTTATATTTGCTGGCAATGTAGGCCAGCGGGTGAACGCAAAAATCCAAATCATGACGACATTGACGATAGGAACCAATAATACCATCACCCACCAACCATCGAAGCCGGCTTTCCGCAAAATGCGCACACCCAGCCATAGGCAAAACGCCACATAAACCGGCAGCAATAGATAAAATAACGTCATGACAGAAGATCCTTTTTATCCCGAAGATTAGGCCAAGGCAGCAACGCCAACTGAATAAAAATAAGGAGCAAGCCGAAGACAGGCAAAAACACCAATGCTGCCCAGGCCGGATGAAAACCGGCTTTTTTGTAGATCAAACATACAGGCAGAAAAATTAACAGCCCGACAATAAAGACCTGAACGATTTCTTGAAACATCATTATGCGTTACCCCCATTTTTTAGATGAAATTGTCTGGGCAGAAATTATCCTTTTTAATTTTCTGGAACAAATGCGTCTTTCCAGAGAATGTCATTACTAGGATAATAGCGGTTATTTTCTGCCCTGTTCGGCCAGGAACTTGTCCAATTGATTCGCAAATGCTTGTATATCGCGTGAAGTTAACGCAGAAGGCCCGCCGGTATTGATTCCGCTGGCGCGTAACGTATCCATTAAATCGCGCATACTCAAGCGTTCCTTGATAGTGTCTTGGGTATAGCGCTCTCCGCGCGGATTGATAGCATGACCGCCTTTGCCAATCACTTCATACGCTAACGGAATATCGCCGGTAATCACCAAATCGCCCGCACGTAACCTTTTGACGATTTCATTATCGGCCACGTCATAGCCGGATGTAACTAAAATCGATTTGATATAGCGTGATGGCGGCGTTTGCAGGTATTGATTGGCCACCAGGATGGTCATGATTCCAGTACGTTCCGCCGCACGAAACAAAATATCCTTTATCGCTTTCGGACAGGCGTCCGCATCAACCCATATTTGCATGGCTTATTCTCACTCACTAACCGGCCCGAAAACCATATTTTTACGGATCATTGGAATCGGCCACAAACTGCTGTATGCAGGTGTTCCAGTAGCAACCTAGTACCCGAGAAGAAACATGAAACCAAGGCTTAATCTGGAAAACGCGACAATTATGACATCCTCTGAAGTGTTGCGGACAAAAATCCCCAGCGAATCCATCAAAATGGCCGCGCCATAGGCAAATCCTTTGTCGCGGGTTCTCCGCATGGCATGATGGGCGTAAATGACCATAAAAAACTTTCAGACGTACAACTCATTCACTGGCGGTAAAATCCGCCCGCAGCGTCCAAAAGACGTTTTTGCGCTTCAAAGTGACGTTCGATATAACCAAGCTCTAAACGTTCGTAGCGTGTTTGGGCGGCTACTTGTTCTATAAGCTCGGGAGCTAGCAAAGTTAAAGGTCGACCAGAACTCATGGCTAGAATCTGGGTTTGAGCCACGCGCTCGACGAAGTAAAGATCGTCGAAGGCTTGCGCTACTGTTGGTGCTGCTGTCATAACTCCATGATTGCCCAGAAACAGGACTTCGAAATCGCCTAGCGTCTTTGCCATTCGTTCACCCACTGTGTCCGATAAAGCGACCCCATCGTAATCAGTGTCATAGCCGACCCGTCCGTAAAAGCGGCAAGTGGTTTGAAGCGCCCACTCGAGACGGCCGCCGGCAATCATGGTCAGTGCCGTCGCGTAAGGTTGGTGGGTATGCAGCAAGACGCGGGCACGGGGAACTAACCGATGGATCGGCGCATGAATGTGGTGCGCTGACGGTGAGGGCGCTCCGTCGCCCCGAACCACTTTGCCATCAAAGTCGCAGACGATCAGATTCGAAGCCGTAATCTCCGAGAAATGCAGGCCGAAGGGATTGACCAGGAAGTGCTGATTGTCGGGTAATAGAACAGAAAAGTGATTTGCAATCGCTTCATGCAGATTGTTGGACACCGCCAGATGAAAGGCCGCAGCCAGATCGACTCGAAGGTTCCATTCGGTTTCGCTCACGTTTAGCATGGGTGGGTAGCCATAAGGAATATAAATAGTACAGAAAAGCGCATGGATTGAATGTTCTCGTGGGATATAAGAATTTTAAGATGCTTTTTCAGTGTGTCAATCTGCGCACAACACAATAGAAAAAATTGTTTTGGCAGGGTTACGTGAAAGTAGTTTATTCTTACCACTAGAAAAAAGATAATTAATAGTGGTCGGCTTTAGGTACGGCATTACACTTTTAATTTATTTAACAGGCAGTTTTTCTGGATAAATTTATTTCCAACTGAATTCCTAATGACCCATTTTTAACAAAAACCACACTACTCATGCTAACAATACCTAGATTACCGCTTTACCTTCAAGTCGTTTTCGGCGTTGCTATTGGCAGTGTACTGGGTGTGTTTTTTGGCACGGAGCCCTATTTATGGGGGCTCCTAAAAAATGAAACTTTAGGGCAATTAGGCATGTTGGTTATTCGCTTATTAAAAACCCTGGCTACGCCGTTAATCTTCTTGGCTATTTTAGATGCGTTTATTCATTGCGATATCAGCTTCCGTCACGGTGGTCGATTATTAGCTATTTGTGGCTTTAATTTACTGGTGGCAATGTTAATCGGCTTGACAATTATGAACGTCTTTACGCCGGGCGAGTCGTGGAGTGGCCATATTCAAGACCTATCGGCGCATTTGCAATCCGAAGTTGCTAAAACGCCCATTAAAACAGCACCAGAAGGCGTTACGCTAAATCCGTTGAAAAATATTGCAGGTTATATTCCCGAAAATATACTGGAGCCATTTGTTAAGAATAACGTGATTTCGGTGATTCTATTGGCTTTATTCATGGGCAGCGCCTTGCGTTATATCAAACAGCATCCCTTTGTTGGCGATAATACTGGAATAGATTTATTAGCAAAATTAATCACCGCAGGCTATCACCTTATAATGCAAATGCTGGCGTGGGTTATCTTAGCCATTCCAGTGGCTATTACCGGTGTCGTTGCACAGGTCGTAGGAAAATCTGGATTAAATGTTTTTATGCTTTTAGGCATTTTCTTGGTCACCATGTTAGCGGGTTTGTTGATTCATTCTTTGATTTATTATCCTTGCATGGCCCGCTGGTTTGGAAAAATGCCTATAAAACACTTTTTAGGCCAAGGCATGGATGCGATCGTAACGGGATTCTCGACAAACAGCAGTTTGGCCACTGTGCCAGTTACCTTGCGGTGTTTAACTGAAAAAATGGGGATTTCAGAGCGTTCCGCACGTTTATCAGCCTTAATTGGCACCAATTTGAATAATGATGGCATTATTTTATATGAAGCCATGGCAGCAATTTTCCTTGCCCAAGCCATTGGCTTTAACTTGGACATACCACAACAGTTATTGATTGTTGCTGCCTCGGTTATGGTTGGGGTCGGTGTTTCCGGCATCCCGGAAGCGGGTTTAATAGCTTTGCCATTGGTGTTGAGTACTATTGGATTATCCGAGCAATTGATTGTTATGATCATTCCCTTAATTGCTACAGTTGACTGGATAATCGCCCGTTGCCGATCTGTGGTAAATGTCATGAGCGATATGTTGGTGGCAATTCTATTGGATCGATTTGAAGAAAAAACTGAAGACTTTAAATGCGGCCATCCGAAATAAGTTGATGGAAATAATGGATGACGGATATGAGCAACCTGTAATTGAAAACTCCACAAACCTGCAATCAGCCCATTTTTTGACCGGAATTAAAGATAACCGGGACTTTACAGACAAGCAGCCTGATTTAGCTGTATCCGCTGTAATGGCAGTTCGTAGGGCGGATGCCGACAGGCGATCCGCCAATCAAACAACAATGCCTATACCAACGCAGAAACCATCGCACCAATGCCGACGAAATCATGCGGGCATTTATCAGTTCCCATGGCGGAACCCGTGATCGGCTCTTCATCATCCGGCGGAACGCCTATCGGCTTCCGCCTTACGCGGGTTAAAAATTTGTTGACCGACACCCAAAAAATTGCATGCATTAACCTCAAAAGATTTATAATCTTTTTGCCCATTATCGAGGTTTTCTTATAAACGCCACGACAGAATCAAAAATAAAAAAGTCATTCACAATAAGTCGCAGTAGTCTATGTACCATCATGGCACTGGTTACGCCCAAGACTATAAACAAGCCCTATTCTGGTAACAACTCCAAGATCGAGACTCTATGAAAAACCGTACAGGAGATGAGGTGCCTAAAAAGATGAGTAGTGTTGGTTATAGCTTTATCGAAAAACGAGCGTCGAAAAATGAATACATAGTAGAACCGCCGAATCTGGATAAGATCGTCGAAAACTCATCAGAAAAAAACCGCAACTTCTTCGCGGCCTATCTTGGCATATTAATTTACGTCCAGGCCATCGTATTTTCCACCACCGACTCGGATCTACTGTTATCGACGGAAGGGCTGAAAATGCCTATCATCGACCTAACGGTGCCGTTGATTGGGTTTTATGTAGTAATCCCTTTGTTCGTTATTGCACTACATTTTAACTTCATGCAGAACCTGGAAAGCCATCATTACAAGCTAATGCGATGGCGGGAGGCTACACCCGGCGGTAAGGTGTCTCGTAGCTGCATTCAGCCGTTTTTATTCGACTATGCGATACTGGAAAATAAAGGCCAATTGGTGCGCTGGGTGCGTTGGGCGAACAGTTTGCTGTGCTATAACTTTGCGCCGATCACTCTTGGGTTACTATTGATCCGCTTCAGTGACATTCAAAATCCTCTGGTAACCGTTTGGCATTACCTGGCTTTCATTTTTGACGTATGGCTGGTATGGAAACTACGCCTGGCATTGCACGATAATAAAAATAGTAAAGCGCCGCCAACTATTGCATCAGTCAGGCTGTTTTTCCTAGACATACCGCGCCATGGTCTACGCGGTGTATTCGGTTTTTTGATATTGTTTGTAACACTACTCACCGTTTTCATTGGCGGAACGACTGATGCTTATTTTGTCGCGAATGTTCAACCTTTAGTGCAGCCCATAACGCAATTAGAATCAAAACTGGAAGAATGGGAGTCCAAGGAAGGTGGTTGGATGACTACTGAATTTTTCCAAGCCTACATTAAGCCTCGGTGGAAGCATACCCTACAGATCGTATCACTACCTGTAAGCTGGTTTTTGCCATGTATCGCAATAGACCCTAGTGAAGTAGTTTGGAAGCCAGATAAAAACGCCTTGGAAATCGAGGCACAAATGGCTGGTTACAACGATGATTGGGTAAAGTATTTCAAAGACAATGGTAAAGGCTTCCTACCTACAGTCCACAGTTTGCGATTTGCGAGTTTGCTGAAGCAAAGCCTGCCAAAAGCACAGTTGCGTGAAATTAAGCTACAAGGGGCTAATCTTAGAGATGCGCAACTGCAAGGGGCTGATCTTATGGAGGCGCAGCTGCAAGGGGCTAATCTTGGGTTTGCGCAACTGCAAGGGGCTAATTTTGGGCTTGCGCAACTACAAGGGGCTTATCTTAGGGAGGCGCAACTGCAAGGGGTTGATCTTATGAGGGCGCAACTACAAGGGGCTGATCTTGGGTCTGCGCAACTGCAAGGGGTTGATCTTTTGGGGGCGCAGCTACAAGGGGCTTATCTTAAGGAGGCGCAGCTGCAAGGGGCTTATCTTGGGTCTGCGCAACTGCAATGGGCTTATCTTAAGGGGGCGCAACTTCAAGGAGCTAATCTTATGGAAGCGCAGTTGCAAGGGGCTTATCTTGGGTCTGCGCAACTGCAAGGGGCTGATCTTGGGTCTGCGCAACTGCAAGGGGCTGATCTTTGGGGGGCAGAACTGCAAGGGGCTAATTTTGAATCGGCGGAACTGCAAGGGGCTAATCTTATCGGGGCAGAGCTGCAAGGGGCTAATTTCGAGTCGGCAGAACTGCAAGGGGCTTGGATAGACGATACAGGAATAGTAGGCATACATCATCCACCACCATCATCTGTTTTTAACGGAGAAGAAGTAAAAAATATGTTTAATGAAACTCAGCCAGACTGGGCGACATTAGAAGCAATAGCTGGAAAAATTCCGGATACCGAAACCAGGAATAGCTACTTGGATAGAATTAGAGAAGCCAAAAATAACCCATCGGTAGATGCCAAGATAAGTTGGAAACACAGCCCATTGGTGATTGCGGAAGAAGCTTTACCAATCGTATGCAAGGCGGGGCTTGAGTCAACTAGGGCGTTTCGTTCCAGTTACCAAGAAATAACGCCTCTCGTCCCAGAACGAAATAAAGAATATCTAGAACTTATCAAAGACATCGATAAGAAAATTTGCACACTTGAAGAATGCAAAAAACTACGTAACAGCATCGAAGGGTTGGATTGCAAAGCCAAAAACCCCAGCAAAAACCAGTTCCAGGAACACCTAAGTCCGAGTAACCTACCAGATCGAGGCTATATAAAAGAATTTAGGTAACTGCGCTGGTAAAGATACATTGTTCAGGTTTAATACAAGGCATGGCCTGGTATTGAAAGCAATGAGGGCATCTTTATCACGAAGCGTGACGTGGTTTGCAACCCCGTCACTCAAGTTTTGTATATTACTACGATCTTCAACCGTTTCGGCCGGAGTTGCAAACTCCGGCCGGTTCAGACGCGTTTTATAACCCTGCCCTGAACCTTTTGACCTTTCAGAAAATGGACTTGATGAAGTAAAGCAAAAAGCGAGTCGTGAAAATAATGAGCTTTGGATATTAAGCATTGTTTGTGATAAAGTTTCAATGAGTTATCCATGCCATTGAAAAATTAAATTTTAAAAGTCCCTGCTTTATCGCATCGGGCATGTTATTTTATTTTTCGGCCCTTCAGTCTTCTAATCCCAATCAATTCTTTGGGTTTTGTAAGCTCCTCAATATTATGACTACCCACCCCCAGAACCTACAACCCAATCGCCAGACGCTTTATGTCGCAATAGCGCTAGTACTCGGCATTTTAGTGGGTGAAGCGCTCAATCTGACTATGGGCGGCTCCGGGATTACCAAACCGAGCCCAGTGTTAAGCCAGGTCATTGAAGTTTTTACCGTATTAACCGATATTTTCCTGCGCTTGATCAAAATGATTATCGCACCCCTGGTGTTTTCCACTTTGGTGGTCGGTATGGCCAAAATGGGCGATATACAAACCGTCGGGCGCATCGGCATCAAGGCACTGCTCTGGTTTTTCTCGGCTTCCATTTTTAGCCTGTTGCTGGGGATGTTACTGGTCAACGTTTTTGAACCGGGAAGTTCCTTACACATCGAACTGCCCCCGATAGGCGCTGAAACCGGACTGCCGCAAGTCAAACCAACGCTGGGCAATTTTGTCGCGCATATATTCCCAAAAAGCATCATCGAAGCGATGGCCAGTAATGAAATTTTGCAAATTGTGGTGTTTTCCATGTTCTTTGGCATCGCGTGCGCTTCGATCGGCGATCTGGCGAAGCCAACGGTCAAATTGCTTGATTCGTTAGCGCACATCATGCTCAAAGTGACCGGATACGTCATGCAGTATGCGCCGGTGGCGGTTTTTGCCGCTATCGCATCGGTTATCGCGCAACAGGGCATTGGCGTTTTGCTGTCTTATGGCAAATTTATCGGGGAGTTTTATTTTGGGCTGTTGTTGTTGTGCAGTGCGCTCGGCTTTGTGGGCTTTTTGTTTCTCGGTCGCAGAATATTGTCTTTGATACGCCACATCCGCGAACCCATGCTGCTGGCTTTCGGCACCGCCAGTAGCGAAAGCGCCTACCCCAAGTTATTACAGCAACTGGAACGTTTCGGCTGTGATGAAAAAGTCTGCGGATTGGTGTTGCCG
The DNA here is from genome assembly GCA_028712795.1 of Methylococcales bacterium. Classification (GTDB taxonomy): domain Bacteria; phylum Pseudomonadota; class Gammaproteobacteria; order Methylococcales; family Methylomonadaceae; genus Methylobacter_C. The sequence goes on from JAQTPT010000001.1 coordinate 149,499, forward strand.
TTGGGCTATTCCTTTAACCTTGACGGCAGCATGATGTATATGACGTTCGCCGTTTTGTTCATTGCCCAGGCTTACGGTATCGATATGCCTATCGGCGATCAACTCATCATGCTGCTGGTATTGCTGTTCACCAGCAAAGGCGTGGCCGGCGTTCCCAGAGCCTCGCTGATAGTCATCGCGGCAACCCTGTCGATGTTTCATATTCCGGAAGCCGGTTTGTTGCTGTTGCTGGGCATTGACCAGATTCTGGATATGGGGCGAAGCGCGACCAATGTGTTTGGTAACAGTATTGCCGCGGCGCTGATTAGCCGGTGGGAAAAGGCTTTGCGATAGTGGCGGAAGCCTAAAATTATTTGCCTCCGCTGGCTTCATTTTTTGTTATATAGCTTCTGCACCCATTCATAAAACCATACCGGCCGAAACAACACTATCCACATTAAAACTATCGGTGTAATGGGAATCGGGCCAACTTCAAGAATTGCGACACCCAAAAATAGAATAAAATAGAAAATACGCATGGCTTAATTTAGTGTCAGATAACTTTGTTGTAGGTTTATGCTTCCCTAAAGCGCAATTGAAAAATTATAAGCCCATTTGACGTTAGCGTATCTTTAATAGATCTCTCTTTTCCGTACCGCCATTTTTGAAGTATTCTCGTAAACCAAGCCTTCAAAATGTAAGCGATAGGGGCACGCTACCCTACTATCTCACTTGATTCGCTCACGGGTTTCACGACCATGCGCCTAAGCCAATAATTGGGTTAGCCTTGCTCCAAAGTCACTGCACCGCATCTTTGCCCGCCTATACCCTGGACACACTGTTCTCCATGCTGTTGGCGGGGCAGGAACGCTGAATCCCGTGCTTTTCCGGATTAACTGATCTGGTAGTCAGCCTCCAGCAATTTCGCATGGGCTGCTGCCAACCGGGCAATGGGAATACGTGGCGCGGAACAGGAGACATAATTCAGTTTGATATGATGACAGAAGCGGATCGATTGCGGATGTCCGCCTTGTTCGCCGCAAATGCCTATTGATATATCGGGACGGGTTTTACGTCCTGAATCAGCAGTCATCCTCATTAACTGACCGACGCCCTTGGCATCCAGCACTTCAAACGGATTGTCATCAAGCAATCCGGTTTCGTTGTAAAGGGGTAAAAATTTGTTTTCCGCATCTTCGCGTGAAAATGAGAAGGTCGCCTGCGTTAAATCATTGGTGCCGAATGAGAAAAATTCGGCCACTTTTGCCAATTCACCGGCGCGGGTACAGGCTCTGACGGTTTCCACCATGGTTCCGAATTTGAACTTCAGGGCGATACCGTACTGACTTTCGACTTCCTCTTGAATTTGATTAACGAAGGCTTTTACTTTTATCAGTTCCTGGGCGGTAATAACCTGGGGCACCATGATTTCAGGCAAAATCGGAGTGCCCTGTTTAGCGCAGAGCGCCGCAGCTTCAAGTATTGACCGGATTTGCATCTGGTAAATTTCAGGATACGACATGCCAAGGCGTACGCCCCGATGACCCAGCATCGGATTGACTTCGTACAGTTCTTTGACTTTCTTCAGCATCAATTCTTTTTTGGCAATCGCTTTATTGATGACTTCCTCATTCAAATGGTTGAACGGCGCGGGTAATGCTGTCTGTCCACCCAAGGTTTCCAGCGCGACAAGCTGCCCCTGAACCATGACTTTATATAGATTCAAGGATTTTATTTCATCTTCCAGTTGGTGCTCACTGGGCAAGAATTCATGCATCGGCGGATCCAGCAGCCGGACTGTAACAGGATACGGCGACATGGCCTCAAAAATCTGTTTAAAATCGTCACGCTGAATTGGAAATAATTTTTCCAACGCTTCCTTCCTGGCCTCTTTGTTGTCAGCCAGAATCATATCAATCACCAACGGCAAGCGGTCTGATGCATTAAACATACGTTCGGTCCGGCACAGGCCAATACCCGTCGCGCCGTAGCTCAGCGCCATTCGAGCGCGTTCCGGCGTGTCCACATTGGCATGTACTTCCAATTCGGCAACTTCATCAGCCCAAGACAATAAGGTTTTTAACTCATCGGAAAATGAAGGCTCAATGGTTGCGATTTTGCCCAAATAAATAAGCCCGGTGCTGCCGTCAATTGTGATGATGTCGCCTTCGCGTATATGCAAATCGCCAATAATAGCCTGGCGAGCGCGCACGTCAATTTTTATGTCTTCAGCGCCGGCAATGCAGGCTTTACCCATGCCTCTGGCAACCACCGCCGCATGGGAGGTTTTTCCGCCTCGACTGGTTAAAATGCCTTGGGCTGCAAAAAATCCATGAATATCTTCGGGCTTGGTTTCTTCCCGCAGTAAAATGACCAACTCGCCAGCTCTACCCATCAATTCGGCCGTGTCGGCATCAAACACGCACTTTCCGAAAGCGGCACCCGGCGATGCAGGTAAGCCTTGAGCAACCGGTTGCGCTTTATTTCTAGGATCAAGCTGTGGATGCAGCAGTTGTTCCAGCAATTCGGGGTTGATGCGTAACAATGCCTGTTCTTTGCTGATGAGGCCTTCAGCTTCCATTTCAACAGAAGTGCGGACCATTGCGGTAGCGTTCATTTTACCGTTTCGGGTTTGCAAACAGTATAAAATGCCGCCCTCAATGGTGTATTCGTAATCCTGTACTTCCCGGTAATGCGTTTCGAGCTTGTTGCGCAAATCGACCAGTTGCCGGTAAAGATCCGGCATTTCATGAGCCAGTTCTTGCACCGGTTTGGGAGTGCGTATGCCGGCAACCACATCTTCACCTTGTGCATTTACCAGATATTCGCCATACATCTCATTGACACCGGTACCCGGATTACGGGTAAAGCCAACACCCGTCGCGCAATCGTTGCCCATATTGCCAAACACCATGGCGACAACATTAACGGCAGTTCCGTTGGCCATTTTTGGGGTGATATGAAATTCGCGCCGGTAATCGACCGCCCGCTTGCCCATCCAGGAATCGAACACCGCTTTAATTGACAATTCCAGTTGTTCATATACATCTTCAGGAAAAGGCTTGCCGGTTTCTTCCAGGACGACCTGTAGAAAAAGTTCGCTGATTTGGCGTAAATGTTCGGCATCCAGACCTACATCGGCTTTAATCCCGGCTTGCTTCTTGATTGCGTCGAAATGCACGTCAAATTTTTCGTCATCGATACCCAAGGCAACCTTGCCGAATAACTGGATAAACCGGCGGTAGGCATCGTATGCAAAGCGGGGATCGCTGGTTTGCTCAATCAGACCGGTCAGGGTTTGGGCATTAAGACCCAGATTGAGAATGGTGTCCATCATGCCCGGCATTGAGATAGCCGAGCCGGAGCGGACTGAAACCAGCAATGGATTATGGCTGTCGCCAAATTTTTTACCTGAGAACGTTTCGACCTCGGCGATATGGCCTTTAACTTCTTCCAGCAAGCCTTCGGGCAGTTGATGGTTTTCAAGATAATCCAGACAAGCTTTGGTGGTGATAACAAATCCCGGCGGTACATTAAGTCCAATCTGGGTCATTTCGCACAGATTGGCGCCTTTGCCGCCCAGCAAAACTTTATTTTTTCCGTCGCCTTTTTGGAATGAATAAATATATTTTTCAGTCATGTTTTTCCCCAAAGTTGAATAAATGAATAACAGATAAATTTAATGAAATTGTGTCGGCTCTTATGACAACGGCTATTAAAACAGATACCGGTATTTAGCTTTTTAACCATAAGCGCCCAGCAACGGTATTTTGCCCGGCAATGACGTTCAAATGCTATTTATTGCACATGTTGGGCCGTTAAGAAAAGTGGCCGTTTTAAGACTGAATGGTCAGGCGTATTGCTTTTGCTATAGTTGTATTCACCACCACCCTGTGGCTTTTATAAGAGATTAGATTAGATCAAGCCATTGCATGGCTTAATACTTTGTTTAAAAACACAACGGCGACGGAAGTTGCAGAGTTGTTAATCTTTCACTGGCGGCGGCGCCAGCACAACTCTTGAGCCATTAGATTCTGCCGCGCTTACGATGCCCGCAGCTTCCATGTCTTCAATCATCGTGGCGGCGCGGTTGTAGCCTACCTTAAAACGCCGCTGTACGCTGGATATTGATGCCTTGCGGGAATCGGTGACAAATGCGACAGCTTCATCGTATAAGGCATCAGTCTCTGAATTGTTGCCGCCGTCCCCGTTCATACTGTAGCTATCATTAGTGTCAGAGGTTTCCCGGGTAATGTCTTCCAGATAATCGGGTGGAGCGGTTTGTTTTAAGAATTCAACCACGCGATGCACTTCATTGTCATCGACAAATGCGCCATGAGCACGGATCGGAATACTGGTGCCTGAAGGCAGGAACAGCATGTCACCATTACCTAGCAAGGTTTCCGCGCCGCCTTGATCAAGAATTGTGCGTGAATCAATACGTGAGGAAACCTGGAAAGAAATACGCGTCGGCACGTTGGCTTTAATCAGGCCGGTCAAGACATCAACCGACGGGCGCTGGGTTGCCAAAATCAAATGAATGCCTGCCGCCCGGGCTTTTTGCGCCAAACGGGCAATCAGTTCTTCCACTTTTTTACCGACAATCATCATCATGTCGGCCAATTCGTCAATAACGATGACAATGCTGGGCAATTTATCTAGGACGGGGAAATATTCCCCCTCTTCCAACGGATTTAGCTGTTGGAACATAGGATCTCTGATTGTTTCGCCTCTTGCCGTGGCTTCATCGATCAAATAATTAAAACCGGCCAGGTTTCTAACGCCCATTTTGGACATTAATTTGTAACGCCGCTCCATTTCAGCAACCGCCCAGCGCAAGGCATTGCTGGCTTCCTTCATATCGGTGACAACGGGCGTCAGCAAATGCGGTATGCCCTCATAAACCGATAACTCCAGCATTTTTGGGTCTATCATAATCAAGCGCACTTGTTCTGGCGTGGCTTTATAAAGCAAGCTGAGAATCATGGTATTGATGGCAACTGACTTTCCAGACCCCGTAGTGCCCGCAACCAGGGCATGAGGCATTTTTCCCAGATCGGCCACCAAAGGCACGCCGGAAATATCCTTGCCCAATGCCAGTGTCAATAAGGATTTCGCTTTTTCAAATGCCGGTGATACCAATAATTCCCGCAACGTCACCATCTCCCTTTCCCTGTTGGGAATTTCAAGGCCGACGACTGATTTGCCCGGGATAATTTCAACAATACGCACGCTGGTAACCGACAAAGCCCGTGCCAGGTCTTTTGACAAGCTGCTTATTCGACTGACCTTTACGCCAGCAGCAGGTTGCAATTCAAATCGGGTGATGACAGGGCCGGGGTGGAAGCCCACAACAGCCACGGCAACGTTAAAATCGGCAAGAATATCTTCCACCAGCCGCGACATGTCTTCGAGATCGGTTTGCGAATAACCGATAACCCGCACTTCCCTTTCATCCAGTAACGCTAAAGAAGGCAATACGCCTTCGCTGGCATTATACTTTGGGGTAGGTTGTTTTAGTGTTTGCTTGTTGATTTTTTCGAACTGCGCCAAGCCTTTTTCGACGCTGTCAACTGCTTTAATACTGGACTTTCTTTGAGTGCCGGGGTTTTCAGAAGTTTTATCAAGCGGCTGAATAGAGTTGTCTGGATGCTTCAGCAATAAACTGCCAATACCATGCCCGACAAACCGGCATAAAAATACCGTATATTTCCCGATCAGATCAATCAAAGTTAACCAGGATAAATCGGTGGCCAACGTGATCCCGGACAATAACAGAACGATTAAAAATAGCGTGGCACCTGAATTACCAAATAAATAGACTACCTTGTCCCCTGTTTCCTGGCCTAAATAGCCCCCTGTGGTGCCCGGCAGTTCCAAACCAACCCGGTAAACATACAAATAGAATAATGCGGCGCCGGAAATAATGATTGCTAAAGTGCCTAAGCCTTGTAATGCAATCGTCATATTTTGTTGTTTAGGCCTGGTTTTTCCGTATAAAAGATATCCGCGCCAAAAGATAATGAAAGGAAACAAATATGCCATTAAACCAAAAAAACTTAGCGTAAAATCAGCAAGCCACGCGCCAAAAACACCGCATGTGTTATTGATCTTTTGTACTGTGCCACTGTGAGTCCAGCCGGCATCCTCATTACTAAAAGTAATCAAAGAGATTAAAAGAAACAATGCAACGGCAAAAAAGCCCAAAACTGCAATTTCGCGTAACCCACGAAACGTTTTTTCTTCCATCACGGCTGACATAAATTATGACATAACATATATTAATACGGATAAAACAGGGTTATCGATCATTGACCGCACATTCTACATTAATATCGCCCACAAAAAAATCCAGCATATCTTGGATATAAATTGTCACCTTACACAATAAGATTTACGAAATGCCGTTTCACCTGCATAATTCTTTTATTTATTTTAATTTGGCTCCCGTAGAGGTTTTAAATGAATGATTCCAAGCACTGCCGGCTTTTAATTCTTGGCTCTGGCCCGGCCGGTTACACCGCCGCAATTTATGCTGCCCGCGCTAACTTAAATCCAGTGATCATCACTGGTATGCAACAAGGCGGGCAATTAACCACCACCACCGAAGTTGATAACTGGCCTGGTGATGTCGAAGGGCTACAAGGCCCTGATCTAATGGAAAGAATGCGCCTGCACGCAGAACGGTTTGAAGCAGGGATTATCTTTGACCATATCCATACCGCCGATTTGTCTGCCCGCCCCTTTACCTTGACAGGCGATTCAGGCATTTACACCTGTGATGCGCTGATAATTGCGACCGGGGCTTCAGCCCGCTATTTAGGTTTGGAGTCTGAAGAAGCATTCAAAGGCCGAGGTGTTTCCGCTTGCGCGACCTGCGATGGCTTTTTCTACCGTAATAAACCCGTAGCGGTTATTGGCGGAGGCAACACAGCCGTAGAAGAAGCTCTCTATTTAGCGAATATCGCTTCAAAAGTCACGATCGTTCATCGCCGTGATAAATTCCGTTCTGAAAAAATTCTCTCGGACAAATTGATTGAAAAATCGCAAAACGCTAATGTCGCTATTGAATGGAATTCTGCTTTGGATGAAGTACTGGGCGACGACATGGGCGTCACCGGGGTAAGGATTAAAAGCACTCTTGATGATTCGCGCAAAGAGCTGGATGTACACGGTGTTTTTATTGCCATTGGCCACACACCCAACACAGGGATTTTTGAAGGTCAACTGGATATGGATCACGGCTATATCATAGTGAAAAGCGGCATAACCGGAAACGCCACTGCAACCAGCGTTGAAGGTGTTTTTGCCGCGGGCGATGTGATGGACTCTATATACAAGCAGGCGGTAACTTCAGCGGGTTCTGGCTGTATGGCGGCGCTGGATGCAGAAAAATTTCTTGATGAATTAGTATAAATAGGTTCAAGGTAAAAGGCTAAAGATACAAGCTTTTTTCGCCTTGCACTTTGTGTCTTGAATCTTTTAAAAACATGCAACTGACTGTACTCGACCCGCGTAAACCAGAGCAAGATTTTCCACCGTTAAACAAAGCCTTGCGTGAACCTGACGGGTTGCTTGCAATGGGTGGTTGCCTATCAAAAATACGTTTGTTAAATGCTTACCGGCATGGGATTTTTCCTTGGTATAATCCTGGCGAGCCCATTCTGTGGTGGTCACCTGATCCACGATTAGTTTTATTTCCGGATAAATTGATTGTTTCCCGAAGCCTGCGTAAAACCCTGCGTAAGAATTTTTTTTCAGTGACCTTTGATCAGGCTTTTAGCGAGGTTATCACTGCTTGCGCGAAGCCCCGAAAAGAAAGCGCGGGCACATGGATAACAGAGGATATGGCACAGGCTTATAATCTCCTGCATCAAACTGGTTTTGCGCATTCTGTGGAGGCATGGCTGGACGGTGAATTAGTCGGCGGTTTGTATGGCGTTGCTCTGGGGCGTGTTTTTTTTGGCGAATCCATGTTTCATACCAGAACGGATGCCTCAAAAGTGGTCTTTGCCAGCTTGGTTGAGCGGCTTAAAGCATGGGACTACCAGCTTATTGACTGTCAAGTCTACACAACGCATTTAGCAAGCTTTGGCGCTGTTAGCTGCAACCGTAATTATTTTGTAAAGTTGCTCGATCAATATTGTGATACCCCTGCCAACAAATCAGCCTGGCGCCCACAATGATTTCGATTCCGTTATTTCTGAGCCAGGAGCATCCCTGTGGTTATCTTGAGAACGAACAGGCGAAATCCTTGTTTGTCCATCCTTCCTACCCGATAACGCCATCAATTTACGCCCAGCTTTTAAAACAAGGCTTCCGGCGTAGTGGCGATGACGTTTATCGTCCGCAATGCCCTTATTGCTCTGCCTGCATTCCGGTGAGACTTCCCGTTGAAAAATTTAAACCCAACAGAAATCAAAAGCGCTGTATGATCAAGAACATTGACACACAGGCCATCGTCAAGCCCCCTGTTTTTGAACAAGCCCATTACGAAATGTATTTGCGCTACCAGGCCGTCAGGCACAGCAATGGCTCAATGGCAAAGGGCAGCCCTGAAGATTACCTCGATTTTCTTGGCAGTTCGTGGTGCGACACCTGCTTTGTCGAATTTTCTATCGATAATGAGCTTGCTGGGATAGCGGTTATCGACCAGTTTGAAGAGGCATGGTCAGCCGTTTATACTTTTTTTGACCCCAAATTCTCCAGCTACAGTCTCGGCGTTTATGCCGTTTTATGGCAAATTGAGCAAGCCGCTCTGCAAAAAAAGGAATTCTTGTACTTGGGGTTCTGGATAAAAGCTTGTAAAAAAATGGCGTATAAAAGTGACTATCAACCCATTCAATTTTTCATTGACAATCAGTGGATAGACTCGCCAATTTAAAAAACAACCAACTACTCTTCTATTGTTAGAGGTAAGCTTGTGATATAATTAGCGGCTTTAATTGCTGAGACTAAATACAAATGGCTAAAGAAGATCAAATTGAAATGGAAGGTAAGGTAATAGACACCCTTCCTAATACCATGTTCCGCGTCGAATTAGAGAACGGTCACGTCGTGACTGCTCATATTTCCGGTAAAATGCGCAAACACTATATCCGCATTCTCACTGGCGATAGCGTTAAAGTTGAAATGACACCTTACGATTTAAGTAAAGGCCGAATCACCTTCCGTATGCGCTAATCCCATCACATCAATTCATGGGAATCCCAAATTTCACTGACAGGACAGCGCAAGCTTTCTAACTGTATAGACTGGATCGTTATCTCAAAAACTGGCTTCAGAAGCAATCAGCTCATTGCTTTCTATAGCAAAAGCCATTTCATCATTTTCCACATAAATCCTGACATGACCACCGTGCGCGAGCTTGCCAAACAGCAAGTCATTAGCCAGAGGTTTCTTGATTTTTTCCTGAATTAATCGCGCCATGGGTCTTGCCCCCATTTTTGGGTCGCAGCCATGTTCAGCCAGCCACAAACGGGCTTCAGCATCCAGCGCCAATGTTACATGCTTTTCGGCAAGCAAAGCCTCTAATTCAAAGATAAATTTATCAACCACATGTCCGACAATTGAAATATCCAAAGGTTTAAATTGGATAATCGCATCCAAACGGTTGCGAAATTCGGGTGAAAAACCTTTCTCTATCACTCTCAAGCTATCAGTTTCATGATTCTGCTGAGTGAACCCTATTGAGGCGCGACTACCCTCCTCAGCGCCTGCATTCGTGGTCATCACCAAAATAATGTTACGAAAATCGGCTTTACGCCCGTTATTGTCGGTCAATGATCCGTGATCCATAACCTGTAACAACAGATTAAAAACATCGGGATGGGCTTTTTCCAGCTCATCAAGCAATAACACGGCATGAGGATGCTTGGTGACCTGTTCTGTCAGCAGCCCACCCTGATCAAAACCAACATAACCAGGGGGCGCGCCTATTAATCTGGAAACAGTATGACGCTCCATGTACTCAGACATATCAAAACGAATCAACTGCACGCCCAAAACTTTCGCGAGCTGGCGCGTCACTTCCGTTTTACCAACGCCGGTTGGACCTGCGAATATGAATGAGCCAATGGTCTTCTGGGAATCCCGGAGGCCTGCACGCGATAATTTTATCGCCGATGCTAAAGCCGAAATTGCTTCATCTTGGCCAAAAACAAGCATTTTGAGATTTTTTTCCAGATTGGCCAACTTATCTATATCATTGGAAGAGACTGATTTTGCAGGAACCCGGGCAATTTTCGAGACGATGTCCTCTATTTCGGCAACATCGATATCCTTTTTGCGGTCAGCCTCCGCCGTCATCCGCTGTTTTGCTCCCGCTTCGTCGATAACATCGATGGCTTTATCAGGTAAATGCCGGTCGGTAATATAGCGATCCGATAATTCAGCCGCTACGCGTAGGGCATCAGCAGAATATTTAACATTATGATGCTCTTCAAAACGTGACTTAAGGCCTTTTAAAATCAGGACAGTGTCTTCAACAGAAGGCTCCAATACATCAATTTTCTGAAAGCGTCGTGCCAAGGCATGATCTTTTTCGAAAACCCCGCGATACTCCTGATAAGTCGTGGAACCAATACAGCGCAACTGACCGGAAGCAAGCACCGGTTTGATTAAATTGGACGCGTCCATTACTCCACCCGAAGCTGAACCTGCGCCTATGATGGTATGAATCTCATCAATAAATAAAATGGAATCCGGTTCCTTCTTAAGTTGGTTCATCAGAGCCTTAAGGCGCTTTTCGAAGTCCCCCCGGTATTTAGTCCCGGCAACCAGCGATCCCAAATCCAGTGAATAAATCACGCTATTCATCAGTATTTCAGGCACGTTTTCTTCAACGATTCTTTTTGCCAAACCTTCAGCAATTGCTGTTTTACCAACGCCCGCTTCACCGACCAATAAAGGGTTATTTTTGCGTCGCCGGCAAAGCGTCTGAATGGTTCGTTCAAGCTCAAGCTCCCTGCCGATCAATGGGTCAATTCGACCCTGCAAAGCTTCTTCGTTAAGGTTAGTCGTGTATTTATCCAACGGGCTGCCCGCATCGGTATCCGTATTTCCAGCCTCTGATGCACGTTCACTTGGCGCTTCATTATCCTGATCAATTTTTGAAATCCCGTGAGCCAAATAATTAACCACATCCAGACGTGAAATATCCTGTTTATTCAATAGATAAACGGCATGAGAATCCTGCTCACTAAATAAGGCTACAAATAAATTGGCTCCTGTCACTTCCTTTTTATCGGATGCCTGGACATGAAAAACGGCCCGCTGCAAAACCCGCTGAAAACCTAGAGTTGGTTGGGTTTCTCGTTGGATGCCTGGAGGAATCAACGACATCGTCTCATCTATAAATTGGGTCAATTGCCCATGAAGCGCCTTAATATCGCATCCGCATGCCTTCATAATCGCTTCTGCAGCGTTGTTATCAAGCAATGCCAGTAATAAATGCTCAACCGTGATAAATTCGTGACGTTTATCATGGGCGTTTTTAAAGGCTGTATTTAACGTGATTTCAAGTTCTTTACTTAACATAAACGCTCCAAATTTACACTGCTTCCATCGAGCACATCAACGGATGTTGATGCTCCCGTGAATAATCGTTGACTATATAGACTTTGGTTTCAGCAACATCTTTAGAATACGTTCCGCATACACCGACCCCCTGAGTATGTATTTGCAGCATAACCTGAGTTGCTTTTTGTTCAGTCATGGCAAAAAAATCCATCAAAATTTCAATTACAAAATCCATGGGCGTAAAATCATCATTTAACAAAATAACTTTGTATAGCGGAGGTCTTTTAAGCTTAGGTTTAGCTTCTTGAACCGCCAAGCCGTCATCATTATCTTTGAAGCGATCAAAATCGGACATAATAACCAAATAAACAAAAATGCTTTGAGTGTTTAAGATAGTGTCAATGTTAGTGTATTTCAAGCCTAAGTAAATAACAAATAAAAACACAAAAAAGGCAGGCAACAACGCAGGAGCTTTAAGCCAGGTTTTAACATTACGCTGTTGAACCTTTTTTACCAACATAAGTTCCTCATATCTAGTAACATATTAGCTTTTATTACAGCCGGAAGTCATCAATGGTTTGGAAACCACATGTTACCGTTGCCGCCGTCATCGAACAAGACAATCGCTTTTTGCTTGTCGAAGAACATACGCCGCGCGGGCTCCAATTTAATCAACCTGCGGGACATTTTGAAAATAACGAAGACCTGATTGCCGCCGTCAAGCGTGAAGTCAATGAAGAAACAGCCTGGCATTTCGAACCCGAGCACCTTATTTCAATACAGCTCTGGCGCCGTAATCCTGAGTTCCCCACCTTTTTGAGGGTTTGTTTTTCCGGTCACTGCCATAGCCATAACCCGGATCAACTGCTGGATGATGGCATCGTTGCAACTCACTGGCTCACCCGTGACGAAATCGCCGCGCAGCAACATCGATTACGCAGCCCTTTGGTGCTCATCAGTATAGACGAATACCTTAGCGGGCATCGCTATCCTTTATCCCTGATACAATCATTTCTTGATCTTGACCATGAGTAAAAACATCATCGTCGGCATGTCGGGTGGCGTCGATTCTTCGGTGACCGCCTTGCTGCTGCTGGAACAGGGTCACCGAGTTACCGGTTTATTCATGAAAAACTGGGAGGAAGATGACGGAACGGAATATTGCACAGCCATGGAAGACCTCGCCGACGCGCAACAAGTCTGTGACAAGCTAGGGATAGAACTAAAAACCGTCAATTTTGCCGCCGAATACTGGGACGAAGTGTTTGAAGTGTTCTTGTCGGAATTTAAAGCCGGGCGCACGCCCAATCCGGATATTCTGTGCAACAAGCACGTAAAATTTAAAGCTTTTCTGAATTATGCCATAGAAGATTTAGGTGCGGAATACATCGCCACAGGCCACTATGCGCGTATCTCCGAAAAAAATGGTGAATTTTTCTTACTTAAGGGGCTAGACCCCAATAAAGAACAAAGCTATTTTCTCTACACCCTGGGACAAAAAGCCTTATCGAAAACCCTGTTTCCAATCGGTCACCTGCACAAGCCGGAAATAAGGGCAATGGCAGATAAAGCCGGTTTCGCCAACAGCCGAAAGAAAGACAGCACGGGTATCTGTTTTATCGGCGAACGTAAATTTACCGGATTTCTACAGCGCTATCTCCCGGCCCAGCCCGGTGAAATGCGCACGCCGGAAGGCCAGTACATTGGTAAACATTCGGGATTAATGTATTACACCTTTGGGCAGCGCCAAGGAATGGGTATAGGCGGCGTTAAAAATGCCCCCGATGAGCCGTGGTATGTACTGGATAAAGATCTCGAAAATAATATATTAATCGTTGGACAGGGCCACAATCATCCACTCCTGTTACATAACACTCTGGAAGCCGCCCAGCTAGATTGGTGCAATAATAAGCCATTGATTGAACCCCTGCGCTGCACCGCCAAAACCCGCTACCGGCAGGCAGATCAGGCTTGCCAAGTCGAATCGCTGGCAAATGAACGCGTCAAAGTCTATTTTGATCAGCCGCAACGGGCGATTACACCCGGGCAGTCAGTCGTTTTTTATGACGGCGAAATTTGCCTGGGCGGCGGTATTATCGAATCCAGGACTAACACGCCTGCTGTCCCTTAGCCGGCAACTATTCGATATAGAAACAGCAGCCGTAAAATCTTTCCGCATCAACCGAGAGCCTTTTAATGCATTGAGTTGCATTGAGCAACCTTCTGAGGCTCGATGGATTTTTCCTCTTTGTCGGCCTGGCGTGTCTATATTTGGCATACTGGTAGCGCCTCGCGCAGTGTTACCGGACGCAGTTTTGCAGTGGCGGCGGCTTCCAGCAAAGGCGGCAGTACTTCGAGTATAACCGGGACGCCCGAGGCTGTTCGCGCAGCATTGCCGTCGTGAAGCAGCAGTATGTCGCCAGCTTTCAGGCCAGCCAACAGTTTCGCCAGAACCACAGCCGGGTTGCGTTCCACGGTGTCGAATCCCCGGCGGCTCCAACTGACCAACTGCAGGCCGAGCCTGCTCAGCACCGGGTCAAGCAAGGGGTTGCGCAAGCCTGCCGGCGCGCGGAAGAAGGCGGGCCGGATGCCCGTTATGGAGGCGAGGGTTTCCTGGGCGGCTGTTAGCTCGGAGAAATATCCGTCTGACAGTAACAAGGAAAAGTTATGCCTATGGCGCATGCTGTGATTTTCCACGGCATGGCCGCGGGCTGCGATTTCCAGGCATAAGTCAGGGTAACGCCGCGCATTTTCGCCTATGCAGAAGAACGTGGCTTTTGCGCCATAACGGTCGAGCAGGTCAAGAACGGCGGGCGTGATTTCGGGGTTGGGGCCATCGTCAATGGTAATGGCGATTTCCCCGTGGCTGGCTGATGCTTGGGGCAGGGATGTCCAGTTTGGCCCCACCAGGCCGCAGCGGGGCCAGAGCCCGGCAATTGTTAATAGCACGGTGTCGGCGGCAACGGCTATTGCCGCCCAGGGCGATATTTCGGGTTTGGCTACAGCGAGCATTGCCGCCGCCAAGGTGAAGAAAAAGGAACCGGCGACCAGAGGGGTAGGCCGCCAATGCCGGTAAACAGAGAGCGGGGTCAATGTTTTCCCGGCGGGGAATAGGCGCGGAAGGCGTCGCCGGTGCCAAGCAAAGCTGCGATCAGGTTTTTTTGTATTTCCGAACTGCCGGAAAATAGCCGGCCGGCCAGGGCGTCGCGCACCAGTCTTGCCATCGCAGAGCCTGGCTCTAATCCTGCCGCTCCCATGATCTGCACAGCGTCCAGGCTGGACTGCATAAACGCTTCGGCGGCGTAGAGTTTGGTTTGCGCCGAAGCCATCGTCAGACGCTGACCGGTGCCGCATAATCTTGCGCATTCCCCAAGCCACAAGTCTATAGTGTCCAGACGAAGCTTCATATCCGCGATTCGATGGCCGATAGCCTGATGGCGCCCCAGGTGTACGCCCGCGGAAGTTCTTTCCCGGCTGTGACAAACCACCTCCTGTAGCTGCCATGCCATGATGCCGGCGATACCTGCAAATACAAAGGCCCGCTCGTACTCCAGGGCTTTCTGTATCATCTGCGCGCCTGCTCCGCCTTTGCCTAGCAGGCGTCGATTATCAAGCCGGCATTCCTTTAGGATGACGCTTCCGGTGGCGCTGCCCAGGCAGGCGTCCAAAGCGCCGGCGGAAGTGAAGGCGCAACCCTGATCCTGACGGGAGACCAGAAATGCGCTGATGCGCCCATCCAGCTTGGCATAGACTACTAGCCAGTCTGCAAGGGGAGCATTGGTGATATAGCGTTTTTCGCCGTTTATAATGAAGTCTTGACCGCTATGTTCGGCGCAACTAATCATGGCCTGCACATCGGAGCCACAGCACGGTTCGGTAATGGCATGCCCACCCAGCCATTGTCCGGAAATCATCGGTGGCAGGAACTGTTCCCGTTGCGTCTCGTTCCCATAGAGCAAAATGGGGAATACCGCCCCCCACAGATGGGCGTTCACTGCCAACATAAGACCGGGATCCCGGCTTGCCTCGCCGAGGCGGCGATGGGTTTTACATAAATCCACAAAGCCGTCGCCAAACCCGCCAAAACCTTGTGGAAGTGCATGGCGCAATGCCCCTTGGTCTGCGACCATCTGAAAACGGGATCGAATTTGTTCTTTGTCCGGGGTTCCGGCAAAAGGCGGCAGTCCGGAAAAGTCCGGTAATTTAGTCATGGTTTTCTATTGAGCAGGCCATGAATGCGCTGATAATCCAGTTTGCCGTTGGCCAGACGCGGCAGTTCCTCCAGTGCGATGCAGTGCTTGGGTTGCATGTAGGGCGGAAATAACAGGGCTAGGGCATTGCGGATGTCGGCTGAGGTCAAGTGAGGTTCCAGAACCAGCGCCAGGGCGGGGCGCTGGCCGGTGGCAGGGTCTTCGACACCGGCCACTGCGCAGTCCCTCACCCCGGCCATGGCATTGACAGAGGCCTCAATTTCCGCAGGTTCGACCCGGTAACCGGAGCATTTCAGCATGCGCCCCAGCCGGCCATGGAAGTGGTATTCGCCATTAATTTGACTCACCCGGTCGCCGGTGGCGTACCAGCCATCCTGGTTGGGGAAGAGTTGTAAACGCCCGCTGCCCCAATAGCCGCTCGCCAAGCTGGGGCCACGTACCCATAGCTCGCCGGTTTCGGCATGGATACGAAGTTCACATGCGGCGGCGGGCAGGCCGATGGGAATGGGCTTGTCCGCCGCCAGTTGCGCCCGTTTTACCGGCCAATAACAGCAGACATTGGTTTCGGTGGGGCCAAAGAAGTTGTACAAGGTTGTCCGGGGCAGGTTGGCCGCCAAATTTATCAGGGCGGGGCTGGGAAATACTTCCCCGGCGAAAAACAAAAAACGCAGGGATTCTAAGGGGGTCTGCGCAAGATTGCCCTTGTACGACAGGAAGGCTAGCAGAGACGGGACGGTGTACCAGCCGCTGATGGCTCGCTCTTTCAGCCAAACGCTGAGCCGGGCTGGAGCCATGTTTAGGGCTGAAGGCAGGAAATGCAAGCTGGCGCCCCGCCCCAGGACGGCGTAGAGGTCGAAGGTGGACAGGTCAAAAAAGAACGGGGTGCTGCTGGCGATCCTGTCATTAGCCTGCAAGCCAACAAGATCGGCGGCCCATTGCGCGAAAGCAGCCACCGCCCCGTGGCTTAAGGCCACGCCGCGAGGTTTGCCGCTGGAACCAGAGGTGTAAAGGATGGCGGCGAGGGAAGCCGCCTGAATATCAATTGGAAGCGGCAGGGCTTCGGGGCAGGTTTCGATGTCCAACCACTCTCCTTTGTCCAGCCATGTTGGCGCAGCGCCCAAACCCAGAACCGCCTGGGCCTGGGCGTCGTTGACGATGAAAGCCAGTCGGGGCGGTGGGTTTTTCAGGTCTAGGGGAACGTAACAAGCCCCCGCAAACAGCACGCCGAATAATGCAATTGCCGCGTCGATGCCGCGTTCCAGATGAATGGCGACAGGTAGGCCAGGTTTGACGCCCATCTCTTGCAGTCCAGCCGCGATGGCTTGCGATTGGGCCAGTAATTGCCCGTAAGTTAAGCTGCGGCCATCCTCCACTAAGGCTATCGCTTCGGGTTGATGCCGGCATTGCCGCAGAAAGGGTTCCAGCAGCATCGACTAAGCCTCGGCACTTTCCAGCAATTCAGCGTCCATATGCTTGATGACGCTGTCTAGCCAATCCTCATCTATCGCCGGATGCAGGTAACTGAAGGATAGGGTCAGCCGGCTATCCAACTGTCCGGCCAATAGCGCCAATCCCGGAGGCAGCGTCATCCAGCATAGATGGAACATGCCAGTGACCGGAACGCCCAGGAAGCCTTTTCCCCCCCAGGATAGGTCGCCGATGTCGGAAAACCAAAGCGTGCTCAATTCGCCGCCGCTGTGCTGTTTTCGCAATAATCCGGCATATTTGGCTGGCGATAGCCACTGGCCCAGCCACATCAGCGGGAGATAGGCCAAGTCAAGTTCTTCCCGAATGGTCTGCTGATATTGCGTAAGCAAATGCTTGAATAAGCCTTTCCGATCCTGCGCCTGTTTTCGCGTGGCGCGGGCGAACAGGCAGCCCACATGATTGCTAAATATTGGAGTGGGGGCGTTCTGGCGGCGCAGGTTGAATGCGTAGGGTATGCAGTACCCCGCCTTGGCGGCGGGCGGCCCCGCCTGTTCCATGGCCCGGATGAAGCAACCGAGGTAATACAGGGTCCGTCCTGCCAGTCCGGTGTGCTCTTGAGCCAGTACGGCAATCCGCCGCGACTCTTCTTCGCAGAAGCGCCGCACTTTCAAACGTAATACTTGCGGGCCTTGTTCAACCTGGGTTGGCAAACAGCTATCGACACTGTTGGCTATGCTGTTGTGCCGTTTGGCCTTGAGGAACAGACGGAACTTTTTCCAGAAACTCCATTGGGCCAATTTCGCCTCGATCAACGGTGGGGTTTCCTTAAATTTTTCGGGATTATCCGAGGCTAGAAAATCCAGTAAAATCTTTGCGCCACGGGCATCTAGCAGCGGATGGTTCCAGTTGAGCAGCAAGGTTCCGCCGATTCCGGCGGCTATCCAATGCATGGTTAGCGGCGAGGTGTTCGGGCGGTTAAAGATGTCCAGCAGGATGCGATGGGGTTCCTGCTCACTATGCTCATCTTGGCGGCAGTTATGGCGCTCCAGATCGATGCGTTGGCCGGTCGGCGTCCAGGCGTAGCGTTTCCCCTGACGCGTAATGCGGGCGGAGGCTATGGGGAAACGTTTTACCAAAAGATCTAGCCGTTCTTGCAGTCCCTCCAGATCCGGCTGCTCCGCGAGTTCCAGCGCAAACCCGCAATAGCCGCCCGGCATGCCGTCATTGCGGATTTCCTGGTCGAGCACGAAGGTAAAGTAGTCGGCGGGGTTGAAGGGTAGATCTGTGGTTTCTTTCATTGAGACTGACAGGCATGCCTTATCCATTTTTCGAGTGCGTTCAGACTTTTGACATTGTCAGGTTCGATTTCTGTATCTGGCAGGGTCACATCAAATTCCTGCTCGGCGTACATAATTAGTCGCATAATGCCCATGCTGTCGAGCCCGGCCTCCAAAAGATTTGCGTCTTCGCCAAAAGAAGCTGGATCTTCATGGTAAATGAGTTCGGTGAAGATGAAGTTTTTAAGTTTCTTTTTCAATGGATTGAAATAAATTATAAAGCGGATTAAAGGGTTTGCTGATTATACACCGTATGATACTTCCATAGGATTATCCGTAATCAGGCGGGATTAATGGGGTAAGGCTGATAGGCAATACCCCAGCGTGGCACTTTACGGCAATAGTGTCTGTAAGACTCGCCAAATCGTTGGCTGAGGAGGGGCTCCTCGTAAAAGAAGACGAAAGCATGGAAAATCAGGGCGACTGAGCTTGTGTACAATAAAAGGCTGCGGTCAAGGGAGAGTATGCACTCGGCTAGCAGGATCAGTAATACGCCTTGGTACATTGGGTTGCGGTTCCAGCGGTAGATTCCGGTTACGACCAGTTTTTTCGGTGGATCAATGGGGGCGGGCGTCCCCAAACCTTCGACTACAAAGTCCCAGGCGCAGCGAAGGTAAATGGCGACCCCTATGAAGATGCATGCTCCAGCGGTTAAGGCTAAGGCCCAGTTTGTCACCTCCCCTTCGCCGTCAGAGCCGGAAAGTAGCGCATAGGGAATATATAGAGTCACAGCGCAGGGGACGAGCACGGTAAAAAGCAGTGTTTTGAAAGCTAGAAAAAAGCGCACTTAGTGGCCTGATATGATTGTGAGAGGAGAAGGGCTTTTTAGTTTAGATTTAATTTTGGCATTCCTTACGCACCATTACAAGTGGTTTTGAACTAACAGGAATCTTGTGTAAGATATAAGCTTTAGTCAAAGAAATTTAATTAACCATGTCAGATGACTTGATCGGCCAATTGAAAACCATGCTCATTGAGGGTTTGCGCCTAGAAGATATTATGCCAGAGGATATGTCACCGGATGCAGCCCTTTTCAGTGGCGGCTTGGGCTTGGATTCCATTGATGCGCTGGAGATAGGCGTTATGCTGGATCGCCGGTTCGGTATCAAAATCACTTCGGGTGACGAACGCAATAATCAGATTTTTGTATCTCTTCGGTCATTGGCGGAATTCGTAGCCGCCAATCGCACCCGCTAAACATGGTTAAGCTTAGCAAGGCGATCGGCATCGCCTTTCTTGTGGTCGCTTTTCCATTCTTCAGCGCTTATCTAGTCAGTCAAGGCTTTGCCAGCCTCGAGTTGCTAGTGTTTGCCACGCTGACCATCTGGCGCGGCCTAAAAACAGAGATGCCGGTTTTGCGCATCGGCAGTCTGCTGCTGGGCGTCTTATTGCTGGTTGGCGCATTTTTTGCCAACGCCTATTTCATCTGGCTGGTTCCCTCGTTCGCCTATTTGTGGTTGACAGCCTTGTTCGGGCATACGCTATGGATTCCGCCTAGTTTGTGCGAACGCCTTGTGCGTCTGTTATATCCGGATTTCTTACCTGGCATTGCGGAATATCTGCGCGAGGTGACCTGGGCATGGACCCTCTTCTTCGCCGTCAATGTGTTGATATGCGCCTTGCTTCCTGCTCTTGCCGGACAGAATGCATGGGCGATTTATACCGGGGGGGTTGTTTATGTACTAATGGCTTTGCTGGCGATAGGGGAATGGTTCTATCGCCATCGCCGCTTTCCGGATATGGATATACCCCCAGCCAGGGAAACCCTTAAGTATCTTGTTATGCACGGTCATGAAGCATTTAAGGGAATTTGGTCATGAAGTACGGCCTTTGGTTGTTGTTGGCCTTATGGCCTGTGGCGGGGCTTGCCAATGAGCCCGGACTGGCGGAATTGCTCGGGCGCATCCGGCATAACGGTTCGGCGGAATTTAGTTACCAGGAAACCCGTAAACTGGAATTAGCCACTTCCCCTTGGAGTGGGCGGGGGATGATGTTATCCGGTGTGGATGGCAGCCTGATCAAACTGCAACTGCAGCCGATGCGAGTCATCATGGTCATCACCGGACAGCGTATGTATTACTGGGATCCCGAACAGAAGCAGCGCCACAGTGGGCTTATAGGTCAGGCCGGGGCGGCGGGGGAGGAGATCACCCTGTTCCGTTTCATTATCCAGGGACATACTGAGCATTTGCAGTCAACCTATGACTTTACTCACCAAATACGCGGCAAGGCTTGGCATTTACGGATGACGCCCAAGCCGGGCTTAAACGATGAGAACGCCCCAACTATCGAAATTTCCGGCGACGAAGATAATACCAAACGGCAGGTTCTGATCCGTCAGGCGGATGGCGAATCGACTGAATACCAGATGGTGAAAACCGCTGAAGGCCCGGAAGTTGAAAAGTCTATCCGGCGTTTGCTGCTGGAAGCTATAGGGGATTGAGGGTGTCTTTCGTTTGGAGAAAACGCTGGTTTTTACTGTTGTTTCCCTTGTTGTTGGCGGCCAGCGTTTGGCAAATTCGCGTCGAGACCGACCTGAACGCCTTTTTTACCGCCACGGACAATGAGGATTCCAGGTTATTGTCCGCGCTGTTGAAGTCCGGTGAGCTATCGCGGCGCTATCTATTGGTGGTAGAAAAGGGCAACCGTTCTAATCCGGGCAATGATGCGGAGCGTAACGCCAGTTCACTGCCGGCTTCGGCGGCTTTGGATGCGTTCAGCGCCAAGCTGGTGGAGAAGCTGGCACAGATCCAAGACGTGGAAAAGGTGTGGCCAGCCAACGAGCCTCCTCGCGAATGGATAGACGCCATCCGTACCTACGCCCCCTACCATGCCCGGCTGTTCAGCCTGAACCCCCAGCAGGACGCGAGTACACTGTTCGATCCCGGCAAGTTGGAGAGCCGGGCCGAGGGTTTAAAGCAAGCTCTGTTTTCGCCGCAGGGCGGGTTCGTAAAGGCCATTGCCAAGCAAGACCCTTTGCTATTATCGCTGAACGGTTTCAAAGATATGCAAAACCAATTTCAGCGCCAAGCTAATTTGAAGAGCGGCGGCAGTGCGTTAATCCTGCAAAGCCGGCCGGCTGCACTGGATTCGGATGCGCATTTGCGCCTGCAAGCCGCCATCCGCTCAAGTTTTGATGCCCTGAACCAGTCTGCAGGGGAAAAGTTCCGGCTATCCATGGCCGGAGTGCCGGTTTTTAGCGTGGCGGCCCAGAGCGAGATTGGCAGGGATGTCACCTTGGTTTCTGTGGTCTCCAGCGTGGCTGTGACCTTGGTATTTTTGCTGTTGTTCCGTTCTTTTTCCGCCCTGCATTGGGTCATGATGGTACAGGCTGCTTCCTTCGTACTTGGAACCTTGGCGACCGCCTTGATCTTCGGTTATGTCCACAGCCTTACGCTAGCCCTGGGGGCCAGCTTGATCGGTATATGTACAGATTACCCCATACATGTCATGGTGCATTGCGCCAAACATCGCCACCCGCCCCTGGACGCCGCGCGACTGCTATGGCCCAGTTTGGCCATGGGTGGATTAACCACCATTATAGGATACGCCGCCTTGGGCTTGACGGGATTCCCTGGTTTCGAACAGATAGCCGTATTCGCCCTGTTCAGCATTTCCGCCTCTTTAGCTTTGACTCGCTGGGTATTGCCCGCCTTGCTCGCCAAGTCCACGCTGCACTCAGCTCATCTGCCCGGCATCGCTGCCTGGGCAGGTTTCTGCGGTCGCCACCGTAGAGGATTATTGAGCTTGTTCGCGTGCGGCGTCATATTGGCATTTTTTACCCTGCCGCAATTGCGTTGGATGGACGACATGCAGAAACTGGCCATGAATATGGATCAGATCAAGCAACAGGACGCGGCGGTTCGCGCTCATTTCTCCAGCATTGAACCGGGGCGTTTTGTGTTGGTAAAGGCCGATGATATAGAAACGGCCCTGCGGCGTTCCGAAGCCGTTGAGCGACGCCTGATAACGCTCAAGCAGGCTGGCATCCTCAGCGAATATCATGGCTTATTTCCCTGGTTGGCGTCGCAAGCTTTACAGGCCGATAATGCTAAAGTTTACGCACAGTCTCTGACCCCGCAATTTCAGGAGGCTTGGAGGGCTGGTCTGGTCAAGGCCGGCCTCTCGTTGGACAAACTTGGCGGGTTGCTGCCTCCCATTGCAGGGCCCTTGCGTCCCGAAACGGTTCTGGCCTCGCCGGTACGCCATATCCTGTCCGGCCAGATGATAGAGGGTCAAAATGGGATAGCCTTATCCATCTGGCTGGGCGAGCACGACCCCGTGAAACTGGCTGAAGGGTTGGCGGGTCTGGAAGGAGCCCGTTATTTCAGCCAGAAAGACCAGTTGGATCAACTGGCAGGTCAATATCGGGACAGGTCTTTGTTGATGCTGGCCATCGGCATTGCTATTATGGGGTTGTTCATCCTGCTGCAACAACGCAATATCCGCAAAGTGGTTTTGACCCTGCTGCCCTCTGTCGCTTCGGTGCTGTTCATCTTCGCCATTTGGGCGCTGATGGGAGAGGAAGTGAGTTTTCTGCATGTGATCGGCCTGTTGCTGTCGGTTTCCCTCTGCGTGGATTACGGCATCTTCTTTATGGATAATCGAGGAGAGGATTCAGATGTCACCTACCATGGCATCGCCGCGTCCACTTTGACCACCTTGGCATCCTTCGGCGCCTTGGGTTTGGGCAAGACGCCGACGTTGCCGATTCTCGCATTGTCCGTGAGTCTGGGCGTTACGCTGGGATTCCTGTTATGCCCTTTGCTCATCCAAAAACCGGCCCGTTGATGACCATGCAGCCACGCATACCCCCCGTCGCTGTTACGGCCTACCAGTGCGTAAGCGCCGCCGGGGACGATGCGGAAAGTTTGTACTTAAGCCTGATTGTTAACCGAAGCTGTCTTAAGCCTTTGCGTTTGTTCGAAATTCCGTTCGAGACACTGGTGGGCGAGGTAACCTCACCTTTGCCGGACTTCCGCCCCAGCCTAAAGGCTTATGATAGCCGTAATGCAAGGTTGGCTCTCAAGGCGCTGGATCAAGGCGGTTTCCGCTCCAATGTGGAACACGCTATTGCAAGTCATGGGCCCGGACGGGTTGGTCTGGTGTTGGGTACCAGTACTTCCGGCATCTACGACTCGGAGAACGCCTATGCCCATTTTCAAAGTAAAGGGGTCATGCCGGCCGGTTTCCAATTTCTGAAAATCCAGACCGCCCAGGCTACTGCCGAATTTCTTCACCTCGAATTGGGATTGCAAGGCCCTTGCTACAGCATTTCCACCGCCTGCTCTTCCAGCGCCAAAGCCTTGGGGGCAGCGCAGAGATTGATCGCGGCCGGCTTTTGCGACGCGGTTCTGGTGGCAGGAGTGGACAGCTTGTGCCGATTGACATTGTGCGGCTTCAACAGTTTGCAATTGGTTTCTCCCGAAGCCTGCCGCCCCATGGATGCCAAGCGCAGGGGAATCAGCATAGGCGAGGGGGCGGCCCTATTGTTGCTCGAACGCCTTAACCCGGAAAACGCCGTCCGCCCTCGGCTTCTGGCGGTGGGTGAATCCTCTGATGCCCACCACATGAGCGCTCCGCACCCGGATGGAGCTGGGGCGGTTTTGGCTATGTCCCAGGCCTTGCAACTGGCGGGGAGGGATGTAAGCCAGGTCGATTACATCAATTTACATGCCACCGCCAGCATGCTGAATGATTTGGCTGATGCCAAAGCTATAAACCATTTATTCCCAAAGCCACCGCCATGCAGCGGCGTAAAAGGTTTGCTCGGCCACACGTTGGGGGCATCTGGAGCGGTGGAAGCTGTGGTCAGCCTGCTGTCCTTGGAGCGGGGTTTCTTGCCTGGCACCTGCGGTTACGAGCAACCCGACCCGCAATGTCCCTGTCCGGTTATCGCAACGCCGCTTCTTGATCAGCGCCCCAGGCTGGTATTGAGCAATGCCTTCGGTTTCGGCGGCAACAACGCCAGTGTGTTGCTGGAGGCTTTCTGATGGAATGTATGAGCTTGCTTGGTTATAGCGCATGCGCTCCAGACCCCGGACTGCGGGCTAGCCTGCCTTTTCCAGTCTTCGACATCAACCGCGATTCCATTCCGCCGATGTTACGCCGGCGTACCAGTCAAGCTACGCAAATTGCATTCAGTGTTGCATCAGCGGTATGTGTCGAGACCCAACGCTCAGCCGCAGCACTTCCCGCAGTGTTCGCCAGCGTTGCAGGCGAAATACAGACCACCGATCTGCTTTGCACCGAACTGGTTAAGCCTGAGGGTGTTATTTCCCCTAGCGCCTTCCATAATTCGGTACAGAATACGGCGGCGGGCTATTGGAGCATCGCTCAGCAATGTACCCAGCCCTCCAGCAGCTTAGCGGCGGGCTGTGACACCTTTGCGATGGCTTTGCTGGAAGCTTGGTGTCAACTGAGCTGTCATGGGGGAGAATTGCTTCTGGTCTGTTACGATGAACGCTGGCCGGCGTACCTTGATACCGTCAGGGGCGAGTTGGCCTTTGCCTGCGCCTTGGTGTTGGCGGCTGAGGCCGTGGACGGCGCCATCGCGCATATTGGCCGTCCGCACTTTGACGCGGAGGCATTCTCTGCATTATTTGAATCGTTGGCAGCCAGAACGCCCGTATTGGCCGTCATTCCTCTGCTCGGCTTGGCTGCGGCGGGAGGGGCGGCGCAAAACATCCCAGTCTCCACGGTTGTCCCCGGCTGGCAGGCCAGGGTAAGCCCATTAAACACTATTCCAGCCCCGTCATGATTAACATTTTACAGAATAGTCCGGATTTGTTAGGCTTCCATCCCATCTGCCAGACGTTTATTTTGAGGATGAAACCTATCCTCCACGTCAGCGAACATTATTAAAAAATTTCAAATTAACTATCAAGGACTGCTATAAAAGATTATAACGTTTCTACAGTCCTCGTAACTTTTATGCTCTTTACAGGTTGTGCATCGACTAATAATAATCCAGTCGCATCAAGCGCCTTGCCAGAATCGCGCATTGAGGGGAATATCCCTGTTAATGCCCCTTTTGCCAAAATCAAGATTGGCATGGGCCAAGACCAAGTGCATAGCATCCTCGGCCAGTCAACGTATAATAAAAAGTACCAAACCGGAAAAATGTGGATACCCCCTTCTATTTTGGCAGCGATGACATGCGTATAGAGGGGTTTAACAAAGGCGTAGGTAGAATAACTTTTACTGGAATAGAAATTGGCGGCGTTAACTTGACAGTTTACAAAGCCATCTATGATCCAACTGAAAACGGTTTTCCGGATATAAAAAATTAACAGGCTTAAAGATCATGATCGATAATAAACAAAATAGTTTTGACTATGACGTAGTGGTTGCCGGCGGAGGCCCAGCCGGCTCCACTGCGGCAACCTTGCTGGCCCAGCATGGCCGTAAGGTTTTACTGTTGGAGCGTGACAAACATCCGCGCTTCCATATTGGGGAATCCATGCTGCCCTTCAGCGAGCCGGTGTTGCAAAGGTTAGGAATTGATTGGAGTCAGGGTAACCAGTTCAAGAGCGGGGCGGTGTTCATCGACGAAAGTACCGGTCAGCGTATGTATTTTCCCTTGAGCGTCTACCGCAAGACTTATCAGTTGGAACGCGGCCCTTTCGACCAGTTATTATTCCAAAACGCCGCCGTCCATGGCGTGGAAACCCATGAAGAAGAGAAGGTTCTGGAGGTTTCCTGCCTGCCGGATGGGGTAGACATTGTTACCGGCAAGGCCGGCTACCGTAGCCGGTACCTTGTCGATGCCACAGGTCGTAGCGCCCTGATGGGCAAGAAAAGCAAGTCCATCGAGCGTATCGAAAACTTGGGAAAATTCGCCGTGTATACCCACTTCGAGAAAATTTCGCCCAGCGAAGAGGCCGAAGAACTGTTCCGTTCAGGCAGTATTTATGTGCCTGTCGTGGACATTGGCTGGATATGGATCATCCCTTTATCCGGGCGGCGGTTGAGCGTGGGTCTTGTCGTGCAGAAAGACCGGCCCAAGGATTGCGAGTTGGAGGAATTGCTACGCCGTTATCTTAAGGCCTCGCCGATTTTGACCCGTTTGTTGGAGGGGGCGGAGCAATTTGCGCCTGTCCGCGTCGAGGCGGATTTCAGCTACACGAATCAAAGTCGTTACGGTCTACGCTATGCCTGCTGCGGCGATGCGGCCGGTTTTCTCGACCCGGTCTTCTCTTCCGGAGTGTTCCTTGCCTTCACCAGCGCGGCCCGCGTCGCAGATCAAGTCCACCAGGGACTACAAGAAGGGCGCGAAGCCGATCCCCTTTTACACGCTGGCGACGACGAGGATTACCTGCTGGGTTTCAACACCATGCGCTTGTTTGTAGAGCGGTTCTACCAATCCGGCATCGTCCACAATCTTTTTTTTGAAGCCGACCGCGATCCGGAATTGAAAGACCATATCGCACGTCTGCTGTCAGGCGATTTGTGGGCAGACAACAACGCTTTGCAGCAAAGCCTGCTAGCTGGCCGCCGAATGGCAAACTAGGCTATTTTGGGGATAGGGATTAAAGAGCAGCTCAAAATTTTCGAAATTACCTAACCAATATCAGGTTCCTTTTCAAGCGTAAGCTTCCTGCCCCCTCTTGTTTTCCTATTTCGGTTTTTAGGCACAGCTTCTGCTTCGGCAAGTTCATTAATCCCCATCGAAACGGTATCTTCTGAGCAGCCAAAAAGCCCAGCTATATAGCTAATGCCACCGCAGGTAAACTTTAACGCTTCGACCCCTGCATATATACGTCTATCTTTCTCCGATAAACGGCCATACAATTCTTGCATCAGTGTTTCAATATCTTTGGAGTAAGGTTTTATCATTTGGCAATTGCGGACAAGGTTTTTTCCACAAATTATAACTTTTGGACACCACTTTCCCAAGTTATTTTTTGCGCGTTCCTTAAGTTTATTAATGAATGTCTGGAGTCACTAAAAACAAATGCTTATATAGCACATGGTTTTCAAGCGTACATTTTGTTAAAAATGCTATTATAGTTTTTTATTTTATTGGGGACTTGTGCCCTGTGAGTGTGTGAACCATGACCGTTAAAATCTACCACAATCCGCGATGCGGCAAATCACGTCAAACCTTGCAATTGCTTAAAGAGCAAGGCATTGATCTGGAAATCATTGAATATCTTAAATCACCTCCCAACGCGGAGGAACTGAATGACATTCTACAAAAACTGGGCATGGAGCCTCGTGAACTGATGCGCAAGAAAGAGGCCGAATACAAGGCAAACGGCTTGGATGATAAAACCCTGGATCGGCAAGCGCTGATTAACGGCATGGTCAATAATCCCATACTCATTGAACGCCCGATTGTTGTTGCCAATGGCAAAGCGGTTATAGGCCGTCCACCGGAAGCAGTCCTCGCTATTATTTTATAATCCCTAACGCTTAATCGTTATGACAAAAATCCTGATTCTATATTTTTCCCGCAATGGCGCAACCGCAGACATGGCCAATCATATCGCCCGCGGCGTAGAGGCAGTTAACGGGGTTGAGGCTGTTCTGAGAACGGTTCCCGACGTTTCCAGCGTTTGTGAAAAGACGGCAGACAGCATTCCCGCTCACGGTGCAATATATGCAACTCTTGATGATTTAAAGCATTGTGATGGCTTGGCACTAGGCAGTCCCACCCATTTTGGCAATATGGCATCACCACTCAAATATTTTATTGATAGCACGACTGAAATCTGGTTTTCCGGCGCCTTAATCGGCAAACCGGCCTGCGTATTTACGTCTACCGGAAGTATGCATGGTGGACAGGAAACCACGTTATTATCCATGATGCTGCCGCTGCTGCACCACGGGATGCTTTTAATGGGCCTGCCTTACACTGAAACTGCTTTGCGTGAAACAACATCTGGCGGCACACCCTATGGCCCCAGTCACTTGTCCTTTGATCATGCCGGATTAACAGATCATGAAAAAAAACTGTGCCTGGCGCTCGGAACACGTTTGGCTAAAACAGCACTCCTTTTAAAACAGGTTTGAAGCAAGATTTATGAATATAAAACCAATTTATTTTCACACTCTTGCATTGACCGGTTTTTTGAGCCTGTTTGCTTTATTAATGCTATGGAACACAGTCTTGGCATCCCCCCCCCGATTTCCAGTTGCGTTAGTGTTATTAATCACCATAACACCCTTGTTATTGCCAATGCGCGGTTTTTTGAGCCGTAACCCCAGAAGTTGCGCCTGGATGGGATATGTCAGCATGGCTTATTTCATTCACGGTACGATAGAAGCTTACGCTACCACCACTGGGCGCTTATACCCCTCTTTGGAAGTCATCTTCAGTTTGATTCTGTTTTTCGGTACAACACTCTATGTCCGCTTTTCAGGTAAACAGGGATGACATTAACAAGGCAACTTCCCTTACACTTTGAGTTTAGGGCTAACCAGACTTTTGAAGATTTTTTTCCGGGCAGTAATCCGGAGGTTATAAATCACTTAAAAAAAAGCATTGAGGGTAATGGTGAACGGCAGATTTTTCTATGGGGCCAATCAGGACAAGGCAAAAGCCATTTACTACAAGCCTGCTGCCATCAGGCGCAAAGCCAACAGCTCAGTTCATTCTATTTTGTTTTCTCAGCTTTTGAGTTACCCGATCCGGCAATGTTAAGTGGACTGGATAAGCTTGATATTATTTGTTTCGACAATATTCAGCACATTGCAGGCAACCCAGCATGGGAACAGGCTTTTTTTAATTTTTTTAATCTGCATCGCGATCAGGGTCACACGCTCATTTTATCGGCATCCTGCCCGCCCAATAAAATTGATATCCAATTACCTGATCTTAAAACCCGCCTTAACTGGGGATTGACGTTAAAAATACAGCCGTTATCCGATGAGGAAAGAATCACTGCCTTAATTTTCAAAGCCGGTCAAATGGGTTTTGAAATATCGCCCCAAGTAGGCCGTTTTCTACTCACCCATTATGACAGGGACTTATCTTCATTGTGGGTTTTATTGAAAAAGCTGGATCGTGCGTCATTAGCCGCCAAACGCAAATTAACGCTACCGTTTTTAAAGCAAATCCTAAATGAAGTAAATCGTGACGACTAATTCTACTTTGTCGGATTAACTTGTCTATACGGAAGGCAGGATTTTGTAGGTGCTGATTTACACGATCAATTCGGTAAAGAAACAAGGGCGGTGATAGTTAATATAAAAGTTGAGATAGGTTTGGTTGAATTCATTAATGGGCGGCGCCCATTTTTGTGGAATAGTGTTTTATTAAGCTCATCGAGGGCAGCAAGCAATATCGTGTCCTCGCGCGCATATTTTAGATGAAATCCCTTAGCAGTTCGTCGCTTACGCACCAGACGACCGGTTTTCCCATACGTCCGATCAAACGTTTTACTTGGACTAGCGAATAGCCCGTCAGCTTCCGGAGGTAACGGGTTATCAACCCTTTATCAGTCTTGCTCAGTTGCAGATAGCGAAACTTCACCAATGTATGCTGTAGCCAGCGATAGCGCGTGTTTTTGCTTTCAATTTGGAAGCTAACCGCTTCGGTAGCTTCCAGAAATTGTCGAGCTTCGTCAAGCGTTTCAAGCTGTGTGTCGTTCATGAGAGTTTTCATCCTCCCATCATGAGCGAATCATTCGCTGACTATGTGGTCAATCGCGAGGCCGATTATCACTTCACCGTCAAAAATAACCAGCTCACGTTACGCCAGGATAGTGCCCTTTTCTTCGAGAACCGGCAAGAGCCGGACTTCACCGACATCGCCCCAGCCGATCACGGTCGCATCGAAATCCGCAAAATCCGGACAACCACAGCGCTTAACGGTTACCTCGATTTCCCCCACGTCGGCCAGGCCTTCGTGATCGAGCGGGAAAGCATCGAAAAGAAAACCGGCAAATACAGCCGCGAAGTCGTTTACGGAGTGACCAGTTGCACGCCGGAAAAGGCCAATGCCGAAAAAGTCCTCAAGACGAACCGCGAGCATTGGAGTATAGAAAATAGTTGCCATTACGTCATTGATTGGAACTACAACGAAGACCGCTGCCGCATTCGCACCGGACACGGTCCCGAGAACATCACCCGGCTGCGCCGATTTGCCGTCGGCCTCATCAAATCCAAAGGTGCTGACTGCGTGGCGCAGAAAATACGCGAACTGGTTCGAAACACGCGACTGGTTTTTGATTACCTTAAGATGACGAAAAACTCTTGCGCTGTTGGTTGCTCAGGATTAGAGCGGTGGGTGGAGAACAAATTTACCGTGGGTTCGGGACGGTACTTTTGCGTTTGAATTTCAATGACCGCAAAGGGTCGACTGCTAACGCAAGCGTTTCCCGATAGCTGACGCTGATTGTTGTGCAGTGTGACGGGCAAATCCCGGCCAACTCCAGACCTTCGCTATTTTTCTAATAGCAGACGGTCATTTATGTAAAACCTCTTTTTTGTATTTTTTCAAGTGAAAAACTACAAACTTTTCTTGCGGATTTTTTCACAGACGTCGATCATAAACGATCTTAGACTCAAATCAGCTTAATGTTTCGATTTTGAACATCTTTTACAACCGGCTCAATATGACCTATTTTAGGATTCGACAGTTACTCGTTCCGTAGATCAAAAAGGCAGTGGTTTCAGGATGCTCAATGAGGCACTCGGTGACGGTAAACAATTAAATATGAAATGATGGATTTAATTCACGAGAAAAAATGATTGACATTAATTTAATTACAGGAGCATAGTTAAAGCTCATATCAATGACAACTTAACAGATAAGTTAATTGTTGATCGCTCTACCTAGAGTTGGTTCAATCAAACTGAAAAACAAGCCTGTATAAAATCAGGTGATAAATGGGTTCGATATGACAGAAGATCGTGGAGAAATAAAAATCCGGTATACCTTGAAGCAAGGGAAGAGAGAGGCTTTGAGCAGTGAAACCGTGCATATTTTTCCTGTCAGCCGCTGGATAATCTATCTAATCTCAGTTCCCGCCTTTATCGCCATAGCATTTTTTAGTGCTTTCTTTTTCTCCATTTTTTTTCCGTTATTTCTTTTCGGCGGTGTCACTCTAGGTCTCTGGATTTGGTGGTTGCGACGTAAACTGCGTAAATCTGCTCGACCAGGAGGTTTGGAGGGTGAATACGTTGTAATCAAGGAGACCCACATTGTTGAAACCAAAAATGACAAGGTAGGCGAGCAATGAATCAAGCGCTTATGGTCGTAATTGAGATGGTGTTACCCAAAGACCATTCCGGTGAAACTGCCGTTGCAGGGAGATATCATCCGCCTGTTAATGTAAATAGCCAATTACAGTTACCAGCATGGATGACGGCAGCAACGTTTTTACAGAAAACTTATTATTACTCGTAAATCTTACAATGTGTCCGGAGCTACTCCTATACCTCAAGCGGAGTTTACACAATTATCAACATGTTGTGGGGATGGGGGTTGGCTGGAAGGAAATTCAGGGTGAAGTGACTGATACGCCTGCATTGCGAGTTTATGTGCGTGAGAAGGTTCCCCGAATCAAGCTTCATCACGCAGACGTTATTCCGAGTTACATAGATGGAATACGCACGGATGTTCTACTTGAAAGAGTCGGGTCTCCAATATCTGCCCCTTACACTTGCGCTGGGGATATTCCGGCACTTAAAGCCAGTGCGAAAGTTAGCAATTTGAAAGGCGTTATTGGTAAAGGGACGAACTTAGCTGATGGGTCAGGCATTGGTACATTAGGTTTTATTGCTGTGCCACATGGTTCTACTTCAGGACAGCATTTGGCTTTAGTATCGAATAGACACGTTTTGCTTGCTCATGGAGCGCAAAAGGGTGACTTAATTTACCAGCCAAGTTACAGGCAACATGAAGGCCGATGTTATTTTCAAAGAGATACACTTAATCCAATTGCCGAAATTGCGGATGAAGGCTTTGAGGGAAACTATGCTTATCATTACCCCGGGGAATCCATCGCAGAATATTTTATAGACTGCGCTTCCGCACAGTTTCTTAGCCCAGGCAGGGTAATGCGAAATCCTGGAGAAAAGCATTTCAAAAGCATCGGGCGTGCTCATGCGCTGGATACATTTGCTGGCCGAGAGTTGCGGGTGCATAAAGCGGGGCAAGGAAAACAATTGGGTGTTGTTATTGGTCGAGTCGTGGATGTGATGGCGCCAGTCACCGGGTCGGATGGTAAGCGACGCGAGAACAATATGGTTATTCGTGCCGATGGGGAAGATTTAAGTTTTGCGGAGGAAGGGGATTCGGGTGCCTTGATCGTGGATCATTTTGATAGGGCCATTGGTCTGCTTTGGGGCAGAAGCTTGAGCCGCAAGTCCGAAGCCTTTGCTTGTCACATTCATCCAGTTATTGCACGTTTGAACGTGACGCCTTTAGCCTATGACCTTGCGTTTACGTAACTAAAGAATTACCAATTTCATTGACTCTTTTGAACAATGAACAAAGAAATCACTGGAGGACCATATGATGACTCAAGAGGAGATTGAGCGACTTCATCGCGAAGCTGAGGCTGAGTTCAAGAAGTATCCAGGCGTAATTGGCGTTGGCTACGGTTTCAAGCGCGTTGCTGGTCAGACGACTGAAGTTCTTTCATTCCGTGTTTATGTCGCGGAGAAAAAAGAGAAGGCTAAGTTAAAGCCCGAAGAGATTATTCCTACAGATTTCAAGGGCGTTGCTACTGATGTTGTCAAAGCATCAGATTTTGTAGATTTTGTTGATTGTCGGGATAAAGATTATCACTCGCCGCTCGTCGGAGGTATAAACATATCTAATCAAAAAACTGGTTCAGATGGTGTTGGTATTGGGACACTAGGCTTTTTTGGGACCATCAATGGTCAAAGTGGGCCTGAAAATGTCGTGCTGGTAACTAACCATCATGTACTGATGGCTAATGGTGGAGTGGTCGGAGATACCGTCTATCAACCTGAATTGGTAATGAATGGCAATGTTCTTACGCTAGATACGAGACCTGAACACCAACATCCTATTGGCAAAATTGATAACGCGGGATTGAGAGGCAACCACAACTTTCAATATACAGGGGAGCTTGCAGCGCAATACTGGGTTGATGCCGCGACTGCAAAGATTGACATCAGTATCTCTAGTTGGTGCAACACAAATTGTGGTGTTCATTTCAAAAACAACATTCTGGGTCTCAATATCACTCGGAACAATGGTACGAGCAATAGTGCTATTGACAATGTTGCTCGATTAAAGCATTCCGATTTGCAATCCGGAAGTCCTTACGTAGTTTATAAAGTTGGTGGTAGAACCGGTCGCACGGTTGGAAAGGTAACAGATGTTGGAGTGCCTTCGCTAGATGGTACTAAACAAGGATTAATTGGGATCGAAGCGACTGAGAATGATTGTGAAGGCATCCTTCGGTTCGCAGATGAGGGTGATTCCGGTGCCGCTCTGATTAATGCTAAAAATGAAATTATCGGACTTGTGTTTGGTGGTTCAAGTGACGATCCTAAGATAGCGGGGGCTTGCCTCATTCACCCTGTCCTCGACAAACTAGGCGTCACGCCTATTACGACGGCTAACCCTCATACCGCGGCGGATACGTTTTTTGATGTACCCGGAGTCATCACCGAAGGCGGTTTTAATCACACGCCGCTTTTGCGAGAAAAATTTCTTCGTACTGAACGAGGACGCGAGATATTCGGCGTGATCAAAACTCACCGGATGGAAGTGGTGGAACTGGTCAATCGCCGCCGCCCGGTAACGGTCGTCTGGCATCGCAATAATGGCCCTGCATTCCTGGGTCACTTGATCAACAACGCACGGGATCCCGAGCACATAGTGCCCCGCGAAGTCGAAGGCGTAGACCGAGAAACGCTGCTGCGAAACATGGCAAATATTCTGTCGAAACACGGTAGCGCGGAATTGAGAAATGCTCTGGATCAATATGGTCAGGAAATTTTTAGCCGTACCGGTCAACTCGATAATTTACATGAGCTGGTCAAACAGTTTGACGTAGATCAGTCGGACGTTCAGCGGGATGTAAAAAAAGAACCTTCGACACTAGATTCCGGTGAAACGGTATGAGTAACACCGCCGGCACAGTACAAACCATTGTGCTACAAATCGCTGGCTTGCTTGATCCGCTGCAGCGTGAACTTGCACCTGAGAGAGCGAGAGCGACGCTCGCCGAACTCGGTATCATCGTTACCGCCGCTCAAACAAATTCGCTCGCTGGTTCGCTGCAAAATGCCGTCGGCAACACTAAAGACCTCTTGCAATTGGCGGCCGCATTGACGACGGCGATCGATACTGAGAACGTTGCCGAGATAGTAACCAAAACCGTCGAAATTATAGAGAAGATCGCGAAGGCGATTGACGCTATCGATAGCATAAAGACTGCTGTCGTCGGCCTTGGATCGGTGCCGCCCGCTACCGTCGATAAACTGCCCGAACGTCTGTTCAATTTGCTGATGGTAAAGGCGCTCGATAGTGCAATAGGGATAAATGAGTTCCTGGAATTATTAAATATTCTGCAACGCGAGCAGCACAATCCAGGCTCTGTCGATCCAAACAATCCGCCTTTTACCATCTCGACCTTCGATTTCGCTATGGTTGGTCAATGGCTCAAGTCGCCGACGGACCCATTGCGTTCGATTTATGGCTGGGGAGATCCTAGTTTTACCGGCGTAACGCTTCTCGAACGTCTAGAAAGTTTATTGCTCAGACTCAGCGTTCCTGCTTTTTTTGATGACCTGGCTGTACCGCCGAAACTCGGCATCGGTATCATCGACATCAAAGCCAAGACCGATGTCAATCCGAAAGGCCTTTCTGTCGCGCTTCGGCAAAATATTAACCCGGGACCGATTGCAGTTACCGTTCAAGACCTGAAGTTTGAAATCAACCTAGATTTCAGACTGCCTTTCGATACCGAGCTGATAATTCAGCCGGATGGGAAATTTACATTTATTCCACCCGCCTTGTCCGACGTACTGGAAGGCGGTTTGGAAGCGAAATTGACCGCCGATAGAATGGCAGCGGCTGAGGGCTATACGATCATAGGCGATCCGGGTGGCAGTCGTTTGGAGGTGCGGAAATTCCTGGCTGTGATTGGCGGCCATTTCAAATCGTCTTCCGGAAAATCGGAAGGGGATTTGAACATAGGCGGCGCTGTCGGTGGCGGCAAGCTGCTCATCTCGATGGAAAACGCCGATGGATTTATCGTTGAGATCCTCGGCGGTGTCCGGTTAGAATCGAACTTCGATTTTGGTTTTGCGCTTTCGTCAAAGGAAGGCTTGGTTTTCGTTGGCAGCAGCACGCTTGAAATTCAGTTGCCGCTTCACGTCGATCTTGGGCCGATTGAAATTAACACGCTGACTTTTTCGGTAGGTATCGAGAACAACAAGTTTCCTACCGCGATCTCAACCGATATCAAGGCCGCTTTGGGACCGCTGGTCGGCGTTGTTGAAAATATCGGGTTAAGCGTAGATTTTGCCTTTGAGGAAGACCGAGGCGGTAATGCCGGACCGATTGACATAACTATGGGTTTTAAACCGCCCAATGGTGTCGGGCTTTCTTTGGATACCGGAATCGTAGTCGGCGGTGGTTATCTTTACTTTGATTTCGACCGCGAAGAATATGCTGGCATCATGGAATTGGCCATCGCCGAGATAGTTACTGTCAAAGCCATCGGCCTGATCACCACTAAAATGCCCGACGGTTCCAAAGGTTTCTCGTTGCTGATTATCATCACCGCTGAATTTGGTACCGGCATTCAATTAGGGTTCGGTTTTACGCTGATTGGCCTCGGCGGGTTGTTGGGATTGAACCGCACCATGAATTTGCCGCCGCTGATGGAAGGTGTGCGTACCGGGGCGATCAACAGCATCATGTTTCCGGATAATCCGGTAGCCAACGCGCCGCGCATCATTAGCGATTTACGATTGATTTTCCCGCCCTATGTCGGCAAGTTTTTGATTGGGCCGATGGCAAAACTGGGTTGGGGTACGCCGACGCTGATCAGCGTTTCGCTGGGGGTGATCATCGAAATCCCCGGCAACATTGCGATTCTGGGGGTTTTGAAAGTCGCTTTGCCGGCCGAAGAAGCGCCGTTGATCGTCATTCAAGTCAATTTTGCCGGTGCCATTGAGTTCGATAAACAGCGGTTGTATTTCTTTGCCACCTTGTTCGAATCGCGGGTGCTATTTCTGACTATCGAAGGCGACATGGGATTGCTGGTGGCCTGGGGCGACGATGCTAATTTCGTGGTGTCGGTCGGCGGTTTCCATCCCCGCTTCAACCCGCCGCCACTGCCTTTTCCTAGTCCCAGACGAATTGCAATTGATATCCTGAATACGCCTGTTTATCGCATTAGGTCTGAAGGCTATTTCGCGGTTACCTCCAATACCGTTCAGTTCGGATCAAATACCGAATTGATGATCGATGTTGGTGTAGCCCAAGTACAAGGGCATATGACCTTCGATGCCTTGTTCCAGTTTTCGCCGTTTTATTTCATCATCGAAATATCGGCGGGTGTTTCGCTAAAAGTGTTCGGAATGGGGTTGTTCAGCATTTCCCTGCAGTTCACGCTCGAAGGTCCGACTCCTTGGCGCGCGCATGGCAGCGGCTCCATCAGCTTCCTGTTCTTCGATGTATCCGCCGATTTTGACGTCACCTGGGGCGACAGCCAGGATACGACTTTGCCGCCGATTCCGGTGATGCCATTACTCAAGGCCGAACTGGAAAAACAACAAAACTGGATTGCCGAATTGCCGGTCGGCAATAATCTGCTAGTGTCGTTACGCAAGCTGTCCGAGACGGAAAGTTCGCAGGTCTTGCATCCGCTTGGTACGTTGCGGGTCAGCCAGCGCGCGGCACCGCTGGATATCAGGATTGACAAAGTCGGTAGTCAGAAACCGTCGGATGCCAATCAGTTCAAACTGGTGCCCAGCGGCGACTTGGTCAAGGTCAGCGATACCGACGAGCAGTTTGCCAAGGCCCAATTCATTAACATGAGCGATGCAGATAAGTTATCGCAACAGGCTTTCGATCCTTTACATAGCGGCTTGAAGTTGGCTTCCGGCGCGCAGACCTTGGGTTCGGCCAAATTGGCCAAACGCAAAGTCCGTTACGAACAAATCATTATCGACAATAACTTCAAGCGCTTCCGCCTGCGCTTCAAATTCTTTAGCTTCGGCTTTTTCACGCATTTTCTGCAAGGTTCAGCGATCAGCAAATCGGCATTGTCCAAAAACCACCGGTCGCAGCTCGATCCTTTTTCGGAAAAACTGCAAGTCAAAGACGGTGGATTTACCGTGGCATTAGCGGAAAACAACCGCGCCTACAGCACGCAAGCGATGTATTTTTCCAGTGAGACCTTGGCTCAACAATTCATACAAGAGCAACTGTCCTTACGTCCCGAATTGCATGAAACTCTGCATGTAATTCCGCAGCACGAAGTGACCGCCGAGGCCTGAGATGCAGCACTGTAACCGTTGTTCGGAGAAGGATTGACGTATGGCTAAACCAATCGGTACTTATTCCTTTCTGCCTTACCTGCGCACCGGGTTGGCCAATAAAATCCAACAGCCCGATCAGGATCCGGTGAAACTGCGCGCGTCGTTTCAGTTGAAGCTAAGCGTGGAGGGTACGCCGGTTGCCGGCGGTGCCGCTTTAACACAGGAAATCGATAGAGCGGTGCAGCTTTACGGGCCCGGCGATATTGTCGGCATCGATAGCCGGGCTATTTTCAAAACCGAGCCGCTGAACTGGATTACCAATTTCGAGCCCAACTATCTGCCCTATATCGATTTTTACGACGAAGATTTTGCCTGGCGTTACACCCCGAATCGCCCGGATGACGCCAAACATAGACTACGGCCCTGGCTGGCGTTGGTGGTGTTGGAGGAAAGCGAATTCACCGACGGTGCCAATATAAAAGACCGGCCGCTGCCGTTTATCCAGGTCGTCAATGCCGCGGCAAGCTTTCCGCCACCGGATCAGCTTTGGGCCTGGGCGCACGTTCACGTCAATCAGGATTTGGCCGCCAATGAAGGGGAAATCCTGTCCACCGACATGAATGCCGTGCTGCCTAAATTGAATAATGTCTTGCATGAAAACCAGGATCACGCCTACTGCCGGATAGTTTGCCCTCGCAAGCTCAAGGCCAACGCCGCCTACCATGCTTTTCTGATCCCGTCTTACGAAAGCGGCCGGCAGGCCGGTTTGGGATTGGAGGTCAACCCGGACTTTGCCAGTCAATACGCCTGGGGCCAAAAAGCCGATCAAGGCGAGTTTCCCTATTATCATCGCTGGTATTTTCGTACCGGCACCGTGGGCGATTTCGAATATCTGGTGCGCCTGCTGAAAGCTAAACCCGCCGACGAGCGTATCGGGCGGCGGGATATCGATGTGCAGCAACCCGGCTGGAATATCCTCGGCATCGATCCCGACGGCGAATTGGGCGGCATCCTCAAACTGGGCGGCGCGTTGCGGGTGCCGCCGGAAGTGATCAAAGACCCGGACGAATTCAACAAATACGAGAATTGGGCAGTAACCGGTTATCCGCAGCCGATTCAAAAGGGTATCGCCCGCTTCCTGAATGCCGCGGACGATTATCAAAAACCCGGCGCTAATCCCGAAATCATTCCCGATCCGGACAACGCCGTCGATCCCGATCCTCTGATCACGCCGCCCCTGTATGGACGCTGGCATGCAGCGGTTGACCGGCTGTTGACCAATGCCGCCGGTAACGACTTGCCCAATAACAAAAACTGGATCCATGAACTGAATCTGGATCCACGCTTTCGGATGCCCGCTGCCTTCGGCACCAAAATCATCCAGAATAAACAGGAAGATTACATGAATGCCGCCTGGCAACAGGTCGGCGACGTGCTCAAGGCCAATCGTTTTATCCGTTTTGCACAGCTTACCAGCGAAACTAGCTGGCAATGGCATACCTTGCAGCTGCAACCTTTGCTGGCTAAGCAGCCGGATAAATTGATGCTGTTAAGCGCACCGGTGCAGAAGCGGATCATGGTACAAAACGCTACGGCGTTTCACCAGATCAAGACCAGTGTCGTGCCGCAGGTCGCCGTGTCCGCGCAGATGCGCAAAATACTGCGGCCGCGGTCGCGGATGATCAGCAAGCTGCCTTTCACCGCTCGCGGCATCGCGCCAACCACGCTATTCAGTCGCTTGAACGCGCAAGAAATTTTGCCAGCGCCTCCTAAGATCACGCCCGCCGGTATCGAAACCGAGCAAGTATTGGCGGAGCAAGTTCAACCGGCGCCGCGGCCGAAATGGCTGGCGGATTTACTGCGCCGCTATCCTTGGCTGGCGACGGCTACCTTGGTCTTAGCAGTATTGTTGGCATTGTTGGCGATCTTATTGGCTCCAGCCATCGTCTTGTCGCTGTTAATTTTTGCACTGGCAGGCGGCTTGTTTTATTTGTACCGGATCATGCGCGACATCCTGCGCCAATTGGCCGAGCCGCAAATCTTTACCGATCAGGGCCAAACGCCGGCGGCGTTCGATGTCGCGCCGAAAAGCCCGGATTTCCGGCTTGCCGAGCCCGGAGATACTTTTCAGCCCCGCGCCGGCAATGTCGATAGCCAGACGGCGATCAACTTCAAAGGGGCGTTGAAGGACATGTATACCGCGGATGTCGCCGCCCGCCATGCAGCATTCGAAGCGCCCAAACAGGTTCTTGATATGCCGATGCTCACGGCGACGTTGGTGGCCAATTTGCACCCCTACCGCACGGTGCCAAGATTGGTGTTGGACAGAATCCTGTTGCCGGAGCGGTTCTTGATTAAATTTATTCCGGAATTGTTCGACGAGGTGATGAACCACCCGGAATTTGACATCCCTATGTATAAGCCGCTGGTCGATCTATCCACCGAATATTTTCTGCCCAACATCAATTTAATCGAACAAAATAGCATCATTTTGTTGGAGACCAATCAGAAGTTCATCGAATCCTATATGGTTGGCCTTAATCACGAAATGTCCCGGGAACTGTTGTGGCGGGAATATCCTACTGATATGCGCGGCAGCTATTTCCGGCAGTTTTGGGATGTCAGCGGCTATTTGCCGCAGACTGGTGAAAATCTGGACGGCTTGAAGGAAAAGCTGAAAGACATTCCGGAATTACACCGCTGGTCGTTAACTTCGACACTCGGCGATCATGATAACCGGGAACAAGGTGGCGCTAAGGAAGAGGAAGTGGTGTTGGTGATACGCGGCGAATTGCTGAAAAAATATCCCACCGCGGTGATTTATGCCCATAAGGCTAAATGGCAAACCAAGAACGCAGACGGCAGCGGCGGCATTGATAACACCAAGGAACGATTGTTAGCGGATATTCCAGTTGGGCAGGAAGACAATCCGCCTCGCGACATCCTGAAAACCCCGCTCTACAGCGCCAAAGTCGAGCCGGACATTTACTTTTTCGGTTTTGATTTGACCTCGCAAGAAGCCAAGGGCAGCGACGGCTCTCACCCCGGCGACGAAAACAAGCCCGGCTGGTATTTCGTGATCAAGGAACGTCCTGGGGAACCGCGTTTCGGTCTGGATATCGGCGGGCCGAATGCCGAAAAGCATACCTGGAGCGATCTGGCCTGGGAGGATGCCGCGCCCGGCTTGGCGGATGGCGGTTTCCTGAGTATTACTAACGCCACTGCGGCCATCGGCCTCACGGAACCGACGGATACTTCGCAGGCCGAGTTCGCCGGTGAACTGGAACAATACAAAGAAGACAAGCTTATCGCCTGGAGCAAGGACGCCGACGCTGCGGACTTGGCTTACATACTTTATCAAGTGCCGGTGATGGTGGCGGTGCATGCCAGCGAAATGTTGCAGTGAGATGGGGGATTATCAAATGACTAATTTGCAACAAAACAGGAATTGCGATGCCTGATTTTCACGAGATACAAAAAGTATTGTTTGCCACCCGAACCGCGCACGACGCAGTGGCCGGGGCGCTGTTTCGCGTGGATGAACAACTCAAACAGAACACCCAGGAATTGGCGCAGATCGAGCGTTGGTTTAACCCGAACAACCCTGAACATCTGCAAGCCCGCGAGCGGTTGATGGAAGCACAAAAAAACCTGCAAGGTCAAAGGCTGGAAAACCAGGCGGCCGTCGATCATCTGCAAAGCCAATTAGCCGATCTTTATCCGCAATTCTGGGAGGAATGGACCGATCCGCGCGAGCATATCGAAAAAATGAATGACGACTTTCCGGTGATGCTGTTTCCGCTACGTCTGGAAACCCGTTTCAAAACCGTCGGCGGCCGCGATGGGCAGCGGCAACAGTTATGGGTGCGCGTCTATCCCGACGATTGTCTTGTGGATACCTTTGAAGAAACCCTGTCGCAAACCGAACTCAAAAGTGCCGGCATCTTCTGGCGGGAATATTTCCGTGCGGCGGGTGTGGAAGACGAAGAACGCGCCGCCTGGCGGGCATTGGTCGCCGGTCACGGCGCCGGCCGGGCGGGCTGGATCATCAAACATTATCGACCGATGAACCCTCTGTCCGCCACCGACAGCGAAGGCGACGCGACATTGCCGATCAAGCCCCAGTCTAAAGTAGCTGGCGAGCTGATTCTGGTCGTTACCGCCAATAGTAATTTGACCCTTGCCGAACAAGCTGAGCTGGAAAAGTATTGGATAGCCATTTGGCGAGCTCTGAGCAGCCAGGATTTGCAGACTATTGCGCTCAATGCCTTGATAGCTGCGGTGGGTGTGGACCGGGCAGCTGTGCTGGTGGAACAATACCAGCCTTATAACCTGTCGGAAAAACCCGCCGCCGGATATACATATGCGACCGCCAACGTCAGCGTGGCGTTTGTCTATCAGCCAGACCAGAGCGAGATTCAGAGCAAATCCCAGTCATGGATGAAACCGGCTCAGGCCAAGCTGTTGCCGGAACGGCTGGTATTGCTAGGCTACCGTAACAACGACGGCGAGTGGCAGGAGATACTCAATCAACTCGGTAATCCGCTCGACGGCCCGTTTTCGGTCAGCCCCGACCCGACAGCCGCTACCGAGTCGCAATTCAAGTTCGACGAACACGGCAATCTGATCATCGGCGACGAATTGCGCTGGATGATGGATTTCGATGAAGCGGTCAGGCGCGGGATGGGCTTTCGCGTCAATCTCAACGCCGAACAAGCCCAGGGATTCGATCGCCTGTTCGTGCTGGGCGTGCGCTTGGGTTCCGATGCCGAGCAGAGCAAAACCGAACTGGAGACGCTGTTTAAAAATCATTATTTCAGCCGTAGCGGCTTTGCCTTCCTGCCGCAAGGTTCGCCGACCAATAATACCGAAGACAGCAACTCGGCCTTT
Organism: Methylococcales bacterium; assembly: GCA_028712795.1. Classification (GTDB taxonomy): domain Bacteria; phylum Pseudomonadota; class Gammaproteobacteria; order Methylococcales; family Methylomonadaceae; genus Methylobacter_C. Next base: position 192,289 of record JAQTPT010000001.1, read on the forward strand.
ACGCGGCAGGACGATGCCGACGAAAGTTTCGATTTTTACTTCAAAGGCAAGGCCGAATTCAGCGAAACCGAGGACTGGCTGGATAAAAGCGACGGCCAGTGGTTTGCCGAGAGTCTGGGTCTGGATACAGATTGGCTAAAACAAATACCGCATGCCGGTGGCCGCGATCAGTGCGAAGCCCGGGCCATGAATGCCGCGCTGTGGCCGGCGACGCTGGGCTATTTTATGGATACCCTGCTACAGCCGGTATTCAATGATGACGAAATTTACTATACCCGCTGGTTCTTTAACCGCTTTGTCCTCGGACGGGGCATGCTGCCGGCGATCCGTATCGGCCGTCAACCCTACGGGATTTTGCCGACCTCAGCCTTCGAGCGCATCGGCTGGGTGTTTGGCGACGAGACCGTGTCCTATCTGGATTATGTCGGCCATTTCCAGGAGCAGCGTGGCATCGAGTTCAAGGATTGGTTGTGGAAGTTCAAGGGCATACTAGACAATCTGGCTACTACCTGGACAAGTTTGTCGGCACAGGTCGCGCGCGTCGAAACGCAGCCCGGCCCGGATAAAGATCCGCACCAGACCTTGTTGGATATCGTTGGGCTGCATCCGGCCTCGGTGGGGTTTTATCAGCGCTACGCCAACACCAAAAAACAGGAACACAACATCGCCTTGATCTGGCATAAATTCATTTCCTGGCAAACTTTGCCGGCCAATGAGCTGCACAATCAGGCCTTCGACAGATTGCGGCTATTGGGATACGATGGTTTAACCCCGCCGCAGTTATTCGATCTGTTCTGGAAGGTATCAGCTAATAAGTTGCTGGGTCCGATGATTCAGGAAGGGCCGTTATCCGAAAGCGATCCGTTGCGCATCGCCACCGACAACAACCGTAATTACATCCAGTGGCTATACGAATGGGCGCGGCTTTCGTTCGATACGGTCAGGGTGCAGGATGGTTTCAAGGACAATAAAAGCCCTAATGCGTTGCTGTATATTTTGCTGAAGCACGCGCTGGAACTGGGCTACTACGATGCCGGCGTGCGGGCGATGGACGATGCGCAAGTACTGGACAACCAGAGTCGGCTTGCCCTACGTAGCGAACCGCATTTTTTCCATATCGAAGCGGCAAGTGCTCAACTTAAAGCCTCCGCGAATAAGCCGTTCCAGGACAGAAGCCGTTACCAATTACTGTACACGCCGGCCGAGCGCATTACCGGCGTTCCGCAAAAATCGTTGGTCGATTATTTAACGGCGAATTTGGGCAAACTGTTTGCCACCCGCTATTTGGACGAGCAATTGCGGGCGTTAAACCATCTGCAGCAGACGCCAACCGCCCGGTTAGAACGGTTGCTGGCCGAACATCTGGATTGTTGCAGTTACCGGCTGGATGCCTGGATGACCGGTTTGATCAATTTTCAGCTGGCCTCGATGCGTTTTGCCCGGCGCGGCGACGATGCAGGCGTCGAAGATGGCGTCAGCTACCGAAAAGGCCTGTATCTGGGGGCTTATGGCTGGCTGGAGAATGTGCGTTCAGAGAATAAAGGGCTCAGTCCTGTCCGATTGACCGATCCGCAACTGGATGAAATTTTCAATCAACAAATTCCCGACAACCAAAAAACGCCGCTGGTAAGCGATAGTACCAATCAAGGCTATATTCATGCGCCGTCGGTCAACCATGCGGTAACCGCCGCGGTATTGCGCAACGGCTTCATTGCCAACGCCAACGATCAGCAAGCCGATTTGCTGAAGGTGAACCTTGCCTCGGAACGGGTACGATTGGCGTTGAATATTATCGAAGGTATTCGCAACGGCCAAAATCTCGCCGCCTTACTGGGCTACCAATTCGAAAGAGGCCTGCACGACCGTTATATTTTTGCGGAAGCCGATCAGTTCATTTACCCCTTACGCAAGCAGTTTCCGCTGTATACCGACACTAAAGATTTGTTGGATGGCGTGCCGATTGAGGCCGTGGAAGCCCGCAACGTCGTCAACGGCATGAATCTGATTCGGCATATTAAAAATGCCGCCGCTGCCGACAAAGTCTATCCCTTCGGTTTTGGTGATAAATTACCGCCCGCCGACGCTGCGCAGCAACTGGTGATCAACAGCGAAGTTGGCCGGCTGTTGGACATTTATGACGCAGTGGCCGATTTGGCGATAGCCGAAGGCGTTCATCAAGTGGTGATGGGCAATTACGATCGCGCCGCGGCGACCTTGGATGCCTATGGCCAGGCCACCTTCCCGCCAATTCCCGACGTGGTGCAGACGCCGCGTAGCGGTATCGGCCTGACCCATCGTGTGGCGGTGCATTTCGATACCAACGTTGTGGTTGCGGCCACCGATAATCCCCGAGTCAAAGCCGAACCCGCGATGAACAATTGGTTGACGGCGCGATTACCTATCGCCAACCGGATTGTCTGTAAAGTGACTTATCCGCATCCGACTACCGGTTTGCCGACGCCGCAATTCGTTACCCAAGCCCAACTAGAACTGCAGCCGCTGGATATGTTGTATGTGGTGAATCCAGATAATCTGGAAGCGCGCTCCGAATTGGAAGACCGTGTCAGGCATTATGTATTGCAAAACGCTGTGCCGGCGCCGTTACCCGATGCGGTTCTGGAAATCAGTTACGCGCAAGCAGGTGCCAATCAGTTCAGCTTTTTTGAAGTAGCGCCGATGATACGCAGTTTAAGAGCCTTGCTATTGCGTTCCAAACCATTACGAGCTACCGATGCGGCACTGCCCACTGAAGCCAGTGCCGACATTGCTGGAGCGATGCAATTAGACAAGAGCCGGGGGGCTTTTTTGAAAACCGATCTGGCGGCCTTCGATGCGGCAACGCTACAGCCATTGTTGACGCAACTGACCGCTGTGTTTCCGGTCGCAGGACCAGTGACTGCAACGATTTTGGCGAACATCGATAGTTATATCGAAGCCATGATCAGCATCTGCAAAACCTTGTCCTTATATGGTTTACAGCAGACCGGCTTTGGCATCTTGCTGGAAAGCAAAAGCGGCATTTTCAATAGCTTGCGGCAACTGGCTGAGGCCATCAATCAGCGATGGCAAACTAAAGCGGACGATTACGATGCCTTGATCGCAACCCTGCCGGCGCAACCCGGCGACCCGGAACGCATCGCCGTAGTGTTGGAAGCAGAGCGTTTGATTTCCAGCGCATTGCTGGATACGGCCGGAAAAACCCTGGTGCAGATTCAGGCGGAGGTGCAGGCCAAAAAAGTCCTGTTCGATAATAAAAAATTGCTGTTTGAAGCTTTCATTAAAACCACCGAACCCCAGCTAAGCCAAGCGCTCAGCGATTTCAATACGCTGTTGACAGCGGCTCCACCTTTTACCGATTTTGATTTGCAGCCGGCATCGGCGACGGATATCGAGAAAGCCATCGTGGTGTTGGCCGAGGATATTTATAACCGGCTGAAGCAACTTACCGCTGATTTACAAAAACGTCTGGCGATAGTCGACGGCAAGCTGACCGAATATGACGGCGAAGCGGATGCAGACAAACGGGTACTGTTGTTGACCGAGGCCGCCAAGACGGTGTTTGGCGACGAATTTGTGCTGGTGCCCCGGTTTTCGGTACAGGAAAAACAAGGCGATGAATGGACCAATGCCTACACGGACCGGGCCAGTTTGCTGGATCACCAGAAAAACGTGGTCGGCAATGCTTTTCCGGTCGACGACTGGCTATACGGCGCGGCGCGGGTCCGCGAGAAAATGCACCATTTGGAAAATCTGTTGTTTCTGACCGAGGCCTTGCAGACCGATTTGCCGGAATTGCGGCCGATCCAGTTGCCTTTCGATGCGGGCTCGCCTTGGCTGGCGCTGGAGTTTCCGGAAGCCGCGCTGGAAAAACTCAATCGCGAGAATTTGTTGTATACCGCCCTGTATGCCGGTGACTTCAATCAGGCAGAAACGCAATGCGGCCTGTTATTGGATGAGTGGACCGAAGTCATTCCAGCGCAAACCGAAACTACCGGCATTACCTTTCATTTTGATAAACCCAACGCCGAGCCGCCGCAAAGCATCTTGCTGGCGACACCTACCCAATTCAACGGCGCCTGGCAGTGGAATGATTTGGTAAACACCTTGCACAGCACTCTGGACAGGGCAAGGATTCGCGGTGTGGAGCCGCAACAGCTCGACAAAACCGAGCTGTCGGTGTTTCTGCCGGCAACGATTTTGGCTACCACTTGGCAACCGATCACAATCGGTGCCGATCTGGCTATCGTCAATAACTTTATCAATAAAGCGGTCTGAGCCATGAGCGATAAACTCACCATCCGTAATATCAACGCCGTGTTCAACAGCGAACTGCTGTTTCCGACCCTGACCCGCTACAACCGCCTGGAAAGCCGTCCCCGCACAGACAATTTCCAGCGGGCGATGCGCGCCGAAGTGCGCGATGCCTTGTGGATGCTCTGCAAACAGTGGCAGATGGGCGAGTTTCTCGGCGACGACGCTGGCAGTCCGGTGGCGGCGAAGATTCATGTCGAGGGGCAACGCATTACTAAGTATCAACCCGTGGGCGGCAGCGCGCGCGCATTCGATAACGATACGCCTCTGGAAGCCATCGTGGAGCGGCGCGATATTTCCTGGGCCATCGGTGGTGTACCGGTTTCCTTGGATTTGCGCTTGCAGATGGGCAGACGATGGTTAAAGCTGATGCCTGCCGGCGCCGGCGATAAATTCAAGGCACAATATCCCATCTTGCAACCCGATTCGACCAACAAAGATCAGGCAGCAATCTGCGCGCATGCGGAAGTCTGGCAACAATTCCAGGCGGTCGCCGGCCGGGCGATGGATGGCGCTACGCTCTATCTGTATCTGAAAGCAGACCCCGGCCATTTGGCCTCCGATAGCATCGCAACGTTGACTGCCGCTGAAAAGCTGGCAGCCGATACTGAAGGACCTAAGTTCGTGGCCTGGTTCGAAAAACTGTATTTGCAGCCGCAAGCGGAGCAAGGCGATGCCTGGCAACCGTCTCGACTGGAATATCAATTCAGCTGTTCGGTGCCGGACGGCGGCGACGGCGACAAAGTGTTGGCCGCCGAGGAATACTATCAGGGGCGGCTGGACTGGTATAACTTTGACTGGGATACCAGTCGAACCGGTTTGGATGTTGGCGATCAGCAAACCCCGCCGCAACCGGTCGAAAAGAAATACACCACGCAAAGTTTCATTCCCACGCCGGTGCGCTTTAATGGCATGCCGGATACTCGCTGGTGGGCCTTCGAGGATGGCAAGACCAATTTCGGCGACATCAAGCCCGGCACTACCGATTTGGCAAAATTGCTGCTGATCGAGTTCGGCCTGGTCTATGCCAACGACTGGTTCATTTTGCCGTACACGGTGCCGAGTGGTTCTGTGTTGAATATCAAAGGCCTGTCGGTCACCAACACCTTCGGCGAACGTTTCTGGATCGAAGCGGCCGGCAGCGGTTCAGATCAGGCCTGGCAGCGCTGGGCGATGTATTCGTTAAATATCAAAGGTCAGGCCGATGAACCGGCGGATTTAACCTTGCTGGTGTTGCCGACGGTGCCGAAAATTCAAGAAAGCCCACCGTTGGAACAGATTGCTTTTATTCGCGACGAAACGGCAAACATGGTCTGGGGCATTGAAAACACCATACCGATGGCCAGCGGCTGGACGCGCGCCGGTAACATCGCCGCCGCCGAATATCATCAACAGCTGCAAATGCTTCACGATCAGGCGGTTATCGGTCCGGCGCCGGTGCCGATAGAATGGAAGGCCGCGTTCCGTTACGAACTGATGACCACGGTGCCGGAAAACTGGATACCGTTTGTTCCGCAGCATATCCCAGGCGACAATCGGCAGATTCAGCTACGCCGCGCGGCAATGCCTAGGTTGCTGAATAACGATCCCGAGCCCAATTACGAACGCGTCAGGCCACGGACGGTAATGCTGCGGCAAGGCCTGGATGCCAAACAACCCTTCTTCATTTACGAAGAAGAGGTGCCGCGATCAGGCATGCATGTCAGTCAGACCTTTCAGCGTACCCGCTGGAACAACGGCCAGGTGTTTATCTGGATTGGCGCCCAAAAAGCCACCGGCCGCGGAGAAGGCCATAGCGGGCTGGCGTATGATCAAATTGTCAGTACGGGTTCGAAAGACTCATAATCGTGAATGTCTGCTTTTAAAATTGCCAAGGACAGCTTTGGGTCGTAAACAGTCAGTCATATTTCCAGATGCTTTAAACGTACAAAGGAAAGCCTTGTAAACTCCTTAACAGAGCGTTTTTTTAACGGAAATAACCCGATAAAAAATCAAAACACTTTCGGATGGGCTAGGTTTAGGGGATATTTTTTAAATAAATGTGCCCGTGGCAATCACCCAGACTTTTCTAAACAATGAATAATTTTGCCTGCCTGCAAGGTATGGGTAACGCGGCCTTTCAGTGTTTGTCCCCAAAACGGTGTATTAACCCCCTGACTTTTCCAGTTGTCTGAATTGACTTGCCACTCTAATTCCGGGTCAAAAATACACACATCCGCAGCGAAACCAACTGTTAATGCCCCGCTTTTTATATGTAGAACCCGCGCCGGATTTCCGCTCAGTGATGCTATGCCCTGTTCCAGCGTTATGGCGTGTTCCGCCACCAATTTCAGCATTAGGGGCAACAGCGTTTCCAGTGATGAGACTCCGGAAGCAGTCTCTGGAAATGCACCCAGCTTGGCATCTATATCATGCGGCTGATGGTCTGAACAAATACTGTTGAGCGTGCCGCTGGCCAAGCCTTCTCTTAGATACTGCTGGTCTGTTTCGGTCCGCAAGGGCGGTAACACATGATAGTTACTATCAAAAGGTATGATGTCATTTTCTGTCAAATGCAGTTGATGGATGGCAACATCCGCACTCACCTTCAAGCCATACTTTTTCGCCTGATATATTTTGATTACTGAACGTTTGCAGCTTAGCTGACCGAAATGCACCCGGCAGCCGGTTAGCTCTACTAATTCCAGGCACTGTGCCAACGCTATTGTTTCCGCCTCTTCTGGAATACCGGGCAAGCCATAACGGGTTGCAACAGCGCCTTCATGAGCGCACCCATTATTGCCCAGCCAATAATCGTTGGGCCGGAACATGAACAACAAATCATGGCTTGCCGCATATTCCATTGCCCGCCTTAATATCAGCAGGTTTCTCACTGACTGATTAGCATTACCGACTGCAATACAACCGGCCTGTTTAAGTGATAACATGGCGCTTAATTCCGTGCCTTCCAGTTTCTGGGTCAGCGCCGCAATCGGATAGATTTGAGGGTAGCCGGCTTTTTCCGCCAGCTCCTTTATGAGTTCTGCAACAGCGGGCGTGTCTATGACCGGGCTCGTATCCGGCTGTAAACATAGGGTAGTGACGCCGCCACTTGCAGCGGCAACAGTTTCACTCTTGAAAGTCGCTTTGCGGCTTTGTCCGGGCTCACGCAAACGGACGCTTAAATCTATAAAACCCGGACAGATTATTTGGTTATGCGCGTCAATAATGGTGTCAGGCTTAAAACCAGCGGGCTCGTTGGTGACGGAAACAATTTTACCGCCAGCAACATAAACACTGCCAAATCGGTTTATATTGTTGACTGGATCGATAATCTGTCCTTGTTTGATATGTATTCGCCTCATTACATGACACCCTGTTTCTGCATGGCCATTGCCATGATAGCCATACGGATAGCTATGCCATTGCTAACCTGTTTGAGTATGACTGACTGCGGGCCATCAGCGACTTTTGAATCAATTTCAACGCCCCTGTTAATGGGGCCTGGGTGCATGACGATAGCATCGGGCTTGGCGATTTTCAGTTTATCTTCAGTCAGCCCGAAACATTTAAAATATTCGCTTTCACTGGGTAATAATGCAGAAGTCATGCGCTCTTTTTGTAAACGCAGCATGAGAATGACATCAATATCTTTAAGACCTTCGGTCAAACTATGCGAAACACTCACACCCAAACTTTCCACATGCGCGGGCAGCAATGTCTTGGGGGCAATCACCCGGACTTCAGCGACGCCCAAGGTATTTAATGCCTGAATCTGTGACCGGGCAACCCTGGAATGCAATATATCGCCAATAATAGCCACTCTCAGATTAGAGAAATCCTGTTTTATCTGTCGAATTGTGAACATATCCAGCATGGCCTGAGTGGGATGGGCATGTTGCCCGTCACCCGCATTAATAACGCTGATATGGGGGGCGGTTTGTTGGGCAATAAAGTGAGCCGCGCCGCTAATGGCGTGACGCACCACAAACATGTCGACAAACATCGCCTCCAGATTGCGTATGGTGTCAAGCAGACTTTCCCCCTTGGATGTTGACGAGGTCGAAATGCTCATGCTCAAGACATCGGCGGACAAGCGCTTGGCGGCTAATTCAAAAGTAGTCCGTGTCCGCGTGCTGTTTTCAAAAAAAAGATTGACGATAGTTTTACCCCGCAAGAGCGGCACTTTTTTAATCTGTTGATCATTCATGCCGATAAACGATTCGGCTACATCGAGAATTTCTGTCAACAAGCTTTTTTCCAGGCCTTCAATGGATAAAAAGTGTTTAAGCTTGCCTTCCGCATTCAATTGGAGGTTATCTGCCATCGTTTATGCTACCGTGTCTATTAGTTGCAGGTGGATAGCCAAAGGCTCGGGGCCGGTTAATTTGATACGTTGATCGGCATTGAGTGTGACACTGGCGCCGACGCAATCAGGACTTAAGGGAATTTGTCTGCCGTCGCGCTCTATCAACACACCCAAGACCACTTGATTTGGCCGGCCATAATCAAAAATCTCATTCAGAGCCGCGCGTATCGTTCTTCCAGTATAAAAAACATCATCAATCAGGATAATATTGCGGCCTTCAATGTGCTGCGGCAATTGGCTTGGTTTCACATTCGGATTAACGCCAATTTGCGAAAAATCGTCGCGATAAAACGATATATCCAGCAGCCCCAGCGGTTCGGTAATATTAAGTCTTTGGTGCATTTGCTCCGCTATCCATACGCCGCCGGTGCGGATGCCTATCATCAGAGGATTAGTCAGTTGTCTTTCGACGATGATACGGTTTAGCCCGGCTTCCAGCTTATTGAGTAAATCGTGTATTTCTAGCACTTAATGATCCTTTTTATAGTCATTTAACCAGGTCTGCAAGATAAGCTGGGCAGCAAGTTGATCCTGGACTTCCCAAAGCCTGCCTGCATTAACGTTGACTTCATCAAATAACAGATGCTTGGCTTCAAATGTAGTTAAAGTCTCATCCTGTTGATAAACAGGGAGTTGATAACGGCCTTCCAATTGGCGGCAGAATTTTAACATGCGTGGTGTTATCGGGTTGTCCGAGCCGTCAGCCTGCCTGGAAATGCCAACCACCAGACCTGCAGGCCGCCACTCCAGTATAAGCTTGCTGATTATGGTCCAATCCGGGCTTTGATTTATGGAGCGGATAGTCTGCAACGGACTTGCAGTAGCCGTGATGGTTTGACCGACAGCGGCGCCTATTTTTTTATAGCCGAAATCAAAGCACAGATAAGTATCGGCGTTGGCTCTTGTTAATAACGGATCTTGCATGGTTCAGATTGTATTCAAAGAAAGGTAATGCCGTAGCAGGTATTATTTATTTGAAAGTATCCTGGCATCAGCCATGCCCTGCCTGTGTCGTTAACTGGTTAATATCAATACCAATTTGTTCCGCTGCCGCACGCCAACGCATGTCAATCGGCTCATCAAATAAAACGTGTTGGCTATAAGGCGTATTTAGCCAGGCGTTAGCCAATATTTCCTGTTCCAGTTGACCTTCACCCCAGCCTGCATAGCCTAAAGCCACCATATACTGCTCAGGCCCTTTGCCGGCAGCAATGGCTTCAATCACGTCACGGGATGTCGTTAAGGAAATTGACTCTGAAATGACCATGCTGGCATCCCAACCTCCACCTGTTGTGTGCAACACGAAACCTCGCTCCTGCTGCACAGGACCACCTGCAAAAACAGGTGCTTCAGCCGCGTGAAGCGAGGTGGCGCGAATATTCATCTGCATAAAAATGTCGCCTAACTTCATCTCTGCTGACCTGTTGATGACAATACCTAAAGCGCCTTCTTGATTATGTTGGCACAAATAGGTCACCGTATGAAAAAAATTAGGATCAGCCAAGCTGGGCATGGCGATGATAAACTGGTTATTTAAGTAGGTGAATTGTTTCATGGCACTTAGTATCGAAGGTTATGGTGACTTAAGCAACTATTTATCGCGTGACCAAGCCTGATTCGTCAGAGAATTTCCAAACCCGTGTGATCACCAGAACGTCAAGCTCTTTGCGGAGGTCCAAGGGCAGTGGCGCAAATGGCGCGCTCATACGGACAATTTTTTTAGCGGCTTCATCCAGTGCAGGGATTCCAGAAGATTTGTTAATGCGGATGCTGTAAATACTCCCATCCTCGTTAATGCCAACATCCATGGTTAAAGTGCCCGAGAAATTTTTCTTGGCTGCCACTTCAGGGTAATTAAGATTTCCTGTCCGCTCAACTTTACTTTCCCAATCTTTCATATATTGCGCTGCAAGATATTTATGGGCGCTCACCGAGTCAACAAATTTTATTTTGGTCCGGTCTGAGCTAGGCTGGCTTTGCCTGATTTCTGTACCCAGTTGAGCAATTTGTTGCTGCAATGATTCTGCCGTCAATTGCGGACGCCTTTCAGCTTGGCTGACTACTGCGCTTTTATCAGCGGTAACAACCTTTTTATCAGCCTTTGGTTGGGTGATTATTTTTTGTGTCTTTGTAATTTTACTCTCGTCGGGAGCTATTTTTTTAACTTTCTTCTCCTGGCTATTTTCCTTCTTGGCTTTCTTTTCCGCAGCTGGTTCTGGCCTTTTGGATGCTATATTTTTGGTTTGCCTAGGCTCGTTACTTCTTTTGCTTGGGCGATCTTGAGGCTTTGATTCGGGCTTTTTGGCTTCCTCGCCCGCAGCCAACTGATTTTCCTTCGCTAAAAAATCAGCCTTGTTTGGCGCTTTTTTTACAGGCACATTGACCAGTGTTATATCTATCGATTTATTGATTTTCTCAGGTTTTGGCGTGGTGAAATTTATTCCCAAGACCAAGGCAATGTGAACAATAAACGCTACAAATAAAGCTATCAATAATGAGTTTTTATTAAACCGGGCAGCGGAATGGGCAAATATCGCCTTATTTTTCATATTATTGAAGGGTGTTTTCAATATGATCCATCAATAGGCCGGTTATGTTAAGCCCAAACTGTTGATCCAATTCTTGCGCGCACGTAGGACTGGTGACATTAATTTCAGTCAGCGTATCGCCAATAACATCCAACCCGACAAAAATCAAGCCTTTTTCCCGCAATGTAGGCCCCACCTGGTTGGCAATCCACCAGTCCTGTTCTGTGAGTTTCCTGCCTTCCGCACGCCCGCCGGCAGCCAGATTGCCACGCGTCTCACCTTGGGCAGGAATACGGGCCAGCGCATAGGGTACTGCTTCGCCATTAATCAATAAGATGCGTTTATCGCCGTCTTTAATTTCCGGCAGATACTTTTGCGCCATCACGTAGCGGCTATTATATTGCGTCATGGTTTCCAGGATAACACTCAGATTAGGATCGCTTTGACGCAAATGAAAAATTGAGGTTCCGCCCATGCCATCCAAAGGCTTTAAAATAATTTCCCCCTGCTCATGCAAAAAGCGCCTTATTCTGGCGGGTTCCCTTGCAACCAAGGTTTCTGCACAACATTGCGGAAACCATGCGGTAAAAAGTTTTTCATTGGCATCCCGCAGCGATTGCGGCTTATTAACCACATAAACTCCCATGCTTTCGGCGCGTTCCAGCAAATAAGTGGCGTAAATATACTCCTGATCAAAAGGCGGATCCTTTCGCATCATTATGACATTTAGTTGATCCAGAGGAATATCCTGCTCGCCAATAAACTGATGCCATTGTTGCGCATCGCGCTGAACAGTCAGCGTCCGTGTTCTGGCATAGGCTCTGCCATTTCTTAGAAACAAGTCATTAAGTTCCATATAATGCAGCTCCCAGCCTCTGGATTGAGCCTCAAGCAGCATGGCAAAACTGGTGTCTTTTTTGATATTGATATGGGCAATGGAATCCATGACCATGCCGAGCTTTATTGGCATAACTGTCCTGCTTTGAGTACTTCAGAAGAAATGTATTGGGTTCATTTTATAGATTGTTATTTACCTTGAAAAGATTTTTTGGTATAAAGACGGGCTAACTTTTGAATTTAGGCACACCAAGAGGTCAATTATGTCTAGAGTATGTCAAGTAACCGGCAAGCAACCCGTTACAGGTAACAACGTATCACACGCAAACAACAGAACCAAAAGACGTTTTCTTCCAAATCTGCAACATCACAGATTTTGGGTTGAAAGCGAAAATCGTTGGGTTCGTCTCAGAATTTCCACGAAAGCAATGCGTATCATTGATAAAAACGGCATAGACGCAGTATTGGCGGATTTGCGTAAAAACGGCACAAAAGTTTAAGGGGATAGAAAATGCGCGATAAAATTAAACTGGTTTCTACTGAAGGCACTGGCCACTTTTATACCACTACAAAAAACAAGCGTACAATGCCGGAAAAAATAGAGATCAAAAAATTTGATCCTGTTGTCCGCAAACATGTGATCTATAAAGAAGCTAAAATCAAATAATCATTCAGATTTTAAAAAACTTCTTGAAAGGTGCCTTGGATAACTACAGCTATCAGTATCTGTGGTTATCTGGCTCCCTTAATTTTCGCATGACTAAAACTGATCGGATGTCCAAACGCATTCGCCGAAGTTAATATTGCCGGGCTTCCTAGAGCTTCCCGGTATCGCCCTCGAAAAACCCTCAACTTTAAAACCGCATTCCGGCATTCAGCCGGTGGCTTTAGCCGGTGCTTGAAGATCACCCCATGAAGCCTAATTTCTTATACCTTTTAAGTCTCATGTCAACTGATAAATTTGAACGACTCAGTAAGGTTTTATTATTTGGCGATTGTGAACAAGGTTTCTTTCTCACAAATTATAATTTTTGGACTCAACTTGCCTGAGTTATTTTGTGCGTATTCCTTAACGGACTTTTCGTTGTCTGGCGGTTGCTTATAAGTGTACGTACAATTCCAACCTGTACAAACTATAAATGAGGGCAACCATAAGAGATGCGCCCCTACCTCATACCACCGGAAAATAACCGGTAAGCCGGATTTTCTGTTTCTTCCTGGTAGGTGAAGTCCAGTTCATCAAGGCATTGTTGGAAGGCTTGTTGCTCTCCTTTGTCTATTTGCACGCCCATCAAAACTTTACCAAATGCCGCGCTGTGATTGCGATAATGGAACAAGCTGATGTTCCAACGTCCACCCAGTTGGGCCAGAAATTTTAGTAAGGCATCTGGCCGCTCAAGAAATTGAATACTGTAGACAATTTCATTGAGTTCACACGGAGCGTGGCCACCCACCATATAACGGCTATGCTCTTTGGCCAATTCATTGGTGGTCATGTCAGTGACTTGAAAGCCCTGTTGCAGCAATTGCCGGATCACCGTCGCGCGGTCTGACTCAAGACCGCTGCTGGAGATGCCTACAAAAACCTGGGCCATCGCCGGGTCAAAATAGCGGTAATTGAATTCGGTGATACTGCGGCCACCCAATAATTTGCAAAACGCTAAAAAACTGCCCGGCGTTTCAGGAATGCTAACCGCCAGCAAAATTTCCCGGTGCTCTCCGACCTGTGCCCGTTCAGCTACATAGCGTAAACGGTCAAAGTTGATATTGGCGCCGCTGTCTATGGCAATCAGGATTTGTCCCATTATTTGGCCGCGCTCGACATATTTCTTTAAACCAGCGATTGCCAAGGCACCGGCGGGTTCCGCTATCGAACGGGTATCATCAAAAATATCTTTGATGGCGGCGCAGATTTCATCGGTATTGACGGTAATAACTTCATCAACATAACTTTGCGCCAGTCGAAAAGGTTCTGCGCCCACTTGTTTGACCGCAACGCCATCGGCAAATAAACCGACTTGTTCAATGATAACCCGGCTTTTGGCTTTCAAGGCACGATTGAGACAATCGGCATCATCCGGTTCCACGCCAATAATTTTTATGTCAGGGCGCACAAACTTTATATAGACTGCAATGCCGGCGATTAAGCCGCCGCCACCTACAGGAACAAAAATAGCGTTTAAATCGCAGGGGTGTTGCCTGAGAATTTCCATTGCGATAGTGCCTTGTCCGGCGATGATATCAGGATCATCAAAGGGGTGAATAAACACCATCCCGTTTTGTGCCGACAATTCCAGTGCATGGGCAGACGTTTCGCTGTAGGAATCACCAAACAATATGATTTCCGCACCCATGGCCTTAACGGATTTGATCTTGATTTCCGGCGTGGTGGTTGGCATTACAATCAGCGCTTTAATATCCAGCCTTTTTGCCGCCAAGGCCACGCCCTGAGCATGATTTCCAGCGGATGCGGCAATTACGCCTTTTGCTCTGGATGGCCCGTCAAGCATAGACATTTTGTTATAAGCGCCCCGCAATTTAAAAGAAAACACCGATTGCAAATCTTCCCGTTTTAAAAATACACGGTTTGCCAGACGTTCTGAAAGGGAGGGGGCAAAATCCAGGGGTGTTTCTATCGCAACATCATAAACTTTGGCGCGTAAAATTTTCTCTATGTAGTTTTGAGGCATTTATTAAAAAAACGGCTGAAGTATGTCGGGTTCTGCGGTATTATCGCATACCATTTACTTTATTACGGTAGCTCACACTTATGACACAAGATGAATTAAAACAAAAAGTGGCTCAAGCCGCTCTGCACTATATTAAAGATGTTGCCATTATCGGCGTAGGCACAGGCTCTACGGTGAAGCATTTCATTGATTATTTGGCTGATTTTAGAGGGGATATAGAAGGCGCGGTCTCCAGTTCTGAAGTGAGCACGGCACATTTAAAAAAAGTCGGCATCCCCGTATTTGACTTAAATGCAGTCGGCACACTGGATGTTTATATTGACGGCGCAGACGAAGTGAGTCCTCATAAGCATTTGATCAAAGGCGGCGGCGCTGCGTTGACCCGGGAAAAAATTATTGCCGCAGCCAGCAAGCAGTTTGTGTGCATTGTCGATGAAACCAAGTGCGTTGATGTCTTGGGCGCGTTCCCATTACCCGTTGAAGTTATTCCCATGGCGAGAAGCTATGTTGCCAGAGAGCTTGTTAAATTAGGCGGCCAGCCGGTATGGCGGGAAAATGTTATTACCGATAATCACAATGTGATTCTCGATGTCCATAATATGAGTATTATGGAACCGATCAAGCTGGAACAGATGATCAACAACATTACTGGCGTGGTCACCGTCGGCTTATTTGCCATGCGCCCTGCTGATGTTGTATTGGTCGGGAAAGGTACTGAAGTTATTACGCGATAAGCGGTTGCCCGACAATACTGCAATACTGTAGGCCGGAATAAGCCAGTTCGAGCAATAGCGAGAACTGGGGTTTCCGGCACACCCTACGATATTTCCGGAAACGCCACCCTTCGCTTGGGTGGTCTTATTCCGGCTTACTCGAGTGCATCAGCAATTATTGCATTGCCTTTTGTTGTACGCCTGTGGTTGTTTCATAGTTACTTTGCGGTGCTTCCTGATAAATTCCGGTTAATTTGCGTTTAAATTCATCAGAAATCACCCTGGAATCCTGTTTGTCTTTTACAACGCGAGGTGTGATCAGGATAACCAGCTCAGTTTTTGTATTGTTCTTCGTAGTCCCCCCGAATAATGACCCAATTACCGGCAACTGGTATAACCAAGGAATGCCATTTCTGACTGTCTCAACCTGTTCATCAATTAAGCCGCCCAACACTATGGTTTCCCCGTCATGTACAGCCACTGAACTGTCAATTTCTTTTTTATCAAGGGTGGGAGATTGCTGTTGCGTAGTGGATCCTCCAGTTGCTGATACTTGAACTACCTTACTGACGATTTGCTTGAGTTTCATAATCACCATGCCGTTGGCATTCACTCTTGGTGTAACGTCCAGGGTAACGCCGGTATCTTTATATTGAATAGAATTGGTTTGAGCGAAGGATGCGGTTGTTGCACCGCCAGCAAGAGGAATCGATGAGGAGCCGGTTGATATGGGCACTTGTTGACCGACATTAATTCTCGCTTTCTGATTATTTAACACCATTAACGACGGTGAAGAAATGACGTTGACATTATCTAAGCTCGCCTCTGCATGTAAAAGCGCTTTCACGGTTCCTGCATTATAAAACATACTAAGTCCACTTGTTGCTCCTGCAGCTGCCAATGGCGCTAAAGTACTAAGGGCTCCGTTTACTCCGTTTATTAATGTCTCGGGTTTCCCATTATTTAAATACCAGGCAATACCATACTTTAAATTATCGGTTAAATTAACCTGTACGACTGTTGCATCAATCAAGACTTGCAGCGGCATCATATCCAGCTGTTCGATAACAGGCAGTATCACTTCGTAGTCCTGCGCCGTTGCAACGATAACAATTGAATTATTGGCTTCATCAGCAATGATTTTTACCTTGCCGATGTCGGATAGCGACCCGCCCCCCGTCAGCACATTACCTGCCGATGCTTCTTTATCAGGGTCATTAACGGCGAAGGCGCCCGGATTGCCGGACGATGAATTTTCAGCAGACGGATTGATGGCGAAGATTCCCATATTGCCGGACGGGGTATTACCCATATTGGTTGGCGAATTTGCACTATTGAAGGGCGAATTACCCGTACTCGACGGTGTATTGCTTGTATCAGTCAAATCCTGACTAGACAGGGTATCGGCAGTTTCTCCAGGAGCAACCGAAGCCGAGGTATCTTTACCTTTGGAGCCGGTAAAAATCTGATTTAGCGTGGCCGCCAGTTTTTTCGCATCAGCATGCTGAACTTTATAGACATTAACCCCGCCGCCAGAAGCGGTGTTGGCTTTATCCAGCCTGGATATCCAGCTTTCAATTTCTTCCAGATAGTGTGCCTGACGGGTAACCGCCAAAACGGCATTTAAGCGCTTTATGGGAATAAACTGAAAAAACTCGGATTTTTCACCTTTGCCTTTTTGATAAAAAACACTTTGCAGCTCTTCAATAATGGTTTTTGGGTCTACATGGGTCAGGGGGAACAAACCAAAGGAGCGCCCCTTTAACACATCAATATCAAAAGTGCTCACCATATCCAGCACCCTGGCTATTTCATCGGCCGTTCCGGAAGCCACCAGAATATTGCGCTTGGCATCCACGTTAAGAATGGTTTTTTCATGCACCATGGGTTTTATAATATCGGCAATATCCTGAACTGCCACATTTCTAACGGGTATAACCCGGGTTTGAAAGCCTGATCGGCTTGCTGACAGGTCGGAAAGAAATAAAGCATCCGCAACCGGTTCAATATGATAAATTTTGCCATCCTTAACCAACGCCGCATTATTCATGCGAAGCACCATTTCCAGGGTAGGCAGTAACTCTTCCTTGGTTAATGGCTCAGTCGTTTGGAGAGTAACTTTACCCACTACTTTGGGGCTGAGTACATAATTTTGCCCGAGAATATCGCTCAGAATAACTTTTGCAACTTCGCCAAGGTCTGCCTCGTCAAAATTAAGACTGTAGGAACCTGTACCTTTTGGTGCGGTTTTTCTATTTTGCTGAGGAGCCCCGGCTACAAAACGGCCTGTTCCCGGATACAGTTCACTGGTTGTTTCGGTAACGGGCGGCTTGTTTTGCAGTTGATGAAATACCTCATCCGCTTGCGCCTTTTTTACTGGATTTAACGGTAATTTGGCAGGTTGCTTAAACGGTATTAATTCACAACCAACCAGCGATAACCCCATCACCAGAATGCAGGAGGCTGTTGTTGCTTTTTTAAAGTTACTCATTATTATTCTCAAATTCGCCTTCTACTGGTTCGGGTTGCATTTCGGGTTGCATTTCAGGTTGTATTTCGGGTTGCATTTCGGGTTGTGGTTGGAGTTCGGGGTTAGGCATTTTTGGTGCATTAGACTTCTTGGAAGGATCTTTCGGTTTTATTTTTCGGAGCGGTAATTCCTTTTGCTGACTACCTTGCTTTAAAACGGCTCTGTCCTCAAATATTTTATCCACTTTCCAGCCATCAAGATCAGCGCCCACGCCAATTCTTCGATAATTATCTTTGGCAACTTTTGATGTAGAGCGGCTAAATAATGCAGATAGGCCTGTTTTTGTCGTATAGACGCCGCTCAGTTGCCAATCAAATGTTTTTGCCACCGCCATATTCTGTGCTTGAGCTTCTTCCGGGCTGGTTTCAGCTACTGGTTTTCTGCCTTTAATAAATATTGGCCTGGCAACCAAATCGTTATAACTTTCTTCCGGCTGCCGGGTAAGCTCAATACTTGGCATCTCATCGTGCGTTTTTTTTGTACCCACTGAAGTTATTGAGGCCAGAATCTGTTTTTGTGCATGGGCTGCCCAGAACCATTCTCCGGCAATAATCAGGGAGAACACGGCGCAAACCGAGGCGAGCACAAAGATGAATTTACTGTTCATTCTGCTTGTTTTCTCATAAAACTGACGGCCTGAAAGTTAACGTTCAATTCATTGCTGGGCTCGATTTGGCGCGTCATTCTATTCCTTGACCCACGCATAGGCCTTATATCAATCTGGTCAATAATAATTAACGGGGTCGATGTTTCTATCTTATAAAGCACCGCGCGCAATGTTTCGCTGTTTCCTGTCATTCTTACTCTGACGGTTATCCGGCTAAATTTGTCTTTTGTATTGTCAGGTGGCAATGCCTGGGTGCTGCTCAATTGCCCCCCTGCATCAACTATCGCCTTTTTGATAAACTCCTGCATTTCAGCAGATGCCAACGCATCAGTGGTCTGGCTATTAAAATATCCTTGCGTATCATGTTGCTGTTTTATTTTAGCCATGTTGGCAATAACAGTGTCTTTGGTGGCTAAAATTCTTTCATATTGCTGTAGCTTAAAAATAAGATTATTTTTAGCTTCATGTAGCTCCATTTCCTTCCTGACCAACGGTACAAAAATGACCGAAATGATAACGACTATTACGGCGAATAACAAACCCACGGCAATCCAGCGTTGTTGTAATTCATGAGCATCGAGTTTTTTATCTTTACTCAGTGTAAATTTTTCCTGCTTTAGCCACATCAGCAGTGATCTGAAACCGTTGAAGCTTGCTAATTCGAGTTTTTTATCTTTACTCACTTTGATTTTTTCCCGCTTTAGCCACATCAACAGTAATCTGAAACCGTTCAAGCTTGCTAATCATATCCTGGGTGACTGGCGACGCAAATCGGGCATTAACAAACATCTCAGAGGCTTCAAGTACGGCAATCAATGTAGACGCAGCCGGAGATTCACCTTGTATTTGTAAATGTCCGTCCGAGTATTGCGCATAGGTCAGCCATGTGTCGTCTTTGATAAGTGAACTTAAGGTATTCAACATGTCAATTATTTTAGGCGTATCGCTTTTCTCAGCGATCAATTGCCGGGTTTCGTCTATTTCGGCATCAATGCCGGACTGCAATGCCCTAACTTTTTTGGCGTCCTTTTCCAGGGCGCTGGTTTTTAATTGCAAAGCGTTAACTGTTTGATATTCAAACCAGACGGGCATCGCAATAACCGCCACCAGCAGCAAACAAGTCAACGTTATCAGTGAAGAGTGAATTAAACGGGGAATTTTCGAGGTTTTTAGCCTCAGCCTTTCGGGTAAAAGATTGTAACTGTCATAGAGTTGATCAAGATTATTGGGCGAACCCTCATAATCGGCTATTAATGGAGATAAGCCCATCGCTTTGATATCATCATAATGTCCATTAAGTAGTTGTCTGGTTGTCAATATCAGCATGACCCTGATTTGCCCCGGTTCATTTTCACCAGCCAGCGGCTTGACGGCAAAATAGACTTGTTCTGTTTTAAATGGCGTATAGCGGTCAAGTTCGTAAGCGACGACCTGATATAGATTATCTTTTGCAGCGACAGGCAAGTTAAGTTCTTTTTGAATGGCGTCCTGCCCCGTTAATCTGAGTATTATATTGGCTTTCGACAACCGTTCATCTTTTTCACAAAGGCGCTGAAAGGTGAGGCCTCTAGCGCCATTTTCCGGAATTTCCAGCGGTTCAATTTGCCCATTATGCAGATAGGTTATTTCTAACCGGTCGCCTTTTGGTCTTACAATAATAAATCCTTGCCTGTTATTAACAAGCTGTTTTATTTTTTCAGGTACTAAAAAGCCAAGCTCCCGCGTCCACCAGCGGAAGAACTGCTTCAATTCCAGATCAATTGTCGAGTCTAGTTTCAGCATACTGTTTCACTACTAATTCACTCATTGCATCGGTAAATAATGAGGCATTATTTGCGGTTAAATGCTGCCATTTTAATACTTGAAAGGGTGTGGTTTGAGATGGGTCGGATTGGTTTATCACTACGCTTATCACTGCGCTAGAGCCATCACTAATATGCGCTTCAGAAACAAGGGAAAGCACATTATTTTGTCCGGTGGCGGGGGGGGTATTCAGTCCGGCGGGGGTATTTTGTCCTGAACTTGAAGGAAATGGCGGAACAGACAGATTGTTTTTCGCGCTTTCCAGTCTGGCGGCAACATAGGAATCAACCAGATCCCTGTCCAAGCCGGGAATTATCTTCAAAACTTCTTTAGCAGCCTGTTGCACCGCGACTTGTTGCTGCCCGGAATAAACAGTGACTAACGGTTCAATCCATTTGAACACGGATTTGTCCATGCCTAATACCAACTGCAATTCTTCAATTGACTGAAAAGGTTTGTTTCTTGGCTGATAGCTTAAACCAGCGTCCTCATATTCTGTTTTTTCCGCGCCCTCCAAATGCACCAGATCATCTTCATCACGCCAATCGAGAATGGCGCCGGCCAACTTTGTTTGCTGTTTTTCATCTACCGGCGCGTAAGTCATCAGCGCTTGTAATATTTTTTCACCCGCTTTATTAATGTCTATTTTACCTTTTTCAGACAAAAGCCTTACACGAATTTTGGCTTCCGCAGCCGTTAATTCATAAATACTTCCGTCTGCACGCCAACCTTTATTCGGGGCAGGGTTCAGCAGCATGGTTTCCGCTATTGCAATCCCGGACTCTGCAATAGCCATGGCCTGGGCATTATTTTTAATACCCGCTACAATAGCTGATTCCCTGCGCATACTCAGTGCAAAACTCCCAGCCATAATAGTCAGCAAACTCAACACCCACAGCACAAGAACCAAAGCCATACCCTTTTGCCGTGTCACTCGATCTTCACTCTGTCTAATTGGTATTTTGCAGGTTATCAGTATAGTTTGTATTATCAATGCCAAGACCTGTGTTGTTTGCCGCGCCCGTAACCTTAAGATCAATGATCATTTCAGGCCAGTAGATACCATTTTTCAATTGGATGTTAATTTTAACTAACCGAGGCAGAACTGTTTTATTCAGCCATTCCTCATTCCAGACAGCTTCGCTCACGCCATCATCCGAACCAAAATAAGCTAACGTAAAATTGCTTACGTGCCTTATTAACGTCACCTCTTCATCGGGCCATTTTGAGCCCTCAGCCAATTTAGCAAATGGGGTTAAAGTTACTTTTATAACCGGCTCGTTATCTTCTTCCGTCAGAAATAAGGAAAATAACTGTAAACCTGACCTGCCAGCGCTTGCCGGGAAAGCGGAAATAAAATGCACAGAGTCTGCATTGCCTTGAAACGAAAAAGTTTTCTCTTCATCTTCTTGAAAATCATTCCATAAGGGTTGTGCAACAGATAGATGCCGTTGAAAAAAATTATAAACGACAGCGATTTCATTGACGTCGGTTATTTTACTTTCACCCTTCTCCCAACTATCGGCACAAATTTTTAAACTGCTGAACAGTAGCACCACCATAATACTTAATAGCGTCATCGCGATG
The DNA here is from genome assembly GCA_028712795.1 of Methylococcales bacterium. GTDB lineage: Bacteria > Pseudomonadota > Gammaproteobacteria > Methylococcales > Methylomonadaceae > Methylobacter_C. The sequence continues at coordinate 214,243 of JAQTPT010000001.1, forward strand.
AGCACTTCAATCAAAGTAAAACCGCCCTGCCGCAGGGAGTCCAAACGGCAGGTTCTTTTAATTTTATGCTTTGTTCCTTGTGGCTTAATTGTTCTCATTTGCCCTGTTGACCAGCTTTAAAGTGGTTAACTTAACTTCCCTGTTATTGTCATTATCATCACCCCAGTTAACGATAACCCTAATTTTAAAGAGTGCTGTCTTTATAGTTGTAGTATCAACATTTTCTGGATTAAACATGAACGGGCTGACCTCAACCAGCCAATGATATTTTTCATTTTCCAGCCCTGAATCCTGACCTGGTTGCAATGTCGTTTCCACGCTTGTTTTAGCCAATAAGCCTTCAGCAATTTGAACTGCCGCCGTATAGTCTTCTGCAACAATAGCCGTGTTTACACCTGCGGAAAATATCTTTAGCAAGATACCCAGCGAAATTGCAAGGATTGAAAATGCAATCAGGATTTCCAGCAAGGAAAACCCCTTTTGCTTATTTAACAGCGCTGGTGTCTTCAAGTTCTATTTGACCGGTTAACCAGTTGATATCGATTTGCCAGGCTGCTTTGTTCCGCTCCAAAGTGACTCTGCCGCCCGTTGCGGAGCCGTCGGCAAAAAAACGGATACTCCCCAAACCTTTGCTGATTATCTCGCTTTGCGCGGTGACTACTGTTAGGCCAATTGTTTTGGGAATATGATAAACCTTGTCTCTGCCGCTTAAACTGTAGGTGTTTCCGGAAAGATCAAAGGTAACGACCATTTCTTGATGAGACATCAAAGCCTGTCCCCTGGCAAAGCGAAGAGCCGAAACAATGTCTCTGGCTGCGACTTTAAGCTCTGCGGAATCATTTCCGGAAGAAAGGTTAATGCCAATTACGGAAAAGCCTAAAACGACAATAAATAACACAACGGTTAGTTCAAGCAGAGTAAAGCCTTTATTCAGTTGCAGGATACCCGGCACAAGGCGCAAGTTTTCAGTTCTTTGAACCTTGAGCCTTGAACCTTGAACCTTGTCCATTACTCCCAACTGACAATATCCTGATCTTCGCCTGTACCACCTTCTTTAGCGTCAGCGCCCAAGGAAGATATGTCAAACTTTCCGTGTTCGCCGGGGGACACATAATGGTATTCATTCTGCCATGGATCCAGTGGTATTTTGGCTTTGCTTAGATAAGGGCCGTTCCAGTGCTTTGCATTGTCCGGCGCTTCAATTAATGCCTGCAAACCTTGCTCGGTAGTCGGATAACTTCCTACATCCAGTTTATACATATCCAGCGTAGCCGACAGATCTTCAATTTGTACCTTTGCCGCTTTGGTTTTGGATTCGCCCATGTGCTTCATGACCTGCGGGCCGACAATCCCAGCCAGCATGGCAATAATGCCCAACACAACCAATAACTCAAGTAAGGTGAAGCCAGCTTGCTTATCATTTTTAATTTGTTTCATTGTTAGTTCCATTTTCGTTAAAAAGCCAAATCATTAACACTTAAGATAGCCAGTAATATCGACACGATGATACCGGCTATCATCAACCCCAAGGTAATTATTAATGCGGGTTCAAGAACAGCCAGGAGTCTTTGTATAGCCACTCTAAGCTGTTTATCATAAATGCCCGCTACGCGCAGCAGCATCTCTTCCAGGCGCCCCGTTTCTTCGCCCATTTTAATCATTTGCACAGCCATTTTAGGGAACAAAGCATTTTGCAGTAAAGCATCCGATAAATGTTTACCTTGTTTTAACTGGTCTTCCGCATCCTGAATGGCGGTTGCCAAAACCAGATTGTCGACAGTTTCGCGCACAATGACCAAAGCAGACAGTATTGAAACACCATTGCCCAATAAAGTTCCCAGGGTACGGGTAATATTGGCTGTTTCTTTATTGGTGATAATAGTCCCTGCCAAGGGCAATCTTAGAAAACGGCCATCCCACACTTTCTTTTTTATCGGGTCGGCTAGCTGAAATTTCATATAGCTGGTAATAGAAAAAATAACCGTCAGCAGCGCCCACCAATAGCTTTGCAACCAGTTCGCCAGACCCACCACAACTTGGGTAGATATGGGCAAAGCCTTGCCTGCGCTTTCAAACATTTCAGTAAATTGCGGCACGACAAAAGTCAACATAATAAACAGCGACGCCAGCGACATGACCAATAATATGATAGGATAAATTAATGCTGTGCTAACGGTGTCCTTTAACTCTTGGGTGCGATCCAGATATTCGGATAATCGTGTCAACACCTCGCCCAAGCTTCCGCCCGCCTCACCAGCACGAATCATATTCAGATAAAACTTGGTAAAAATTCCACGTCGTTTTATATCCCTATCTGCTGATTTACGCCTTTCCAAAGCATCGGCCAATGAAGAGCCGCCTTTCACTTTTTCAAGAACCCGAGTGATCAGCTTAGTCAACGGTTGATTGTCTTCTGCCAAGTCCATTAATACAAATAACGACTTATCCAGGGGCAAACCGGATTCCAGCAAAACGGCCAATTGCCCCGTGAAGAAAGTGAGATCTTTTTGTGATAGTTTGGAGTGTTTCGCACTGAAAAGCTTGCCGATAGACGATCCTCTATTGGCCGGTTTTACATGGATGGGGATATACCCTTCCGACTGCAATTGTGTAATCAGGAGTTGTTCGTTAAGGGCGTCTTTTATGCCTTCTTCCGTTTCGCCCTGGCTATTAACTGCTTTATAGCTAAATAATGGCATCTTACGTTTCCGACGTGACCCGCATGACTTCTTCCAGGGTCGTAACACCTTGCGTCACCTTAACCAAGCCATTTTCATAAAGCGTTTGCATGCCTTCGGCAATGGCCAGCTTTTGAATGGCTCCGGCTTCTTCGTGCGCCATAATTAACTTGCGCAAAGGGTCGGTCATTGGTAAAAATTCAATAATAGCAAGCCGGCCACGGTAACCGGTACCGGCGCACGCAGGGCAGCCGATTGGTTTATACAAAATGATATCGCCGTCAGGTGCAAATCGTTGCAGACGCAGCTCTTTAACAATCTCGGGTGCGGCTACAGTGCCTTGTTTACAAGCCGGGCATAATTTCCTGACCAGGCGTTGCGCTAATATGCCAAGGATGGTGGAAGTAAGAAGATATTCCTCCAGGCCCATATCAAGCAAACGCGTTATACCGCCCGCCGCATCATTGGTATGAAGCGTTGACAATACCAAATGTCCGGTCAGTGCCGATTGCACGGCAATTCTTGCTGTTTCCAGGTCACGCATTTCCCCAATCATAATAACATCAGGGTCTTGCCGAACAATAGACCGTAAGGCCGATGCAAACGTTAAACCTATTTGCGGTTTTGCCTGAATTTGGTTAACCCCTTCCATTTGGTATTCTACCGGATCCTCAACGGTAATTATTTTTCGTTCCGAGGTATTTAGCTGTTTTAATGCGGCGTACATAGTCGTTGACTTGCCGCTACCGGTAGGCCCTGTAATGAGAATAATGCCGTGCGGCTGCGATAACACATCGATAAACTGCTGAAGATGCCGTCCGGCAAAACCCAATGCGGCAAAATCCAGCACCGTATTTTCCTTATCCAGCAAGCGGATAACTACACTTTCGCCGTACATGGTCGGTATAGTCGAAACCCGTAAATCCAGCTCTTTTCCCAACATTTGTATTTTGATCCGGCCATCCTGAGGCAATCGCCGTTCGGCAATATTCAGTTTAGCCATAATCTTGATGCGTGAAATCACTGCTGCCGTTGACTTTACGTTGGGGGCGACAATCTCGTGCAAAACCCCGTCCACGCGTAGCCTTACTTTTAAGGATTGTTCGAAAGGTTCTATATGAATATCCGATGCCCTTGTTTCAATCGCCCGCTGCATAATCAAATTGACCATTTTTATAACAGGCGCTTCACTGGCCAAATCTTTCAAATGCTCTAAATCCTCTTCGCCCAAATCATCAACAGCCATGTCATCAATCACCTTATCCATTTTTGAGCGGTCTTCCCCGTACTGTACATCCAGTGCGGCATCAATTTCTGAAAGTAAACCCACTTTGGTAATAATGGGCTTTCCGGTCGCCAATCTAAGTGCGTCAATAGTAAACCGGTCATCGGGATCCATCATCGCTACGGTAACGTTGTCTTCAGTATTATTTAAACCAATGACATGATAGTTCTTTAAAAAACGCAAAGACACCGTTTCCGGCAACTGTGTTTCCAGCGGGTAATCCTCCGGTGTCACTTTCTCAAACTGGCCCGATTCGACAAACGCATCAGCTACATCCGCTTCGGAACATAAACCCAGTTTGACCAGTAACTGGGGCAAGCCATCGGCCACTGAGGTTTTTTTAACCCGCTCAACTTTTTTCAATTCCGATGCTGATAGTTTATTCCTAGTTTGTAATGTTGCTAGCAAAGACTGATAGGTCATCATTATGTCCACTGATTAAATACTTTCATTTTAGCAGAGAGTTACTATTAATGGACGGGAAAAGTAGAATTGATAATTTAATGAGTTAGCTAAGGAACGTGCATAAAATAACTTATGCAACTTCTGAAATTGCCGCTTCAGGAAAGGCAACATAATTCCATTGCCCCAGATGCTTATCAAACAATTCGCATGGATTCTTTAAAGCCATCCACTATAAAAAGCGTAGGGCGGATGCCGACAGGCGATCCGCCAATCAAACGACAGTGCATATACCAGCGCAGAAACCATCGCACCGATAACGGCGAAATCATGCGGCGAGGTGGTCATCCCCTCTCATGCCCGTGGCAGAATCAGTGACCGGTTAAGGGTTCTTCATCATCCGGCGGAACGCCTGTCGGCTTCCGCCTTACGCGGGTTGTTAGCTGCTTCGTATGACATTAGCCAAATGCTCATTAACGGGATTGGATGGCATGCCTTGAGTGTGTTTGGCGAATGACTTAATTGTTGGTTGCCAAGAAATCACGTGCGAACTTTCATGGTCATAGTAGAATTGCTGAGGCCATGCTTTAGCTATAAATCGTTCTTTAAATAAATTAAGTCTCTCATCGTAGCCACCCCAACCATACCAAACAATAGGGACACCATCATTTTCAGTGCTGCAAATTGGTAACTCTTTATAGCTGGCCGCTTTTTGACACGCTGAATTCAAATCAGGGTCGCAGATGTAAAATAGATTCCAGACACGAACAAATGAATTTGACGGGATTTCTTTTTTTGCCAGGTTATACCCATCAATAAAACGATTTCTCACTGTGGGCAACATTTTGTCACCGTTTAACTCAAGTGGAACCAATTCATTTAGTTTATTGGGGATCGCTGAGCCAGGGTTTTTCCCTATTATTGCTCCGACACAAACACTACTATTTTCTGGCTCATAGCCGTTTAGATAGATTCTTGTGTCGAATCTAAACAGCACTCCATCGATCTCTTCAAATCTTGCGAAATATCCCATTGTTCTCTCTGACAGCTAACGTTTTCGGGCTAAGCACCGCTTCTCTGTAAACTTCAAAGTTTCACAGTCTTTCGGCTATCTTAGCCTTTTAAAAAAATCATCAAAAACTAATAGCATTTTTTGCGGAGGTTGGCAAATTTTTGTTTAGAATCAACACGATTGCCCAATCGTGGGGCTTAACTATAAGTAGACACCTAATTAGGTGCATAATAATTTCTAATCACCGGTATATAACGTCAAACCAGCAATATGTTGGTATGGATGTTATACGGTTTTTCTTATTGATAACAACCTTATTTATGCAAAATAAAAATACACCGCCAAAACCTCTTGATCAGTCCGCCCGTATCCGCGTCAAACTCTATAGCATTCGCTCCGAAAGGCAATATGTGCAGAATACCGGAAGAAGCGCGCAGCGTACCCTGAACCACTAACCCAATCAAAAAAATCGCAACAGTAACCATGCCGGATAGGATCTTTGACATAATAACCGTCACAGACCAATGCCATTACTTCAAAACCCATCATGAATCAAAAAAAACGCCAAGCCATTTTTGACCGGCTGGCTATAGCGATACCTGAACCTGCGACCGAGCTCAACTATAGCACTCCCTTCGAATTGCTGATTGCAGTAGTCCTGTCTGCACAAGCGACCGACAGAGGGGTCAATAAAGCGACTACGCGGTTATTCGCCGTGGCCAATACTCCCAAGGCTATTTTGGCATTGGGTCTGGCGGGTTTGAAGGACTACATCAAGACGATCGGATTATATAACGCCAAGAGTGAAAATATTATCAAGCTTTGCCGGCAGCTTTTGGAACAACACGCAGGTGAAGTGCCAAAAACCCGTGAAGAATTGGAAGCCTTGCCGGGAGTGGGCAGAAAAACAGCCAATGTCATTCTTAATACGGCTTTTGGTCATCCTACCATTGCCGTGGATACCCATATATTCAGGGTTTCTAACCGGACCGGCATAGCACCGGGGAAAAATGTTCTGGAAGTGGAGCGTAAGTTGGATAAATGGGTGCCCAAACAACATAAAAAAGACGCTCACCATTTACTAATCTTGCATGGCCGATATACTTGCATAGCCAGGAAACCAAGATGTCAGAGTTGCATTATTGAGGACTTATGTGAGTTTAATCAGAAAACAAGCTAAATGTTTAAGGCGGGAACATTCATCACATAGCGGCATGCTTTGTGTCTGACTATGCATAAACCCGCATTCCGGAGCTTTAGCCGGTGCTCCCGAACTCTTCAACCTCTATATCGTCTTCAGTGACTTGCTGTTTCTGGATAAGAGGATATTCATTCTTTAATTTACTGGTCTTTGGTATGATAGGGTTATTCGATGAATCGTACCTATCGAATATTTATAATAATATCTGGGAGTCAAAATGAAAAAAATCAATAAAACGCCTTTAGCTGCTGCTATGGGCGCCGCTTTAATTTCAACGTTTGCTGCAACGGCGGCTAATGCAGAAGCCAATCCGTTCGGCATGACAGAACTGTCAACCGGTTATATGCAGGTCGCTGAAGCCGATGCAGCCAAAAAAACAGGAGAAATGGCCTGTGGCGCAGCCATGGGCGGAATGGCCAAGCCTAAAACTCCTGAAGGTGCGTGTGCAGGTAGTAAAAAACCAGCGGCTGCGGCAGCAACTGGCAAAAAAGCTACCGAAGGATCATGCGGCGAAATGATGAAAGATGGCAAAATGAAACCAGGCCTGGAAGCCTCTTGTGGTGCCATGATGAAAGGCAAAGAAGGCGCTTGCGGCGAAATGATGAAAGGTGAATCAATGAAAGGCAAAGAAGGCGCTTGCGGCGAAGGCAAGAAGCCGGCAACGGCGGCACCTGCTCCAGCTCCAGCAAAATAAGAGTTAAATCGGGTATTGCTTATGCCCGCATTAGCCATTTCAATAGGGAAGGCATGAAATCATGCCTTCCCCTTCCTGTCAAATCACTCACAGGTGTTCTTATGGACACGACACAACATCTCGTTTACGGTGCCGGTTTGGGTCTGCGGCGGCCTTTTTTAAGTCAGATTGTTGAAACGCCTCCGAGAGAGGTCGGTTTTTACGAAGTTGCACCCGAAAACTGGATTACCATCGGCGGTAAATTAGGGAAACAGTTTCGCGCAATGACTGAACGTTTTGATTTTGTTTGTCATGGTTTATCGTTGTCGATAGGCAGCACAGATCCGCTGGATGAAAAATTCGTCCGTGATGTCAAAAGGTTCATGGCTGAACATCAAATGAAATTTTACAGCGAACACTTGAGTTATTGCAGTAAAGATGGGCATTTGTATGATCTGATGCCGATCCCGTTTACCTCGGAAGCGGTTTCGCATGTTGCCGCACGTATCAAACGCGTGCAGGATATTCTTGAGCAAAAAATTGCTATCGAAAATGTGTCGTATTATGCCGCTCCAGGTCAGGAAATGGCCGAAATAGAGTTTTTCAATGCGGTTATTGAAGAAGCCGACTGCGATGTATTGATCGACATTAATAATATTTACGTCAACAGCGTAAATCACAATTATGATGCCGAGGCTTTTTTAAAGGCCATGCCCGCGCACCGTATTGCTTACGCCCATATTGCCGGGCACGCCATGGAAGCAGAAGATTTTCTGGTCGATACGCACGGCGCCGGGATTGTTGACCCCGTATGGAAATTGCTGGGCAAAGCCTACGAGCTTTATGGCGTGTTTCCAACCCTGTTGGAACGCGACTTTAATATCCCTGCCATGCCCGAATTGTTAAGAGAAGTTGATGCCATCAGAACGATGCAGCACGCCTGGGGAATGCAGCATGAAAAACAGACTGCTTAAAACTGAATCGCGGATTGACTTTAAAAGCAAACAGGATGAATTTGCGGCATTTATAAGAGATCCGGAAAATAACCCGATGCCCGCCGATGTTAACGGGCAGCGCATGGACATGTACAGAGAGTTATTTTTTAATAATATTGAAGGTTTTTTGTCGGGCAATTTTCCGGTATTAAGAAAAATACTGGATGATCAGCAATGGTACGCCTTGGCTCAGGATTTTTACGCAAAACACGCGTGCCAATCGCCTCATTTTTCGCAAATCCCGGAAGAGTTTCTGGATTATTTGCAAAATGAACGGGATAGTTCTAACGATTTCCCCTTTATGCTGGAACTGGCTCACTATGAATGGGTGGAAATGGCCTTATCCATCGCCATGGAAGAGGCGGCGGATTATCATCCGGATCTGGTCAATCTGCTTGACCAGCCTGTTGCCTTATCTCCGTTGGCTTGGCCGCTGGCTTATCAATACCCCGTCCATAAAATCGGCCCTGCCTTTTTACCGTTAGAAGCGCCTGAACAACCGACGTTTCTTATTGTGTACCGCGACAGGCATGATGATGTCCATTTTATGGAAATTACGCCAATCACCTACCGGTTACTAGAAATAATTCAGGAACAGGAAAAAACATTGGCGGAAGATTGTGTAAGGCAAGTCGCCAGGGAATCGAATCATCCTAATCCCGAACTAATCGTTGCTGGCGGTTTACAGATTTTAAAAGAATTGGCCGAAAAAATGATTGTCACCTTAGCTTGAATTCGAGGTGAGTTTGGGGATCGAATTTTAATAGGAGCAACCCCTTGTGGTTGCCCCTGCAATGCAAGTGACCTGACTTTAAAAGAACTTGCTGAAAAATCCCTCCTTCTCCTTAGCCTTGGGCGCTTCAAACGTTTTAAAGCCTTTATCAACCTTAATTTGTTGCGAGCAATGAAAAACAGCGCCGTTATACTTGATCTGTAAGGACCGGGGGTTTTCATGTTCTTTAAGAAATTTTTCAGCTTCCTGGGCTGTTAAATCTTTCATCATGTAAGTTGCAACGCACATGCAGGATTTGGAGAATCGTGGTTTATCTTCTTCTATATTGACAGAGTTTTTCAATTCCCTTTCTACACATTGCGCGGCAAAATCATGCTCGAATTTATGTTTTTCAATATCAGTCACAGGTACATCATGAGAATGGTCAAAGGGATTATGACTGGTTTTAACCGGTACCGGTTTTTCCTTATCATCTGAACAGCCGGTAACAGTTAGCGCGATAACCATGCCGGTTAAAACAGCAAAAGAAAAATTTTTTATAAGAGTGTGTATTTTCATAGGTTGCATCACAAAGATTAAAGGGCTCAGGGCTTAATTATCGCGCCTTGATTCTGCCGCTAAATAAACGCGAACTTTATCATTTTATCTGTGCCCGTTCTAGTCCTCTTCATATTAGAGGTATTTGGGCTGTAACGCTTGCCACATTCACTGGCAAAAAAGGGTGGATATTTCATCTTAAAAATTTATTTTGGACGGCTCACAAACACGGCATTTGGCGATTTTTAGGTGCAGAACATCGAAAAAACTGATCGGAGCCTGATTTTAGGCGATAGCTCCCCTGGCGCCGACGCCATAGGCCTGTGTTGGGAAACGCCTCGGTAATGAATTTAACCCGTTTGTCGAATCGGTTGGAGCAGCGAGCGCTTCTGTCCGATGCGCCTCGCCTTTTTCATGACCGAGCGCCATGGCCAAAATAACAGCCAGCGCCAGCTCAATGCGGGTTTTTATTTTTGGCCTGGCTTCCGGATAAAGTGCTTTTCAAAACACAAGCTATTGCCGATACGGTTGTTGATTCGTTCCAAGGCGCTACGGCGACCATAACCGCGTTGCCAAGAGGGGCTGCTGTGAAGCGCCGGGACGAAGATGCGCCGATTTTGCCCGGTGACGTCGATGCGGACGATTCGGCCATAGTCGCCCGGATTCACCTGACCGGCTGCGTGGCTTTGGGCTTGGCAATCCAGGCCATAAGCCGTCGTAGGGCAGCAATATTTCAGGGCGTTCCGGCCGGCTTCGAAACCCTGAAAGGCTAAATCGCGTTGGATACCGGTGGCTAGGCAAGCAGAGTGGATCGTCCCTTTCTCTGTATACACCATAGTGTCAGCTCGATCGGGGTGGAGAGGACGTGTAATAGGCTGTCCAGGCTCATAATCCAGCGATTGGGCGTGGAATGAGCAACTTTAACACACCTTTCTTCCATACTGGCTTCAAGGCCGCGATAAGAAGCAACCTACCTGATGTAGAAAAATACAGGATACAAAATGACATCCTTTGGAAAATGTGCCCCTTTAAAACTAATCATCGACTTTCTTTGGTTTTGCATTGTCTCTGATTTCGAAATACTTCACATCAAAACTTTTTTGATCATTTTTTCATCATTGGTCCGATATTAAGTTTTTGAATCACGTATTCTTGAACAAGGCGATTTGAGCCACGATGGCTAACCAGGGTTGTTCATGACGGGGCTTGCCTGAAGGCCGATAATAATGATCGATCACTCGAAATCCAGCCTGTTCCAGAAATAACTTGCTTGTGTCAAATTGCATGTAATGGCCGTATCGTTGGCCTGACCAACCCTCGTCATCGCCGCGAGGGTTGGATAAAAATAGAACGCCGCCAGGCCTTATTGCTGAGCGCAATTCATCGAGGACCCGGGGTAGATGCTGGCTGGGAACATGAAACAAGGAGGCGTTGGCGAAGATGCCATCGAAAGCTTGAGAGGGCAACTCAAGACTCAGAAATTTTTGATGAAGAATTTGACACCCTGTATGCCTGCGGGCCATGCCGCAAAATGCTTCGCTGCCGTCCAGCCCAACTGGCCTGTGCCCCAATGACTTAAAATAGCTGACATCTCTTCCAGGTCCGCAGCCAAAATCCAGAATGTCCAGCTGTTTATCTTTTGGAAACGGCGCTAAAAATGCCGCATAATTTTGAGTTACATCGTGGTCTTTTGTGCCATCCCAAAACGCCTCGGCATTTTGATCATAATGCCTTAGAGTGATAGTTTCTATCTCATCCAAATCGTGACAGCCTGGTTCCATAACAACCTTTTTATTGTTGTAAAATGACTAAATGTGACGCAAGGTGCTATCGTTCACATTAACTGTAAAGGCCCGGCCAAAACCAATTACGAAGCGCCCGCATTCCGGACGCAATGCAAATAAATGGAAATCAGATAATGAGCGTAACATATTAACGACGTCCCCAAATTTATCCTGCAATGCTTGCAACCTGTCAATGAAAATGTCGTCATCCCGCAGTATTTCTTTGACACTACAGCTTATCACTGCCCGTTCCCGTGCAAAAAGATTGCGGCATTCAGATTCTGGCCGTATAAACAGTATCGAAGCTTGAGGGTTATTAAGCAAATTGACGGTATGGACAGCCATCTCGCTGACAAAGATATATAAAAGTCCCGCGTGGCCGCGAACAAAAGGGGCGTAACTTATGTCAGGAACACCGCCAACTGAAGCCGTCGATAGCAACAGTGTTTGTTGTGAGACAAGCAGTTCGTGGTAGCGTCTGGTAAAGTCTTCAAGTTCTTGTGCGCTTATTTCACTCATGGCGCTTTTTGGGGTTGTAATCACGAAAATCAATATCAGGGAAAATGTTATCCATGATTTCCAAGGCGGTCAAATAGCGTTCGTTTATCCTGTTTTTACGGATACAGTCGTGTAAATAGTTAAATCTCGCCAAATGGTCTGTAATACGTTTATTGGCATAGCCGATAGTTGTTCCCGATTTCATGATAAATGGCCAGTCTGAGGCTTGCGCTAAAAGAATGGATCGCGCAGCCTGATTCAAAGCCCTTATCTGCAAGGGGCTGAGCGATAAACCATGGAGATCGGATGCCAGTTTTTCCATTTCCGCTTCGGCCTTATGCAAAAAAGGATAGATCCAGTCATTGGTTTCATTTATCCAGTAACTGGAATAGCCTTGATCGCCCCAGGTTGATGCTGAAGGCGTGGACACCTGATGGGATGTTTGCAGCGTTAAATAATCACTGCAACTGCTGGTTTGGACGCTGTTGGCGTTCTCGCTTGCCAAGCGAAGCACCTGCTCCAGCCAATACGGCCCTTCAAACCACCAATGGCCGAACAGTTCCGCATCGTAAGGGGCTATGATTATCGGTGGCCTATCCATCGTGGCGCTAAGCGCGTCAATTTGCAGTTGACGTTTATTGATAAAATCCTGGGCGTGTTGATGCGATTTCGCTAGCGCATTTTGGGGGTTGTAGATTTCCTTGGGTAAATCCTTGCCCGTTACGCGATAGTATTTGATGCCGGTATTAATGCGTATTTCGCCATCGAGGATATAGGGCGCGATATAATCGAAATCAAGATCGAAGCCGATGTCCCGGTAGTATTCGCGGTAATCGAAATCGCCGGGGTAGCCTTCGCGGGAACTCCAAACCTGCCGGGATGATTCCGGATCCCGTGCGAAGGCAGTGACTCCATTTCCGCAATCAAGCGGCGCATAGACGCCATTCCTGGGAGGCTGACTGGCATCCATGATGCCGTGAGTATCGACAAAAAAGTAGTTAATACCGGCTTCAGCCAATAGCGTTTCCACGCCCGGATAGTAGGCACATTCAGGCAGCCAAAAACCCGTTGGTGAAAAACCCAGATTGGTTTCAAACGTGTTTACACCCACATTGATCTGATTGCGTACCGCCGTTTCGCTCACATTGAGCAACGGAAGAAATCCGTGAGTTGCCGCGCACGTTATCAATTCAAGCGTGCCTGCGGCGTGATGCTTTATAAAAGCGGTCAATAAATCACAGTGATATTGATTCTGGTAGGTATCCAGCGTGTTTTGAAAAAAATGAAGGTAATGCCGCGCCAGCTTTTGAAATTCAGGGTGTTCCTGCGTCCTGATGATTTCTTTTTCAGCCAGTTCCATTAATTTATGCAGATATTTTAAATAGCGTGATTGTAATAAGTCATCGCGCAGCATGGTAATGAGCGGCGGCGAGAGTGAAAGCGTTAGACGGTAATCCAGGCTATCTTTCTGCAGCCGATCCATTACGCCAATTAACGGAATGTAGCACTCCGTGATTGCTTCAAACAACCAGTTTTCTTCAAAAAAACTCTCGTGCTCCGGGTGCCGTACATAGGGCAGGTGTGCGTGGAGAATAATGCTAAGGAATCCTTTTTTCATGCAACTACTAATTAATTCCTTGACCGGAAGCGCTGTCATTATGGTGAGTAGTTATTTTTTGGCTTACTGGTATCCGCTGGGTTATAGGCTGAACCATAATCTGACTGTCCTTAACTTGATTGGATATTGCCTTGAAAGTTGGAATTTGGGTGATGTTGGAAGAGGCAAATGGCGAAAGGCTATTGTTAGGATGACGTTTGCCAATAGCCGCGAAATAAGCTGTTTCATGTGACCATAGGGGTAGTGGAATTTTTTGTTGGGCTTGAGGTCTGTCAATCGCAACGTCGAACCATGATCTTGTTTTGGTGGAATCCATGTTCTTATCTGGCTCAGAATATACCCTTAAGGTCAGTTGATTTCCGGAATCATTTTTTTGTTTTGCGTTCAGTGTGTCATCAACCAGATTCCAATAGGCATAGATATTATTCGGGTCTACGGGCAAGAGTACCAGTTCCTGTGGATTGTTTGAAGCTTTGGGCGCAAAGTCGAGCCTTATTTCTTCGCTAATATCAAACATTTCTTGCGGCGAAAGTTTGTGTTGATTAGCCGGGCTGGCAATGTAGGTGGAAAGGCTCGGTGCAAACGAAGAATTAATTTCTTGGCTGATTTCAAGCATTTCTCCCGGCGACAACCTGAATTTGGGATTATATCTTGAATACGAAAATTTCATTACCCACCTTAAACTGTTACTTATTCTAAAGTTCCTCCGTATAGTATAGTCATGTAAAGGAATGAAGCGCTTGTTTATCCTCTATGCATCTGTAAACAGGTTTTGAAAAGCAATAATAGCTCTTAGTATACTTGGTAAATTCAGCGCTATCATCCAATTTTTATCAAAAACGCCACACTTTGTCGATTATTTTAAAATCAGTTGAAAGAAATCAGGCTCGATTGATTAGCCAACTTGCGTTATTGTATTCATTTGCTTGAATGCTTGGTAAAAAACAATCTAATAATCCGACAATATATACTTTTATGACAGTCCCATTAAAAATTGTAGATATATCATCTTTTCTTAATGAAGATATAGGTTCCGGCGACATAACCGCCGCCATTATTCCTGAAGCTGCCCATGCGCAAGCAGAAGTGATCACGCGGGAGGATATGGTGCTTTGCGGACAAGCCTGGTTTGATGCAGTGTTCAAGCATCTGGATGCCAACGTGAATATCTACTGGTCGGTAAACGAAGGCGAGGTGGTTAAAAAAAACACGACGCTATGTCAACTCGGCGGTTTAGCCAGAGGCTTGCTAACAGGTGAGCGTACAGCGCTAAATTTATTACAATTCTTATCGGCGACTGCAACCCTTTCAAGGGAGTATGCGGATGCGGTTGCCGGCACGGGCTGTAAAGTGCTGGATACCCGCAAAACCATTCCGGGGCTTAGAAACGCGCAAAAATACGCCGTTGCCTGCGGCGGTTGTTATAACCATCGTATCGGTTTGTATGATGGCGTGTTAATCAAGGAAAATCATATTATGGCAGCGGGTTCAATCACCAAAGCGATTCAGGCGGCACGCGAACTTACCAAATTGACGGTGGAAGTGGAGGTGGAATCCATGCCGGAGTTGGTTGAGGCGCTTGCGGCAAAGCCGGATCGGATTATGCTGGATAATTTTAGTCTTGAAGATTTACACGAGGCGGTCAAATTGAATGCCGGGGCGATAGATCTTGAGGCTTCCGGAAATATTGATCTTGATAATATAAGGACGATCGCCGAAACGGGCGTTGATTTTATTTCCATTGGCGCTTTAACCAAGAATGTTAAGGCAGTTGACTTATCCATGCGGATAAAGCTGGTGAGTTAGTGCAATCGGGCCATGCAAAACCATAATCGGTGAAATAGATGATTGAAAATCTGGAAGCACTATTTAAGCAAATCAGTCACGGCGTTTATGTAATTGGCGTCAGTGATGGTTCGCATCAAAGTGCCTTTACTGCTGCGTGGGTGATGCAAGTCTCTTTTAATCCACCCTTATTGGCGATAAGCATAAATCCTGAACATTATTCTTATCAGTTGCTGCAAGCCGGTGGGGTTTGTACGGTTAATGTCCTGAGCAAAAATCAATATGCCCTGGCTGAGCATTTTGGCCGTTCAGCCCATGATAAAATGGCGGGTTTCCAATGGCAAAAAGATAAAACGGGTGCGCCGATTTTATCGGAGAGTCTGGCTTATTTTGATTGCCGGGTGAGTCACTACACCGATGCAGGCGATCATAAAATAGCAATTTGCGAAGTCATCTCTGCGGCATCGCTTAATAAGGGACATCCGTTGTTATATAACCAAACGGGCGATATGGATGGCAGCAGTGAGTTATACAAATAATTTGTGTTGGCTTGGCGGTGCTTCTATTTCCGGCCGATTGGTTTGTCTGTTTTTAAAAAATCGGGTATTAATAATAGTTTTATGGGCATCTCTAAAAATTCCATAGCCTACGGGGCAGGGAGTGTGGTGGTAAGTAACTGATCTTAATAACCTTGCACTGATATTCTCCCGGAGGAAGAAGGATTTTTCAAATTTTCGAAAACTCCCTTATGTAATTTCATCCACGTCTAATCCAGATAAAAGTACCACTCTGTAAATATACGACATTTGATATGACAGAACGAGATAGCGTATTCCAACAAACAGGCCGGGCGGAAGACTTTGTTTTTGACGAGCGTGTTGCCAACGTTTTTGATGATATGGTGTCAAGGAGCGTCCCGTTTTATAACGAAGTGCAGCGCATTCAGTCCGATCTTATTATGGATTTTTTACCTGATGAGGGCGGTGTGGTTTGCGACTTGGGATGCTCGACAGGAACAACCCTGGAATACCTTACAAAACATCAGAAATGCCCGGAGAGCGCCCGTTTTGTGGGTTATGACAATGCAGAGCCGATGTTGGATAAGGCGCGTGACAAGTTGTCCGGGCCAATCGCCGACGGAAAAGTGACATTGATTGCCGCCGATTTGAGCCACCTTCCCCAATTGCCTGACTGCAACGTTATTATCCTTAATTGGACGTTGCAATTTGTCCGTCCCATTGGCAGGGAACAGGTGTTGAAAACGGTTTATGAGGCGCTCAAACCTGGAGGAATAGTCCTGTTGTCAGAGAAAGTTCTGGTGAATGATCCGGTATTAAACCGCTTGTATATAGACCATTACCTGCAATTTAAAATCTCTCAAAGCGGTTATACGGATATTGAAAATCAGCGTAAACGTGAAGCCCTGGAAAATATTTTGATCCCCTATCGCCTGGATGAAAACTATGCGTTATTGGAGCGAGCCGGATTTGCCCGCATTGGCACCTATTTTCAGTGGTTTAATTTTGCTTGTCTTATTGCAGTCAAAATTTAGTTTAAGTTCAAAATCGGGAACACAGGCTGACTAATCGGTTATTTCTGTCCATTGGCACTTTTCCTTGACTATTGGCGCAGTATTTCCTTCGCCGATGCCTTTTGCGATCAAGGCCACAACCCGGTCGTCTTTAGCGTAACCCACATGCGCTTCCATGGGATTGGCCATTTTACCGAGGCCAAATGCATCAAAAACCTTCGCTACGTTAATATCGACATTAGTCACATTAATACACAGTCTGGAATCAAGGTATTTTTCGCTAAAGTCATGAGGGATAGCATAACTCAGCAAGTCATTCGGGTCGCTGAAGGCAACAATCGATGTTTCATCGAATAGCCGGGATCTGTATTTTGATCCTTTGGCATCACAATAATCGGCTTTCTGTGCGGTTGCTTCAGGCAGCTCTCTACCCAATTGCAGCATAGGCAGCTGATTGGACAGCATAAAAATCTGGACATGCTTTTTTTGCAACGCTTCTCTTGTTGCTTTATCTATAGTACGCAAAGTCGTTTTTTTTTCAGGGCTTTCCAGCAAAGAAACGATACGCGTTATGCCGTCGATGGTTATACGGCTTCCCAAACTATGGGATATAAAAACGAATTGGTCCTGATTTAAGTTGTCGCTAAGTCTATTCGTAAAATCACAACCATGGCGGCCCTCTTTGGGGATGTCATTCCAATTATCTTTGCCCATCCAGCAAAATGCTTGCGCAAATGACCTTAAGATAAGCTCTCTGCTTTTGCCAAGATAAATTATTGGATCCGGGCCGGTGTCATTACTGAATTTTTTTAGCATATCATTGACTTCTGCCCGCCGGTAAGAATATTCTCCGGAGTTATCAAACGCCAGTAATGCTTTTTGATCACGGGTTATTTCCGACCAGGTGAGCTCGTAAAACCATAATTCTTTGCTACTGTTTTCATTTTGCAGCCGGGTAACGCGCAAATTGCCCAGTTTTATTTCAGGATTGCTAAAGGACATCAACTGTATGTCTTTAAAAGAACTCGATTTAGCTGTTAATTTGAGTTCATTCGATAATTTTTCCAGAAATTCCGTGGAATAGCCGGGTAAACGATCACCCACGCCATGAACCATTAATACCTTGGTTTTACTGTGTGGTTTTGCCAATCCGGGCGCGATGCCTGCGAAGGGTTTTCCTCGCACTTGGCAAACCCGCGTATCTTCGGCATCGGACTTTTCCAGAACGGCTTCAGCCACGCCTTTTCCGAAACTGGCGCAACCGGACAAGACAATAGGCAGGCAGACAAGTAATAAGCAGTTTATTATGGGGCGGTTTATTATAGCCTTGATCATAATCATTCAAATCGTTGAGAAAAATTCTTCAGGGGATCAATCAAATACGATGACAAATCAATTGTTCGACTTTTCATCATTCACAAATTGATTGTAAGATAAATACTTGTAACTGCCTTTGCGCATATTGAAAAAAACCAATTCGGGCAGGCTCATTAGAATCCCCGTTGCACCTGATTTAAGATTTCTCCCTGCATCAAACGGCCAGCTTAAAAAACCAAACAGGCTTTGGCCAATACCCGCGGCAGTATTGAATGCCCCAAAAATTGGCCTCAATACCAGGTTATCATCGGTAAAAAATACAAAAAAAGCATCATCCGGATTATAGTCGTACAAAGTGCTCGTAAAGGTGTTTGATTCGCGCAGCGCGCTCATCATGCCTTCGCTTCGGGTAGATAGTTTTTCTAGCTGTTGGCTGCGGTAGGAATTTAACAGCTCGCTTTTCGTCACGTTATAATGGCTTTGGACTGACTGAGACGACACAAAGGGGATAAAATTATAAGAGGCGGAAATAGCGCCCCCCAAGCGTTCCGTGGATTCTTCCCTTAACAGCTCTTCCTGTTTCGACGGATCGATGCCCGCTTTACGCTGTTGCAACAAACTCTGATCAATTGTCCTGAATAGTTCGGTGACACAATTACGGGTAATCAGATTATAACGGTAACGTTCCGTCAATTCCTTAAGCAATTTGCCTTCATAGTCGTCCAGCTCGCTTAATGCCCTTTTTATTTGTTGCTGCGTTAATTGGGGAGCAGTCCAATCCGGTAAACTAATACTTTTTGTTGGCAAGGCTTTTTCACCGATGTACCGGATAGCCTTATTCTGTTTGCCTTTAAGCAATTCAAAATATCGGTTAGCCGACATTTCCAGTTTGCTATAGTTGGCTTCGGGAGAGCCTTCAGGGTTCAGCACTGCTTTTCGAGATTGTATATAATTGGCCAGGCTATCTTTAATTTGAACGTGCATTTGCTCTCCATGACGGGCAAATTGATCAGCACTGACCCATTCACTGTCTTGGGCAAAATCGTCAATAAATACCCATTGCCCCTCCTGTAGTGAAAGGTCAATTGCAATAAATCTGGCCATATTAACTAAAACCGCATATCCCCAATCGGGCCGCCCGGAATTGACCGACTTCAAGAAGCTCAAGGCCAGTTGATCCCTTAATCTCACCAATACTTTTTTTTCTTCTGGAGACACTGACTCTCTGGTTATAAAGAAAGCGTCAGTACGCAACGGTTTTCCTTCCATAAGAACTTTAATGGCGGCTAACCCAGTTAAATAATCCGTATAACTATCCGCAAAAGAATTGATTGCAGGAGGAAAGTTATCCGTAGATAAAATTGTTTTAGATTCAGGCCAACGGCCAGGCATTAATACCTTGATTTGGGCGGTGATTTCTTCACGACGATTCGAAAGGTAATCTTGTCCATAAGCTTGCCCGATTTTCTTGCGCAGCATTTCAATTGCATTTGACGACTGAGATTGCACGCCACTTACTTTCCTTGTGCGCCAATCGTTTTTTTGATTATCCAATTCCTGGCCGGCATAAAAAAGTCCGACGCCATTTAGCTGTAAAACAGCAGAAAAACCGGCATCCAGAAAATCATCATCGGGGTTTTGTTGGTATAACAAATGGCGTAAAAGAAGACGATCTTTGTGTAAACTGTTCAGCTGTTTAAGCTGTTGATCTTGAGCCAGAAATTGCAACTTGAAATATTCTTTTAGCCCAGTAAAGGTTTCTTCGGTCACATCAATTTGACTCAAATGAATGCGACGGTTCTGCAAGAAACGATACAGAAAATGAAACTCCTGTTTATCTTGTCTCAGCAGGCGAATTAAGCCTGAATCATGATGCTGATAATGATAAATTTCATCGCCGAATTGGATGGCGCTGTGGCCTCCGCTGGAATTGCCCTCACTTGATTCTATATAGAGATAGCCAAAGGATGCGGCAGAGGACAAAGCTGAATATAGAAATAAGCCTATAAGAGCCGCCTTAACGAAAAAAGGCTTCAAGCTAAAGTGCATGGTGTTCATGCAAAATGTTGAAGCCTTTTAAATTCAATGGATTAACCGGACGAATTACTACTCTTCGGCCTCATAACCACTTTGAATGTCGTCCATTTTTTTGGAATCGCCCCCGGCAAAATTCTTTTTGTAAGTTTCATAAGCGACGCCTTCAATATTAGCCTTCTTCAAACCTTTCCCGATGCCCCTATAGGTCAATGAATCCTGATCCCAGTTGGTGACGCCTTCTTTTGCGGCAATTTCGCTTATGCCTTTGAGGAAAGTATCATAACCCGCGCCAGGCTGCGAGGATTTAACATAAGCCATCGTATAGTCAGCGACTTCATTTTGGTATTTTTTGCTCTTTCCGGAAATTGAAGACGGGCTACTGACAATGGAACTTGTCGAGTCTGAAATGCTTTTTGAGCTATATGAAAACGAACAGCCGTTGATGCTTATCGATAGCCCTAGGAGAACACAATAGTACAGTGACTTTTTTAAAAAACCTGAACATAAACGCATAATTTTTTCCTATAGGATTGAAAGAACGCAAAAGGGATACCCAAAGTGACTAAATTTACCCGCGCCATTTTAACTAAAAGAGTTTTTCCTGCACACACAATAATTGGCTAATAACCTATTCCGCCTGAGCGGCGCCTGTATCTTCCCCGGCAGTCCAAATCCGATAATGAACTTCAAAACCGGCTGGAACATACACAACAACGGGCAGTTTACTATTGTAGCGTAATAATCCTTCATTTGACCGTACCTGGACAAATGTCTCTAGCTGTTGCTTATCAGGCGGGCAGGCCATCAGTGTTGACACTGGCTCCGACACTGATTTGAGGATAAAGTAAGGAAACCCCCAGCCTTTTGCAATTTCTTCAACCAACTGCCCGCCAAACCAATGCCGGTTACAGTCCACTTTAAGCGTTTTTCCAATAATTAATTCCAGTTTGTTGTTATCTTCATTGGTCAGCGGTTGAAGATGGATAACCATCCTTTTATAATCTTTCTCCGCTGGCGGATAAGGTTTCATTTCGGAAGAAGCGGCTAAAACGGAAGCGCTGAACAGCAAAAAGCCGCTGATCACTAGAAATTTGGTATATCGTTGCATCAAACAAATCCTCTTTCAGCGTTGAATAATTGACTTTAGATAATCCGGTGCGAACGCACAGATTTATACTGTTTAAACTATGACCTAAATCAGGAATGACATCAATAGCAAGGTTCTTTTCACCCGGCAAATGATAGCCATAATTTCCTGGCTTTTAGCTCCGTCATTCCGCACCCCTTTTTCCTGTGACCCCAATTAAAAAAGTAAAGTAAAATAACCCGCTTTACAAAGCCTCACTTCGTGAATCTCAAACAGACATCAAAAAGGTATGCATGAAAAACTATAAAATCGCAGTGTTAGCCGGTGACGGCATCGGCCCGGAAATTACCCAGGAAGCCATCAAAGTGCTTAAATTGATTGAAGAACGCAATGATGTCTCGTTTGAACTGATGCCCGCCGCTTTCGGAGCCTGCGCCTACTTTGAGTTTGGCGATGCCTTCCCGCAGTCGACCATTGATATTTGCGATCAGGCTGACGCCATTCTTAAAGGCACGATTGGCTTGAGTCATGAAGAATCCAAGAAAATCCCTATTGATAAACAGCCGGAACGCGGCGCGTTGCTGCCGCTACGTCGCCGTTACAATACTTACGCCAACTTCCGGCCTGTTTTTCTGCCCAAAGCGCTAGGCCATTTTTCACCCTTAAAAGCTGAAATCATCGGTGAAGGCATTGATATTATTATGGTGCGCGAATTGGTGGGCGGCCTTTATTTTGGTCACAAGGAAATGGGGGTTAACGAGCAGGGTATGCGCTATGTCAAAGAAACGCTGGAATATGATGAGTCTCAAATCTGCCGTATTTTGCACCAGGCGTTCAAGCTAGCCAGCAAGCGTAAAAAAATATTGCATAACATCCACAAAAGTAATGTCCTAAAATCCAGCGTGCTTTGGAATGAAATACTGGACGAAGTCGCTGCCGGCTATCCGGACGTCGAAGTTATCCACCAATTGGTTGATTCAGCCGCGACCAACCTTTGCCTCAAGCCGACCCAATTTGATGTGATGGTCATGGAAAACATGTTTGGCGACATTCTCAGCGACCAGGGCGGCGGTATTTTGGGTTCTTTGGGACTGATGCCTTCTGCTTGTTTGGGTGATGACAAAGCCTACTATGAACCTTCTCATGGCTCTGCGCCTGACATCGCCGGAAAAAATATTGCCAACCCTTACTCCATGATCGGCTCGGTTGCCATGATGCTGGAAAACAGTTTTGATATGGCCGAAGAGGCAAAGAATGTGTGGGCTGCAATGCAGGGCGTTTTCGCTGATGGCTACTCAACCGCCGATCTTTCCAAGCCCGGCAGTGGCGTCATCATGATTAGCACGGTTGAATTTGGCGACAAGGTAGTTGAAAAACTCAGGCAGATGCCTAAAGTCTAGCCAGCAAATCAGTAAAGTTGAATGATCAAGGGCGAAGATTAAACTTCGCCCTTTTTTATTTGCATGCTTTTCAATTGCCGCCTTATAATTAATCCGTTATTACGGTCAAATTTAGAGGCAATCATGTCAAACGTAAATTTTTTACAGCAGGTTATCACCGCTGATGGCTTTGTGACGGCGAGTGTTCTAGCCAAGGTTTTACATATTACCCAGACTGACCTCGCCGAAGTCACAGGGTTATCGATTGACTCCGTTTCTAAAAGCGCAAGACTTAAAAGTAGAGCGACACAAGCCAGATTGAAGGATACGGTGGAAATCATAAACCGCGTAGCTCAGTGGTCCGGTGGTGAAGGACGCGCTTTTGCGTGGTTCCGCTCTCAGCCGCTGCCTTCATTTGGCGATAAAACGGCTGAGGATTTGGTAAAAGAAGGGCGTGCGGATGCGGTTAAAGCCTATCTCTCCCGAATCGCTGATGGCGGCTACGCTTGAAAGTACCCGTCTGCCGCTACACCGGCATTGTCTATCGGGCGCATCATCCTATGTGGGCTTATTCGCCACTGTCCGGAGCAGGAGCCAAAATGCACGGTGGCCGTTTCAATCGACCTGGAAATGATACGCTCTACACCTCATTAGATCCGACTACCGCATGGATGGAAGCACAACAGGGCTTTCCGTTCAAACCTCAACCGATGACGCTGGTCGCTTACCAGGTGGACTGCGCCGATGTCGCCGATCTTAACAGTTCCGAGGTGCAACTTATCATAGGATGCTCACCCGTCGAGCTTGGCTGTGCATGGGAAGACATGGCTGATCAAAATCGGGAGCCGCCTACCTGGTTGCTGGCGGATCGCTTACAGGCCAACGGCGTAGCCGGAATGCTGGTGCGCAGCTTCGCGCCCGGCTGTTCGGAAAATAACTGCAATCTTGTGTTGTGGCACTGGTCAGAAACCGCCCCTCATTCGGTGCAGGTTATTGACGACTTGAGCCGTCTCCCAAAAAACCGTGATTCGTGGAGTGATGCTCGTCTGGGGCGGACTTAACAGTGTGTAAATGGGGTAAAATGGTGGGTGTCCGGGATTCTAAAAAACATAGATTATCTGCAATTTGTTACACACCATCTGGTCAGCTTTTTATGGATTCACTTCAAATTTGTTGTGTGGAAGCATCTATTTGGCAGGGTTTCTACACACTTACTTGGTCAGTGGACAGTGCAAACATAGTCTCTCAAAATAAGTTAACAAAATTTATTTTGCTATCTTAATTGACAATAATTTTATTGCTATATATTATGGCAATAAATTTATTGCTATATTGAGGTGTAATCATGACAGGTCAGGTTATTTTTGGAGATAAATATTTTCCCCGGCCAAAAGATGAGGAAAGAGTTTGGCGGCGATTGAAGAGGGGTGGACACTTGCTGCTGCTCGCGCCTCGACGTGTTGGAAAAACCTCGCTTTTAAGATATTTGGAAAACAATCCGCAGGAAGGTTATGTGTTCTTGTATGCCATGGTTCAGTCGTGCAATACCGAGCATGAATTTTATAAAGAAATACTCGAAAAACTATATGGCTCTGAGTTTACCAATAGACTTGACAAGCTAAGTCACAAAAGCAAGGAATTGATCACTTCAATTCTTGCTAATATCAAAGGCATTGAATTCGGTGATGCCGGTATATCCTTCCAGAATAGCGGGTACAAGCTGACAGCCTCGGATCTGGAAAAAGTCATTAACGGTTTGGAATTAAATCAAAAGTTAATATTAGTTCTGGATGAATACCCTGATGTTCTGGAGAAAATCAACAATAGCCAGGGTAAACAAGCCGCAATTGATTTTTTAGCAAACACCAGAAGCCTTTGCCAAAATACCGAACTTAACCAAAAGGTACAGTTTATTTTTACCGGCTCGATAGGTCTGGATACTCTGGCGAATCGTCTTGGCTCCTCCGGCCTGATTAATGACAGAGATAAGGTTGCCATAGACCCGCTCACAGAGGCCAGCGCGTTAGCATTTATCGCCTTTCTGGCAAATAACAACGAAAGCAAGCTCTCACTTGATAAACCAATCGCCATCTATTTGTTGCAAAAAATTGAATGGTTAATGCCGTATTACATTGAAGCTTTATGGCTAAGGCTTGAAGATTTATGTTGCGATGAGGATATAGAAAACCCAACCGAGACAGATGTTGACAGAGCCTTTGAATTACTTTTTGATAGAAACTACAGAACTACTTTCAACCACTGGGCAGAGCGCCTCAACCGCTTTGAAAAAGATGAAGCCAAACTCGCCAAAATCATTTTGGATAAGCTCACCGAAACGGGCGAACTGAGTCTAAATGAAATTTACAATATTTTTCAGGACGAAAATTATCAACACCTGAACGGCAACTACATTCTGGATTGCCTTGAGCATGACGGCTACCTTTTTGAACACCAGGAAAAATCGTTTAAATTCACCTCGCCGATTTTAAAAGAATGGTGGAGACGTTATGCCGACAGAACACTTTAAAGAAGCCATCAAGCTTTATAATCCGCAAAACGCATCGAATGCAACCATAAAAGACACCTTTGTCATTCGTTTAAAGGAGTTCGACAAACTCTGGAAGGCAATTAAAAATTCCAGAATGGTGTATCCCGAGCAACATTTCATCGTTCAGGGCATCAGAGGTTCTGGCAAAAGCACCTTGCTGACCCGGTTATCGATAGAAGTTGAAGAAGATAAAGACCTTTCACAATGGCTGATTCCACTTCTTTTTCGAGAAGAAGAGTACGGCATTACCTCGTTGTTTACTTTTTGGGAACATATCGCCGAAGAATTAACAGAGAATCCGCTCTATGCGGATCAATTCGCCGGTTTACTGGATAAAATCGAAGCTCTGGAAGATGACCCTAAGTCCGCATTTAAGCTTCTGGACAGTTATCTGCTCAAGGCAAACAAAAAAATTATTCTATTTATTGATAATCTGGCCGAGCTTTTTGAAGTTTATTCGAAAAATGAAGAGGAAATGCTCAGAGAAGTGTTAAGCCAGAACAATAACATAAGAATTATTGGCGGTTCAGCGATCAGCCTGGAAAATTTTTATGATAATAAAGCCCCTTTCTACCAGTTCTTTCAGATCATCACACTGAAAGAAATCAACCGGCAGGAAACCATCAGCCTATTAACCAAGCTAGGTAAATACTCAGGCAAGGCAGAAGAAGCAAAAATAAAACAGCTTATTGAACAAGAACCGGAAAAAATTGAAACCCTCAGACGCTTAACCGGCGGCATACCCAGAACGATTGTTTTGTTGTTCCAGATTCTGATAGAAGGCCCCAGAGGCACTACCTTTCAATATCTGGAAGATACGCTGGACAAAGTTTCACCCATTTACAAACACCGGATGGATGACCTGTCCAAACAACAAAAACCTATTATTCATGCCATTGCCAAAAATTGGGACGCGATGTCCGCCAAGGAAATCGCGCAACAAACGCGTATGGATAGCAAGCAAGTCTCCGCCCAATTGAGTCAATTGCAAAAGCAATGGCTGATAGAAAAGATACCGACTTCGACCAAAAACCACCTTTATTCGCTACAGGAGCGGTTTTTTAATATCTGGTATCTGATGCGTTATGGCCGGCGTAAAGACAGGAACAAATTGATCTGGCTGACCCGGTTCTTTGAGCTATGGTGTTCAAATGATGAACTAACAGAACGCGCCAAGGTTTTTCATAAGGAATTAGAACAGGCATCGAGCCCTAGAGTTGCACTGATCTATGCCAGCGCACTTATCAACAGTGACAAGCTGGAATTTAACGAAAAGGAAGAAGTTTATAACAAAACCCGCTTGCACCTTGAAGTATTAGGTCATAGTGATCTTGCGAAAGAATTACCAAATATTAGTGACGGTAATTATTTGCAGCAAGGCATTGAGTTGCTTCAATCAGGTGAGCTTAAGGAGGCAGAAACTTATATTCGAAAAGCGATAAATTATGGCAATAAACGCGCTTTTTTGACTTTGGGCTATCTATTTTTCGAACTCAAACAATACGAAGAAGCCGAAGCGAATTACCGGCTTGCCATTGAGCACGGTAATACCAGAGCATATTTCAATTTGGGCAATCTATTCGGCGAACTCAATCGGTACGCAGAAGCTGAAGCAAATTACCGGCTTGCCATTGAGCACGGCGATACCGGTGCGTATAACAACTTGGGGATTCTATTCCGCAAACTCAAGCGGTACGAAGAAGCCGAAGCAAATTACCGGCTTGCCATTGAGCACGGCGATACCGGTGCGTATAACAACTTGGGGATTCTATTCCGCAAACTCAAGCGGTACGAAGAAGCCGAAGCAAATTACCGGCTTGCCATTGAGCACGGCGATACCGGTGCGTATCTCAATTTGGGCCTTCTATTTCACGAGCTCAAGCAGTTCGAAAAAGCAGAAGATAACTTCAAACAAGCCATCGATCTGGGAGTTACGGGCGCAGCAAATTCTCTCGCCTGGTCCTATTTCGAAACAGTTCAGAAAAATAAAAAATCTGATGCTTTAACGCTTGCCCGCAGTGCCGTTGCCGATGCCCCTATTTTTGCCTGTTTGCACACCTTGGCAACCGTCGCCCTTTGGAACAATGAAATCGACATTGCACGGGAAGCAATAGAAAAAATACTGTCAACGGAAAGCTGGCAGCAGGATATTAATGAAAAAGGCTTTGTTGATTTGTTGATACTGCTTTTAGCCAAAGGCCAAACCAATCTTTTTGACAAATGGCAACAACAGTTTGATTTGGTGGATAAATTAAAACCGCTCTATTACGCGTTTTTAAATTTGGTGCCGGAAAAATACCCTAATCAATTGCTAAGAATGGGTTCTGAATTGAAAGAAACTGTCGATGAAATACTGGCGAAAATAGCAAATTACAAGGAAAAATATAAATAATCGATACTCTTGACGCGTATACCCTTGCAGATTTAGTTAATGTGCCATTG
Organism: Methylococcales bacterium; assembly: GCA_028712795.1. Taxonomy (GTDB): domain Bacteria; phylum Pseudomonadota; class Gammaproteobacteria; order Methylococcales; family Methylomonadaceae; genus Methylobacter_C. The sequence goes on from JAQTPT010000001.1 coordinate 241,785, forward strand.
CACCATGAACAGCTCTAAGGATAAGAAGTTTACTGTTTTTAATCGTGGTTGTCGTAGTCAACAGTAAGAATCACACCCTACAAGTTTTTCTTGTAGCTCTTGTATTAAACGTTTTTGTACTTATATTGTCTGCTATTCATGTTTAACAATCCCTGGTAAATCCTGATGAATACTCAAGTAGTAAAACCGCTGTTATTGATGTCTATTTTATTCGCATGTTTGTCTACGTCCTTTACATTACAAGCGGCGGGGTTGCCGCCTTACGTTGACGGGCAGCCCGTGCCGTCCCTTGCACCCATGCTGGAACGCGCCATGCCGGCGGTTGTGAATATTTCTACTTCAACCAATATTCAGGTTGGCGATAACCCGTTGATGCAGGATCCTTTTTTTCGTCAATTTTTTAATGTGCCCGAACAAATGAACCGGCAACAAAAAAATAGCTTGGGTTCGGGCGTTATTATCGACAGCAGCCAGGGTTTGGTTTTGACGAATAATCACGTCATTGATAAAGCGGATAAAATTTTGGTGACTTTACATGATGGCCGCCAGCTCAACGCGGAATTAATAGGCACCGATCCAGAATCCGATGTCGCTATCATCCGCGTTCACGGCAACAACTTAACCCAGTTGCCCATTGCTGACTCCAGCCAACTGAAAGTCGGTGATTTTGTAGCCGCGATTGGCAGCCCCTTCGGACTCAGCCAGACAGTAACCTCCGGTATTATCAGTGCCTTGGGCCGTTCGGGTCTTGGCATAGAAAAGTACGAAAACTTTATCCAGACCGATGCGTCGATTAACCCGGGCAATTCCGGCGGTGCATTGGTTAATCTCCGGGGTGAATTAATAGGCATGAATACGGCGATTCTCGCCCCCACTGGCGGTAATGTCGGTATCGGTTTTGCGATTCCAACCAACATGATCATGACTATTAAAGAGTCCCTGGTTAAGCACGGCGAGGTAAAACGCGGCTTGCTGGGCGTAACTACCCAGGATTTAACGCCGGAGCTGGTCAATGCGTTTAACCTGGAGAACAAGCACGGCGCGGCGATCAGTCGCATTGAAAGCAATTCGCCTGCGGCAAAAGCCGGTCTGGAACCGGGTGATATTATTGTGGCCGCAAATGGCAAGCCGGTTAAAAACAGTCAGGACATAAACAACATCGTCGGTTTATTGCAGGTTGGCGACAAGGTTAATATCGAATTTTTTCGCGGCAATGAAAAAAAAGAAGTCGATGCAGTTATCGGCAAACCTGAACAAGCACAAATGGCAGGCGAAAAATTGCATCCCTTATTAAAAGGCACTGTTTTAGGCGTAACGCAAAAAGATCAGGTTGAAGGCGTTGTCTTGGGAAAAATTCACACTTCTTCATACGCTTGGCGATTGGGCTTGCGTCCCGGCGACGTTATCGTTTCGGCAAACCGCTATCGGGTGCGTAATCTTGAAGAATTAAAACAGGTTGTTGATCCTGAAGATGCCCTGTTAATTAACATTCAGCGTGGACAGGAAGGGTTCTTTGTTGTGTTAAGATAATAGAACAGGCGCAAGGCTAAAGGTACAAGGCAAAAGAACTTGTTTAGCCTTTGCCCTTGCGCCTTTATTCCCAGGCCTTTAATAAAATATGAAAACCGATAAAAGCTTTATCCCGTTAAACATTGCTGTATTAGTGGTTTCCGACACGCGCATCGAAGCCGATGATGTATCGGGCAATACCTTGGTGGAACGTGCAACGGAAGCGGGGCATCATGTCGTTGAAAAAAAAATAGTGCCTGATAATATTTACCGGATAAGGGCTGCTGTTTCAAACTGGATTGCCACGGACGACATTAATGTGGTGATAAGCACTGGCGGGACTGGCGTCACTGGCCGGGATGGAACGCCAGAAGCCGTGGCTCCATTACTGGATAAGGTTCTGGATGGTTTTGGCGAAACCTTCAGAATGCTTTCCTATCAGGATATAAAAACCTCAACTATCCAGTCCAGAGCTCTTGCCGGCGTTGCAAATGCCACTTATGTATTTTGCCTGCCCGGTTCATCTGGTGCGTGCCGCACTGCCTGGGATGCTTTAATCAAGGAACAACTGGATTACCGGACGCGGCCTTGCAATCTGGTTCAGCTGATGCCCAGACTCATGGAAAAATAATATGAAATCCGGTTTTTTATTTTTGGGCGCGGTCAGCGCGCTTATCGGCGTCGGCATGGGAGCGTTTGGCGCTCATGGCTTAAAAGCCATCTTGAGTCCCGAAATGCTAGCGGTTTATCAAACCGGAGTGACCTATCAAATGTGGCATGCGCTGGGTCTGATAAGCATTGCAGTCATAAGCCGGCAAGTCCCTGAGTCCAAATTACTGAGTTGGGCAGGCTGGTTGATGTTTATTGGGATACTCCTGTTTTCCGGCAGCTTATATCTGTTGGTACTCCTCGATCAAAAGTGGTTAGGAATGATTACGCCCCTGGGCGGCGTCAGTTTTATAACGGCTTGGCTTTTAATCGCAATTTTTGCAGCAAAAAAACAACAACATCACAGCAGGTATACCAGTGCGCGACGCTAACCCCCAAACAATTTATTTAAAAGACTATGCCGTTCCTGATTATTTAATTCATAGTGTCGATTTAAATTTTGACTTGACTGAAGACAATACGCGGGTTGTTTCACGGCTGACCTTAAGCCGGAATCCTGCCAGCACTACCGGTGATGCCGCATTGATTTTGGCGGGCGAAAACTTGGGCCTGATCAGCGTAGTTTTGAATGACGACAATCAATTAACCGGCCAACACTATCTGCAAACGCCGGATTCGTTAATCATTCACGAAGTGCCTCAGCACCGTAATTTTGTGCTGACTATTGAAAACATGATTAATCCGAAAGCCAACACGGCATTGGAAGGCTTGTTTTTGTCCAACGGCATGTTATGTACCCAATGCGAAGCGGAAGGTTTTAGAAAAATCACTTATTTTCTCGACAGACCGGATGTCATGGCAAAATTCACCACGACCCTGATTGGCGACAAAGACCGTTTCCCCGTTTTATTGTCCAACGGCAACAAAATTGCTCAAGGCGAGTTAGCGGATAATCGCCATTGGGTAACCTGGGAAGACCCATTTAACAAGCCTTGCTATTTGTTCGCACTGGTTGCCGGGCAATTGGACTGCATTGAGGACAGCTTTATCACGCAAACAGGCCGCAACATCAGTTTGCAGATTTTTGTTGAAAAACACGATCTGGACAAATGCGCCCATGCCATGCAGTCGCTTAAAAACGCCATGCGCTGGGATGAAGAGGTTTATGGCCGCGAATACGATCTGGATTTATACATGATTGTTGCAGTCGGTCATTTCAATATGGGAGCGATGGAGAACAAGGGTCTTAACGTTTTCAACACCAAATTTGTGCTGGCGCGTCCTGATACGGCTACCGACTCGGATTATGAGCATATCGAAGGCGTTATCGGCCATGAATATTTTCATAACTGGACGGGGAACCGTATTACCTGCCGGGACTGGTTTCAACTTAGTCTTAAAGAAGGCTTTACAGTGTTTCGCGATCAGCAATTCACCGGTGACCGCACTTCCAAAGCGGTAAAACGCATTGAAGATGTAATTAATTTGCGTACCCGCCAGTTTTCGGAAGATGCAGGGCCCATGGCGCATCCAATCCGGCCGGATGCTTACATAGAAATTAATAATTTTTACACCTTAACTGTGTATGAAAAAGGCGCCGAAGTGGTGCGGATGATCCACACTTTGCTGGGCGCGGAAGGCTTCCGCAAAGGCAGCGATTTATATTTTGAACGCCATGATGGCCAGGCGGTAACTTGCGATGATTTTGTCAATGCAATGGAAGCCGCCAACGATGTTGATTTGACCCAATTCCGCCGCTGGTACGCACAAGCAGGAACACCGGTATTAAAGGTCCAGCAATCTTACGATCCCTCTTCACAATCCCTGACTTTAACCATCAACCAACATTGTCCGCCAACGCCTGGACAAGCTGTTAAAGAACCGCTGCACATTCCGGTTACTGTCGGTTTAATCAATAAAGATGGTTCAGTCGAACTGTGTAGATTACAGGGTAACGTTCCCAAGCTAGAGCTTGGGAACGAGCGTGATGAAGTCATTTTACAAGTGACCCAGGCAGAGCAAACCTTTATCTTTGAGGACCTAAAAGAGCAGCCTGTCGTTTCTATTTTAAGAAGCTTTTCAGCGCCCGTTAAATTGACCATGGAGCGCAGTCTTGATGAGTTGGCGTTTTTATTAAGCTATGACAGCGATACCTTTAATCGCTGGGAGGCAGGACAGCAACTCGCGGGCCAGATTATCGCGGGACTGATAGCCGATGTGCAGAACGGCAGGGAGATGCAGATAAACCCGGTTATTGTCACTGCCTTTAAGCAGGTCATGGAACAATCCTGGGATGACTTGTCGTATTTTTCATTATTATTAAGTTTGCCCTCGGAAAACTATTTGGCAGAGCAAATGCAGGTTGTCGATGTTGAAGCTATTCATAAGGCCAGAGAGTTTGTCGTGCTGACTTTGGCGGAACAGCTACAAAATCAGTTTAAAGCTCTATATCTTGATAATCATCGGGATGAATCAGGGTTATTTGATGCCGCCGCTATTGGCCGTAGACGCATTAAAAACACATGCTTAGCTTATTTAGGCAGAGTGGAGCAACCGGACATAAGACAATGGTCACAGCAGCAATTTGATTTAGCTAAAAATATGACCGATCAAATAGCCGCATTAGCCGTCGTGGTGAATGGTTCGCATCCAGCCAAGCAGCAGTGCCTGGACAGTTTTTACCAGCAATGGCAAGCGGAAGCATTGGTAATAGATAAATGGTTCGCACTACAAGCATCCAGCCATAACCCGGAAACCTTTGCTACTGTTCAAGCATTAATTCATCATCCTGCGTTCGATTTAAAAAATCCAAATCGAGTCCGCGCCTTGATTGGTGCATTCAGCCAGGCGAATCCGTTGCATTTTCATGCCGCAAACGGCCAAGGTTATCAATTTTTAGCGGACCAAATCATTGCCCTTAACACCTTAAACCCGCAAGTGGCATCACGCATGTTAAGCGCATTAACATCATGGCGCAGATATGACGACGGCAGACAGGCGCTAATGAAAGCGCAATTGGAGAGGATCATGACCACCGAAGCCATTTCTAAAGATGTCTATGAAGTGGCCAGCAAAAGCCTTGCCTGAACAAATTTGATCAAAAATGTCTCATTGATTAGTTGCCGATAAATCCGGATGTTTTGAAGGAATGGGCTTTCAGCCCATCTTTTAAAACCTGGGTGGCTATAGGAATAATTGAGTCATTCATGTCGAACTGGCGAAGTGCTACCAAACCTTTGCCTGCGAACTTTGCACTTTTAGCAGTATTCTTTGTCGGATGATGCTTATAACCAGCTGCACTTTGCCTGTTTAAAAAACCACTGCTCAAGCTTAAATGACATTCAAATTTTAAACTATGAACACTATAAAACAATTACTTAAACCTAAAGTTGAGATGGGGTTTTTCGCAATTTTAGTTATTTTTCTGCTGTTGTTACTGTTGGCTTCACAAAGCACTTTCGCAGCAGAGATTAATGTTTCCGTGGATCGTAATCCGGTCAGTATTGATGAATCTTTCCAGATAATGTTTACAGCGACTGAGTCACCAGACGATGACCCGGATTTCAGTCCCTTGGAACAGGATTTTTCGATACTCAACCAGAGTAACAGCAGCAGCTCATCATGGATAAATGGAAAATCCACCAAGACTATTCAGTGGACGGTCAATGTAGTGGCTAAAAAAACGGGCCGTCTGGTTATTCCTTCGGTGAAATTTGGTAATGATATAAGTCAGTCTTCTGCCATTTTGGTTACTAATGTTACGCCCAACAAAGCGGTTAAGACTAATGATGACTTGTTTATAGAAGTTGAGGCGACTCCGCTAAACCCCTATATACAGTCCCAGGTTTTCTATACCTTGCGGCTATATACAAAAGTCAATATTTCTCAAGCCAGATTGAATGAACCTGAACTGGCAGATGCCGTAATTGAACGATTAGGTGAAGACAGCAACTATAATACCCAGGTTAACGGCGTTAATTATTCGGTGACTGAACGGAAATATGTCATTTTCCCACAAAAAAGTGGACGGCTAATTATTAAGCCTTTGGTATTAACTGCCGAAGTGCTAACCGACGGCAACCCCAATTTTAACAGTTTTTTTAATTCGCAAATGACAAAAACCAAACGGGTCGAATCTAAAGCGATAACGCTGGATGTAAAACCAGCACCGGCCTCTTTTAATGGCAAACATTGGCTATCGGCTGAAGAACTGGTTTTAAAGCAGGAATGGTCCGGCGATGTCCAACAAATGAAGGTTGGAGAACCTTTGACCAGAACCTTAACCTTACTGGCAAAAGGCACAACGGTCGGTCAACTTCCTGAATTGAATACTACCAACACCAATGACCGGTTGAAAGCCTATCCCGACCAACCCGTATTACAAGAACAGAAAAAAGCCGATGGATTGCAGGCTTTCAAAGAAGAAAAAATCGCCCTGATTCCCTCAAAAGCAGGCAGCTACACATTACCTGCCATAGAAATTCCCTGGTTTAATACTAAAAGCCAAAAAATGGAAGTGGCAAGAATCCCGGAAACAACAATTACAGCTCTTGCTGCCGCCGGGACTCAGTCTGCACCTGTGGCTCCAGAGGTTACGCCAGCTACCCCAGAGAAAATTGAAACCGGTTCAGTTATTAAAGGCCCGCAACAAATCAATATCTGGTTATGGGTTTCTGTATTTTTAGCGACCGGCTGGTTACTGACATTGATTTATTTCTTAACTAATCGCACTGTTACCAAACCCATTATTGAAAATAACGGCCCGGAAATAAATTTAAAAGAGTGCATTAAGAACTTAAAAATTGCCTGTAATAACGACAATGCGCTTGCGTCTAAAGATGCCTTGCTTGAATGGGGGCGGCAAAAGTTTAATGTTTCGAATCTGGGCGCTATAGCCATGTTTTGTGATGCCCGATTGAGAGATGAAATTCTGCATTTAAATCATGTTTTATATGGCAAAGAAGCGGGGCAATGGCAAGGCAAAAAACTATTTCAGGCATTTACTGAAAATAAAGCCCGAGAGAAAATTGCAATGACTGAGGATAAAAGCCTGGAGCCGCTTTATCGTTTGTAGCCGCTATAGAAAGAATTTAGCCTCATAGCATTGGTGACATGCCCATTTTCCACTTTCAGCAGTTTTCAGTCATTCAGAGTCAATCGGCAATGAAGGTCTGTACTGACGCCGTTTTATTTGGCGCCATGGCATCGGTTAATCCGGGTGATCGGGTGTTGGATATTGGTGCGGGGACTGGCGTGCTTTCTTTAATGGCAGCACAGTTGGGAGCGGCACATGTCACAGCAGTGGAATTGACTCAAGAAAGTTATGAAGAAACCCGGCTAAATTTCAGCAATAGTCCCTGGGCGGGTCGTTTTGAAGCGGTGCATCAGGATATTCAAGGCTTTGCCAGTTCGGTCGGCGGCCAATATGATCTTATTATTTGTAACCCACCATTTTTTGAAAACCATAGCAAAACAACAAATTTCCTTAGGATGACTGCCAGACACAATGATCAACTGCCTTTTGCGGATTTAATTAAAAGTACCGGTCAATTGTTATCCAGTCAGGGATTGTTTTACCTGTTACTTCCTGTTCATGCGGTAGAAAAATTTGTTACAGCAGCGTTAGCAGCGAATATTTATTTAATCCATCAAACGGTTTTTCGCGGCTATGCCCATAACAAAGCCAAAGTTTCCGCATTGACTTTTAGCCGCACACCTAGCGTTTTATCCACAAGCTTGTTGACGATTTACGAATCTCATCGGGTTTATACGAAAGATACCGAGCGCTACTTATCGCCATTTCTTTTGCGTTTTAGTGATAATTAAGTCTGGAAGAATTGAATTAAGCCCCATCACCAGGTTAATTCAGTGAAAGAGCTTTAAAAGGAAGAACCGGTTTTGAACCGAATGCAGGAGTTTGGCAACACATCCCTGTGTTGCAGCTTTTAAATCTCAGTCAAACTATCTAACGACCTTGTGTCCGCGTCCGCTCATACAGTTGTTGTAAGCGCTTTTGAACTTCTCTTCAGAGCTTAGACCTTTATAGGCGCCGCCTCCCAAACCGCCCCCTGCAGCGCCTATAGCTGCGCCCATGCCTGGATTTCCGGTAAATGCGCCAACAACTGCGCCTCCAGCGGCTCCAAGCAAGGCACCGGTTCCCGCGCCGATGGCGGTTTCTTTTGTAGTTCCGCCTGATGCCTCACCAGCAATTTGCTTGCATTCGGCCATATCCTGATTGATGCGATACGCATTCGGATCATTATAGGAATCGACAGTGGGTTGCCATCCTCCATAGCTATAACAGCCAGAAAGAAGAAAACTGCCGATAAGAACACTACTGATTGTTAATTTTTTCATACATTTTACCTTTGAAAGTTTTTATTAAAGTTTATCAATTTAATCTGAACAACATCTGAACATATTGCTTCAATATTGTTCCCTTAAAATCCGTAGGGAGGATTTATTAAGCACATGCCTTACACCCCAGCACCCTGCCATGCCAACGAATAAAGCCCCTGTACAAGGTATTACAGCCCACAAATAAAGGCTGGGGCGGTATTCCATATCCATAACTTGCGTATATAACGCATAAATAATAGCCTCGGAAATAACCACGGCCAATAAGCCGGAAATCAGCCCAAGCATGCTAAATTCAATAATATGCGTTTTTCTTAACAATGAACGGTTCGCACCCAGCGTCCGCATTAATGCGCCTTCATAAATCCGATTATCCAAAGTGGCATAAACTGCGGCAAACAACACGGCAAATCCCGCCATTAACGCGAAGTATAGTAAATAATTGATGGCTTGTGTCAGTTGAGCCAGTATGGTTTTAAATTGCTGCAAAATAAAATCGACCTCAAGAATAGTTGTGCCGGGATATTTTTTGACCAGTGTGTTTAACATATTTTTTTGCGGCTCAGGCAAATAAAAGCTGGTGATAAAAGTGCTGGGATAGGCATCCAGCGTGCCGGGTGAGAAAATCATATAAAAATTAGGCTTCATGGTATCCCACCTAAGTTTACGAATACTGGTCACCGTGGCGTTAATTTGTTGGCTGCCAACGGTAAACTTTAATAGATCGCCAAGCTTTATTTTCAGGCTTTCGGCCAATTTCTGTTCAACAGACACCAACCCGGCCTGTTGATTATTCCACCAGCTTCCGGCAACGATTTTATTCTCTTCAGGCAGCTCTTTTGTCCAGGTAAGGCTCAATTCCCGATGTGTGGCATTTTCACCCTGCGTGTCTTTACTGACAATTTGTTGCACGGGCGTATGATTTATTTCTACCAGACGGCCTCTAACTACCGGGAAAAACTGGCTTCCAGTAATGTGTTGCAATTGCAGTTCTTGTTGAAAAGCGGCTCGCTGGGCGGGAAAAATATTTAGCGCAAAATGATTGGGCGCGTTATTTGGCAATTGGTTTTGCCAGTTATCGATTAAATCAGTACGGACAGTAAAGCTGAGCACCATGGCAACCAAGGTCAGACTAAACGCCAGAATTTGGCTGACACTGGCGCGACTATTTCTAAACAGCCCTTGTAAGCCAAAACGCCAGGTCAAGCTCATGGAAGGCAACAACTTACGGGTTAAATTCAACAAGCCATAAATAAGCAAACCCAGCGCTAATAATGTCATCAGCCCTGTGCCTAAAATACTTGCCGTCATTTTAAGATCGCCGGTATATTTCCATATTAAAATGCCAATAATACCGAGTGATAAACCATAGATCAGCCACGCGCTACTGGGCAAAGGTTCCAGTTCGCGGCGTAATACCCTTAGCGGAGACACCTGTTTAAGCCGCAATAACGGCGGTAGGGCAAAACCCAATAAAACCGCCATACCGATAATAAAACCGAAAAATACGGCCAATAAACCGGGACTGGCAATTTGCTGGGGCAGTAATCCTCTCAGTAAATGGAACAAGGCTTCTTGTGCAAACCAGCCCAACAAACAACCGACGGCACTTGCTACCAGTCCCAAGACCACAAACTGACTGCTATAAAGCCAGAGTATTTCATTCTGTTTGCAGCCTAAGCAACGCAATAGCGCGGTGGCATTAAAATGCCGCTCGGTATAACGGCGTGTCGCCATCGCTATAGCGACACCGGAAATCAGGATGACGGCAATGCTGGACAGCCCCAGATAACGCTCCGCGCGCTCCAAGGCCGACCCTAGTTCCGGCCGGTCTTCATTAATATCCAGTATGCGTTGAGACGGGTTTAATTGCGGCTTAAGCCATCGCTTGAATTCAGCCAGGGCTTTTGGTTCCCCTGTGAATTGAAAAAAATAATGCACATGGCTGCCCGGTTGCACTATTCCGGTAGCCTGTAAATCGGCATCATTTATCATCACGCGCGGAGAAAAACTGTAAAAGTCACCCTTTTTGTCGGGTTCGTAGCTAATGATATTACTGATGGTCAGTTGTTTTTCTCCCACTGTTAACGGGTCGCCCAAGTTGAGTTTAAGTGCCGGCAAAATGCGTTTTTCAACCCAGGCAGTGCCCTTTTCCGGGCCATTGCGGGTAATGGTTTCTGTCAAATAATCGCCTGTTGTCGTTTTTAAAAAACCACGTAAAGGGTAGGCTGCACTGACGGCTTTAATTCCGGCTAATAAAAGCTCATCATGCTCAATTAGGACGCTTGAAAAATCCGCTGTTCGTGCTTGCGCCAAATCAAGCTTCATTGCCTTGGCTAACCATTCGGCAGGGACTGGGGCAGGGCTTTCTATCACTAAGTCAGCTGCCAAAAATTCGGCGGTTTGATTGGTCATAGTACGTTTCATGCGGTCTGAAAACAGTGCTATTGCTGTTGAACTCGTCACTGCTATGACTAAAGCCAGAATCAGTATCGTCAGCTCGCCGGTACGGCTGTCACGCCAGAGCAACCTTAACGCCAGATTAAAACGGCTCATACCATGCACCCGGAATCCAGTTGTATGGTGCGTTGACAACGGGCAGCCAGGGTATGGTCGTGTGTCACCAGAATTAATGTGGTATGGTTTTCAAGATTAAGCTCAAACAGCAAATCAACAATAGTTGCACCGGTTTTACTGTCCAGATTACCTGTCGGTTCATCGGCAAAGAGGATTGCGGGTTTAGTGACAAAAGCCCTTGCCAAGGCAACGCGCTGTTGTTCGCCGCCGGAAAGTTGTTTTGGCGTATGCGTCAAACGATGCGACAAACCCACCCGGTGCAATAATGCGGTGGCGGCTGCTTTGGCGTGTTTATCGCCGCTTAACTCCAGGGGCAGCATGACATTTTCCAATGCTGTGAGGCTGTGCAATAATTGAAATGACTGAAACACAAAGCCAATCAGCTCATTACGCAGGGCCGCCCTGCCATCTTCATTCATGCTGGTTAATTGTTTTCCGTTAATGCTGATCGATCCAGTGCTGGGCGTGTCCAGTCCCGCCAGCAAGCTTATTAAGGTGGATTTTCCTGAACCTGACTCGCCAACAATGGCAATACTTTCACCAGATTTGATTATCAAATCTATCGATGACAATATATGCAGCGTACCTTCGGAAGTTACCACCGATTTACCGAGGTTTTCGGTTACTATAATGTTGTTTGAAGTTTGATTAACTTGAGTTTGCATAATGAGTAAATTTTTATTTGCCGTGATCGTCTTATTAATGCCCATATCTGCTGTAGCCAAGCCTATAATAGTCGTTTTGGGAGATAGTATCAGTGCTGGTTACGGAATTGAAGTTGAACAAGGTTGGGTTGCTCTGCTACAAAAAAAACTGATTGATACCAAAAACGATTACAGCATTATCAATGCCAGTATCAGCGGGGATACCACGGCTGGCGGTTTAGCCCGTGTCGACCCGATTTTAACAGCACAAAAACCTGGCATTGTATTGCTTCAATTGGGCGCAAATGATGGCTTGCGCGGCCTGTCACCCGTCCAGATGAAAAGCAATCTTGCGGAGATAGTCCACCGCGCCCAAAAAGCGGGGGCAAAAGTAATTTTGCTAGGGATGAAAATCCCACCCAATTACGGCAAACGCTACGTTGATATGTTCTACAATGTTTATCCACAATTAGCAAAAGAGCTGGATATTCCGTTGGTCCCTTTTCTTCTTGAAGATGTGGCGCTGGATAAGGATTTGATGCAAACCGACGGGTTGCACCCTAATGCCAAAGCGCAACCAATCCTTGCAGAAAAAGTCGAGCCTTACCTTTTTCCCTTACTTGAGAAAAAGTAATTTTATAACGTGATCATTTTGGCCGGTCTTTTTATCCGTATTCTGAGTTGTATCAACAGTTACATAGCATGCTAGAGCTAAGTTGATCCGCTTTGAATACGATTAAAATTCTGCGCCAGAATGTCCACGTTATTTCATTACCATTCCTAAATAAACGAGAGTACTTATGACAGAATTAACATTAAAACAAGCCAATCTAATTATAAACACCGCTGTACATATAGCGAGAGAATTAAATCTGGCACCCCTGACTGTTGTGGTGCTGGATACAGCAGGTCACGTTAAAGCCCTGCAACGGGAAGATGGCGCCAGTATGATCAGGCAACAAATCGCTACAGCAAAAGCCTGGGGCGCTGTCAACATGGGCGTATCATCACGCAGCCTGGCAGGCGTAGCCGCGCAACGCCCGGATTTTATGAATGCCCTAATAGATGTGTCGGATGGAAAAATTATGCCGGTTCCTGGTGGCGTTCTTATTCGTAATGCAGACAATAATCTTCTTGGCGCTGTCGGCATCAGCGGCGATGTATCCGATCAGGATGAACGTTGCGCGATCGCCGGGATAGAAGCTGTAGGTTTTTTCGCGGTTGTTTGAGATTATTCAATCGACCGGCAGCGAGTAGCGTGTTCTCAAAGGCACATGATCTAAACACTGATTAAGAGGGGCCAGCCCCAGGACTTGTTGCAGGTTTCTATAAACTGCTCTGGAATCAGGTCATCACGCCTTAGTACGAAACAGGTGCCTTTTCAGCGCATATTGGAAACTGAAAAGCCCACCGCTGTTGATCTGTGAAGGGTAACGGGTGAAATCCCGTTACCGGCCTTTTGATATAGATTTAATCCTCTTTGCTTTCGATTTTGTCCAACTTGGCTTCCTGGCCGGCTTCATCCGGGTAGTCATGATCATCGCTTTCTTTGCGCACAAACAAGCGTGAAAACAACAGGCCTGATTCAAACAACATCCACATGGGTATGGCCAACAATGTTTGCGAAATTGCATCAGGAGGCGTTAGCACTGCGGCGATGATAAATGCGGCGACGATAATATAAGGGCGTTTTTCAGCAATGGCAGCCGGAGTCACCAATCCAGTCCAGACCATTACGATTGTAAATATAGGCACTTCAAAACAAATGCCAAACGCAAAAAACAGCGTTAACACAAAATCCAGATACTTGGTAATATCCGTCATTACGGCAACACCTTCAGGTGCGGCTGCCGTCAGGAAACCAAACATTAACGGAAAAACCACAAAATAGGCAAAGACCACGCCCAGATAAAACAGCAGCGTACTGGCGACCAGTAACGGCAAAATCATCCGCCGTTCGCGCTTATACAGACCGGGCGCGACAAATGCCCAAAACTGATAGAGAATAACGGGGATAGAAATAAAAACAGCAACAACCAGCGCTAATTTGAATGGCGTAAAAAAAGGCGAAGCCACGTCAATAGCAATCATCGTGCTATTTTTAGGCATATGCTTCATTAAGGGCCCTGCCAGGATGCTGTAGATTTGATTGGCATAGGACGCCAGCCCCAAAAACACCACCAATACACATAAAACCACCTTTAACAGGCGATTACGCAATTCAATCAGATGACTGATAAAAGGCTGCGCGGCCTCTTCGAAATTATTTTGGCTCATGGGGTGGCTTAACGTCTGCCTGAGTCTCTTCCGGTAACGCAGCAAGCGAGGCTTTAATTGAGTTTGTGGTCTCAGTTGTTTCATCAAGCGCGGCATGAAACTCTTGCAACCCGGCCTGTTCTTCAAAAATTTGACGAAGTTCTTCCGCCTGCAATTCCTGTTTGATCTCCGCCTTGACGGAGGCCAACATATTACGAGACTTACCGATCCAAAAGCCTGCAATCCGCGCCACTTTGGGTAATCGTTCAGGACCAATCACCAGCAAACTGACCAAGCCGATCATAATAAGCTCGGAAAATCCTATATCGAACATATCAGACTTTTTCGTTTTTCTTGGAGGTCACTTCTCCGTCTATGGGCTCGCCCTCATCTTCGGCGTGTTTTTTGTCTTCTTCGCCTTCTTTAACGGCGGAGCGAAAGCTTTTTATGGCTCCGCCCAAATCTGCTCCTATGTTACGCAGCTTTTTTGTACCAAAGAGCACAATTACAATGACTAATATGACTAATAATTCTTTAATGCCGATGCCCATTTCAAGCTCCCGAGATAATGTTATTTGTTACGCTGTGCTTTCTCTTCCAAGCCGGACAGGCCAAAACGACGCTGCAGTTCTTGCAGTACATCATCCGGCCCTAAGCCCTGGTCTGCGAGCAATACCATGCAGTGAAACCATAAGTCAGCGGTTTCATAAATGATTTGTTTTTTATCGCCATCTTTTGCTGCGATTACGGTTTCTGTCGCTTCTTCGCCTATTTTTTTCAAAATAGTATTTAGCCCTTTTGCATAGAGACTAGCTACGTATGACCGCTCTGCTGACTCCAGCTTACGCTGTTCCAGAATTTGGGCTAATTGTTGTAATACTTCACTCATGTTTTGTATAAATGATTTCAGGATCTTTCAAAACCGGTTCTACGCTTTGCCATTGCCCATCAACCAAGCGACGATAAAAACAGCTTTCACGCCCGGTATGGCACGCAATTCCCCCTTCTTGTTCAATTTTAAGCAGGATGACATCCTCATCACAATCCAGAAACATCTCCATCACTTTCTGTCTGTGTCCGGACTCTTCACCCTTACGCCATAATTTTCCGCGTGATCTGGACCAGTAAACGGCGTAACCCTCTGCGACTGTTAAACCTAATGATTCACGATTCATCCAGGCAAACATGAGTACTTTTCCCGTACCGGCCTGTTGCGCGATTACAGGACAAAGACCGTCTACAGTCCAGCGTATATCATCCAGCCACGAATCGCTCATAAGCGCATCTCTATGCCGCGTGTTGCCATGTGTTCCTTAGCTTGTTGTATGGTGTATTCGGCAAAGTGAAAAATACTGGCTGCCAGCACGGCATCCGCTTTGCCTTCAATCACGCCATCGGCAAGATGATCAAGACACCCTACGCCGCCCGAGGCAATAACGGGCACGGTAACCGCCTCACTAATGGCACGGGTTAAGCGTAAATCAAAGCCTTCTCGCGTACCGTCCCTGTCCATGCTGGTTAACAGGATTTCTCCGGCACCATAGCCGACCATTTTTTTTGCCCAGCCAATGGCTTCTATGCCGGTGGCCTTTCGTCCACCATGCGTAAAAATTTCCCACCTATCGGCTTCGCCCGGTTGGCTGACTTTTTTTGCATCGATGGCAACAACGATACATTGTGAACCAAAACGCTCTGCGGCCTCGCGGACAAATTCAGGATTAGCCACCGCCGCGCTGTTAATGCCGACTTTATCCGCTCCCGCATTGAGCATACGCCGAATATCGTCCAATGTCCTGATGCCGCCGCCTACCGTCAGAGGAATGAAGACTTCGCTGGCTACTTGCTCAACAACATGAACAATCGTGTCGCGGTTATCATGAGTCGCGGTAATGTCCAAAAAAGTGATTTCGTCCGCGCCTTCCCGGTCATAACGTCTTGCGACTTCCACGGGGTCGCCGGCATCACGAATATCGACAAATTTAACGCCTTTAACGACGCGGCCATTGTCGACATCCAGACAGGGAATAATACGTTTAGCTAAGCTCATGATACACGAAACGATTCTGCCAGTTTTTCGGCTTCGGCAAAATCGAGAGTGCCTTCATAAATCGCACGGCCGGTAATTGCCCCCATAATGCCTTCATGAGCCACAGCGCCCAAGGCTTTAATATCGTCGATATTGGTAATGCCGCCCGAGGCAATAACGGGGATTTTGATTGCCCGCGCCAACCGTGCTGTAGCTTCTACATTAACACCCTGCATCATACCGTCTCTGGAAATATCGGTGTAAATAATGGCTTCCACGCCGTCTGCTTCAAAGTGTTTCGCCAAATCGATCACATCATGCTTGGACAGCTTTGACCAGCCGTCAATCGCCACTTTACCGTCTTTTGCATCCAGTCCGACAATGATATGCCGGGGATATTCCAGAGCCATATTACTGACAAAATGCGGCTCATTAACCGCTTTGGTTCCAATAATAACGTATTCCACGCCCGCATCCAGATAAGCCTGAATAGTCTCTTCGTCACGAATACCGCCGCCTATCTGCACAGGTACATCTGGGAAAGCTGCGATTATGGCTTTAATAATGTCGGCATTGATTGGCTTTCCGGCAAAAGCGCCATCCAAATCGACCAAATGAATTCTTTTTGCGCCGGCGGCAACCCATTTACCGGCAACAGCCACAGGATCATCAGAAAAAACCGTGTCATCGTCCATTCGCCCTTGGCGTAAACGTACACATTTTCCTTCCTTCAAATCGATAGCGGGTATTAACAACATAGGTACTGAATCCTTAACAACTTGTATAGATTTAAACTAAGCCATCCCAATGCAAAAAGTTGGTAAGCAGTTTTAAACCGACTGCCTGACTTTTTTCCGGGTGAAATTGTACAGCAAAAACGTTATCTAGAGCCAAAGCGCTAGCGAAAGCGCCGGGATAATCCGTGGTACCCGACACCACAGATAAGTCATCGGGTATTGCGTAGTAACTATGCACAAAGTAAAAACGGCTGTCTTGCGGAATCTTGTTCCATAACGGGTGCGGTTTTTGATGCACCTGATTCCAGCCCATGTGGGGGATTTTCAGCTTATTGCCATCGCTGTCTTTTAAGTCATCTGAAAAACGCACAACATGTCCCGGAAGAATACCCAAACCATTGGTTATGCCGTTTTCTTCGCTGTCCGTTAATAATGCCTGCATCCCTAAGCAAATACCCAACAGCGGTTTCGTTTTAGCAACGCTTTGGATAACAGCCGACAAGCCCGATTGATTGAGCGCCTGCATGCAATCTCGTATCGCTCCTACGCCAGGGAAGACCACGCGGTCTGCCCGCAAAATCATATCGGCATCAGAAACGATTTGCACATCGACTTCAGGGGCGGCGTGTTGCAGGGCTTTTGCAATTGAATGCAAATTACCCATTCCGTAATCTATAACAGCAACAGAGGACATAAGAAAATCAGGCTAAAGGTGAAAGGCACAAGGCGCAACACACAAATTATAGGCTCTTTCGCCTTTAGCCTTGTGCCTTGCGCCTTTATTTATTTAAAGACTGCCTTTGGTGGATGGCATTATACCCGTCATTCGGATATCGGCGGTAATCGCCATGCGTATGGCACGGCCCAGGGCCTTAAAAATGGTTTCCGCAACATGATGCGCATTTGCGCCTTTCAAGCTATCGATATGAAGGGTGACGCCGGCGTGATTCACGAAGCCCTGAAAAAACTCCCTGAACAAGTCCACGTCAAAGCTGCCTATCATGGCTTTCGGATATTTAACGTCATAGAACAAGCCGGGTCGGCCGGAAAAATCAATAACCACTCTGGACAAGGCTTCATCCAATGGTATGTATGCATGTCCATAACGGTAAATGCCTTTTTTATCGCCGATGGCTTGGGCAAACGCCTGACCTAAAGTTATTCCGATATCTTCTACGGTGTGATGAGCGTCGATATGCAAATCGCCTTTGGCGTGAATGTCCATATCAATCAGGCCATGCCTGGCGATTTGATCGAGCATGTGATCCAGAAAGGGCACGCCGGTTACGAATGAGGCTTTACCCGTTCCATCCAGATTGATTTTGATTTTAATTTGGGTTTCGAGCGTATTGCGCTCGACTTCGGCAATTCTTTGAGTCATGGTGTTTTTCAAATAAAGTGGGTGGGCAATGTTTTTTGCCCAAGATGGATAATAAACGGTAGACACAGAAGCCTTGTCCACCCTGATTGGCTATTTCACCATTCACCTTCAATTTTATTGAATTCATTATCAATGGTTGTTCGCATGGCTTGGGCATCGTCATCATCAAGACACCCCGCAAACTGCATGACAGAGTTATTTTGTTTAGGCTGAATTTGTATATTTTGCTTAACCAGCTGTAATATTTCAAAGAGCTGCGACAATGTTGTCGGATTATCAATTGCTTCTATTTCGGCAATAAGCTGTTGTTTTACCATCATTGTTTTTGCCTCGTGATCATTACTTAATATCATGGATTAAGAAGCAATTCAAAATCCTTGCCGGTCGAAGCTCGAATCTCATCAGGGGAGGCGACGATATTGAAACCAAAATCTGGCATGGCAAAATGGTTCACAGTGCACTTGCGCGACCACCGAGAAATTCATCATCAGCACGTTTGCCGACCGCATCCAACCGACCAGCCCAAATATCAGCCTTAATTTTTTTATCCCACTGATTAGCCACGAACACTTCAAACCATTCTGAAAATTGCATAAGTTCGTTGTCAGACAGTTGTGAAACAGCCATTTCAAGCTCTTGAACGTTGCTCATAATCTTACTCCCTTAAATTAATATCGAATTATTAAGGTTAAAAACCGAGTGAATTTGTAGCGTAGGCAAATGGCTTTATCGTTTGCCTTCCATTTATAGATAAAACGGTGGGCAGAAAAGCGTTGCCCACCCTTGGCTCGAATGCAGGGTTAGACGAGAACACGGCAACGGAACGCATCTGCTGTTCTGATTAGAAACACTTATGTTTATCTCATATTAATATCATGAACTTAACGATAGTTTTTCCTACTTGACTTCCAATTGGCATAAGAGCATGCGCCGTGGATGTCCGGAAAAAGAGAAAGGTCATTAATATTCATTTCATATAATGTTTCCAAAATTTCATCACGTAAATCGTCAGGAATCAAAAGCTTAAGCAATAAATAGTTCTGCTCATGTTTCATATTCATCCAGATAGTCATTAATTCCTTTTCAAGTGAATCTGGAGTTGGACTATATGTGAACAAACCTCGCTGACTTAATAGTCTGTTATTGAAACCTCTTTTGGGGCTTACGATTCTTGGAAAATAATTGTCAACTTTTCTCACTGCATATTCACAGCATTTTTTTGTGTACTCTGAGATACCAACAACATCCTCGCCATAACCATCATTAACATTTAATATTTTTTGGACGCTATCGTCCAAATCTGTTTTGACCGACTCCAAGAAGAAAGCATCATACTCGCCAACTGATTTTACTGGATAGGATATGGAGTTTTTATCGTGACACTCCAAAAAATAATGCTTTATTTGAAAATAATAACCCTGAATAATATTATTGGCATTTAAAAAATACACCGATCTATTTTCAGAAAACCTATCAGATTTATTATACGTTTCATCATTTGCATCTGCTGCGTCTATTCTCAGATAACGTTTTTCACGAAATGCAAAATACAGAGCCAACCAAGGTGAAGCTGTCCAATCAAGCATCGGCGTACTCAGCCCATAATGTTGTCCGAGCGCCCACATTTCATTCTTTTCTCTCCCCGCATCATATTGTTCATTAAATCTACCCCTTAATGATGAAATGAAATTCACATAATGCTCTTCTACATATTTCTGGTATTTCTCGACGCTAACTCGTTCTCCCTTGTATGATCTCAATATTGTTGGTTCTAGCTTGTATGACTCAAACTGATGGCCTCTGAAGAGGAAGCCTTGAAAATTATTATTTTCTCTTAAGATGTCAGAAAAATCCCTCAATACATTGACTTTACACTCTAAGCACCCCATTTCTGGATGCAGAACATTTCCCTTATATGTAGGTAACATCATATGCCCTTCAACATTTGAAGCGTCTAACGTAAAGCTAACCGGGCGCGGCACGGAAAGCTGAAAAATAAAACCGGATTGTAACCGCGCTCCGGTTGAGCGTTATGTTAGCCAGTTCACTTTGATTTCTGACGAAGCTCCTGCCATTTTCTGTTGTAGTCAGCAAGAATCGCTTGGTACTCATCAAACATCTTGGCCACGATGACACTCTCACTTTTATCAAAATCATGCTCTCGTTCAGCGAAGTCCAATTGTGCCTCCAATGCTCGGAAACGGCCATAGATTTCGGCATTCAAGTGCCATGATTGCTGAGGAGAAAAGAAAGCCCCAAATGCGGCAACTACAGTGGAAAGTGCCCCCAAAACCAAAGCTATATTGCTAGCAGCAAAATCTGGCAGGAGAGTCAGTTTTAAACCAGAGACTACGGTAATCAAAGCTGACAGAACAACAGTACCAGATTGATACCGGTAGTGCCTCCATCGATACCATTGAACCGACGATTCAAGCTGCATAAGGCGATCATGAATTTGGCGGTGCAGATATTCTCGCTGTGTCTCTGTTTCAGACATAAAACACGATTCTCCTGTTTGTATGGCTAACATAAAGCTAACCGGGCTCGGCCACGAGAAGCATAAATATAAATTTAAAGAATAAAATGGCCGCGCTCCGGTTAAGCGTTGGGTTATACGCCCTTACGACCCATTTGTGAATGCCGGTAGAGTTCTTTAATCCGGCGACCCAATGCCCTCAGGTCTATGCTCACACCGAATATTCCTGGCTTGATGTTGAAGATCTCACTGCCTTGCTTGAATGTAAGCCCTTTCACTGCACTGAGGGCGATTCCGAAAGGATCTACGTCATTGTTCAACACAGCTTCCGATATTTGTTGAAGCAGTGCTCTAAGCTGAGATGGGTCGGACTCTCGTTGTCTCCAGTAACCGCTACCAAACGTGAACAGTACCCAGCGGTTGGCTTGAGGATCGAAATCCTTGAAATCGACGTCTATCATCAGCAAGGCGGGTGTCTTTCGAAGTTCCTCCTTCTGGGGTGCAGACCACTTCTTGTCAAGAACGCTCGTCCGTGTGGTTTCAACGTCGCCAAGGAATGGCCTTGCCACAACGCCAGCTTCACCGAGATTGCGCGCGAAACGCTCAAGTTCGAGCTCAAATGCTCGCGCAAAACCAGATTGGGCATCCACGTAGTCCTCATACAGAAGGAAGAAGAGGCAACGCGCATTACTGCGCGTGGTACCTACGTAACTGTGTGTGATCCACATGGGAGCCTCACTTGGATGTATAACTATAATTAGACGTCCTAATAGACGTAAAACATTGCGTCATTTGTTTGCCTAATAATTCATAAAAAATAAAATAACCATTATTTCAAAAACATATGCAAATTTATCACATCCTAAAACAAATGCAACAAGCTCGTAGGCTGGGTTGAAGCGATAGCGAAAACCCAGCATTCGTGACTTATCAACTTTTAATCTAAAATAGCCGCTTAATTAAATCATCTCGACTGATTAAAAAGTGTTTAGCAACCTCATTCAATACAGCCGAAAATGTCCCGACCTTTAATGGATCATGATGTGGAATGGTAATATGATGTTCACCATTTTGTTGTGTCGTTAAGCGAATATGACTACCCGTTTGACGACTAATTGCATAACCTAACTCAGCCAGTTTATTGGCGAGCTCCAAACCTGAACAATTGCGTGGCAGTTTCATGCTGCGATCACTTCTTCCCGGACAAAATGCAAACGTATTATTTTAGGTTTACTTGAAGGTTCAAAATGACAGTCCACCGCATCGCGTACTTTATGGTGCAAATCATTTATATCGTCGGCTTCGGTAAATATAGAAACGTCTAAAGCTCTTGCTATAAAACCGCCTTCGGGCGCATCTTCGATTAAAAATATAATTTCGTTCACGCTTATTTCTCCTGGTCTGATTTAGGGGCAACCACAAGGGATTACCCCTACAAATTTAACTCTTAGCCGCCCGCTTACGCTCATTTTCAGTCAACAGCTTTTTGCGCAAGCGTATGGATTTAGGCGTAACCTCAACCAGTTCATCTTCAGCAATAAATTCCAGCGCTTGCTCCAGGGTCAGTTTTTGAATTCTTGCCAGCACCAGGCTTTCATCCGTGCCTGAAGCGCGAACGTTGGTTAATTGTTTGGGTTTGCAGGGGTTGACGCATAAGTCATTACTGCGTGAATGCAAGCCTACCAACATGCCTTCGTAGACTTCATCGCCATTGACTAACAGCAGTTCACCGCGTTCTTGCAACGGATGCAATGAATAAGTCACGGCTTTGCCTGCAACCATTGAAATCATCACGCCGCGTTGGCGATTGCCTACTTCACCCGGCTTCATCGGGCCATAATGGTCAAATACATGATAGAGCAGACCGGAGCCTGAGGTTGCCGTCATAAATTCGGTCTGGAAGCCAATCAGGCCGCGTGAGGGCATCATATATTCAAGACGGATCCGGCCTTTGCCGTCAGGCACCATATTGGTCAAATCGCCTTTACGCTCGCCCAGTTTTTCCATGATAGCACCCTGGTGCTCTTCTTCCACTTCAATGGTGACCATTTCATAGGGCTCGCACTTTTTACCGTCAATTTCCTTAATGATAACTTCCGGACGCGACACGCCCATTTCAAAACCTTCGCGGCGCATGTTTTCAATCAGAACCGACAAATGCAATTCGCCACGGCCTGATACTTTAAATTTATCCGGGTCCCCCGTATCTTCAACTTTTAAGGCGACGTTATGTTGCAATTCTTTATCGAGCCTGTCGCGTATTTGCCGGGTAGTGACAAACTTGCCTTCTCTCCCGGCAAAAGGTGAGTTATTGACCTGAAATGTCATGGTAACGGTAGGTTCATCCACCGATAACGGGGGCATAACTTCTACCGCATCGGGATGACAGATGGTGTCGGAAATTTCCAGCTTTTCAATGCCGGCAAAGGCAATAATGTCGCCGGCACGGGCTTCTTGTACTTCGACACGCTCCAGGCCATGAAAGCCAAAAATTTGCAACATGCGGCCCTTGCGCTCAACACCTTCCCGATTGACTATAACCAATGGCTGGTTGGGTTTGATGCTACCGCGCTGAATCCGGCCGATACCAATAACGCCGACATACGTGTTGTAATCAAGGCTGGAAACCTGCATTTGAAAAGGGCCGTCCATATCAACGGGCGGCGGACTGACTTTTGCGACTATCGTTTCAAATAACGGAGTCATATCGCCTCCGGTTATGGTGTGCTCCAAACCGGCATAGCCATTAATAGCCGAGGCATAAACAATAGGAAAATCCAGTTGCTCATCCGTTGCGCCCAAACGATCAAACAGATCAAAGGTTTGATCGACAACCCAGTCAGGACGTGCGCCCGGACGGTCAATTTTATTGATGACAACGATCGGTTTTAAACCTAAAGCGAAGGCTTTTTGGGTTACAAATCGGGTTTGAGGCATCGGGCCATCGACCGCATCCACCAGAAGCAATACTGAATCAACCATCGACAATACACGCTCTACTTCGCCGCCGAAATCGGCATGGCCCGGCGTGTCAACGATATTGATGTGATAGCCGTTCCAATCCAGCGCGGTGTTTTTTGCCAGAATGGTAATGCCACGCTCTTTTTCAATATCGTTGGAGTCCATAATACGCTCAGTCACTTTGGTATGAGAGGCAAACGTACCCGACTGTTGCAGTAATTTATCAACCAAGGTCGTCTTACCGTGGTCAACGTGGGCAATAATGGCGATATTTCTTAATTTTTCGATCACTTTTTGTGTACTCTAATGGGTTTAATAAAATAAGGGTAGCGTGTTTTTTAGGCACTCTGTAAGCATGATGAGTTTAAGGGTTGCACTCTACTGGACTGGTTTCTTATTAGTGAGCGCAAAGAAAAGCCTTGGTGATAATATCATCAAGACTGTAGTTAGATTTACTGGCAAGATCAATTATGAGCTGACTATGGATTAACTCTGTTCCCAAGGCAACCCACTGAAGCGCCAGCCGCCCAGATTACCTCGATGTTTATGCTGATCCAGAGGACCTTCAAAACCATCAACAATATTGATAAGCCGCCGGTAGCCCGCCTCTTCAAGCACATTTGCCGCATCGAGGGATCGCTGTCCGCTTCGGCATAGCAATAAAACCGGTGCACTTTTATCAGGCACAAGTTTTTCGACCTCGGCTACAAACATTGAATTAACCTGCCAGTCAGGCGCTTCTTTCCAAGCAATATGTACAGCACCCAAGGGATGCCCGACAAAAGCATGTTCAACTTTTGTCCGTACGTCCACCAAAACGGCGTTAGTATTTTGTTGCAACAAATCCCACGCCTGTTGTGGCGTTAAATTTTCTATCATCGTATTAACCAATTATTTGCGTTTCTGGCCGACAAACTGAGCCTCATTTCTTAAACCCCTTAGTAGCTCGCCGGTTAAAGCGTTTTCTCTGTAATAAATTACCCTTAACGGCGAAAATAGTGCCAACAGCTCATTTTCAGTCAACAGATAATCGGGATTATTGGGAGGTTTCCGGCTTGTTTTTTCTCGCGTAAAAGTCTGATAAAAAAGCAATCCATCCGGTTTAAGTGCCCCTATTATCGCATCACTTAGAGTACGGTCAAGAAATCGACTCACAACGATGACATCAAAAGAGGATCCGGTAAAACTATCTGCCATGACTTTTTCTTGGCATGCATTGATATTAAGCCCTTGCTGGACTGCATAAGCCGTTAGCTTATCGATAGCGACGCCAGAACTATCCCAGGCAGTCACCGCCAATCCATGCCCAGCCAGAAAAATTGAGTTAGCACCCAAGCCAGACGCTAAATCCAAAGCCATTCCGGTCGAGGGCAGCAAAAAATCATTTTCAGTCAGTACCTCTGCTGCTGCAGGATAGCGCATGTGATCGTGCTGACTGTAAACATGATCCCATTTGCCAATCACGGCATCCATTATTCGGTTCCTGGCATACTTACGCGATGCTCCAGCCACGTCTGCAAAAAATCTATAAATCCTTTGACCTTAGCGGATAGATATTTCCTGTGCGGATAGACCGCATGTATATCCAAAGGAGGCAATGGATAATTTCCCAGCACCACTTTCAGTGTGCCGTTCTCAATATCCTTGCCAACAATATAGGTGGGCAACATCACTAGCCCCAAATCATTAATTGCCGCAATACGGATAGGGTGTGCAGCATTAGCCTGCATTCTCCCGGTAACAGTGACTACCTTAAATCCTGATTCACATTTAAATTGCCATTTATTTCGGGGCGAAATTGCCCAATTGACCAGGCAGCTATGTTCCGATAAATCTTCAGGTGTCTGAGGAATGCCATAACGTTGCAAATAATCTGGCGACCCGCAAACAACCAGCGATGAACTGGCTAATTTTCGGGCAACCATGCTGGTGTCATCTAAAGCACCCAGAAAAATGGCGACATCAATGCCCTCATCAATCAAATCGCCCGGACTGCCTTGCAAAATCATTTCAACTGTTAAGTCCGTATGTATTTTTAAAAATTCCGCTACACCACGCGCAATATGAGTAGCGCCAATCGCCGGAGGAGCGCTGATTTTTAATAACCCCCGAGGCTCGGTCTGCAAATGCGTTACTGCGGATTCCATTTCTTCAACATCCAGTAGCACTTGCTGGCAGCGTTCAAGATAAGATAAGCCCACATCCGTCAGACTTAAACTGCGTGTGGTGCGATTAATTAACCGCGTTCCCAAGCTGCCTTCAAGTTGCATTATGTGTTTGGTTGCCATTGCTCTGGAAATACCCAGGTCGCGTGCGCCTCCGGCAAAACTTCCTGCTTTAGCGACACGAACGAAAACGGTCATACTCGTCAATTTATCCACTTAAACCTCATAGGGGTAAGGCACAAGTTAGCTTTTGTACTTTGTGCATATCAATAAAAATCTTGACATTACATACCATTTCTAAACAAGAAACAATTAATTTATTATTTAGCCTATTGTCTACAATAAATATCCCTGTATAGTAGCAGCCATGTAACAACGCAACAAAATTTGTAAAACAACAACAAAGCTGCATAAAGACTTTTATACTTTATTACAGGATCAAACCAATGAACAACTTAAACAAAGACATCATTATTGGCTTAATGTTTATTATCGGCATCTGGAGCTTTATTTCCGGTCAATTCATTATTTCGACCGTATTGTTTGCCAGTGCTGCTATTTATAGCAATATTGTAATCAGAGCAAAGCTGAACAGCTAAGCGCAACTAGTTAACTACCTCCTGGTGTTATACCTCCAAGCAGTTCCTCCTCATAATGCTCTGCTTGAATTTTCACCTCCCTCCGCGGAAACGCATTGGGAGGTTTTTTTTGCCTGGGATAATTCTCAAAGACGAGCTCACGTAAATATTACATCCTTACTGATATATTGCATTTTTACGTTTTTTCCACAACAAGTCGCCAATTTTACACTGCGGCTCAAAGCCGGAAACACCACATTTTAATATTTCTCTAACATACTCAAAGTCATCATCTTTAGTAGCTTTTTCTAATGTATCAAGCATTTTTTCCAGTGCATTCCACGGAATAATCTGCTCTTCGGCTCTCATAATTCTTGGATGACTGGTTTCTGAAACATTTTCACCGATCAATAGCTCCTCATAGAGCTTCTCTCCCTGCCTCAGTCCGGTAAAACAAATCTCAATCTCGCCCGCCGGATGGTCTTCATCTTTTATTTCCAAACCACTCAAATGTATCATTCTCTTTGCTAAATCAAGAATTCGAATGGGTTCACCCATATCCAGCACAAATACATCGCCACCCTGGGCCAAAGCTCCGGCCTGAATAACTAACTGTGAGGCCTCAGGTATAGTCATAAAATAACGGATAATTCTCGCATCGGTCACCGTAACCGGTCCACCTCTGGCTATCTGCTCTCTAAACAACGGCACCACTGATCCGGATGAGCCTAAAACATTACCAAACCTCACCATAGTAAAACAGGTTTGATGTATCTTACCCGCATTAACACTCATAGCTTGTAAAATAAGTTCTGCAAAACGCTTGGTCGCGCCCATCGTATTAGTCGGCCTTACTGCCTTGTCCGTTGAAACTAGCACAAATAGCTCAACTTGCGCCTTTATTGCAGCCTGCGCTGCATATAAAGTTCCGAAGATATTATTCCATACAGCCTCACCAGGGTTTTTTTCCACCATCGGAACATGCTTGTAAGCCGCGGCATGATATATTGTTTGCACTTTAAAAACCTTGCAAACTTTTTCAATGCGCTCGGCGTTTGTAACTGAACCCAGAATGGTAATAATTTCCAGGGGCTTTGAGCTCTTCATCTTGGTTAGCAGTTGATTCAACTCTTTCTCTATAGCATAAAGTCCAAATTCACTAAACTCAAATAGAATCAGCGCAAGGGGCTGCAACTTAATTATCTGCCGGCACAACTCGGATCCTATAGAACCCCCTGCACCGGTCACCATAACCACTTTGCCGCTTATAGTGGCATCAAGCAGTGAACGATCGGGGGCTACCGGATTGCGTCCCAGGAGGTCCTCAATATCAACTTCCTGAAGCGCATCTACGGTAACTCTACCTTGCGCTATATCTGATAACCCCGGCATCGACATCACATGCACGGCATAAGGCTCCAGTAACCGGATAAGCTCGCTTTTGCGCGCCCGCTTCGCCGAAGGCATTGCCAGTAACACATCTGAAACCTGGTGCCGTTCTATCAGGTAACTCAAAGAACTGAACGGATAAATCCGCAACCCATTGACCTTTCTTCTATGCAATAATTGATCGTCATCAATAAACGCAACCGGTCTAAAATCACGTCCGTGCGCTAACGCAGAAGCCAGTTGCACACCGGCGCTACCCGCGCCATAAATCACCACATTTTTTTTCCGTAATTCTCCCGCGCTTCGACTACCTCCCACGCGGAAATAAGCCTCTCCCAACCACCATCGTGCAAAAAAACGACTGCTGCCAACCAGCAGAATCACAATTAGCCAATTTAGCGGAGAGACCGTTCGGGGAATAAGTTTGGCGCCTGATGCATACAAGGCAAAAGCAAAAACAAGCGCATAAAGTGTTGTCGCCTGAATAATTGTCCATAAGGCCCTGATTTCAATATAGCGAATAATTGCGCGATACAAGCCCAAATAAACAAAAATAGGCACGGCTATAACAGGCGCCACAGCAAACAAATACCACACATCACCTTGTGGGATATAAAAAATCCCCCAACGCAAAGAAATAGCCGCCCAAAGCGCGAGCAGGACAAAGAACACATCAGCGCTAACCAGAATAATCGCCTTATTCCGCCGTTGAAGACGTATAAACCATTGTGCTAATTGAGTTTGATTCATTTCAAATCACCTGCACCGGCACGGAAACGAACAGCCAGCAAAATGAGCGGCAAGTAAGCCAATACAATCCCCAGCAAGGCATTCAGCCTGGCTAGCCCTACTAACAGAGCCAAGGGCGTTAACCAAAACACATTGATGACGCCAATAACCAGAGCAACCTTTTTATGTGATCCAAAGTGACGCGACGCATTTTGATAAGCATGGCTACGATGAGCCTCGTAGACTTTTTCACCGCTTATAAAACGCCGCGCCAGCGTCCAGGTTCCATCCACGATAAACACCCCCAGTAAAATCAACCAACTCCAAAAGAACTGCGGAGCTATCCACGCCGCCTGTATTGAAAAAAGTCCCAATATCATGCCTAAAAAACCACTTCCCGCATCACCCATAAAAATTCTGGCGGGTGGAAAGTTCCAAAACAAAAAACCGGCAACGGCCATAGTCAACAATACAGGCGCACTCCAATATCCATTAGTTTCAAATCCTGGCAGATACAAAAGAGCTCCGCCCAGGCAGACAGTAATGGCCTCGATGCTGGCTAACCCATCAATACCATCCATAAAATTGTACAAGTTGAGCAGCCAAACCAAATAAAACAGGGCGAGAATTTGTCCCGGCCAACCCAGATCAATTGTTTGTATTCCCAAGTTTGACGTTGGAACCGGGAATACTAAAAAGGGTACTCCACCTAGCAAATAAAGTCCCCATGCTGCCCCGATAAAATGGGTTAATAGCCGCCATCGAGCAGGAATGTGGCCATGGTCATCCCAAAAACCCACCAAAGCTACCAATGCTCCAGCGCCCCAAATTGCCCACATTGCTTCTGTAGCTAATAGACCCATTCCTGAAAGTACCGGAAGCCCCAGCAAAAATACAATTACAATCGACAATCCACCACCGCGTGGTGTGGCTACAGCATGTGAACTGCGTGCATTAGGGATGTCCATCAAGCTTTTCGCGACAGCGTAGCGGCGTAAAAAACCGGTTAATACTGCCGCCAAAACCATGGCCATGAGATAAAACCAGCCCAACCTAATCATTTGTTGGAATTCATATAAGAGTTCGCCGTCTTGCGAAGCGCCTCATTTACACTCAGTGGCGGCGTCCAGCCTAATAGATCATGTGCCTTGGAAATATCGACTTGCAGCGAACTGCATAATCTTTGCGCTATCGCTTGCTTGCCTAAAAGTCTCGCGACCCACGCCAGTAAAAAGCCCGGTACTGGTATTAATAGTGCTTTTTTGCCTAAGGCTGCCGACATGCGCTGCAAAAGTTCGGTAGTGGATATATCCTCTCCATCCCCTGCCAAAAAGATTTGATTAGCCGCAGCCGGATGATGAATGCAAGTGACGATTAAATCAACCAGGTTATCTAATGCGACCAGGCTGCGCTGATTATGAATCGAACCCAGCGGTAAAGGAATGCCTCTTTCCAGCCAACGCATCATGCTCTTGAAGTTGGCCTTAACACCCGGCCCATATACCAGCGGTGGGCGAATAATCACCACTTCAATGCCCGTATCACCGGCTAATTGTCGCAACGCATCTTCTGCTTCGCGCTTGGAAATGCCGTAAGGATCATCGGGAGCTGGCTCATCTTCAGCGGTAAAGGGATGTCCCAAAAGAGTACTTTCACCGTTAACCTTAATCGAACTAATAAAAATGAATCTCTGCACGCCTGCTTCAACTGCCTGCCGGGCAAGGTTTAAAGTACCTTCAACATTTACCCTGCGAAACTCTGCTAAAGCATCATCAGCAGTATCATTCATCACATGAACGCGGGCAGCCAGGTGTATGACCACATCGACATTCTGTAGTGCATTTTGCCAATCTGTATTTGAATCTATATCTGTAATAACAAATCTGGTTATGGCGTCTGAAAAACCAACCGATCTAAATGATCGGACAGCGCCATTGACAATAAACCCTTCAGTGACCAGCTTATCACTCAGCGTTTTGCCGACAAACCCATTTGCGCCAGTTATTAATACCTTAGTCATTACCATTACTGTCGATATTCCCTTATATAATTTTTCTAACCGTCTGGTTTTGCATCAAAATAAAATCCACTTCAATTGCATCCAGCGATTATTTTTGGTTATCGTTATCAATTCAATGCGCGTCAAGTTAGTCCATTGTAATGACACAACTTTTTAAACATATTGGGTTACGCTTTGATTAACACAAACTACAGGGGGGCAGTGGTTAATTAACAATTCGTAATCTCACGAAAAAGCTCCGCATAAGCGCCACCAAGCGCAGGCCCTGAGAAAAACTTTTCATAGCGCTCGCGAGCGGCCTTACCCATTGCAGTCGAGAGCGCGTCATTATTCAATAAAGTATTCATGGCCTGCGTTAAAGCCTCCGGTGACTCTGGTTCGACAACAAAGCCCGTTTCTTCATGTGCGTTTATATACGATGTTCCCGTTCCAATCTCGCAAGAAATCAACGGCCGGCCAAACATCGCCGCCTCTACCAACACCATTCCATAGGCTTCAGATCGTAAATGCGAAGGGAGTACTAAAGCCTGGCAATGCTCAAGTAGCGCAACCTTTTCTGCATCGCTTACCAGTCCGGCAAATACCACATTATTAATCTTATCCTTTGTCGCCAGTGCTTGCAAACTGGAACCCTCGGGCCCGGATCCGGCAATCACCACTTTAGCGCCCAAGGTCTTCGCCGCTTGCAGCAAAAAGTGGAGGCCTTTGTAATAACGCAATACGCCAATAAATAAAAAATAAGGCTCGCCTGCCTTAACGTCCAGCTTTTTGAATATTGCATCATCGCCCGCCTTTGGATATGAACTTTCTTCGATTCCAAGCGGGATTATGCGCACCTTGCCGCGAATTTCCGGGTGCGACAACACTGGACTGGTACGCGCATAAGCGGGAGAATTGGCAACTATAACACGCGCCTGCCGCAAAGTGCGCCACATTAACGGCGCATAGGTCGTGCCCAGCCATCGTTGGCGTACTACATCAGAAATGTAAGTCAGCACCATGGGTTTATTCGGACGCGTGACCGCGTGTAGAACATCGGCGAAAGGCCAGGGAAAGAAGTAGTGCAACACGTCAACTTCTTGGGTCAAGCGTGTAAAAGTTTTGAATGATGCAATGCCGCCTAAATCGCAGGAAGCCGGAGCCATCCAGGAGCGGCTCCGCAAGACTCGTGCTTCTGGCCGCAACATTAAGGCGGGATTGGGTTGAGGTGACAGCGTGAAAATTGTGTTTGTTACACCCAGCGCACCAGTTGAGAGGGCAATCTGGCGAATTGCTTCCTGCATTCCCCCCGTTGGATCCGGAAAGTAAGTGCGATAGACATGTAATACCGAGATGTTCAATTCAACTTGCTCCTTTAACATTGAAGGTATGCCCGCAGTGGAGAGCAACGCCAACCGCAACGCAAATACCCAGTACACTCTCGGTTATCACAGTCATCCAGGCGGCCGCAATGACTCCGTAAACAGGAATAAACAACAAATTCCCTACGATATTGACTAATGCCGCTATAGTGGCTGAAATGGCAAACCACCGCTCCAAACCCAGCGCCAATGCAGCCTGATTGAGTATACCATTAGGCAATATAAAAATAAGTGAACACCCAAGAATTACCAATAATTTACTGGCGCCCTGATAGGCTTGTCCGTATGCCAGAGCGATTATAATTCCACTGAAAAACCACATTGATAAAGCCAGGCAGATACCTATTAACAGGGCCATGCCCATTGGCGGCAATAGCATTTGTTTCACCATGCGGACTGGCATATCACTACCCTGCCGAAAATGGCGGAATAAAATCAACCCCATAGGCGAAGCCAACAGAATCAGAGCTTCTATTAACCGGTATGCTACCCCATAATGACCTATTTCGGCTTGGGGCACTTTTAAAAACTCAAGCAATACCATATCAGACCTAAAATAAAGCGCTGTGGCCAGATCCAGCCATATCAGCGGCAGTAACGTCCGGTAAACAACAGGAGGCACAACAAACATGGGGCGCACACGAAGAAACAGCGCCACGAAAAGTCCGAAAGCCGCCGTACCCAAAAACTGTGCGATTAAAACATGCCATGGCTGAGCCGCCCCCAGAAAAAGAACAGCCGCCGCCATGCAAAGCGCCGAGAGCGTGCGATTGCCTATTTGCCAGAAAGCATCTCTCACAAACCGCCCATCACCACGCAAAACAGCAAGTCCATACTGATTCAGTACGGCAGCACCGAAGCACCATACCGTCACTAGCGTAGTTATTTTATAATCAGGGAAAAGCAGTAAGGCAAGAGTGGAAAGAATAACAATAGACAGCATTGCATGCCCATAAGCCAGCGCAGGTAAGGCAGGTACTATCTCCGCAAGTTTACTGCTTTCCCGCGCCCGTTCGCGTTGAATCAACTTACTGAATCCGCCATCCATCAGGATAGCGGCTAATGAGCCTACCGATAAAGCCACGGCGTAGACACCAAACAAATCGGGACCTAATGTTCGCGCAACTAGAATGCTCAGACCGAAAGAGACGAGTCCAATGTAAACTATAGCCAGCCATTGGGCGCCTAAAAATCGGAAGAACATTATTGAACCATAAAAAAATTGAAACAACTCAATTCAATTGCCCTTCAATGCCTGGCGGTAAACATCAACGGTTTGTCTGGCGCATTTTTCCCACGTGAATGAAGAGCTTCTAGCCAGCGCTTTCTGCGATAGCTGCTGCCTGAGGTCAGTATCCATGATCAGCTTTTGAATGACTTGAGCCAATGCTTCATCATCATGGGGGTTAATGAGAAGACCGGTATCGCCCAAGACTTCCGGTAATGATGAAACATCCGAAGCAATGACCGGCACGCCACAAGCCATCGCTTCCAGTGGCGGTAAACCAAAGCCTTCATAAATTGAAGGATAAATAAGCGTAAATGCGCCAGCCGTCACCATTGCCAGTTCTTCGCGAGGTAAATAACCAATCTGGCGAATTTCCCCAGCCTCTACCAAGGGTGCAATTTGCTGTTCCAGCGCCGATGTGCGCCAACCGTTCATTCCGGCCAACACAAGCGGAAAGTGCTTGCGTATTTGTTCCGGCATCTGCATATAGGCAAGCAATGCAACCTGCAAGTTCTTTCTTGGTTCAAGAGTGCCTACGGCCAGCAAATACTGACCATGCACGAGCTTGTGCCGGGTTAATACGGATTTCGTATCCTCTGCCGTCCGAGGATAAAACAAGGGCTCCACCCCCAATAACACAGGTTTGATAATGTCTGCTTTTACGCCAAAGACATCCATTAGCTCGCGTTTGCCAAACTCTGAGTCGGTAAGAATGAATGAGGCACGGCGAAGCCCCGGCTCAAAATAGGTGTTCATGGCGCGCACGCGCTCCGCCGGATGGGTTTCCGGGAAGCGTATCCACGACAAGTCGTGTACGGTTATTACGGTGGGCCCATTGAATTTGAACGCCAGAAAATTGGGCTCGTGATAAAGATCTGCCTGATTGGAGCGGATGCCTGTAGAGAACCTGTTTTGCTGCAGAAACCGGTTGATTGAATAGGCATTGGGCATAAACCGCTTAAACAGGGATTTGATAGCCGTGATGTTGTGGACGGGTCGATTTCGAACTTCTTTGCTCCAACCGGAGCCGTAAAAAAAATCGACATCCAGATCAGGTAGCGTCTGCAGGCTTTTAGCCAAATGATAGGTATATTGCCCGATGCCTGTAAGCGGGGATAGCAGGGCCGTGGCATTTAATGCGACTTTCATAGGCTACCTTCATACGGATCCTTAACACCTGGCAACCATCGTATAATCGACAAGAAACTGTCAACCCCAATATTGATAAAATTTGCCGGACGAGCGCGTAAGAGACAAATCGGAATATTTTTCGCAGAGGCTGCCATTGCCTTTGTCTGCGGAGGATGAATCGAAGCTTTTTGGCACTGCAGATTAAGCGTAGACATAAGGTTCACAAGCAACCCGTAGTTGATGTGGTAAACATCGTCTGGCACTGCTTTTTCCAATAATCGCATCTAATTTCCGTAGACAAATCACACATTATTAAATTCTATTTCCTTATCAAGATTAACCAATTCAACAGTCCAAGCAAACGTTGCAAAAATGAGACGCCTAATTGACACTAGTCATACTACGCCTATCCAAATACTTTTAAGTTTAAAGGGAGGCGCAATAGGCAGCGCCGACTAACCAAAATCAGTTTTAGCCTTACATTGAAACAGTCGGAATGTTTACGGTTAAATGGTGCATGGGCAAAGCCGGCTAGTTGCTATTATCTTATAGATTGGTGCTTCTGGCTAATAAAATGCTTCGTGATGCGTGTATAACAGCCACGAATCATTCCAGCAAAATAAGACAGCCAATTACGTTTTGATGTCGAAAAAAGACTCGTCAAACAGCAATTACCAAGGCAGGAGGGTGCTTGCTAATTCGGATCATCCAGTCAACGCTGTTTAGCTTGGGGAGTCCCATCCGGATAAGTGGCTTTAAAGACTATTCCAACCTCAAAGCCAACTACGCCCATTACGACTTTTACCAACTTGTTAACTCAGATGCGAGTAAAATAAAGCTTAATCAACGTTAAAAAAGTAAACTCAATTAAATTAATCCCCCCTTTTTTTCAGTCGTAGCATCTGCGCCATTACCATTTTCTTGACCAACTCGTCAAAGCTGACAGTTGGCTCCCATCCCAATTGTTCGCGGGCCTTTGAAGGATCGGCTAGCATCTGGCCCGATTCCAAGGGACGAACTAATGCCGGGTCGTTCACTACATTCTCCTGCCAGTCTTTATCCACGCAATGGTAAGCCGTTTCGCACAAATCTCTTAATGAGTGGAGCTTCCCAGTGCCAATTACGAAATTATCCGGTTGTTCCTGTTGCAGCGTCGCCCACATGGTCTGCACAAAATCGCCCGCGTAACCCCAATCCCGAGCAATCTCAAGATTGCCCAAGGCAAGCTTTCCGTGCTGGACAATGGGTCTGCCCATTTCGTTGAGGTCAGGAGAGTCTAAAATCCCCAACGCAGCACAAGCGGCTCCGTAGGCTATCTTTTGCGTTAAAAAATGCAATGGCCTGCGCTCGCTCTCGTGATTGAACAAAATCCCGGTTGCGATATAAAGCCCATAGCTATCGCGGTAAATCTTTGCCATCTGATGGGCATAAACCTTAGCCGCCGCATAGGGATTCACCGGATTGAAGGGTGTTTGCTCGTTCTGGGGCACGCAATTGGTTTGGCCAAACATCTCTGAAGAGGACGCATGGTACACGCGACTCTCAGGACAGTGGTGACGGACTGCTTCGAAAAGGCGCACTGCTCCCAAACCGTTTACTTCCAGTGTCTCAGTGGCGCGTGCCCAAGATTCGCCAGGCCGCGACTGAGAAGCCAAATTATAAATTTCATCGGGCTTGGCGTCCTGAACTGCCGAGGCAATTTCGACCTCTTCAGACATATTACCAAACAAAATATCTATCTGACCGGACAAATGGCTGGCATTATTTTGCCGGTTCCAGCTGTCTTTCCTCGCTAACCCGAAAACCCGGTATCCCTTCTTAATCAATAACTCGGCAAGAAATGAACCATCCTGCCCGGTAATGCCTGTAATCAACGCTTTTTTCATGTCACCATCCGCTGTTTTGGAGAAGCCAAAGCTTCCCTTCGTAAAGTTGTAGCAAAGCCGCCGCTCCGCTTCCAGTAACGCTGCGCAGTTTGTGCTAGCGCAGTTGTGCTTGATTGATCTTTTTAAAGATCGTTACCCGCCAGTCTAAGCATCGTTCTGACGCAAGAATCAGCGTACTAATGAGTGCGTAGTATAGTAGCAAAATTGGCCACATCTGGAATTGAAATAGCCTTTGATTTTCAGCGACATGGGTTCAATCATGGCAAGATGCCGGGATTAACAAGGCCGCTCTGGTTTTTCCTTGGCTCTTTCAATCAATGAAATAATAATCAACAGTTGGAACTTTAAAATATTTTCGGGGTGCGTTTACTATTAACTCTATTTGCCTGTTGCGCTACCCAATCACGGATTTAGCCCCATGAGCCAGTCAATTTACCGACGAAAATGCAAAAAGTTTCAGGTTTAGAATCAACAGGTTTTGTTTCTTGGCTTTTTACATCTAAGCAGGCTATTCGGAAAATTACGTTGTGAAGTAATGCAAGAAAGCCAGTGATTATAGTCTAATTCAGTCTGTTCGACTATCCCAATGCTTTATAGTACGCTATACAGCAATTCCTCCGGGTCAATTTTCAATCGGCGCCGACAACACATATTATAAAAATTATATTGCCAGAGAATGTTATTCCATTTAGGAAAAAATAATCAAATTATGATGTTGGCTGTCACAACAAAGTCTACGCCCAGTTCATTGCCGCATTCTGCATCTGGCTTTTATAATTGCTAACTTCAAGTCTCCGAGGTTTATAGACATCATTACTTATGCCCACCATAAAAACACTGTTAGCACACGCGGCTAACTCCCTCACAAGCCATTCCGATTCCCCGTTATTAGACGCCGAAGTGCTATTAGGTTTTGTATTAAATAAGCCGAGAACTTACCTGCGCGCATGGTGTGATAACACGCTAACCGACCAACAAATATCGGCTTTTGAAGCCTTGATTAAACAACGTCTACAGGGCATCCCGATTGCCTATCTCACCGGCACACGCGAATTTTGGTCCAGGGATTTTACAGTCACGCCTGATGTGTTAATCCCCCGGCCCGACACCGAATTATTGATTGAACTGAGTTTAGATTTAATCCCTAAAAACCAAGCCGCCAATCTCATTGATTTAGGAACAGGCTCTGGTATTATCGCAGTGACACTGGCGGCAGAACGCCCTAACGCGCACGTTACCGCAGTAGATGCGAGCTTAGCCGCAGTAGCCGTGGCAAGGCATAACGCCCGGCAGCACCAGCTTACTAACATTGAATTTTATCAAAGCGATTGGTTTGCTAATGTACCGGAATCGTTATTTGATTTGGTTATCAGCAACCCGCCTTATATTGATTCTGATGATGAACATTTACAGCAAGGCGATGTGCGCTTTGAGCCCAAAACTGCGCTCATCGCTGATAACCAAGGCTTGAGCGATATTCAAATTATCGCCGATAAGGCGCGTAGCTATTTAAAGCCTGCGGGTCATTTGTTAATCGAACATGGCTATAACCAAGCTCCGCAAGTACAAGCCATTTTTAACGCGCTGGCTTATGATAAGGTACAATCCCATATTGATTTATCGGGACAGCCCCGCGTCACCCATGGGCGAAAACCTTAACACTGACCTTACGCATTCATTATGAACTCACCAGACATCCAAATCCCCCGCAAGCTTGCCAATCAACTGTTGCATCTGGCCCAACTGTCGCCTGATCTTGAAGTTTGCGGACTGGTTAGCAGTCAAAATGGTGTGCCTAGCCATTGTTATCCGGTTGCCAATGTTGCCGAACAACCCCGGCAACGTTTCCTGCTTGATGCCGGACAACAAATCTCAGCCATGGCTAAAATGCGGGAATTGGGAGAGGAGCTTTTCGCCATCTACCATTCCCACCCCGCCGCACCCGCACAACCTTCAACCCATGATTTGGAGCAGGCAGCTTATCCTGAAGCATTGTATCTGATCATTTCACTGAACACCAAAGGCATCCTGGAAATGCGCGGCTTTAAAATTCATCAAAAAACCGCAGTGGAAATCCCGCTAACGATGAATGACTATTAATTTTTGAGGCTTTTTACCAATGCCTGCGCAAATTTAGCTTAAAAAATAACTTGATTAATTGAGGGCCAATTAAAAAGGTTAAGTAAGATCATTACAATTTGATTAAGAACCTAGTAAAATAC
Source organism: Methylococcales bacterium (assembly GCA_028712795.1). Lineage (GTDB taxonomy): Bacteria > Pseudomonadota > Gammaproteobacteria > Methylococcales > Methylomonadaceae > Methylobacter_C. The sequence goes on from JAQTPT010000001.1 coordinate 280,027, forward strand.
TGGTCATTTATAGTCCCCATAAAGACAATAATCCCAAAGATGTCAAGTAACGCTTTTTTTAAAAACCAAGCATCTGAATTTTGAAGTTAAAAAAACCAATGTAATGGACTTAAATCGAAAAATCATCATGTTTATTGAGGTATTAGCGTGGAGCTAAACGGCGCACAAATCCTGGTCCAAAGTCTTATAGACGAGGGCGTAGAATATATTTTTGGCTATCCTGGCGGGGCCGTATTGCACCTGTATGATGCGCTATTCCAGCAAGATGAACTCAAACACATCCTGGTCCGGCATGAACAAGGCGCAACTCATGCCGCGGATGGTTATGCCCGCGCAACAGGAAAAGCTGGCGTAGTCCTGGTAACTTCGGGCCCGGGCGCCACGAATGCGGTAACCGGTATTGCCACCGCATATATGGACTCAATCCCTATGGTTATTATTTCCGGCCAGGTATCGTTACCCGTCATTGGTAGCGATGCTTTTCAGGAAGTCGATATGGTTGGCATCACCCGCCCTTGCGTCAAGCATAATTTTTTGATCAAGGATGTGACTAAAATTGCCGAAACCATTAAAAAGGCATTTTATATTGCCACTACAGGCCGGCCGGGGCCTGTTGTTGTCGATATACCTAAGGATATTACAGCTCCAAATATTATAGTGCCGTATAAATACCCTAAAAAAGTCTCTATCCGTTCATACAACCCCGTGCTTACTGGTCATAAGGGGCAAATTAAAAAAGCCGTTGATTTATTGCTGAGCGCACAAAAACCGATCATTTATTCAGGCGGCGGTGTAATTTTAGGCGAAGCCAGTAAAGAACTGATCGAGTTTACTCACAGACTGGGCTATCCAATTACCAATACCCTGATGGGTTTGGGCGCATTCCCTGCCACGGATAAGCAATTTATCGGTATGCTGGGCATGCACGGCACTTATGAAGCCAACATGGCGATGCACGAAAGCGATGTGATTATTGCTATCGGGGCTCGTTTTGATGATCGTGTCACAGGTAAACTGGATTTGTTTTGCCCCTACGCCAAGATTATTCATATTGATGTTGATCCGGCCTCTATTTCCAAAACCGTTAAAGTGGATATTCCTATTGTCGGTGAAGTTAAGCCGGTATTGGAGCAAATGCTTGAGTTGATCAATGAAAGCAAGAAAAAGCCCGACAAAAAAGCGCTGGAGCTTTGGTGGCATCAAATTGGGCAATGGCAAGCAGTCAACTGTCTTCAATATGACAGCGAAAGCCTTCTGATTAAACCGCAATATGTTATTGAACAATTGTATGAAGTGACCAAAGGCGATGCATACATAACTTCAGATGTCGGCCAGCATCAGATGTGGGCGGCACAATATTATCATTTCGACAAGCCGCGCCGTTGGATAAACTCAGGAGGACTCGGCACGATGGGCTTTGGTTTGCCTGCTGCCATTGGGGTTAAACTGGCATTTCCTGAGTCGGATGTTGCCTGTATTACGGGCGATGCCAGCATCCAGATGTGCATACAAGAGCTATCAACCGCGTTGCAGTATAAAACGCCGGTTAAAATCATTAATCTTAACAACCGCTATATGGGCATGGTTAGGCAATGGCAGGAATTTTCCTACCAAAGCCGTTATTCTCATTCGTACATGGATACTATTCCCGAATTTGTCAAATTGGCGGAAGCTTATGGTCATGTCGGCATGCGCATAGACAAGCCCGAAGAAGTCAGGCCGGCTCTGGAAGCGGCTTTTGCCATGAAGGACCGGACGGTATTTTTGGACGTGATGACCGATATAACTGAAAATGTTTACCCGATGATTGAGGCCGGCAAAGGCCATCATGAAATGAAATTAAGAGTTGCCCTAGGCGCGTCGACAGACAGGGAATTGGCATAATGAGACACATTATTTCTATTCTGATGGAAAACGAATCCGGTGCGCTATCTCGCGTAGCCGGTTTATTTTCCGCGCGGGGCTACAATATTGAATCATTGACCGTAGCGCCGACCCAAGACCCCAGCTTATCAAGAATGACATTGGTCACGCGCGGTAGCGAAGAAATTATTGAGCAAATCACCAAGCAGCTGAATAAATTGATTGACGTGGTTAAGCTGATTGATTTAGCCGAATCCTCTCATATTGAACGTGAACTGATGATGGTTAAAATCAAGGCAACCGGTGCAATGCGCGATGAAATCAGGAGCATGGCGGGTATATTCCGTGGCAAAATTATTGATGTTACGCCGACCACCTACATTGTTGAAATGACCGGCACTTCAGAAAAACTGGATGCCTTTCTCGCCGCTATAGAACCTGACTCCATTATTGAAGCTGTACGCTCAGGGCCGACAGGCATTTCGAGAGGCGAAAAGGGCTTGCATTTATAATCTCTTGGAACCAGGATTAAAATCAAAAGTCACTTACCTTTCATTTATTTACTTTACACCCTAAAAAAAAACAGGACAACTCATGCAAGTTTATTACGACAAAGACGCAGACCTATCTATCATCAAAGCTAAAAAAGTGGCCATCATCGGTTACGGCTCGCAAGGTCATGCCCATGCCCTTAATTTAAAAGAATCTGGCGTTTCAGTTGTCGTGGGCTTACGCGCTGGTTCACCTTCAGTGGCAAAAGCTGAGGCGCATGGCTTAACCGTTCAAGATGTTGCGCAAGCCGTTGCGGGTGCAGACGTAGTTATGATTTTGACCCCTGACGAGTTTCAGTCAAAACTGTATAAAGACGAGATTGAACCCAATATCAAACAAGGTGCGGTATTGGCTTTCGCACACGGCTTTGCGATTCTATTCAACCAAGTTGTGCCACGCGCGGATTTAGATGTCATCATGGTCGCGCCCAAGGCACCCGGTCACACCGTGCGTTCTGAATTTGTCCGGGGCGGCGGCGTTCCTGACTTAATCGCTGTTCATCAAGATGCGTCGGGCACAGCTAAAACGATTTGTTTATCGTATGCCTCTGCTATCGGCGGTGGCCGTTCAGGCATTATCGAAACGACTTTCCGTGACGAATGTGAAACCGATTTATTTGGCGAACAAGCCGTTTTATGTGGCGGCGCAGTTGAACTCGTAAAAATGGGTTTTGAAACCTTGGTTGAAGCGGGTTATGCACCTGAAATGGCGTATTTTGAATGTTTACACGAATTAAAACTGATTGTTGATTTAATGTTTGAAGGTGGCATTGCCAACATGAACTACTCCATTTCTAATAATGCAGAATATGGCGAATATGTCACAGGCCCTAAAGTCATTAATGAGGAAAGCCGTCAAGCCATGCGGGAAGCCTTGCAAAACGTCCGTAACGGCGAGTATGCGAAAAAATTCATCTTGGAAGGTTTGACTAACTACCCGGAAATGACCGCAAAACGCCGTTTAAATGCTGAACACCCTATCGAAATAGTCGGCGCACAACTGCGCAGCATGATGCCCTGGATTAAAGCCAACCAGATTGTTGATAAATCCAAAAACTAATACCTGCAAAGTATTATAGAGATTATAAAGCCTGTCTTGTGACGGGCTTTTTTATAGGAAATACCACACGTTAAATCAAGGCTTCTTTTACACTCGACGTCATCACTGCGCATCAGCATTTTCTATGCGCACCCGAATACCGGCAGGCATTTCCAGCTTGTTCTTATCCCAGCCTTCCAAATCCAAAATTTCATCCAGACTCGCTCCATGAGCTGTTAATCTTGTGGCAGCGGCTTTAACCGCGACTATCGCGTCCCCTAAATTGATATTATTACTTTTATGCAAACTATTGAAATCCCCGTCTGGCCTTATGCTTACGGTGAACCTTCAGGAACTGGAAAAATCCGTAGCGTGCCCGAAGACTTTATCGTAAAAGAAAACCTTTCCTTTGAACCCTCCGGTACTGGCGAACATGCCTTTTTGCATATAGAAAAGACCGGCGAAAATACCGATTATGTCGCGCGGCAGTTAGCGAGATTCGCCAAAGTCAAACTGCGGGATGTCAGTTATGCGGGACTAAAAGACCGGCATGCTGTCACAACCCAATGGTTTAGTGTCTGGCTACCTGGCAAAGCCGATCCGGACTGGACACAGTGTGAAACAGACAGCATGAAAGTTTTGCGCGCCGTGCGCCATGCCCGAAAATTAAAACGCGGCATATTGTCAAGCAACAGCTTTAATATCATCATTCGTGACTGGCAAGGTGATAAAAACAAAACCATCGGTCAACTGGAAAGCATGAAAGTCAAAGGCATTGCCAATTATTTTGGCCCGCAACGGTTTGGCAATGCCGGTCAAAACGTCAATAAATGTCTTGGGATCTTTTGTGCTGTCCATTTTGGCTGGGTATACCCGTTACGCCCATATTACGCGAATACAAGGAGATTGCGTCAATGCGCCCTTATTGGGCATGACTAAAGTAGTGGGAGAAGACAGTGCGCGTAATGCGTTGAAAGCCATTGAAGAAACTGCAGGCATTGCCTGGCTGCAAAAGCATTTGTATCAATCCTATAGCCCATTGCTGGAACTGCCGTGGATATTGGATGCGGATGTCACCATCAAAACCTTATATGGCCACCAGGAAGGGGGCCACGGTCGGCTACAACCACCACAAGCCCGGACGGCCTTCGCACCACGGTAAGTTTGTTCTACCCAGAAAACCCGGTGTCAGCAAGGATTTGCTAGCCAATTCTGGACATCCCTTCTCCGTTGCTGTATAAAGTGCGTCTTTGACACACCACACAACAGTCCCTTGAATCTACAAGTCCTCCAAGTCCGTCTCGTTCGTCCTGATGAAGCACAGCGCTATCAAGCGCTAATGCAAACCCATCATTATTTAGGTTCGCTGGCCAAAATCGGAGAAACCCTTTGGTACGTTGCCACCTATCTCGGTGAATGGGTGGCCTTGTTGAGTTTTTCCTCGGCGGCCCTGAAATGCGGTGCTCGGGATCGCTGGATAGGCTGGAATTTCCGGCACCAGTACTCTCGCCTTAATTTACTGACCAACAACAGCCGTTTTTTGATCCTGCCGGAATGGCATTATCCCAATCTGGCATCAAAAACCCTCTCACTCTGTCTGAAACGATTGTCCGGCGATTGGCAGACGCACTTTAGCCATCCCCTGTTGCTGGTAGAAACCCTCGTTGATCCCGCGCGCTTTCAAGGCACCCTCTATAAATGCGTATTCTGATTAATTTGAACAGTGATTCTGGCCGAACTTGAACACCTAAAACCTAACGCATCGGTGGAAATGAATTTTTACTCTAAGGGCCTGTCCAAAAATAAGTGGAACAAGTTGTAGGAATAAGAGATGATGTCTGCATGGGCACAGAAGAGATCATTGAAACCCTCCGTAAGAAATTTGAACGCGTTTCCGAGGTTCTGGATGAG
>JAQTPT010000078.1 GCA_028712795.1 Methylococcales bacterium
GTGGCATCCGTTATTCGGGTGATGTTGCCAAAGCGTTGGCGGCCGGTGCTCATGCAGTCATGTTGGGCGGTCTTTTTGCCGGTACCGAGGAGGCGCCGGGCGAGGTTGAGCTATTTCAGGGCCGTTCTTATAAATCCTATCGCGGCATGGGATCTTTGGGCGCGATGGCGCAACAGCAAGGATCCAGTGATCGCTATTTTCAGGAAGACACCGATTCAGTTGAAAAGTTGGTGCCGGAAGGCATCGAAGGCCGTGTCCCCTATAAAGGCAGTTTGCTTGCGGTGATTCATCAGTTGTTGGGTGGCGTGCGTGCGAGTATGGGCTATACAGGGAGTCAATCGATTGCCATATTGCATGATAAGGCCCAGTTTGTCCGGGTAACCAATGCAGGAATGCGGGAAAGCCATGTCCATGATGTCACCATTACCAAAGAAGCGCCTAATTACCGCGCAGAGTAATAGATTAGCCTTGCCCAAAATTTCCAAATTCTGACAATTCCCATGTTTCAGCTGAATGGTCGTGCAGAAGTGCGTCCGCACTGATGACTCCAGAAGACAGGGGGAATGACTCACTAACCAACCAACCCAATATATAAAACAAAGCTGTGAAACAAGATCCCGCTAACATCCACACCCACAAAATCCTTATATTAGATTTCGGATCGCAATATACCCAGTTGATCGCGCGGCGTATTCGCGAAATTGGCGTTTATTGTGAAATCTATTCTTGTGAATGCACCGGGACGGAAATTAAAAGCTTTGCCCCGAACGGCATTATATTGTCCGGCGGTCCTGAAACCGTAACTAGCGGCGATACACCGCGTGCGCCTGACTCAGTTTTTGAATTGGGCATACCGGTGCTGGGCATTTGCTACGGTATGCAGACCATGACCGAGCAACTGGGCGGTAAGGTTGAAAGCTCTGATCATAGAGAATTCGGTTACGCGCAAATCAGGGCGCGTGGGCATTCAAAATTATTGGCTGGTATAGAAGATCATCTTTCTGCCGAAGGTTTTGGCTTACTGGATGTGTGGATGAGCCATGGTGATCGTGTGGTTGAATTGCCTGAGGGCTTTGTGCTGATTGCCAGTTCCGATGGCGCGCCAATTGCGGGTATCGCTAATGAAGAAAAAGCATTGTACGCCTTACAATTTCATCCTGAAGTGACGCATACTAAACAAGGCGGGCGGATTCTGTCGCGTTTCGTGTTGGATATTTGCGGCTGTGAGGCGCTATGGACGGCCAGCAATATTATTGAAGACAGCATTAAGGCCGTGCGGGAAAAAGTAGGCAGCGATCACGTCATTTTAGGATTGTCTGGAGGCGTTGATTCGTCAGTTGTTGCTGCGCTGTTGCATAAAGCCATTAAAGACCAGCTCACTTGCGTATTTGTTGATACGGGTTTGCTGCGTCTGCACGAAGGCGATCAGGTAATGGCAATATTTGGCGAGCATTTGGGTGTTAAAGTCATTAGAGTGGATGCCGAGCTACGCTATTTGGAGGCTTTAACCGGAGTTTCCGATCCCGAGCGGAAACGCAAAATAATCGGCAACCTGTTTGTGGAAATTTTTGACGAAGAAGCGGCAAAAATAGCCGATGCAAAATGGTTGGCCCAAGGGACGATTTATCCCGACGTGATTGAATCAGCCGGCTCTAAAAGCGGAAAAGCGCATTTGATAAAATCGCATCACAATGTCGGCGGTTTGCCGGAAAACATGCTTTTAAAATTGGTTGAACCGCTGCGGGAATTGTTTAAGGACGAAGTGAGACGATTAGGCTTGGAGTTAGGCCTGCCAGCCGACATGGTGTATCGTCACCCCTTTCCTGGGCCTGGTTTGGGCGTAAGAATTTTGGGGGAAGTGAAAAAACAGTATGCTGACTTGTTGCGTCAAGCCGATGCGATTTTTATTGAAGAATTATACCGGCATGATCTTTACGACAAAGTGAGCCAGGCATTTGCGGTATTTTTACCAGTGAAATCGGTGGGCGTAATGGGGGATGGACGGCGTTACGATTATGTTATAGCTATCCGCGCCGTTGAAACCATTGATTTTATGACCGCGCGTTGGGCTCACTTGCCTTATGAATTTCTTGACCTGATTTCCCGCCGCATTATTAATGAGGTTCCCGGTATCTCCCGTGTTGCTTATGATATTTCTGGTAAACCTCCTGCAACCATTGAATGGGAATAAGCCAATCAATGGATGAGGCATGGATGCGTTATGCTTTCAGGCTGGCAAAAAGAGCTGAGCAACAAGGCGAGGTGCCGGTTGGTGCCATAGTTGTCAAAGACGACCAATGCATTGCCGAAGGTTGGAATTCATCAATTGCAACGCATGATCCGACTGCGCATGCTGAGGTGATGGCGCTAAGAAAGGCGGGACTGGTGTTGGAAAATTACCGGTTATCCGGTGCTACGCTCTACGTAACTTTAGAGCCCTGTGTGATGTGTATGGGTGCCATCAGTCACGCCCGGGTTGAGCGTTTGGTGTTTGGTGCGTTTGATCCCAAGCGGGGCGCGGTTTGCCATGCCTTGAGCCTTTCCGATGCAAGTTTCTTGAATCATCGGATTAATTGGGTGGGTGGTGTTTTAGAAATAGATTGCTCGGAACTGTTAAGAGATTTTTTTCGGGCCAGACGCTGACGTTTAATGATGTTTCTTTCCGTGGACGCCAGCAGCTCAGGTGCTCGAAAGCAATTCTCACCGAATCATGATTCCCGTAATTGTTTGTATCTGTTGATCAGGGCATTAGTCGAACAATCATGGCTAGTAATGATTTCATCGTTTTGAAGTTCAGGCAAAATGGCCTTGGCCAAGATTTTTCCTAATTCTACGCCCATCTGATCAAATGAATTTATATTCCAGATGACACCCTGAACGAACGTTTTATGTTCGTAAAATGCCAATAGTGTTCCCAGGGTTTTGGGTGTCAATTTTTTAAACAGGAATGAATTGGAGGGTTTATTGCCTTCAAACACTTTGGATGCGACTAGCACAGGATCAGCTTGTTTAGCAGGCTCAAGTTTCTTTTTGACTTCTTCAGCCGTTATGCCGTTCATTAAGGCTTCTGGCTGCGCGAGAAAATTTGAAATCAAAATATCATGATGTTCAGGTAGCTTGTAATGGCTGTTGGCCGCAGCCAAAAAATCGCAGGGTATGAGTTTGGTGCCTTGGTGTATTAGTTGGAAAAAAGCATGTTGCCCATTAGTGCCCGGTTGCCCCCAAATAATCGGCCCGGTGCTGTAATCCACTTTTTCACCCTTTAGGGTGATACTCTTGCCATTGCTTTCCATGTCTCCTTGTTGAAAATAATCAGCGAAATAACGCATGGATTGGTCATACGGTAATAAGGCATGGGATTCAGCATGATAGAAATTGTTATACCAAATTCCGAGTAGACCCATAATTACCGGTATATTTTGTTCATAAGGTGTGTTGTGGAAGTGTAAATCAGCTTCATGCGCGCCTTGCAAAAGTTCTTCAAAATTATCCATGCCTATGTATAAAGCGATGGATAAGCCGACTGCTGACCAAAGCGAATAACGTCCACCCACCCAGTCCCAAAATTCGAACATGTTGTTGGTGTCTATGCCAAATCGGGCAACATTTTCCGCGTGAGTTGAAATGGCCACAAAGTGTTTGGCAACAGCACGCGGATCTTTTGCGCAATCAAGAAACCAGTTTTTTGCGGATTTTGCATTCATCATGGTTTCTTGCGTGTTGAACACTTTGGATGCAATGATGAATAAGGTCGTTTCGGCGGCCAATGGCTTCAGCACTTCAACAATGTTGGCCTGATCAATATTGGAGACATAATGCACTTTTAATGTCTCTGAACTATAAGGCGTTAGCGCCATTGAAACCATTTTTGGCCCTAAACCGGAGCCGCCAATGCCAATGTTGACAACATCAGTGATAGCTTTTCCGGTGTAGCCTTTCCATTCGCCTGAACGGACAGATGCGCAAAAAATCCGCATTTTGGCTAAAACCCGGTTAATTTCCGGCATAACATCCTGTCCATCGACATAAACCGGATGATTGCTTCTGTTGCGTAAGGCGGTGTGCAGGACAGCGCGATGTTCAGTGGTGTTAATTTTTTCACCTGAAAACATGGCATTGATTTTTTTTTTCAGTTCGGCATGATTGGCGAGGTCTATCAATAAAGGTAATGTATGGTCTGTTATTCTATTTTTGGAATAATCAAATAGAATGTCATTAAAATTAACGGAGAACTTATTAAGCCGATTGGTGTCATTTGCAAACGCATCTCGTAGCGAATCATTTTTGGTTTGATGGTGATGGCTTTGTAATGCAGTCCACGCTTTTGAAGTAGTCAAAGATGACATGTTTTTAGGCTCCGTTAAAAATAAAGTGGCGTAAGTCTACGAAAAGGATGGTCGGATAGCAATAGCGCAATAAGTGCATTATCATTTTCTTATGTAATGCCGATTTGAGAGTGGTTTCCCATCAATTCCTTTATTTAGATAAGTGGGTGTGCTAGAGTTGGCTTTGCTATAGGTCAGCTATATGGCAAATGCAGGTTATTTTTGATGAAATCCAAGTTAAAAAAATTTTCAAAAAGATCTTCATATAATAATAATTATTTTTCAAAACGGGAAGGTATTATGAACACAGAACAACTAATAAAAAAGGGTTTCCTGGGGCTTTTGGGATTGTTTTTTTCTGCAACCTTATGGGCGCATGGCGGCGCGGCCGGCACAGACACTGACCAATGTAAATTTGAATTACAACCCGGACATTGGGTTCATTATACGGCGTATCAACCGCAGGCGTTTCCAGCGGAAGAATTTTGTGGCAAACTGCCAGGCACAAATACAATGACCCAACTGGTTTTTGACTATCAGGATATGAAATACAGAAACATGCTGGTTGAGTTTGAAGTGACCAAAGAGCCTGAGGGTACACGCGTATTTTTTCTACCCAGTGCAAAACATAAGTCAGGTTCCGTTAATTTAGAGTTGAAAAATGGGGTTCCAGAGCCAGGCCAATATCTGATTCATATTACCTTGGTACCCGATCCAACTGATACGGAAAATCGCACTCAGGGTGGGAGATTGGACGTGCATATGGGATTCAAGGCAGGCGGTGGACAGGAAGTAAGCAAAAATAGTCTGCTGCTATACGCGTTTTTTGCTGCAGCGGGCTTATATGTCCTGTATCTGTCAAACGCAGGCTTCAAGCGTAAAGTTGATGAGATAATTGCAAAAATTAAAAGTTGATTAAATAGCAGATGTTACGCATTCGTTGGAAACGATCAATACCTTTATTAAATGCGGTTTATTGATTTTTTAGACGTATGCGTAACATCGTTAAACAGTTAATTGTCTGGACGGTTTGGTTATTTGAGCTTAAGCGCGCATACTGGTAATTGATCGAAAAGAAGTGCATTCATTATGTCGAGTAAATGAGGAAACAAATGATGGTGAAGCTATTATCAGTTGGAATGCTGATTGTTCTTTTTTCCGCGCCAATCATGGCTCAGGAGTATGAGGAGCATGATAGTATGCTCATGGATCATGGTGATGGCCACTTAATGGATATGGCTGGCGGCATGGTTATGGGGCAGAATGCCGATACCTTGCCGGGGGGTTGCGATAGCATATCTGAATCCAAGGAAATTACCGTACATGCCGGTCATAAATACGCCGAAAAATTTCCTGGCAGGATGTATGCATTTGATACTCAAGAATTTAATTTTAAGCCATGCACTAAACTGACTGTTCATTTTGTTAATGAGGACAATGTGCGGCATCAATGGATGATGCATGGCTTGCCTAAATATTTATACCCTAAAGGGATGTTTCATCTGGAGGCGACAGGCCCTTCAAAAATTTCAGGGACTTTGATTTTACCACCGGGCGATAAAACTTATTTGGTGCATTGTGACATTGCCCAGCATATGGAAAAAGGAATGAAAGCTCAGTTAAAAGTGGGTAAAGGTGATGGCGATCTGCCTAGCATTCCTGGTGTTACGGCGTATGTAGTCGCGGACGATTATAAGGCAACTTTGCTTGAATTGGCGGCCAAGGCTGAGGCAGAAGCACTCATGGCGCCTCCGGTTGTTGTGCCGGCGGCCCCCGTCCCCGCTAAAACGGTTCAACCTGATGACTCTGTTATTTCAGGCGTCACAGTTATAGGTTTAGCATTGGGCCTGCTTGCAGCTCCGTTTCTGGCACGCAAATTTAAAGGTTTGAGCCCGGCAGAGGTGGTTGCTTATGTTTTTGATCTGTTAAGAGCATTTATAGAGCTGATGGTAAAGTTACTGCATCGCTTGATTAATCTCGTTGGTTCCAATAAAAATAAGATATTGCCCGAAAAATAAAGTCCGGCAACATTAAAAACCCTGTGCTCATTGATCGCAGGGTTTTTTTTTGAGAGAAATAAATGCAAGAAATATTGGGTGGTGCATGGGGTCTGTTTTTCAGTGCATTTATATCGTCAACGATTGCTCCGGGCGGATCTGAAGCTGTTTTGGCTTACATGGTGTCGGAAGGGCATTATAAAGTTCAACAATTGATATTTGTGGCGGCTATTGGCAACACGCTGGGCGCTATGACAACATGGGGGTTAGGGATGTTGGCGGCGAAAAAATTCCCCGTCGCCACCCTTTTGCCAGAAAAAAGGCAGAAAGCTCTGGACACAGTAAAAAAAAGAGGTATCTGGGTCTTGTTTTTTTCATGGTTGCCAGTCATAGGAGATGCTTTATGTTTTGCCGGAGGATGGCTAAAACTCCCTTTATTGCCAGCCTGTTTAGTTATTTTTTCAGGAAAATTTGGCAGATACGCTGTGATAGCATGGATGTTTATATGAAGCTAGGAAATAGGCCAGGCCAATGTTAGACTTAAAGACCATTCTACTTAAATTCAAAGAGGCCAATCTGTTAAGCCATTTTCCAATTAAAAATGTTGCTTATGCGCATAGAAAACGGGATTATTTTATTGCGGCGTTTACTTTTTTTTGCGTCGCGATCTGTTTGATTAGCGATGCCAATGCAGGCATTGAAAAACAAAATGCGCTAGGGGTAAGCGGTTGGGTGTTTTTAATCGGCTTGTTACTCGGTGAAAACAGAGAAGTTAGAATGCAAGTTGTCATAGCGGTTATTTTTGCTACTATCGGCGAACATTTTGCATCGCCTTTTATGGGTGGCTATACCTACCGGTTCGGAAATGTACCGGCTTATGTGCCGCCTGGTCACGGAATGGTATATTTAACCGCTGTAGCATTGGCGCGTTCCGGCTTGTTTCTAAGACATGCCAGAGAAATCACTGCATTAGTGGTAGTGGTTTGCGGCTTATGGTCACTTTGGGGCATCAGTGGCTTTGCGCAGCAGGGTGATGCAGTGGGAGCGTTACTGTTTTGTGTTTTTTTGGTCTATCTCTTTAAAGGCCGCTCGCCCATGGTTTATCTTGCGGCTTTTTTTATTACTACATGGCTGGAATTAATAGGCACTGCTGTTGGTACCTGGAAATGGGCGGCAATCGATCCGGTTCTGGGTTTGCCTCAGGGTAACCCGCCCAGTGGCGTTGCGGCCTGGTATTGTCTGGTTGATGCGGTGGCCATAGGCGGGGCTCCTTTTGTTTTAAGTAGCTTTAGAAATGCGCATGAGTGGTTTAAGTCCATAAAAGCGCGAAAAGATGCTTATCAGGGAGCAGGAAATGAATAGCGGCTTGTTTCAAATGATATAATTTGGGTTGGCAGGGCGTAAATCCACAAGCCTACTTAAGTCGAATACCAGGCCGCGAGCAGTTGCCAAAAATCGAATTCAATTAATTTTTAACATTGGGGAAATGGTATGGAACGTCGTGATTTTATTCGCTTAAGTTTAATTAGTGCTGGTGCCGGCATGGCCTTGCCAACAATTGCCCTGGCTGAGAGTGACAAAAAAGTAAAGGGAGCCAGCGATATTTATTATACCAAGGAAGATCCGGGTCGCTGGAGCGGCAAGGTTGCAACGCATTTACCAAACATTGCAATAGAAAAAGCGGGAGGTAAAGTCACCGTAAAAGTGGTGACTCCACATGAAATGAAGGCTTACGAACACTATATTGTCAAACATGTTTTACTGGATAAAAACCATAAGTTTTTAGATGAAAAATTATTCGATCCGGCCAAAGACACCGCAGCGATTTCAACTTTTACACTACAGGACTACAGTGGGCCGATTTATGTGTTGAGCATGTGCAACAAACATGATCTTTGGTTGAATGAATCTGAAGTATAAATTCCAAGCAAAGCCAGCATTGGCATAGCACGGCAATGCAGCCTGAAAAGGAATAAAAGAAATCATGAAGATATTTGAAAATTTGTAAACCACTATCGCGTTTATTGCCGCGGGTTATACCTTGAGTTTATGCAATAGACGTGATTTTCGCTTAAGTAAGTGGATTCAGGATGTGGATTTATTAATGTTACTCCAATGAATAAGAGTGGTGACAAAATCTTATTAAACAATAATGAAAATTAGCGCATTTACTTTTATTAAAAATGGTGAAATTTTAGGTTATCCCTTTATCGAATCCATTAATTCAATCTTGCCAATCGTTGACGAGTTTGTTATTGCCGTAGGAAAAAGTGAAGACAATACCTTAGAGCGAATAAAAGAGATCCCCAGTGGCAAAATACGCATTATTGAAACGACATGGAATGACAATATGCGTGACAGGGGTTATGTCTATGGACAGCAAAAAATGATTGCGCAATTTAATTGCACGGGTGACTGGGCATTTTATATTGAAGGTGATGAAGTTGTGCATGAAGATGATTTGTTAACAATAAAAATGGCTATGCAAACCTATTTGCATGACGAGAATGTGGAAGCTTTGCTATTTGATTATTATCATTTTTATGGTAATGCCAATACTTATTTGGATTCGCCCGCATGGTATAAAACCGAGGCGCGTATTATTAAAAATTCCATCAGAAGTTACGCGCCTGATGGATTGTATTGGCTAGTCCTGGATAAGAATAAGGTGGGCCGATACCCGAAAGCGGCACACACATACTCAAAAATTTATCACTATGGCTGGGTGAGGAGCGAAAAACAAATGGATTTAAAAATTCAAAAAGTACAGGGTTATTGGAATAAAGATAATGACTTTTCAGGTAGTTCCCAAGTAGATTATCGAGAAATAGATTCAGCTGTTTTAAGATTATTTGAAGGTGAACATCCCAAGGCCGTCAAAGATTGGCTACCAAAGGAACAAGGCCTATTTATCGCTAATCCAGCTCATCAGTTGACTCAAAGGGAAAAGAAGCATCGCTTATTGACGCGAATAGAAAAATTAACGGGTTCTTATTACAGGAGAAAACACTTTAGATTAATCAAGTAACTGAAAAAAAGCGAATTAAAAAGGGCTGCAAACTGATTGAGGGTTATATAAAAATCAAAAATTAATTAGAGCCGCAGGAGTTTCAAAATCGCGTTAAAATGTCCCCAAAGGTTACTTGCCCCACTTCAAGCCGATATTAAAGCCGGAATAATTAATGCTTAGTGTCATTGTCATTACAAAAAATGAAAGCGATCATATTTGTTCTTGCCTTCAATCTGTTTCGTGGGCAGATGAAATTATTGTTCTCGACTCAGGTAGTGAAGACGATACTGTTAAAATAGCTAAACAATATACTGAGAGTGTATTTATAACAGACTGGCCGGGTTTTGGTGTCCAAAAACAACGGGCTTTGGATAAAGCTCGGGGCGATTGGATTTTATCGATTGATGCAGACGAAGTGGTGACCCCGGAATTAAGAGCGGAAATTGAAAAAGCGCTTCAGCAAGAGCGATTTAATGGCTATAACATTCCCCGTATCTCCAGTTATTGTGGCAGGCAAATCCGTCATGGCGGTTGGTGGCCTGATTATGTACTTAGATTGTTTCGTCGTAATGTTGGCTATTTCACTGAATCCGTCGTGCATGAGCGTATTGTTGTGCAGGGAGAAACCAGTGAATTAACGGCGCCTTTGATTCATGACGCTTTTGTAAATTTGGATGAAGTCTTGCGCAAAGTTAATAGCTATTCGTCTTTAGGGGCAGAAATGCTCTATCAAAAAGGTGTTCAGTCATCCATAAGCAAAGCCCTTTTCAAAGCAATCTGGATTTTTATTCGCACTTATTGGCTTAAAGCAGCCTTTTTGGATGGACGGCAAGGGTTGATGTTGTCAATTTCAAATGCTGAAGGAACCTACTATAAGTATCTTAAGTTGCTGGAATTGCATGTCCGGCAGAACCGTCAGAAATGAGTTTAATTTCTGTTATTGTAACGACCTATAACTGGCCGTCAGCATTAAGGCTTTGTTTACTTAGTTTATTCGCTCAACAGGATAGTAATTTTGAAATTATTATCGCTGATGATGGGTCCAGTCCTGCTAATCTTGAAATAAACCAGTCTTATTGTTCAGATAGCCCTATTTCCACAAGATACGTTTATCATGAAGACCTGGGTTTCAGGGCGGGAACTATTCGAAACAAAGGAGTTGCTATGAGCAAAGGGGAGTATTTGCTATTTATTGATGGCGACTGTGTTCTTTTACCCGATTTTATCGCCAGGCATCGTCAACTCGCAGCCACGGGGCATTTTGTTGCTGGAAACCGGGTTTTATTAAGCCGGCCGTTTACCGGGAGCGTTATTGAACAGCAGGTTCTATTACATGAAAAATCCATTTACTATTTTATCTTGCTAAGGCTGCAAAATAAAATTAATAGGATTTCTGGATTACTTCATTTGCCTTTGGGGTTTTTAAGGGTTATCCAGCCTAAAAAGTGGCAAAAAGCCATGACTTGTAATTTAGGCCTCTGGAAAAATGACTTTATTAGGGTTAATGGGTTTGATGAGCTTTTTGAAGGTTGGGGTTTTGAGGATTCTGATTTGGTTATTCGGTTAATACATGCGGGCATTAAACGTAAAGAAGGAAGATTTGCCGTACCTGTGTTGCATCTCTGGCATTCTCAAAATGATAAAAGCAGGCAGGAATTGAATTATCAGCGCTTGATGCAGCGCCTGGGGCAGCAGGACTTTATTTCCGCAAAAAAAGGTGTTTCCCAATATCTTCAGTAAAACCATGGCGCAAGCCAGGATAGCTTGACCATCCAATAACCTCTTCAAGAATATGAAAAAAAAACCTAAAGCAGGCGCTCAAATATATAAACGGCTATTGGCCTATGTAAAGCCGCATCGTGGTCTTTTTGCGATCAGTATCATCGGTTTTCTGATTTATTCCAGTACCCAGCCTTTGTTTGCAGCAATGGTGCAGGAGATTATTGACACGCTGCAAGCCAAATCACGCGAAAAAATGTACTATTTACCCTTGTTGTTTAGCGGGTTAGTCGTAATGCGCGGCATTGGCAACTACTTGGGAGGTTATTTTTTAGTCAAAGTGTCGTTGAATGTAATCCATTCTTTGCGTTGCGAGATTTTTGCTAAATATACTCAATTGCCTACGGCTCATTTTGATGCCAATAACAGCGGTTACATGATTTCACGTATTACCCATAATGTCAGCCAAGTTGCCCAGGCAACGACTGATGCAGTGCGTAAAGTGGTGCAAGAAGGTTTAACGGCTATCGGTTTGTTGGTGTATTTGTTTTATATTAACTGGCTGCTGTCGCTGGTTTTTTTAGTGATTGCGCCGCTGATCGCGTTATTGGTGAATTATGTCAGCAAGCGTCTAAGAATGTTAAGTAAGCGCATACAAGAATCAATAGGCGATATGACGCATATCACTTCTGAATTGGTTAATGGCCATCGCGTGGTTCGAAGTTATGGCGGTGAAGACTATGAGAAACAGAGGTTTTTGGACAGCAGTTTGTATAATCGGCGGCAATCGTTAAAGTTGACAACGACAGAATCAATTCATAGTCAAGTCATGCAATTAATTATCGCCATATCGTTGGCCTTTTTAATGTACATGGCTTTGTTTTTTATGGAACAGGCCAGTGCCGGCTCGTTTGTCGGTTATTTGACGGCAGCATTTTTATTGCCAAGGCCAATTCGGCAGCTAAGTGATGCAAACAGCGACATCCAAAGAGGTATTGTAGCGGCTGAATCATTATTTCAAATTTTGGATGAACCGGGCGAGTCGGATGAAGGAACTTATCAGGTCGAGCGATGCAAGGGAGCGCTGGAATTTAAAAATCTGACTTTTCAATATTCTGGAGCAAACGAACCGGCGCTTTTTGACATCAATTTTAAGGCAGAGCCTGGACAAACTATTGCTTTGGTTGGCGCTTCGGGTGGCGGTAAAAGTACACTGGCTAATTTGGTGTCACGATTTTATCCCCATGATACGGGGGAAATCTTACTGGATGGCGTGGAAATTAATGCTTATCAATTGGCAAATTTAAGAAATCAGATAGCACTGGTAAATCAGCAGGTCACATTATTCAATGATACGATAGCAAACAATATCGCTTACGGTGCATTAGCGACAGCGACACGAAGCGAGATAACAGCCGCGGCTACTGATGCCTATGCAATGGAGTTTGTCTCCAAGTTGGATCAGGGGCTGGATACGGAAATAGGTGAGAATGGCGTTAAGTTATCAGGTGGGCAACGGCAAAGGTTAGCCTTGGCCAGGGCGTTATTGAAAGATGCGCCGATACTGATATTGGATGAAGCAACTTCGGCATTGGATACCGAATCTGAACGATATATTCAGGCGGCGCTGCATAAAGTCATGTGTAATCGGACGACCCTGGTTATAGCTCATCGGCTATCTACTATTGAAAATGCAGATGTGATTTTAGTGATAGATCATGGGCGTATTATAGAAAGAGGCTCTCATCAGGAACTCATTGCAAAAAACGGCGCTTATGCGCGGTTGCATTCCATGCAAATTAAGGCGCATTCCAAAAAAGGTACCGGCTTTTTTTCTCCGTACCCGCATTTGGGCTCAAATGATGCGTCAAATTCAGACTTAGGATAGTAGGGGGCATTATTTTGAAGACTTTTATTTCCGAGCTTGAAGCGCATCAGGGAATGATAGCCCAGTTAGTGCGTTGTTCAGGTTCTATTGAGGCGGCCGGAGAGTTGCTGATCGAAACTTTAAAACAGGGAGGAAAAATAATATTGTGCGGCAATGGTGGCAGTGCCGCCGATTGTCAGCATATCGCGGCTGAACTTGTAGTGCAGTATGAAAAAAAGCGTAAAGCGCTGGCTGCCATTGCGCTGACCACAGACAGCTCAATTTTAACCGCGCACACTAACGATTTTGGCTTTGAAACCGTCTATTCACGGCAGATTGAGGCGATTGCCAATGAAAAGGATTGTTTGATTGCTATTTCAACCTCGGGACAAAGTAAAAATATAATAAAAGCAGTTGAAGCCGCAAGGCTTAAAGGCATGGCCGTAATTGGTTTAACGGGGCGTGAAGGTGGTGAATTGAGAGCGATAGTCACACATGCGATTGTCGTGCCTTCGGATGTAACTGCAAGAATTCAAGAAGCGCATATTTTAATTGGGCATTGGTGGTGTGGTGTTATTGAGGAGGCCTTAAGTGTTAGTGACAACGCCTGAGTTTGGAGCTGCTCGTATCATTGTAATAGGTGATGTTATGCTGGATCGCTATTGGTCCGGGCAGGCTTTACGCATTTCCCCAGAGGCCCCCGTTCCGGTAGTTAAGGTTAAGGCTATAGAGGATCGCATCGGCGGTGCTGGCAATGTCGCTCTAAATATCGCTAAATTAGGTGGCAAAGTCACTTTGTTGGGTGTTGTTGGAAATGATGCCGAGAGCGAAATATTAAAGCAATTACTGGAAGCTGAAGGCGTGGATTGCGATTTTGTAGTTGAGAAGTCGCTACGTAGCATTTGCAAGCTTCGAGTCATGGCGCAGCATCAACAATTGATTCGACTGGATTTTGAAGATACGCCCATAAAGTTTAATCGAGATGCCTTGAATAAGACCTTAATTAAACATTTGCCTGGAAACGATGTTGTGGTTTTTTCGGATTATGGCAAGGGAACTTTGGCGGATGTATCGACACATATTATTGCCGCCAGGCAAGCAGGTGTTAAGGTTTTGGTGGATCCAAAAGGCGTTGATTATCAGCGTTATGCTCGGGCAGATCTAATAACTCCAAACTTGGCTGAATTACAGGCGGTGGTGGGTGCTTGTGAAAATGAACAACATTTGATCGAAAAAGGGCGGACGCTTTTAGTCCGTTATCAAATTCCAGCGCTGTTACTGACTCGCGGCGAAGCGGGCATGACGTTGATACAGAATGACCAGGTGCATTCATTGCCGGCGCAAGCCAAGGATGTATTTGATGTGACAGGAGCCGGCGATACGGTTATAGCTGTTATGGCTTTGGGTGTCTCGCTTGACATGCCCTTGGCTGAGTCCATGTATCTGGCAAATTTGGCTGGTGGTATTGTAGTCGGCAAGCTGGGGACATCAACGGTATCGCTGCAGGAATTGATGCGAGCAATGCACGGCGATAGAGATTCCTTATATGGCATTGTTTCCGAAGATGAATTAGCTAAGCTTTTTGCGCGAGCAAAAGCCCATGATGAAAAGATTATTATGACCAATGGTTGTTTTGATTTGCTACATGCAGGGCATGTGACCTATCTGGAGCAGGCAAAAGCATTGGGTGACCGGTTATGCGTGGCGGTAAATTCCGATGCATCAGTCAAGCAGCTCAAGGGTGAGTCGCGACCTATTAATGGGTTACAGGAGCGTATGACAGTTTTAGCCGCATTAGCTTGTGTCGATTGGGTGGTGGCATTCTCAGAAGAAACGCCCGAACGGTTATATTGTAAGTTGCTGCCGGATGTTATTGTTAAAGGCGGCGATTATAGCCCCGGGCAAGTTGCTGGCGGTGACTGCGTCATTAAGGCGGGTGGCGAGGTCAAGATATTGCAGTTTGTCGATGGTCAATCGACAACAGCGATGATTAACAAGGCAAGGGGGGCGTAATGATTATTGTCACAGGTGGCGCAGGTTTTATAGGCAGTAATCTTATTTGGGCATTAAATCAGCGCGGCGAAAGCAATATATTGTTGGTTGATCATCTGGCAAATGGCCGAAAAATGCACAATATAGCTGATCTTAACATTGCTGATTACATGGATAGGACGGAGTTTATTGAGCAGCTTGAATCACCGGGATTTTTAAATGGGGTACGGGCAGTTTTCCATCAGGGCGCTTGTTCTGCGACGACCGAATGGGATGGGCAGTATGTTATGAAGAATAATTATAATTATTCAAAGCGTCTATTGCAGTGTTGTATTACAAGAAATATTGCTTTTATCTATGCGTCTTCCGCATCAGTTTACGGAAATGGAGAGCATGGATTTCGTGTTGATCGCGGTTGTGAGCACCCTATTAATATGTATGCTTATTCGAAGTTTCAGTTCGATCAATATGTCCGGCGTGTATTGCCTGAAACAACGAGTCCGATTGCAGGGTTTCGCTATTTTAATGTATACGGGCCAAGAGAGCAGCATAAAGGCGCTATGAGTAGTACAGCGTTCCATTTTAACCGGCAAGTTATTGAACAAAAAAAAGCAAAATTATTTGAGGGTTGTGATGGGTTGGCTAACGGCGAACAAAAACGTGACTTTGTTTATGTTGATGATGTGGTCGATGTCAATTTATGGTTTTTAGATCACCCAAAGCAGCGCGGGATTTACAACGTAGGAACGGGTAAGGCGGAAACATTTAATACTGTCGCTCAAGCCGTCATTGATTGGCATAAAGAAGGTTGTATTGAGTATATCCCGTTCCCTGAACATCTAAAGGGCGCTTATCAGAGTTATACCCAGGCGGATATTTCCGGATTAAGACTGGCTGGCTACACAAAAGATTTCCTAACAGTTAAACAAGGCGTTGCAAAGTATTTGGACTGGCTTAATTTAGGAGTAAGGTAAACAGATTACCACGGTAAGTTCGTTCTACCCGGAAAACCCGGTGTCGGCAAGGATTTGCTAGCCAATTCTGAACATCCCTTATCAAACAGGAACGCCAAAACTTATGTTATCCGCCGAAAAAATGCACTCGCTGTACGATTTCTTTACCCACATTCCCGACCCGCGCCGAGCTCAGGGACGGCGCCATTCGTTGCCCACCGTGCTGGCCATCGCCG
>JAQTPT010000079.1 GCA_028712795.1 Methylococcales bacterium
ATGTTCTGAGGTGGAGATTGTATAATTTATCGAAACGCGCTTGTTCTCTAGCAGTCATGTTAAACTCCAAATTTATCGTACTCGACATTGAGTACAGTTAGAGTTTAAGCGTTAAGCGGTTTTTTTTTCCGCCGCGATAGCGGCTTCGTCCAACAACACGTTACGGTGAGAATATCGGGCTTCGGTGGTCGCGGGCACCTTACCCTCTTGTTGCCGCCTTACGAAGGTTCACTTTCGTTTAGGTGACCGATTTGGCTACGGCTTCCTTCAGATTCCGCATTGGCTCTCAATAACCGTGTTTCCCTGTTGGGTAGCTACTGGGAGTTTCTTTGGACACCCTTGCCTTCGCCTACATTTTCCCTTCTCACAGGGCAATGGCTGGACTTCCACCAGCTAGCTGACTACCATGCCAGTCGCACCGCCTTTGCCCCGGACTTCTGCCGGCAATTCACCGAGAAAGCTTTTGTGCTGCGACGGTGAATAATAGACTTCACGCCGATATTTAACATTATTGGTTATGATAATCAGGTCTTGAACAACCACGTCTTCATAGTTCTTAGATACCAGATCATCCGGCAATCCAGCTTTGTCCAATAGACAAAATACCTCACGCTCTATTTTTATCTTGGGTAGTTTTGGCTCACGCTGACGTTGCTTTTTTCCAGCTGAATTCTCGTCTGATTCGCTGTTGTCTTTATTGGCATTGGCCTCGGCTTCTTGCGCTCGGCCTCGGACGATAGTTTGCCGTCTTTCTTTTTATTAGCCTTAATATCAGGTTTTCCCTGCTCGCCTTTCAGTCGATTAATTTCGTCACGAAGCTGTCTCGAAGCGTGTCTCGAAGCTGTTGACGTTCAGTTAACAGCGTAGTATTTTCTTTAACTACTCGCTCGATGAGGTTCAGTAGCTTTTTGACAAGTGTCTGCGACGCGCTATTTTCCAGTTGCGCGATTTCTTGGTCAATGGCAATAATTTCAGCCTGTAAGTCTTGGATGTTCAAGGTGGGGAAGAATCAATTTTATTGGGCTTTCTGTCAAGATATTTCTATAACTTTCATATTTACCGTGGTTTTTAAAGTAGATACGTAATATGCCTTACTAAAATTTATTAGAACAAAAATGGCTTTCCACTGTTTTTTGCTTTAATGTCTCTATATACTTAGTTTATCCATAATGGGTTGATTTCATATGACAACTAACATCACCCTTATATCTGCTAGAAAAAGCTTGCGTTTAATCGCTATTTTTTCCTTGTTGTCGTTTGCCATCTGCGCCCATGGTGAGGACCCCGTCGATCTGTTTCAACAAATCCATTCGCTGCAAAGCCAGATGAATATTGAGATCACTGGCTTGGAGAGAGTCCAAGATGAAGCAAAAGTCATTACCCGAGGCAACCTGGAACAGCAAATTGAACAACTTTTGGTTTCGTTTAATCACATCACCAGCCGAAATGCCAAAGGGCAGATTGAGCGTATCGTCATAATCAATAAAAAACAAAAATCCGAAGCCAATCAAATTGTCTTGCCAACCACTGTCCAAGGCAATCATTTTATCGTTTCTGTAGCCTTAACCGGCAATGGCGCACTATGGCTAACCCAGGATATGATTATCGACACAGGAGCCGATGTAGTCGTTTTGCCGGAATCCATGATTGATCAATTAGGACTTACAGATTACCCATTTTCCAAGCAAAAGATGCAGACCGCCAATGGGACGGCCGAAGCAAAAATTGGTAAGTTAAAGGAAATTAAAATGGCGGGGGAATCCATTGAAAATGTTGACGTGGCTTTCATTGCAGATTTACTTTTAGGAACAAACCGGTTGTTGGGAATGAGTGCTTTAGGGCGTTATCAAATTAACATTGATGATAAAACCCAATTGATCACACTGTTTAAAAAATAACCTGAATTGTAATATACCTCGGTCATCTTCAAAAACAGCTGAACTGTCAACACTTTTCCGGATACAAAGTTAAGGCCATCTCTAAAAACACGCTCGCCTAAGCCTCCCGCAATTTTTATCGAGAAGCCGAGATGCTGAAATGAGATAATAGCTAAGAGCCCTCTAATAGAGAATGGGTGCTGATTTTATTGATGTATTAGTTAGCTATACTGATCCGATATATAAAGCACCGGTAAAGAAATGATGGCAGAAGTTATAGCACATGATGGCGACGAGTTAACGAGACAAGTCAAAGTCAAAATAACGGGCTCACTCCTTGAAGCAGAACATATAATTCTGGATGCCTGTAAAGAAGTTGGGCAACTGGCAACCTCGCATGCCATCAAAAAATTTGATACGGAGGGTAGCACATTCAAATAGCAGGGACTAAACTGACCGCAAAAGCGGCTACGCCCAAGCAGTATGAAACACGCAAAATTGCTTGCCGTAAAGCGGACGGTCGTGAATGTCTCTAAATGGCCGTTGGCTGCCGATCAATAGGGGCCGCTGAATGACTGCTTTAAAGTTGATCAGCCGTTCACTGGAAATTGGGGAATAATTCTTCCTGGTCGATTTTCGCCAGTGTACCATTTTGGCGTACTCTGGAGAATCCGAATGATCTAAAAAATATTTAGCCTGTCAAAAGCCTAAAACGACTAAGGCCGGCAACATAATACGACATTCTGATGAATCATTCATGTCAGGTTCAATTTACTTTCAGCACAATACGTTTGAAAAAAAATTTAACTAACATTAAGAGACAGCCATGAAAACACCACTAATCGCCCTACTCATAACCCTGCCCTTAACAGCCAGTGCGGACTATTACCAGGATTACGCCAACTACCAGCGGCAAATGCTCATCCAGGAGCAACAGTTGCTTAAAATACAGCAACAGAACCAGGCTCAGGTTCAAATGTACCGTCAACAAGAACAGTGGAACCGGCAGTATCAAAATCAGTATCAAAACCCCTACAGAGACGGTAATGAGCATCATCACCATAACAACAATGGTCGGGGCTATAACAACTG
The DNA here is from genome assembly GCA_028712795.1 of Methylococcales bacterium. Classification (GTDB taxonomy): domain Bacteria; phylum Pseudomonadota; class Gammaproteobacteria; order Methylococcales; family Methylomonadaceae; genus Methylobacter_C. The sequence continues at coordinate 2,970 of JAQTPT010000079.1, forward strand.
GGACCGGGATTAATCCAAAACACACTAGCTAAAGGATTGAAGATGGCAGCCAAAATGAAACCAGCAGACCCGCCTATAGATAACCGAGCCGCCGGTGTATATCAGCCTGAGGGTGAAGACCGGAACAACGAATGACATAACACAGTTTACCAACAGCGTTTTAGTTTATCTTTACGGATACACAGTGGGAGGTATGGCAAATCCAAGCGATATATAAATTAAAAGCTGTACAAGTGAAGGTGAACGGTTTGGGAACAATGGCGGCGGGCGTGTATTATGTTACCGGAAATATCCTATTTTAACCGGCTTTAGCAGGCCGCAAGCCACAAAATTACATATCCAATGCCGCAATTCTGTTATCAACAGGTGATGATTGCCTGAAATAATTACGCACGCCATTAAAAATGGCATTAGCCATTTTCGATTGATACCGGGCAGTAAGCAAGTTTTTTTCTTCTGATGGATTAGAGATGAAAGCGGTTTCCACCAGGATGGAAGGTATGTCGGGTGATTTCAACACAATGAAACCGGCTTTTTGTACCGAGTCTTTATGCAATTCCTCAATGTTATCGAAGCATTTTAAAACATGATTGGCAATATTGACGCTAGCCTCCTGAGTTGCAGTTTGCGATAAGTCCAATAAAACGGATGCCAAAACATCTTCCTTATCGTTAAGGCTAACCCCCACTAAATCTGAAGCGTTTTCACTGTCAGCCAGCCAACGTGCCGCTTCACTTGAAGCACCGCTTGTGGATAAGGTATAAACGGACGCGCCTTTGACTTGGGTATCCTGGAAAGCATCAGCATGTATTGAGACAAATAAATCCGCCTTGGCTGCCCGGGCGATTTGCATTCGGTCTCTGAGGCCAACGTAATAGTCGCCTTTACGGACCATCACGGCTTTCATTCCTGGCTGTCCATTGATCAGTGCTTCCAGTTTCTTGGCAATGGCAAAGGTGATTTTTTTCTCTTCAGTGCCCCGTGGCCCATGTGCGCCAGGATCTTCGCCACCGTGCCCCGGATCGATCGCAACCACTATGGTGCTACCCCTTGTTGGCTCGGTCGATTTGCCCGTCGCAGATTTTAGTGCCTCTTTATCTTCGGTTTTTGTGGCAACAATGGCTTCTTTATTAAACAAATCAATAACCAATTGATGATCGTCGCCATTATTGGATTTTAATGAGAAGTTTTTTGAACTGATGGGCGTTTTTAAATCAACGACAATTCTTAAATCGCTGTTGTTTTTTGTCCCTGTGCGAACTCGGGTAAATAATGGATGTGTTGACGGCGGTTGATTTAATGGGCGGTTTAGCTGGGCATTTTTAATATCGATGACCAAGCGTGACGGATTATCCATAACGAAAATCCGATGTTCTGGCGATGCAGTTACATCAAACAGCATGCGATTTTGTTTTGGGCTGGTGCTATAACGCAACGAATTTACATTGATTTGCTGTGCATAACTCGACAGACACATAATCTGTAATCCAAAGAAAAATACGATTTTCCAATAATTTTTCATAGCGTCACACCTACATACAACAATTTGGTTGAGATTATACCAATGCGTCGTTGTTTTTATAAATCTATTACAATTATTTTTCAAGTAAAGTTTCGGGTTTGATTTTTACCTGTTATAGAAGCTATCGGTGTTATCCCGATGATATAAACCAAAGTGCAAGATTTTATTGGTATTTGCAAATGACCATCCTGTAAACTTTACTACTCCAGATATTAGCTTGCATAGGCATGAACCATAAACCATGTACCCGATGATATTGAAATTTTGGTTTGAGGATACCGCCCCATCACTATGGTGGTCGAAAAACGATGAGCTTGATCAGCGAATACGTGAAAGATTTGGTGAGGTTTATGCAAAAGCAATTCGCTGTGAGCTTTATAACTGGAGAAAGGACGCAGCAGGGAGATTGGCTGAAATTATTGTTTTGGATCAGTTTTCAAGAAATATGTTTAGGGATTCACCTTTGTCTTTCGCTAATGATTCATTGGCTTTGGCGCTAGCTCAAGAAGCAATTTCAGCAGGGGCAGATCAAGATTTAAGTCCAACTCAGAGAAGTTTTCTGTATATGCCTTTTATGCACAGCGAGTCTTTAATAATTCATGAGATCGCGATGGACCTATACCAAAAGAATGGCATTCAAGCCAATCTGGATTTTGAAATAAAACACCAGGACATAATTAAAAGATTTGGGCGGTATCCGCATAGAAATAAAATCCTAGGCAGAGCATCGACTAAAGCAGAGATTGAATTTTTGAAGCAACCGGGTTCTGGATTTTAAGGAAAGCAGAACCCTATAACGAGCTGTCAATACGCAGCGCTAACAGAATGAATGATAAAGGTTGCCTCATGACGATTCATCAACAAAACCGAATTAAAAGAGTTTGTATCCTCTGCTGTCTTTTAGTCACCCAAACAGTTTGGGGAAACCCTTTGGAAAACTACATTGATAGAACTGAGCCCGATTATCGCTGGCAACCCGGCAAAGTTTTAAATGAGCGCTGGGGAACCATCGGCCACTATGAACTGAAAAGCCAGAACTGGCGAGGTCATACTTGGACGCATAATTTAGTCATTATAAGGCCCCGTTTAGTCCGTAATCCGGACATTGCCTTCTTGGAAATTGCCGGCGATGGTGATGGCGAAAACCATATCAAAAGTCTAAAAACCCTGGCGGAACAAAGCGGTGCGGTTGCCGCAGTGTTAATGAATGTGCCCAATCAACCGTTCTATGAAGATCGGCGTGAAGATGCTTTGATCGCCTATACCTTTAATCAATATTTAACAACCGGCGATGACACCTGGCCTTTGCTCTTTCCCATGGTTAAAAGCGCTGTCAAAGCCATGGATGCCATTCAGGACATTGTTAAGCAAGCGCATAAGCAAGAAATTAACCGTTTTGTCGTGAGCGGCGCCTCCAAAAGGGGCTGGACGACTTGGCTGGCAGCGGCTGTCGATAAACGTATAGCCGCGATTGCGCCGATTGTTATCGACACCCTCAACATGAAAGTGCAATTGCAATGGTCTGAGCAAATATATGGCAAACAAAGCACTAAATTAAAGGATTACACGGAATTGGATCTGCACAGAAAAATCGACAACGAAGCGATGCAGAAACTGCGTAGCTGGATCGATCCTTATGCCTATATTCAACGGTACACAATGCCGAAACTATTATTACTGGGCACTAACGACCCCTACTGGACGGTGGATTCATTACGCCATTACTGGAATGATTTACCGGAGCCCAAACTGATCTACCAGACACCGAATGCCGGTCATGATTTGAATGGCGGCGAGCAAGCTTTGCAAACATTAGCCGTTTTTTTTGAATTGATTGCAGACCATAAGCCTTTGCCTAAAATAGCGTGGAAATTTAACAATGTGACAAAAACCCGCATTAATGCTCAGGTTTACAGTAATGAACAGGCCAGCGCTATCAGGTTATGGACTGCCCATTCTGAAGACCGGGATTTCCGGGATAATCAGTGGGCAGCGCAAACGCTAAAAATAACGCGTGGCAGCAGTCATGCCAAAGCATCTATCTACAAACCCAAGTCAGGATACCAAGCGTATCTAATGGAGGTTGAACTGAAAACCGATACCGGCCACCCCTACAAACTATCGACCCAAGCCCAAGTGACGCCTGATACCAAACCTTGTCGCTGCTGGGCTTCAGAGAAAAAATAATGACAATTTCTATATAATGGGGGAGCCGTAGCCATAACGAATGCGCTTTTTGTTAAAAGACTATCACTTGATCGAATCGGGCCCGTTGTCTTTGCTGAAGACCGCCGACAGGATAAGACCAACCTGACGGCGCTTTCTTGGCACATGGCGTCCGGCCGGCCATCGCTGGTTATAAGCACGACAACTATTACGATGGACTGGCGTTGTCGGATACCGAGGGCGAAAGGATGGCAAAAATTCCCGGCGACACCGATGTGCTGTTTTTGGGAGATCATGGTGTCATTACGGCTGCGCCGACAGTGGCCCAGGCGTTCGATGACCTCTATTTTGTCGAACGCGCTGCGCAGGCTCAAATGCCTGATTCAAAAGTCAGGTACACAGCCCAATATTTGGTTCCGCAGAGCATGCTTTTACGCGTATTGAAATTGACTCTGCGTTAACTGTCGTTGATCTTTATGCAGTGATGGCGTAAATCCACGGCCATAAGCGGCCAGTCGCGACTGGCTGCTTTATGGCGATGAATATTACAGAATGAAGTTCGGCAATGTGCCAAAACCGGACAGTCAGGGCAGGGGCAAACCCAAAAGCGCACTACCAGTTGCAATTTAGGTCTTTTATCTTAAATGCGTCAGATAAAATAGCCTGTAAATTGGATTCAGGTTTCAAAATTGAAATAGAACTGAGTTTCTATTTGGCTCTGAGTGAAATAACCCGGTTGAAAAACCTGGCTGCTCTTACCATGAGCAGCAAAAACCAAGGGTGGCTTTTAGATGAGTATCTTCTTAGTGCATGTTTTGAGTTTCTCGGATGCTTATCGGAGCCACGTCATCGATAAATTCGATAACATCCGCGCGAACAGTAATCTTGGGCAGAGCGAATAAAATAAAATAAGTCGATGTTTGTTCGTGCATCACGTTGACTAGAGCCTGTGGCTTTCCCACGGAAACATCAGCTGACCGGTAAAGTTGGGTAAGTGCCTCTTCGTAGCTCGGAGATTTTAGGCTGAAAAGGCCCAGAAGACTAAACCCGACACTGCTGCCAACCACATTAGCGTTTACGAGTTTGAAATTTTTTCTCGATAAATTGACCTTAGTCGTAGTTAATATATGAGTTCCACTAGCACCCGGGATCAGACCAGATAATGCAGGAAGCGCCGGGAGCGCGGCTGCGCAACCGGTAAGCAACCACAGGATTGGCAGTATCATCAATGATTTCATCATGAAACAGTACCTAAAAATTGCTTGTTGGTATTCATCACTTGTATTTTACAGGCAATATGACACATTACATTAACGTATTTAAGACGATATCTACCAACGAGGATTAAGCGGAAAAAACAAACTGATGCCGGGTGATTGCTGTGGCGGATAGTACACTGGCGGAGGAACATAGACAGGTTGTGCGTAGTTGTAGGGGTACTGATATCTAGGACGGTAACCTCCATAGCCATAGCCATTATGTTCGCCACGCCATCCCTGATGGCCGCGATAGTCGTCACGATCGCCGCGCCATTCTTGATGGCCATGATCGCCGCCGCCCCGATTACCCCAGCCATGGCCGTTATCATGATCAGCAAGTGCTGACGATAGAGACAATACACTTGTTGCAGAAGCAAAAATGAATCCAATCACGAGCTTACTGCCGATTAACCTGAAGTATCTAGTTTTCTGTATTAAAGTTTTCATAGTGATCTTCCTTTTCCGGAATGCTTGATGCAATTATGAACCTAAGGCTGGAATTGCCTGATACAGGCATAACCCTACTCGTAATCATTTGCCAACAGACTTCTTCTTGTGACTATCCTTATGTCTATGCTTTTCGTAACCATAGCGGAAAAAGGCATCCGCTTCCTTTTTCTGAGCGTCCGACATGCTGGCATAGAGGTCGGCAAAAACCGGGGTCATTTTCTTGATCCCGTTCGCGTAGGCATCGGCGATCTCGCCGAAGGATTTAAGATCGTCGACAGCAGTCATGTCCTTGGCATGATCGACTCTAATTTGAGTAAGAGCATCCATGGTTTTTGCATCGTCGAGCATTACTTGGGCGACTTTGGCCCACTGTTCTTCCTGTGCCGGGGTGATCTTTAGCTTGGCATGCATCTCCTTGATGCGCAATTCGGTGCGATCTTCGTGAGCATCTTTATCGGTGGCGAGAACCACCCCCGGCGCGAAAAACAGGGTAGCGACCAAAGTTGCTGCCATAATAAATCGCGGACTTGCATAAGTGAATTGATTACCACATAGTTTCATGTTCGTTCTCCAGATTTATTCAAGTTTTTGCGCACATGTCAATTACAGGGTGTGCTATTCGAAGAGCCATTATCCCTCTTCTGGTAATTTACGTCCAAAATTCGCTATTAACACAGCGTATTTGATCATATCAGATATTGGCTTACGACACGCGCAGTCGATCAATGGTTAGGGCCGGGCCGGTAAGCAAATGTACCTTGCGTGTTACAAAGGGGATATATTCATGAACCATTAAGCCGGCGGTTTGAATCCAACCGGGTAACTGGTAACGACAGACCTTCACGTTGCGCCAATGGACAATCTGATTTGATGCAAAAACAGAAAAGCGTAGAATAAGCTCACCTATTGGCCCACAGGTTTTTTGAAGGTGCCTCCGGGGATATTTAGGGCCGAAAATAATGGCTGTTTTGAGATAATCGGATTCATGGATTGGGCTATGACAGAACCGAAGACCAAAAAGCCGATGCGGAAAAACTGGCGGATCGGATCGTCCCAATTGAAAATTAGGCCAAAACCGAAGAGCGCAAAAAAGACACTCGCCGGAAAACTATCATCGGCACGGCGGTAATGGCTCATGAAAAAGTCTAACAGGATTTCGCCTATAAGCAGCGCCAAATCCTCAAAGCGGCGGTCACAAAGAAAACTGAACCGGAACTCATCAAGGATTTTCTCGAATACCAAAAACAAGGCCGAGGTCGTTCATGTGTGAAACTGCTAACCGTTCTCAATGTTGTTGTTCTCATGGTTGATATTCTCGGGACGTTACACTTAGCCGCCATGTTTCGCCGCAATGGCTTCTCTCGGCTAGCAAAGCCCTTATTGATTAGTCTCTTGGCCTTGCCAGGCTGTACTTACTTTAACCGCCCAAGTGAGCATTTCAGACCCTCACCGAAAACAACTAAAGAATACTCAAAGTATCAGCATAAGCAAGTAGGTAAAGTAGGGAAAGCATCCTGGTACGGACCTGGATTCCAAGGCAAACGGACGGCTAGTGGTGAGATGTTTGATCAAAACAAACTGACGGCAGGTTCCCTAAATTTGCCTTTGGGGACTGTAGTTGAAGTCACCAATCTTAAGAACAACCGCAAGGTCGAACTAAAAATCAATGACCGTGGTCCCTACGTGAAAGGTCGATCTCTCGATCTCTCCCGCGCTGCGGCCGATAAACTTGGAATGGTGAGTACAGGAGTTGCGCCAGTCAAGATAAAAGTAAAATCCAAGCCAGCTTTACACAAGAGATATACGCATAGGAAGCATAGACGATGAGCACCCGTGAGGGTGAGGCCCCGTTTAAGATGCGTTTGTCGTCATCCAATTGGCCCGGATGCATTCCCGATACATGAATAATTAAATCATCGGCAGCAATGTCAATGTTAAAAAGTATGCAAGACTTTGCTGGGTCTTGGGGAAAAGAGCGTTGAAAAGTTAGTTCTGTCGCATTAACTGAAAATACGTATCCCTATCGAGGAACAGCAAGAGGGAAATTTTACTTTCACCTAAATCCTCCCAGCCAACACTTTATATTATTTAATAATTGTTATTAATCAATGGTATAATATGATATGTAAGTTATTTCTTAGGTCATTATTTTAATGAAAGCCAAGCCATCAAAAAACAGAAAAAAGTCACCGCCGCACGTAAGCCAGCAGGCAGCGTTAAAATGCCGGCAACAGCATCCGGCCTGACCAGCCAGGCTGGCCTTATACCCGTAGTGAAATTCTTGGACCGCATCGGCTTTGAACAAACGGTCAATCAGACGGTTCCGCATCAACGCGGCGCCAACGCGGCCTATCAACTGGCGGATATGATGCTTTTGGCCGTAGTGGGCGTGATCGGTGGCGCCACCTCCATTGCAAAGCTCTGCATTGTTTGGTCCGACGGCGTCTTGCGTGAGGTTGCGGGCTGGCGGCTGCCTATTGAAACGACGATTAGCCGGCTCTTTAAAGAAGTCTCAGAAAAGCAGATCAGCCAGCTTGAAAGCGTCACCCATAAATTACGTGGGCAGAGTTGGCGCAAGGCTAACCAAGTGGGTTTGTCTAAAGTCGGGCTCAATCCTGTGCAAGGGGGTCGATATTGATTCCACCGTTGATCCGGTGTGTGGCACCCAAGAGGGCGCTGCTAAAGGCTACAACCCCAAGAAAAAAGGCGCGCTTTCCTATCATCCGCAATTGGCTTTTTGGGCAGGAAGCAAAGAAATTCTGCAAGCCTGGTTTAGAACGGGGAGCGCTTAAACACGCCCTGGCAAACCCATAAAAAATACGGCGAACGCGCAACTTGCGAAACCGGGATCGAAGAATCCAAAGGTCAGATGGGAATGGGCAAGATAAGAATGGCTGAGTTCCTGGCTAACGCCGCCTTATTTCATTGCGCGGTAATGGCTTACAACACGTTGCGGTGGATCGCTATCATGAGCGGTAGCCAGACCCTTCGGCAATGGGAACCCGAAACCATCCGCGCCTATTGGGTTCGGGTGGCGGGGGCAAGTTGCTGACAGGGAACAGGCAGTTAACCCTTAAAACGCCTGACAACCCTCTTTATCCTCAGGCTTGGGATGATTGGGTGGCCGTTGGTTTAGGAACGTGATCCTATAGCTAAACAAAAACGCCAAAATTAATGGATTATCATTCACCTTCGTTCGGGAAGGAGGGTTAGGCTTGGCCTGTTGCCGGAAAATCTTCGTAGTTTTTTGTAATTTCGGATATGTAAAGGATCAAATGCCATAAGTACATGGGCAGAATCGCGTCGGCGGTCGACGGATTTAAAAAATAAAATTTGAGCATAAACAGGCATGGATTACTGCCTAGTTTTTAGGGCTTGCAGGATTTAGGTTTAAAGTTATTTTTGACAACTAAGGTTGAAAGGAGTAGAAAAAACCCGAGCACTTAATGATTTGATAAACAGCATCAAATCCGGGAAGCAAGCCCATGAACAACGCTAATGATTGTCACGAATTGAATCCTCCCGAATCTCTAATTCACAGGACGCAAGTGTTTTCCTTGCTCACCCTGGATCTCGGCATTTTGCTGTCCTGGATAGCCTACAACGAGTATCAGCCGCAACTCGTGACAAAATTGGGCAATGGTTTTCTGGTACCTCAGTTTCTGGCTTTGCAGGTCTCTATTCTAGTCCTTACGCCACCGCTCGCAGGATATCTGACAGACCAGTTGCTCGCTCGCGGTGTGGGTCGGCTTGTGGCTGTCAATCTGGGCATTTCGCTGGCGGCCATGTTGTTCATGGCAGTCGCATTTGCTCTTTCCGGGTTCGGCAGTGGACTACCTGCCGCTTTATTGCAATGCTTGGTGGTGCTGTGGCTGGTTGCCATGAATATTTTTCATGCACCGGCCCTCTCGATGCTGGAGCTGTGCGCTCCAAGGGATCTGTTGAGCGGCGTCGCTGCGCTTTTCACGCTTTTATCCGGTTTGGTTGGCGCCTTGGAGCCCAGTGTCGTGCCTTTGATCAATTCTTTGGGTGCACCGGCTACCTTTGCGGCGGGTGGGCTGGTTCTGCTTATGTCCGGCATCTGGTTTATCCGTTCGGGCCAAGGTCTTGAACAACAGCAGGAAAAATCGCATGCAGTAGCCCCGGAAACCTCCAATTTTGGATGGATTGCCGCGATGGGTCTAGCCCTGGGTTTAGGTGAGGCATTGATGAATGACCTGTTGCCTGCCTGGATCGCAAGGAATGGCGATCTGCTTTCTGGCTTGGGTCCGCCAGGCCAAAGTTCGCTTCTTTATGTTCTTGTAGCCTTGGCGGCTTTGCCGTCCGGAGCGGCTGGAAATCGGTTCAAAGCGGAACGGTTGGCCCGAATCACAGGAATGACATGCCTCGCTTTGGGAATAACCGCCTGGTGCTTGCCTGCCGGGATTGCCCGAATCGCACTTTGGCTGTTTCCCGTACCTTATTCCGCTTTGGCCGTTGTCGCATTGCCGGTCGCTTTCGCCCATCTTACGCCGAGGCACAAGGTATTGGGCATCGGGTTGCTGTTTTCGGGGGTCGAACTTGCCGGCGGTTTGATCAAAATAACCTTGGCTTCCTGATTTGCATGTTTAGCTCGTAGACCATCAAAGCTTGAGTAGGGGTATCCATCTTTGGGGGTGAAATCCAGTCGCGGATTTTGGGAAGGTCTTTCGAACTAATTTGCGATAGTACTGCTGGTAATTGTGAAAATAAACGATTGAAATCTGGAGGTGGCACATGTTAAATGAAGCAGTGAGAGTTATCGCGAGAGTCACTTCGCAACCTGAAAAAGTTGAGGAGCTTAAATCCATCTTGTTGAACCTGATTGAGCCAACGCGACATGAAAAAGGCTGCGTCAGCTATCAACTCCTGCAAGATAAAACCGATTCCGCCGAGTTCGTCTTCATTGAAGAATGGGCGAACGCTTCGGCTGAAGCCGCTCACATGACAACTTCTCATGTGCAAGAGGCTTTATCGAAAGCTCAACCGTTGTTAGCCAAAGCACCTGATATTTACAGATATGTAATTATCGCATAGGGGTAATGGAGATTTACAACAGGGCTACCCGCTTTAACCCTTTATTCGAGGTGTTCAATGAACGATATCACGATCACTCAACCCTTTCACGGCTTGCTGGAATCTGAAGGCCGCATCCACACTAATTGGGGACAGAGCCGCTCGACGAAGCCCGCTGTCTATGTCGAACCAATCAGTTACGCGGATGTGCAAGCCGTCGTGCGCGATGCACAGCGGTTTCCGTCGCCGGTCAATCCGGTAGGTTCATTACTATCTGTAACAGCCACTATCGTCAATGACGGCGGGACCATGTTGTGCACGCGTAAGCTCGATGACATTGCCGGTCTGGAAGTTGACAGTACAGGGAGACAGATTGTCCGGGTACAGGCGGGATGTCGTCTTAAGAAGCTCAATATGTGGCTACAGGCGCATAATGTTGAAATACCGTTCCAGGCGGAAATTGGCGAGGCGACCGTAGGATCGGTTGCAGTCGGTGATACCAAAGAGTCGTCACTGGACGGCGCGGGCTATTTTTCCGCTCATGTGGTCGGCCTGACTTTTGTCGACGACAAAGGCGAGCTTCGCAGGTTGACTGATTATAAGGATGGAGCGGTGTTCCATGAGTTCAAGTGCTCGTTTGGACTCGCCGGTATCGTTGTCGAATGCCAGCTTGAGGTCCGTCCGGCGACGCTGTGCCGGTCGGACATTTCGCTTGAAGTGTTTCAGTCACCGGAGGAGCTTGCTCGGGGATTGATCGTCAAACGTGAAGCATGTGATGCTTTGTTTGCTATCGTCATTCTCCATCAATTGGCAAGTTTTTTGGATCAACGCTTCAAGGCAGGCTTGGGTTCCGTGACCCCCGCTTCGTCACAACCAGCCTGCGATGAATTCCGCATTGCAAAGCGTTTGGCGGTTCAGCGTGGGTTTGAGGGGGTCGAAGTGCCCCAGCCCAAAGGGCTGGTTTATTCCCGCCATGACTTTGTTAATGAGTATTGGCGGCCATCCGCAGACGAGTGTCGACTTGACTTCCAATATTACGAGCATGATATTTCGCAACTTATCCGCGTTGTCGTCGAATCCTACAAGTTTACCAAGGACTTTGAACTACAGACAGGCTATGCCCCGAACGGATGGGCGTCCTATTTCGTTAATCGCCCGGAAAAACAGAAGAAACCGTTCGGTTTATATTCCGGCGGTCCTGGCGTTTCCTTTTCGTTTGATCCGATCTGCTCCAATCCTGTTGAACTCCGCTGGCAACGGTTTGCACAGGAATATAATCAACTGGCGATTCATACGCTTGGCTGTAATGCTTCGCCGATCCAAACACAGTGGCTGCAACCTGGGGACGTAAAAATCCCGAAGAAGTTGGCACGGCCGCGTTTTACAACGAAGTACTACAAACAGTTTCTCGACTGATTCGCTTGGATATAATGAGCGCTCTACGCTTTGACGTTCACACGCCACTGCACCTGACCGCCATGTTGCAACACTTCATAGCGACAGCTTTACTGTCCGTTAGACTTTATATCGTTACCGCCTTTCTGTTATGAAGATAACGCTCTGTAAGATTGGCAATTTATGCGGCCTCATGGCTCCCGTTTTATGGGCATCGGCCATTATTTTCGTTGGCAGTTTAAGACCGGAATACAGCCACTTTTCCCAGTACATTAGCGAGCTTGGCGAGCGGGGAAGTTCTACGGAAATGATTATGCGCTACGCCGCATTTGTGCCTACCGGTCTTATGCATATTGCATTTGCGGCATTCTTGTTTTTTGTATTCAAGGATAACCCGGTTGCCAAATTTGCGGCCATGCTGATTGCCGTCAATGGCATTGCGCGCATTGGCGCGGGCATGTTTCCTTGCGAGGCTGGCTGCGACTTACCGAGACTTTTGCTTAGTCAGAAGTTACACAGCTTATCGGCCGGCGTAGGTTTTTTTGCGCTGATTGGTGCCTCGTTACTATGGGGCATCGTGTTTAGACGCTATCAAAGCCTCCGGGACCTTAGCGTTTATTCTTTTATTTCCGGTTGCTTGGCTTTGGTATTTCTGGCGCTCATGTCATGGAGCGCCGAACTGCGGATGGGTACCGGCCTCTATGAACGCATATCCACGGGCCTATTGTCATTGTGGATGCTGGTGTTTGCTGCCCGGTTATGGCGGCTCAAAGCATACAGCGTAACTCCAGACTGTTGTTGACTAGGAGGCTGTCCGAGAATACCGACGAAAAGCTAAGTAGCCCGAATTCCTTTTTGTGCAATTTTCATGGAGCAACAGTATATTACGCCATAATAACTCAATATATTTAATATAAACAATATGTTATGGTATAATAGCGGAAAATAACGTCACTTAATCATGCCATGTCAATTCCTTTCAAATCAAGCCCGGTTGAGTTTAATCAACACCTGCTGTTTCCGACTAATATTTTTGATCTACTCCCCAAAGGTCATGAATGCTTTCTCTATGCTGACCTGTTTCAACAGATTGATACGCGTGCATATTCTGGCTCAACCTGAACACCCATTCTGAACCAATCTGAACACCTATTCTGATTTAAGTTGAACACTTTTCTGGATTTTCCAGAATTGGTGTTCAAGTTGCCAGAATGACTGTTCAAGTTACCAGAATCCCACCTAACGCATTGTTTATAAAATCAGACTATCCTTTCCACCTTTTGTGGAAAAGA
>JAQTPT010000122.1 GCA_028712795.1 Methylococcales bacterium
ACAACAATCAAAGTGACTTGAGACCCGCCGAACAGCCCGTGCGTAGCTATCGATAGTCTTGTCGCTCATGCCTTGAAGCTTCAATGTTCTGAGGTGGAGATTGTATAATTTATCGAAACGCGCTTGTCCTCTAGCAGTCATGTTAAACTCCAAATTTATCGTACTCGACATTGAGTACAGTTAGAGTTTAAGCGTTAAGCGGTTTTTTTTTCCGCCGCGATAGCGGCTTCGTCCAACTAATACATCAATTAAAATCAGCACCCACGAGAGCATACCCTAACAGTTGGTTTATTAACTTGAAAGGACAGAAAATACGATCCGATCGAAAGCTGGCGCATTGGTTTGAAGTTTCCCAATGGATTCGCCTTGCATGAGGAGCCGTGTACGGACCCGTACGCACGGTTCTATGGGCAGACGGAGGCTGCGGCCTCCTCTGACCCGATCCGCAGCCGAAGCAGGACGAACGCGGGCCGCCAAGGCAATAACCGCCAGCAAATTTTTCGCTGCTGAAATCGGACGGACCCCATTTCAGCTTTCGCGAAAAATGCTGGCGCTCCTGTGTTTTATAGCTTTACTCTTATAACTGCGAAGCCACGTTAGAGTTGTAAACCCATTCAGCCCTTCTTTTCGCGCTGGTTGGTTTTATGCTGACTTGAGACAGGCTGTAAAAATGACCAAGCTATATTCAATTTTTTAACTCAACACCACGACTCACAGTTACCTGGCACTAATCCCACAGTTTTCTCATAAAAAGTTTATTGACGTATTGTAAAATGTGAATATTTAAATTTATGAGACCATGCCAACCATAACCGCAGTGGATAACAACGAACTTAAAATTGAACTGGGCTTAAACGAAATAAAATTTATTGATGCACTCAAAACCTTACCCGATCTCCGAGATAACCGTGGCAAACGGCACTCACAGGCATTTTTACTAGCTACTTTCGTTTTTGCTACCTTAGTTGGACGCTCAAAAGTGTCTGGTATTCATCGTTACATGACCAATAAAATTGATTGGCTACGCGAGGTGACAGGAAATAAGGATGCTACACCGGTTTCTCGTGCTCATTTGCCCAGAATGCTGGCCAATTTGGATTGGCTGGCTTTAAGTTGCGTGATTACTGACTGTTTTGGGGAGCAAACGGTGCAAATGATTCGGGATGAATGGATCAGCGCTGATGGCAAAGTCATGAGAGGCACACTGAAGTCAGGTGAAAAACAGGCCATTATTCATGCGGTATCCCATGAGAGCCGAATCGATGTGGCGCAAGCCCGCCAAGCCGGAGACAAGTCCAGTGAAATCACCGTAATGCGTGAATTCCTTAAAGAAACCGGCTTGGAAAACGGTAAAATCAGCTTGGACGCCCATCATTGTAATCCTGAAACTATGACACAAGTTGAACAGGCTGGCGGCCTTTACCTGATTCAAGTGAAAGAAAACCAGCCCAAATTGCTCGAACATTGTCGAGTTTTAGCAGAACAACCCCCGCTAGCCGAATCCATTGATCATGACTGCGGTCATGGCTTCATTACCACTCGACAAGCCCATCTGCACAACCTGCAGTTATCGGCTATTGATAACCGTTGGCAACACAGTGGTCTGCGAACATTGGTCGTGATGAATCGTGAAACGTTTAATCAATCGAATCAAAAACCCAGCAATCAAACCTCCTACTATCTGAGTAATCATCCGAATGACAGCAAACAGGACACCGTTAAAACTTTAGCCCGCGCAATCCGTGGACATTGGAGCGTGGAGTCCAACAATTGGCAGCTAGACGTCACATTTGGCGAAGACCGTGTTCAGGTTGAAAATGGCAATCAAGCGCAAATCATGGGCAAGTTACGGTGTTTTGCCATGAATTTGATACGCTGATCAAAGACTGGAACGCAAAATTTTAAAGCAACTATAGAAAAATTTATGGACTCCCCAGAAGCCTTGGTTTCCATGCTTGAGCAAGTTAATTTTTTATGAGAAAGCTGTGGCGCTAATCCTACTTTCAGCTTAAAGTAGGAGCACATATTAAAGTGATTTCTTCTTACCGATTGGAGACTGTATTTTGATAGAATATAAAAAGATCATGGGGATAATATTTTCAGTCATATTTCATGCTTTGTCGATTTTGTTAGTATTTTTAGCAAGTTACAACTTTGTAGATTATGCGTCCAATCCTCAAGGTGATTTCACGTCAACGGTAATACAATCCATTAATACGTTTGTTATCGCCCTAGCTATGTTTGAACTTGGTGCTGGCATTAATAAAGAGTACAGTTCTTCAGATAATGAAGAAAATATATATTTTAATATCAGAAGGATAATCACCCGATTTGTCGGAACAGTTTGCATAGCGCTGGTATTGGAGGCTCTGATAATGATTATAAAATATAGTCAGTTGGAATTGGCCGGCAATCTGTATTATCCAGTCGGCATACTTTTCGGCAGCGGTTTTTTGCTCATGGCTCTCGGTATCTTTCTTTGGCTAACGAAAGGACATAAAGAGTAAAACCTCATCTTTGCTGATTGAAAGCAGTAGGAGGTCAAACAACAACTGGTATGTTGAGTCCTCACATGGGACAGGGCTTGTAACCCCTAACCATGCTTTTTATACAAAGTTAGGAGTAGGCCTTGGTAATTATTCAGACCCCCCTACGCCAAAAACATACAAAGGAACGAGCATGAAATAACCTGATCAAGTTCATGCTTCGATAAGCCCGGCATTATTGGTATGTGAGTTCCAAGTTGCTCAACTTATTTCATGCTTGTTCCAAAGTTGGCTAAAAAAGTTGTACATTAATCTCCATGAGACTAAGCGACCACGATCTGCTGCAACTGACCGAAGAAGAATTGCTGGAATTACCGGAGGAAGTTCTGCGCCGATTATCCGTCAAACTGCTTTACGACTTAAAAGAAGCGCGGGAGCGGTTGAGGCAAACCTCACGGAATAGTTCGCGGCCACCAAGTAGTGACCTGCCGTGGGACAAGACTGTTGCCGACGAGGAAGACCCGCCGTGCCACCCAGAGCCGGACGAATGTGCGGGAGTGGATGAGCACACGATAGACGCCGACGAAGAATCGAAAACCGGGCCAGTGGAAAAAGAACAGGACATGGCGAACGATACACGGCAAAGCCAAGCATTTGAAGATGAAGCAAGCAATAAACGGAAAGCCGGCAAACAACCTGGGGCACCCGGCTACGGGCGAGAGCAAAAGCTGGCGGTAACGGCAGAAGCGCATCATTATCCGGCAGTTTGCGCGCGCTGTGACCGTGAATTGAAGCCAGATGCCGCAAAAGCCTATACCGCCTTTGAAACAGTTGATTTGGAGTGGGCTGACCCGGACAAGCCGGGTATTAATTTGACCAATACCAAACACACCTATTATGAAACGGTCTGTAGCTGTGGGCATTGCACACAACAGGCCCCGCATCGGCAGGTATCACACCACTTAACACCAAACATCTGGTTGTCGGAATGGCGTCTTGTCGGCCCTGGACTTGCAGCACTGATTGTTTGCCTGGCTTACCGGATGCGCCTGTCGCGGGCGCGGATACAGGAATTCCTGAATGATTGGCTGGGCTTGGCGGTCAGTGTTGGCACTCTCCACGCCACCTTGCATGAAAGCGGTGCGGCGGTCTTGCCCGTTGAAGACGAATGGGTGGAAGCGGTACAAAGCAGTGGTTTGCTGCATGTGGACGAAACGTCCTGGCGGGAACTGAACACGCTGCTTTGGTTATGGGTGTTCTGCGGTCAAGGCGTAGTCGTTTACTGGATCGCCAGTCGAGGTTCAGAATTACTGAAAAACGTATTAGGCAGCGCTTTTCAAGG
>JAQTPT010000123.1 GCA_028712795.1 Methylococcales bacterium
AATCCCTGTTTAAGACCTTGAAATATCGCCCTAAATATCCGCTAAAGCCGTTTGCCGATGTCACGGAAGCACGTCAATGGGTCACGGGGTTGGTGGAATGGTACAACCATGAACATCGCCACAGCGCTATCCGCTTTGTCACCCCAGCGCAACGCCATGAAGGCTTAGACGACAAGCTTCTGGATAACCGTAAAGCCGTTTACGAAGCTGCTCGTGCCATGCATCCGCAACGCTGGAGCGGAAGCTCCCGTAATTGGCAAAAAATCCAGGAAGTCCACCTTAACCCAGACAAAGCCTAAACAAAAAAAGATGATACCAAGTAGGTGATTATTCAGAGCACAAACCAGAGTGAGATTTAACCGTCGAGGCGACAACTACATTGACAATTTCCGCATCCGAGCAATTAGCCAATGGTCGTGTGTTAGTGGATGCCACCGAACAACGAGTGTACCGTCCGGGTAAGAGCAATGAAACACGCAAGCTATATTACTCTGGAAAGCAGAAAGCTTTCACGATAAAAACGCAAATGGCGACAGATGACGATCATCACATCCGGCTATTAGTGCCTCCGCTCCAGGGGCCATGCGCGACAAGAAACTCAGTGATGAGGTGCAAATCTTGGAAAGATTACCCGATGGTTGTGAAGTTGATGCCTACAAAGGATATCAAGGCATGGCTGACCAAGTTAGCTTGGTCACTGTTTGTAACCCAGAAACAGGCATCGAACAACAAATTCCACGCTTAACTGTTTATACCCCGTTCAAGAAAGTGAAGTGAAGGGAAAAGAACTGACTGAGCAACAGGAAGAGTTTAATTCTCAACTCAGTGCTGTTCGTGTCAGGGTAGAACATTGCATTGGCTGGGTGAAGAATTGGGCGATTGTCGCCACCGGCTTTCGCAGTTCTCATTTGATCTATACTTCCGTCATGCAAACGGTCTGTGGGCTAGTCAATCTACAGACCCGGCAATGGCAAATGGCCCACTCTGCAAATTGTGCATAAACTCTAATGTTTGTCATAGTGGTTTGTAAGAATGCGTTAAAGAAAGTAGACTATTCACTGGTTCCCGACCCTGCACATGCACCTACCTGCCTTGTGTATGCAGGCTCTAAGCCTCAGATACTCCACGGTATGGGTGAATAGGGCGGGGGCCAATCTTACGAACAGGCTCTGGTAAAAAACAGTCCTCAGGCGGAGACGGCCTCCTAATGAATCGTTAAAGCTTACTTGATCTTCTTAATATTTCATTTATTTTGATCATACAAGGCGGAACACGATAGTGGTTCCGCCGAATGACATTTGTACAACAGGAAATTGCTTTGCCTACAATATCGACGTTTTATGGAATTATCATTCGTATGTACTTTGCACCCGGTGAGCATCCACCTCCACACTTTCATGTCTACTATGCTGAATATACAGCTACGGTAGATATACGCTCTTGCGAGGTGATTGAAGGAAATTTGCCGAGGAAGCAAATAAAGCTTGTCTTGGCGTGGGCTGAAATACATCAAGAAGAACTTATGAATGACTGGAATTTGGTTATGAATGGTGAGGAACCATTCAAAATTCAACCATTACAATAAGAGGAAATACAATGTACCCATCAGTAACAATTGTTGTTCCCCGAGAAAATTACATGCTTGAACTCACCTTTAGTAACGGTGAAAGTGGCGTATTAGATATGAAGCCATACCTGGGTTTTGGAATTTTTAATCGACTTAAAGATTGCAAATCTTTTGAAAAAGTTACAGTTGCTTTTGACACCATTGAGTGGGAGTCTGGAGCCGATCTTGATCCTGAGTTTGTTTACGATAAATGCAAAAAAAAATCGGCCTAACTGTCACTAAAAATTCCAGCGCTTATCGATGATGTTGATTTTATGTTTGCCAGTGTGGCCTGTGGCGTCATTGTCAGCGTTAAAGAGTTTGAGGCTAGCCCGGCAGATCACCCGTTCCGGGAGCTACAAATGATTTTATCCATTAATCGCAACGTCGCCTACGGTTTACTCCTGACTGTCATTGTGATCGTTATTTTAATGTTCGACACGGCGTTCGAATTATTGCTTGAACTGACACATGTTTGAATGACGGGTATATATCGTCCGAGGCCGAGCGCAAGGAAGCCGAGGCCAATGCCAATAAAGACAATAGCAAAGCAGGCGAGAACTCAGCAGAAAAAAAGAAACGTCAACGCGAACCGAAACTACCCAAGATAAAAATAGATCGTGAGGTATTTTGTCCATTGGACAAAGCTGGATTGCCGGATGATCTGGTGTTTAAGGACTACGAGGATGTGGTTATCCAAGACCTGATTGTCATAACCAATAATGTTAAGTCTCGGCGTGAAGCCTATTATTCAGCCTCGACAAACAAAAGCTTTCCCGGTGAATTGCCGACAGAAGTCCGGGGTAAAGGCGAATATGGCCCTGGCATACGGGCGTTGATACCGATTTTAAAAGCTGAGGGCACTATGTCGGAAAAGCGGATATTAGGGTTTTTTCAAAACGTTGGCATTGAGGTTTTAGCTACTTATATCTCCCAGCAATGGACTGGCGGCTATGATCTTTTTCACCAGGAAAAAAGCGACCTTTACCGCAAGCGACTATGTCCAAAACAATGACACACGTGCGCTCGTCAACGGCGCCAACCCGTATTGCCAGATTGTCTGTAGTCCGCTGTTTACCGCCTATTTCACCACCCCAAAGAAAGACCGTCTGACGGTGTTGTCCGTGTTGACTGATTTCATGCCCCCCACTATCTTTATAAAGAACCGGCCAAACTGCTGCACGATACCTTTAAGTTGGCCGGCAAAGCCCGTGTTGCGATAGATGCGCAGTTGCCGGCTGGGATCGTGATAAATGAAAACGAATTCAAAGCGCAGTTGACACGTATCGACACCTTGGGCAGCGGCCGAAGCGTTCATCTTACCGAAGCCGGCAACATCGCTTTTTACCAACAACAAACCGACTTTCCCATCATTGCAAGACTGCTGGCTGATGATGCGCCGCAATTTAAATTGCTCACGCTTTATCTTGCGCTTTGCTGGATTCACAACGCCCGGCACTATAAAAACTCAAACCTTTCGTACCCCTGCACAAACAAGCTCTAGCCGGCTTTCGAAGTCTGTATTGGGCTTACTACACCGGGTTGTTGAAGTATACATGAACCGCAATGGGTAAAAAAGAAGAGCTTTCCAAGCGATTTGATGAGTTCTTCTCAGCCACCACGGACTATCAAGAGCTGAATGATCTATCGCTAAAACGCTAGCCAAAAAGACCGAGTTACTGCAGGTATTGGAACTTCCTCAGTTACCTTTGCATAACAATGCAGCGGAGCTTGGCGCAAGGGTGCAGGCGCGTGCGCGTGATGTGAGTTTTCAAACCCGAAGCGAGAATGGAACGCTTATTAAAGACACCTTATGACGATTAATCAGACCGCCAAAAAATTAGCCGTGAGCTTTTACGATTACGTTTATGATCGAGTGTCTGGGTGTTTCGAACTGCCCTCTTTGGCAGATTTAATTACTCAAAAAGCGCAAACCATGCTGGTTTGATGTTGGTTTTTCCATGGATTTTAAAGTAGATACCCAATTCCGATAAGTTCGGTCATCTGCCGCCGAGCCAGATCGTGCCACGGCTGGCCCACCAAGGCAGCTATCTGGCGTCTGAGTCGACCTTTTATCGCATACTCCGAGAGGAAAAACAGCTTGCCCATCGGCGTAGTGAACGTCCTGCTCAAACACGTACCAAACCGCGTGCTATCTGTGCTAC
>JAQTPT010000080.1 GCA_028712795.1 Methylococcales bacterium
GAACACCAATTCTGGAAAATCCAGAAAAGTGTTCAGCTTGAAACCAGAATCGGTGTTCAACTTAAATCAGAATAGGTGTTCAGATTGGTTCAGAATGGGTGTTCAGGTTGAGCCAGAATATGCACCGCTGACCAACAATGAGGCTGAACAGGCATTACGTCATTGGGTGATTTTAAGAAGTATTTGTCATGGCACACGAACCGAAGACGGCACCAGAATTTTGGCAATTTTGATTAGCGTTATTGAAACATGCCGTGTTCGCCAACAGTCGCCCTGGATTTATTTGGCGGCGGCAATTCGTCAAAGGCGGGCGGGGTTTTCTGTGCCGAGGCTTCCTTTAGTTAAGGGGGTCTGAATAATTACCATGAGACAGGTCATCCAGTTCCTGTCGGATTTCATTTTATAGCTCTGTAACAGTTCAAGTGTCCCGGCTTAAGTTGGCAGCTGAAACTTGAACATCGAGTTATAGCATTTCGTGGAAAATTTTTGGTGGTAATTGTTTTCAGCTTGATAGGCCGTTATATATTTTTCTTTATTATTTTTGATTCGGAACTTATGTCAACAATTGGCAATGCAGATTGGTTAATTATGCGGGGCGAAGTTTGGTTGGCATCCAGATCAAGCGATAAGAATGGATCAGAGGTTGTTGCTAAATCAGCTCCTTTTGGTAATGTGATGTCGCTAAGTAGTGATAACGCAGTTTTACTCTCATCGGTTCTGGGCAAGGCGTTTCTTTCCAAGGGCGCATGGCTTGCTGCTATTAGTGGGGGTTCATTCATGAATGAAGCAATCTTTGCCAATCGCTGATGTAATTGGTTGGCGTTAGCAACAGGCATGAGAAATGTAAATGGACCATCGGCTCCTATTTTAGTATTGAGATAGCCAGGATTAAGGCGATTGAATTGCTCATAACTGAGATTAGCAAGCTCTGCGATCTCTTTAAAATTCTTTTCAGCCAAGTAGTTTACGTCATGTTTACTGTCAATTTTGACTTTAACAAAATAGGGTTCGTTTCTGACTGGAGCAAGCTTTAATCCATAAGCTGATGGGTTTGCAAAAATGCTGGATAAAGCCAGGAAACGGGGGACATACTCCTGTGTTTCTTCGGGTAAACGCAAAGACCAGAAATCAGTGTCAAGACCTTCAGCAGTGTTCCGGCTAATAGCATTATCCACTGCGCCTAAGCCGCAGTTATAAGCAGCCAGGGCAAGCAGCCAGTCGCCATTGAAATGCTGCTTTAGGAATGAAAGATAGCGGACGGCAGCTTGGGTAGAGGCGGCGATATCGAGTCGGGCATCAAATTGTTCGCTTTGATGCAAGTCGAAATCATGCCCTGTACTTGGAATGAATTGCCAGAGTCCGGCGGCGCTTTTAGGTGATTGTGCTGTTGGCTGATAGGCGCTTTCTACAATGGGTAATAAAGCCAGTTCGTGAGGTAGTTTATTTTCACTTAGGGTCTCGACAATGTGATAAAGGTAAGGGTGTGCTCGTTCAGCGACCTGGCGCAGGTAATCGCGGTGTTGAGTGTACCAAACGATATGCTTATAGACCCGGTCATATTTGATCGCTTGATTGTTGCGGCTTGGAATTAGACCTGCCAAATCCTGCCTGACAACAGCAGTTTTATATGGAAAGACTGATTTATATGGACGCTTCAATTCAAGGGGTTTTGCCAATGGTTCGCTATTGCTACTCATTGGTTCTATGGGGTTTTTAATGCCAATATCTTGTGATTTTGGATGTAAGTCAATGCGTGTATGGAACCTCGATTGCCCGGCAGTATCTTCATGCAGGATAGCGTATTTTAGTGCCATTGATTGAGCTGGCTGTCCCAGGTTATTGCGGATTCTTGAAGATAGGAAGGCGTTAAGCTTAAGGCGCCCATAAGGAGTGTATTGAGATACAGGCATACTGGCTGATATCGGCAGCTTTAGTTTTTGTCGGGCAAGTATTCGTTCTGCCCGGGCTTTTAAGGGGAAAGGTGATGCTGTGCTGGTAATAATGTTTGAGGAATCAATAGTTACAGGATGAAGGTCAATGCTGGCATGCAGATGCGGGTGATTAATGGAGGATTTGGGCAAACTATTGCCATTTGCATTGGCTTGATCAGGCAAAGTTCCAACGGGGCTTGGTCGAGGGATTTGCATGCCTGCGCGAATGCGCTCCCAAACATCGCCGGGATTTTGCAATTTCTTTTGCTTAACACGGACAAATTGGGAATCTTTACTTTTTCCTCGTAAGTGCGATGCATGTTTATGCTGATGATTATCTTTGTTCCCATTTGTTTCAGCTGAAGCAGCCAATAAATGGGCTGGTTGGGCCAACAAGGCCGAACCAACTAGTATATTCAACATTAAAACTAATCTGCGCATTTTATACCTTAATTTTATATCCAGTTTATTTTAGCAATGATCCGGAATATTATGGATGCATAGGCTTATGATGCAAAAAGCAGAAGCAATAAAAATTATGTTTAAAAATTAATTTATTTATGGTTAACGGATTTTATTTTTTGCCTTAATAACAGCATAGTTCTTAATAGGATAAATCAATCCAGTTGATTTATCCAGATTTAGTTCAAGTCTCATGTTAAAAAATTAATTTTTTTCACAGAAATCCAGTTAAATTGGTCACACTAGAGATCAAAAATCAGCGGGCATCAGTCAATGCTTACCGTTTTTTTCGTTCAATTATTAGGCAGCTTCAACGAAAGGATGTGTTATTTCGATCAACCTAATCCTTTTGAGGGAGGTATTCAAGCTTAAGCCGCTCATATTTTCATGGCTGTAATTACTTTTTACAACGGTTTAACATAATCATCATAAAGCAGGCAGTTATCATTGAGAAGATATTACACGTGATTTTAGGCTAAAGTTATGGCTTTGATGATTCGACAAACAACTTAAAGTGATAAAATGACAGTTTTGGGCGCCAACAGAACAACAGCCTTATCTGTTAGTCTATTGTTGTTAATGCCAAAATGGCATCGTTATCAACGAGGCAGATTGTGCAATCTGCATCAGCAAAGAACAAACACTTACCTCCTACCTTAAATATATTTATGACAAAGATCCCTACCGTCGGCTTTATTAGTTTAGGCTGCCCTAAAGCGCTAGTTGATAGCGAAAGAATTTTAACCCGGCTTCGTTCTGAGGGTTATAACCTTTCACCGGACTACCAGGGCGCTGATTTGGTGGTTGTTAACACTTGCGGCTTTATTGATGCCGCAGTACAAGAGTCACTCGACAGCATTGGTGAAGCTTTAGCCGAAAACGGCAAGGTGATTGTCACTGGCTGTTTGGGAGCCAGAGAAGATGAAATCAGGGCACGATATCCCCAAGTTTTAAAAGTGACGGGTGCGCATGCCTTAGAAGAAGTCGTGGCTTCCGTGCATGAAAATTTACCGCCTCGGCATGATCCGTTTACCAGTCTCCTGCCTCCGCAAGGGATAAAATTAACACCTGATCATTATGCCTATTTAAAAATTTCCGAGGGCTGTAATCATCGCTGCACGTTTTGTATTATACCCTCAATGCGTGGCGATCTGGTCAGCCGACCCGTTGATGATGTGATGAGGGAAGCGGAACGTCTGGCTGATGCAGGGGTAAAAGAATTATTGGTTGTTTCACAAGATACGAGCGCTTATGGGTTGGATTTAAAGTATCAAATCAGGGACTGGAAAGGGCATTCTGTCAAAACGCGTTTTTTTGATTTAGCCGAGGCATTGGGCGATTTGGGTATCTGGGTGCGGATGCATTATGTTTATCCGTATCCTCATGTTGATGAAGTGATTCCATTAATGGCGGCAGGAAAAATCCTGCCTTATCTGGATATTCCTTTTCAACATGCCAATAGCCGTATTCTAAAGTTAATGAAGCGTCCCGCAGCCAGCCAGAATAATTTGGAGCGTATTAATGCATGGCGGGAAATTTGTCCTGATATTACTTTACGCAGCACTTTTATTGTTGGGTTTCCGGGAGAAACTGAACAGGAGTTTGAAGAATTACTGGAATTTATGACTGATGCGCAGCTCGATAGAGTGGGCTGTTTTGCATATTCCCCAGTAAAAGGCGCGGTGGCTAATGATTTGCCGGATTTGATTCCTGAAGAAATCAAGCAAGAGCGTTTAGCTCGTTTTATGGCGCATCAGGCCGAGATTAGTGCTGCTCGATTACAGCAACGAATAGGAAGGGTTGAAACTGTTCTTATTGATGAGGTTGTTGAAGAAGGCGCGGTTGCAAGAAGCAAGTCCGATGCGCCAGAAATTGATGGACAGGTTTTTATTGATGGTGCGACACACCTAAAGGTTGGTGATTTTGTAGATGTTGAGATGGAAGAGGCAGATGAATATGACTTGTGGGCCCGTTTGGTTTAGCGCTTGGTGAGGGTTTTTAGATAAAAGCGGCATAAACAAAAAACCCAGCCACAAAGCTGGGTTTTTTGGTCTTGCAGCTTATTTTGTTTAAAGTGAGATAGTACTTTCAACTTTTTGCTTAGAGGCATCTGGATCGTCCAAGCAACCAGACAAGCCCACAATCATTAATGCCATAGCTAAAAGTGCTAAGAATTTTTTCATAAATATATCCTCCAAAGGGGTTTAAATTATTTTATTTATTGTGCGCGTTTTTATAAAAGCACAGACATTTTATATCATGACTCGAATGATGATGCAATATTAAAAGTTGTTTAGTCTCCTTGGGCAGTTATAAAGAATTGATATCGTCAGGTAAGGCGTAGGAGATTCGATTGTCAGTCCATTTTATAGTGCCGATAGTAACCCATGGTGCTGAAAAATTTTGATGCAATAGATCGTAGACCCAGTATGTAGGCGCATTAATCCGTTTTAATTTTATATTAAAGACCGTATTGTTGAGATTTAAGCCCATTTTCTGACCCCAGAAAGCGGTAACTTTCATGATAAATTTTTGTAATCGCGTGTTGTTAATAGTCGGCGTAACAGCAATATTAGCCCACATGGAATGTACACGGCCCCAGTTTGGGGCAAGTAAGCGCCCTTGTGGGTTGACAAACGGGAGCCAGCGTTCATTGCCATTTTGATCTGTGTAGGTAATCGCTAAAATACGGTCATACCCGGCGAAATGGTCGTGCAGGTAAAGCGCGTGCGGAGTAATGCCCAAAAAGGTCAGAGAAACCATAATAAGGGCATTGCTGGCCTCGGCAATAGTTGAGCTCAAAGGGCTATTCTTGGCGGCCGTATCCAGTCTGTAAATCAGACCGTAATGAATGGTGCTGTTTAACTGCAAAATAAATATGGCGATGAGTATTTTTGCAAGCTTTCTGGAAAAGGCTTTGGGTTTTCGGGCAGCAAAGCATTCAAAAATTTGATGATATAAAGTATTGTCTTGCTGTTTTGGCGATATAAGGCATTCAGATGAACAAGGGATGCGGATACGCGAGTCCGCAATTGCACGGTATTTTTTTGCCGCCAGGAAATGGATTCCGGGCAAACTTAATATAATACCTAGGAGGTATAAATAACGCATTTTTAGAAATATTTGAATATAGGTGTTAACGCCCGAATATATGCGGTTTGCGCTGTCCAATGCGTATAAATCCGTTAACAGGGTCTCGGGACTTATTGTAGCCATTACAGGGTAATGTCCGGCATTATCTTGGGCGCTTTTAAAGTCTATGCAATTAAATATATCGAAGTGATTAAGAATGAGGACGGTACGATTACAAAGCGGGCATTGTTTGTCAAAGAATACAGTTAGAGAGGGGCGCTTGGCGGTCAGCAGGTTACCCATTGCGCGCCACCAGCTAAAAGGTACGAGCAGCGTATAAAAGATAAGCATTCCCATGCCAAAAGGATAGATATTTAAAGACAGCGTGATACCCAGGTGTAGAGCTAAACCTACTAATAAATAGGCACTGCGAAATCGACGGTTCGAAAAGAAGAATAAAAAGGTAAATTGAAAAACCAGTACTGTATATCCTATGGTTTTTTGTAGCAACTCATTATTCAGCAAAAACGACATGTCGATGGCTGAAACATAATAGGGTTGAGTTGATGGTAACCAGGAGCCGAGGCCATTGCGCCAGTGTTCGGCAAATAACTTATGAACAGCCGAGTCGAAATAGAGAAAGCCGAGGCAAATGAGGACAGGCAGAAAGTAAGCCAGGCTCGAAACGGTGGGTTTTGGATATGACTTGTAATGCCTAAATGGCGTACTGAGTTTGTACCTGAGATTGTCTATGGAAAATGCGCGGCTGCCAGGCATGAAAAGCAGGAAAAATCCGGCTCCGGTCATGAACGAATCAAAACCGCCGTCAAAGTCACGTTGCATGGTTGTAAAATTAACGAAGACAATCCAAAAAATGTAATTGCAGATAACGGCAAATTGATAGCGATAGCCAACAATGATAAAGCCGGCAACGATTCCCCATAGGCACAAAAAGAACGGAATCATGGGGAATTCAACGTCTATATAAGGGATGGGGTCGAAAATTAAATGGTTGAAATACAACAGGAAGAAAATTTCCTGCAAAGTGACCAAGCCATAAAAAAGCCGGAATAAGCCGATACCGGTTGCGGGGACTTGTTTAGATTGAAGCGCCAGGATGTTAGTGATTATAAATTTATACATTTCATTATTGAAAATGTGTAAATTATAATACAGTTGTGGGTTTAATTGGTGAAATGTTCAGGCGTAAATAAGGCCGCTAACCATTCAAGACGAATGCATAGCGGCCTAAGGTATAACCGAAACCGATTGTTGGCTGCGCTTATTTTTCGTCGTCTGGATGCTCGGCGAATACCCATTTCAAAAGAAAGTATACAGCAGCTACAACCACAACAGCTCCGACCATGCCAGCTGGTGTTTTTAATGTTTCAGTCAGATCTAAAATAAATCCCATGTATATGTCTCCTACCTAATAATTTTTATATTTGAGAAATTGCTAATTTAATAGCAAGCGGAAGTTGCATGATACTTTAGGTGAAGTTAAAGTCAAGGCTTATTGTGCCTGGATATTAAAAATTGTAAGGAAAACAGATATTCCTGACTATTGTAGTTAAAGCTCTTTTACCAATGTGGTATAGTTTAATTTCTGTTTTTTGAAGATGATAAATAGGGGCATAATAATAATGAAAAAATACGTCAAAATATTACCGTTGGCAGCGCTTTTTTTTGCGTTTTCAGCCAATGCGGAGGTTGCATTAAAAGATAACTCTGAAATCCTGGGGAAATGGAAATTATATGCTGAAGCGACTAAGTTGGATGGAGAGCAGAAATCCGTTACTATTGAATGGGAGTTTAAAGAGGATGGTACTCTTCTACAAACTGCAACTGATTCTGTTGGCCGAACAGGAGAGATGAAAATAGCTATTAAATATTCTGTCGAAAATGGTGAAATTAAAAAGCAGACAAAGCCGGGACAAGAAAAATATGAATCATGCAAGGTTGTTGAAAAAGATGGCTCTAAAATGATCTTAAAGTGTCCCTTTCTTTACTACTTTTTAACAAAAAAATAATTAAAATAATTCAAAAAAGGGGTATAAATTATGATAAGTGGTATGGTGATGATTTTTGTGGCGCTTTGGTTTTATCAGTCCGCCATGAAAGCAAAGTTAAGTAATGTGTTAATGTGGGTTGCTATCGGCGCAGTTGGTTTTTTTGCTTTAGTGTGGGTATTTCAAAGTGTCAATATTTATATTTTGGAATCGTTCAGGGCAAGTGAAGGTGGAGCTGGATATGAAGCAATTCAGGGCGCTGACAGGAAAAATGCAGGGGATTTCCTGGGTTTTTCCGGCTATTTGAAGTCGCTTTATGAAGAGTTATCTCCTTCAATCTTTAGCTTCCTGGCTATCGCATTTGTTCGTTTAAAGTTTATCACTAAAGAAAGTTTTTCAGTGGCAAATTTATTCAGTGGCATCAAAGAGATTTTTCAAAGTATAAAACACAGCTTTAAAACACCAGAATAAGAAAATACAAACTGATATAAAAAACTCAAGCGCTGCTTGAGTTTTTTATAATTCGCTTGTTGAGTGTTACATAACTCCTTTACTTCTAAGGAAGCTCCTGGCCTCTACACGATATTAGAAACAAGAAAAATAATTGTAACAACAAACAGCGCTGTAAAAATCAATCCTGCAATTACATAAGCTGAAAGCGACCCGCTTTCGAAATCTTTTTTTCTATTGGCCTCACTCTGTACGCCGATAAAGGCGGCTAGAACGCTTTTAATTACTTGAGTGATCGTTGGTTTTGACATACTCATCTCCTAAATATAATGATAAAAATAATAGTGCTAGCCAGCTTTTTAAGCAATGATTATATTCAGGCTACACAATCACACTTGGCATAAACAATGAGCAAAACAGAATTATTAAAACAGCAGCTGTCCCGAAGAATCCTGTTTCTTGATGGTGCGATGGGTACGATGATTCAAAGCTACAAACTGGAAGAAAAGGATTATCGTGGCGAACGTTTTGCTCAGTGGGAAGTTGATCTGAAAGGGAATAATGATTTATTGTCATTAACCCAGCCTGATATTATCAAAGCCATTCATAGTGCTTATTTTGAAGCCGGTTCTGATATTGTTGAAACCAATACTTTCAACTCAACCAGTATTGCTATGGCTGATTACCGAATGGAATCGTTAGCCTATGAAATTAATCTTGAGTCAGCGCGTTTAGCCAAGCAAGCTGCCAGTGAATATACCGAAAAAAATCCCGGTAAACCGCGTTTTGTTGCAGGTGTCTTGGGTCCTACGAATCGGACGGCTTCAATGTCGCCCGATGTCAATGATCCCGGATTTCGTAATATTTCTTTTGACGAGCTGGTTGACGCATATACCGATGCCGCGCGTGGCCTTATTGATGGCGGCGCGGACATTATACTGATTGAAACTATTTTTGACACACTGAATGCAAAAGCTGCTATTTTTGCAGTTGAACAATACTTTGAACAAATCGGTTATAAACTGCCGGTCATGATTTCCGGCACGATTACCGACGCATCAGGCAGAACGCTATCCGGACAAACAGTTGCGGCTTTTTGGCATTCATTAAAGCACGTTGAACCCATTTCTTTTGGCTTTAACTGTGCATTAGGCGCGAAAGAGCTAAGACAACACATAGATGAATTATCGGCTATTGCCGATACTTACGTCTCGGCGCACCCGAATGCAGGGCTGCCTAACGAATTTGGCGAGTATGATGAATCTCCCGAAGCAATGGCTGAAGAACTGGCTGACTGGGCGCGTAGCGGCTATTTGAATATTATTGGGGGCTGTTGCGGCACTTCGCCCGCGCATATCAAAGCCATAGTCGAAGCGGTTAAAACTTATAGTCCAAGAACTATCCCGCAAATTGAAAAACGATGCCGCCTGGCGGGTCTTGAACCCATGTCCATCGGCCCGGATACGCTTTTTGTCAATGTCGGCGAGCGTACCAATGTAACCGGTTCTGCGGCATTCAAGCGCTTGATTATTCAAGGTGATTTTGAAGCTGCGCTGGACGTTGCCAAGCAGCAGGTTGAAAACGGCGCCCAGATTATCGACATCAACATGGACGAAGGCATGTTGGAGTCAAAGGAGGCAATGGTCCGCTTTTTGATGCTTATTGCCTCCGAACCGGATATAGCCAAAGTGCCGATCATGCTGGATTCCTCTAAATGGGATATTTTGGAAGCAGGCCTTAAATGTATCCAGGGTAAGGGCGTGGTGAATTCCATTTCGCTTAAAGAAGGCGAAGAAGTTTTTATTAAACACGCCAAACTCGTTCGCAGGTATGGCGCGGCGGTCATCGTCATGGCATTTGACGAAGAAGGTCAGGCGGATACTAAAGCAAGAAAGGTCGAAATATGTCAGAGGGCTTATAAAATACTGACAGAACAGGTTGGTTTTCCGCCTGAAGATATTATTTTTGATCCCAATATTTTCGCCATTGCCACGGGTATTGATGAACACAATAACTATGGGCTGGATTTTATAGAAGCCACCCGCGAGATTAAACGGACTCTGCCTTACGCGCTAATATCAGGCGGCGTTTCCAACGTGTCATTTTCGTTTCGCGGCAATAATCCGGTGCGTGAGGCGATCCATGCGGTGTTTTTATACCACGCCATTCAAGCCGGCATGTCCATGGGCATTGTTAATGCGGGGCAATTGGCGATTTATGCCGATATACCCGAAGATTTGCGTGATGCGGTAGAGGATGTCGTGTTAAACCGGCACGATGGCAGCGGCACGGAAAAATTGCTGGAACTGGCTGCGAAATACCGTGGTGATGGCAGCAGCAGCGAAGTCAAACAGGAAAATCTGGAATGGCGTGAATGGCCTGTCAGTAAACGTCTGGAGCATGCGCTAGTCAAAGGGATCACCGATTTCATTGATGAAGATACCGAACAAGCCAGACTGGAAGCCCAAAGACCCTTGCATGTTATCGAAGGCGCGTTAATGGATGGCATGAATGTCGTTGGCGATTTGTTTGGCGCGGGCAAAATGTTTCTCCCACAAGTGGTTAAATCCGCACGCGTGATGAAAAAAGCGGTGGCGTATTTGATGCCGTTCATGGAAGCTGATAAAGCTGGGGGTGAGCGTCAAACCAACGGTAAAATCCTCATGGCAACGGTGAAAGGCGACGTTCATGACATTGGTAAAAATATTGTTGGCGTGGTATTGCAATGCAATAACTACGATGTGATTGATTTAGGCGTAATGGTTCCTGCCGAAAAGATTTTGCAGACAGCACGCTTGGAAAACGTTGATATTATCGGTTTAAGCGGCCTTATTACACCTTCCCTGGATGAAATGGTGCATGTGGCTAAAGAAATGCAGCGTCAGGGATTTACTATTCCGTTGATGATAGGTGGCGCCACTACTTCAAGGGCTCATACGGCGGTAAAAATTGAGCCGCATTATGAAGGCGCAACGGTTTATGTGACGGATGCCTCGCGCGGTGTTGGTGTTGCCAGTAATCTGTTAAGCGCCGAATTAAAGGATGACTTTGTCAAAAGCGTGCGTGAAGAATATGAGGAAGTCAGGGAACGGCACAAAGGCAGGGAAGCTAAAACCAAACAACATTCTTTAGAAGAAGCCAGGCGCAATAAGTTTAACTGGGGAAGCTATGAGCCGGTGAAACCTTCATTTTTAGGCCTTAAAATTATTGAGCGTTTCCCCCTTGATACGCTGGTTTGGTACATCGACTGGACACCGTTTTTCCAAACCTGGGAAATGGCCGGCAGTTACCCAAAAATATTGGACGATAAAGTTGTTGGCGTTGAAGCCAGGAAGCTGTTTGATGACGCGCAAGTGATGCTGAACAAAATGATCAGCGAAGAGTGGTTAACCGCTCGTGCCGTGGTCGGTTTTTTTGCTGCAAACAGCGATGGTGACGATGTTATAGTCTATACAGATGATACTCGCAAGCAACAGCTGAAAACCTTGCACCACTTGCGCCAGCAAAATATCAAAGCTCCAGGACGCCCGAATTATTGTTTATCTGATTTTATTGCGCCAATTGATAGCGGAAAAGCGGATTATATCGGCGCCTTTGCAGTCACGACAGGCATCGGTATAGAAGAAAAATTGCAGCAATTTGAGCAAGATCATGATGATTACAGTTCGATTATGCTCAAAGCCTTGGCTGATAGATTGGCCGAAGCCTTTGCAGAATATCTGCATCAAGTGGTCAGAAAGGACTATTGGGGTTACGCCGAAGATGAAGCCTATGAACCCGAACAGTTAATAAACGAGGCTTATCAAGGGATACGTCCTGCGCCCGGTTACCCGGCATGTCCTGATCATACCGAGAAAGGAAAGTTGTTTGAATTGCTTAATGTGACCAAAAACACCAGCATAGAGCTCACTGAAAGTTATGCCATGTATCCGGCATCGGCAGTTAGCGGTTGGTATTTTTCGCACCCTGATGCACAGTATTTTAATGTCGGCAAAATAGACAGGGATCAGTTACAAGATTACGCCAGACGTAAAGGCATCGCGGAGGAAGTTGCTGAACGCTGGCTGGCGGCGCATTTACATCACTAAAATAAATGATGTAACTTCCTAATGATAACAAAATGCTCATAACAGCATGACAACACAAGAAAAAATAGAGAAATCACTGGAACGGATGATGTATGCCAGCCGCTGGTTGCTCGCGCCTATTTATATGGGTTTGAGTCTGGCGCTATTCGCACTGTCAGTGAAGTTTTTTCAGGAGCTCTTTCATTTCCTGCCGCATATTCTAGAGGTGGGTGAATCGGACTTAACTTTAATAATACTTAACCTGATTGATCTTTCGCTGGTTGGAAGTCTAATTGTCATTGTCATGTTCAGCGGTTACGAAAATTTTGTTTCACAGATGAATATATGTGATTCGGCTGAGAAATTGGATTGGCTGGGGGAACACGACTATGGTTCGTTAAAGATGAAAGTAGCTGCATCAATCGTAGCGATTTCATCTATTCGTTTGTTAAAAATTTTTATGAATATCCATGAAACGGCAAATGATAAGTTAATGTGGTACGTTATCATCCATTTGACCTTGGTTATTTCTGCCCTGTTGATGGGTTATCTTGATAAAATGAGCAAACATTAATGATTCGATTGCTGCTGTTTGGCACATCCGGTTGTCACCTTTGCGAGCAAGCGGAACTGATTATTAAAAGTTGGGCAAATAACAAAGAACTGACGATTGAAACCATCGATATAGCCGGGCAGGAGCAATGGCAAGAGCAATACGCCATACGCATCCCTGTTTTATATCACCCAGACACCCAAAAAGATCTGGGATGGCCTTTTAACCACGCGCAGGTTAAAGAATTTATCAATGAGTTAATCGATGGCTGAAAATTACCGGATTGAAAAAGATAGCATGGGCGAACTTGAGGTTCCCAAAGAGGCCTTATATGGCGCGCAAACACAACGTGCTATCAATAACTTCCCCATTAGCGGCTTAACTCTGCCACCTGCCTTTATCAGAACCATCGCACTGATAAAAAAATCGGCGGCAAAAGTTAATGTCGAACTGGGCGAGCTTGAACCAGCGATTGGGAATGCGATCATTCAGGCTGCGCAACAAATAATGGACGGCGGGCATCAACACCAGTTTCCTGTTGATGTGTTTCAAACAGGTTCCGGAACCAGTACCAACATGAACGTCAATGAGGTGTTGGCTAATCTGGCGACACACTCGCTCGGGAAAGCCGTCAGTGCCAATGATGACGTTAACAGGGGGCAGAGCAGCAATGATGTGATCCCTACCGCTATTCATGTCAGTGCAGCAATTGAATGCCACAAAAAACTACTGCCCAATTTACAGCATCTTGCGGAAACGATAGAGCATAAAGCCAGCTCTTTAGATGACATCACTAAAACCGGGCGCACCCATTTAATGGATGCCATGCCTGTGCGGATGAGCCAGGAAATGGGCGGTTGGGCCTTGCAGATACGCAACGGCATAGACCGCATTAATGCGACCCTGCCAAGAGTCTACAAACTGGCCCAGGGCGGCACGGCGGTTGGCACCGGTATAAATGCCCATCCCCAGTTCGCTACGCAATTTGCCCTTGCCTTAAGCGCTGAAACCGGCTTGCCCTTTAAGCCGAATGATTCATTTTTTGAAAGTCTCAGTGCTCAGGATGCCATGGTTGAATTATCCGGCCAACTGAAAGTCATCGCGGTAAGTTTAATGAAAATTGCCAACGATCTGCGCTGGATGAACAGCGGCCCCCTGGCGGGGCTAGGCGAAATAGAACTCATTGCATTACAGCCTGGCAGCAGTATTATGCCGGGAAAAGTCAATCCGGTAATCCCTGAAGCCGTGGCAATGGTTGCAGCCCAAGTCATTGGTAACGATGCGGCTATTACCATTGCGGGACAATCAGGCGCTTTTCAGCTCAATGTCATGTTACCGTTGATTGCTTATAACATTTTACAAAGCATCGATATTCTGGGTAATGCGGTCGAAGCGCTTGCCGATAAAGCCATCGCCGGATTTACCGTTAGAACCGCTAACCTGCAACAAGCCCTGGCAAAAAATCCAATTCTGGTGACGGCACTAAATCCTATTATTGGCTACGAAAAAGCCGCTGAAGTAACGAAAGCCGCCTATAAACAAGGACGGCCCATTATTGAAGTGGCGGCTGAAATGACTGCTTTTAGCCGGGAAGAATTGGAAAAACTGTTAGAACCTGCCCATTTAACACAAGGCGGCACCATAAAATAAGGCTTACATTCAACTCATAACTCGTCAGTCGTAAGTTTTTGCCTAATTTGACATTGATTAAAGAACATGCGATTTTCTCACCAAAAGGAGAAAAACACATGCAAAATTTTATTGACGAAGCATTGAAAGAATTTGAAACCATTTTTTCGAGACATAGCAGTTGGTTGTTGTTTTGTGCCATTGTGATTGGCTTTATAGGAACGACAGAAATGATAGCGATAACCTCATTATGTCGTTTCTGGATGGTAAATGAAGCAGGCTACCACCGGCTTCTCCATTTTTTTTAGATCGAAAGCTCATTGTTATGAAGCGCTGCTAAAGGGTGCAACCTCAATTTGAAGCAGCCGCAACAGAAGGGACGCCAAAGAGATTTATTTTTTGCCAAAACTGTGTCCATCTCTGAGCGGTTAAAACCAATGCCCGTAAATTTAAAATGCCAGTAGCACCGGGTTGCTTCCAGCGCATACCAGCAAGACAAAACCGCTGCTTTATAAGTGTCTTACAAGCCGCTTCTGTCACGCCCGATCCAATCGGAAAACACTGCGCGGTGTAACTGGGGTACTCCATTTGGTGTCGATGATTTTTATAATAGGTAATGGCCGCGCCCAGCCTGTCCCGCAGATGTTGCGGTAATTTTTGGGTGCATTTTCGTGCCTGTAAAGCCACCATTTCATTATAAAGCGCCTCAGCAGCTCCCACTTTATTTTTCAGTTGATGGCAGCGATCATCCAGCCAGGCTTTGTGGGCCGCTTTGTCCTTTGGGTATTTTGCATTAGCGACGGCACCCAGATAACTGCTCGCATGATAAAAATCGAGTATCTGTGTCTGGATATACGGCGTCAGGAACTGCCAGTTGCTTTCAGCGCCATCGGCTAACCCAACCCGCTTGGCGTCCGGAAAGTGTGCTTTTACGCGTTCAATTTCTGCGGTAAAGCGGCGCAAGAAATCCGCTTTGCCATATTCAGGGGTGGCTCCCAAATAAATGGTATGTTGCCGATCGCCTTTCGCGTCATATAAACTGAGGGTCCCCGCCATGGCTTCCCGCCAGCCTTCTTTACTCAGGTGCATACAGGTACCGTCCAAGCTGAGGGCTAGGGTGGCAATCGGTTTTTGGAAGTTGGGTAGATCGTAATGCTACTGGGTTTCCTGTTGCCCGGCTATATCCGCCATGCAAAGCGGGGCGTTGAACTGTCAATGATGCGTGCGGATTGTTCCAAAGGACAGAAGGTTTTTCCGCGTCCGTTGTGGTGATAAACATGCCTCCCACGTATCTACTTTAAAATCCATGGCAAATTCAAATGCCACCAAAATGCCTTGACAGCAGATCAAAAAGTATAGATTCTTTCGTTCCTTGAACATCCAAGACTTACAGGCTGAAATAAACGCCATTG
>JAQTPT010000124.1 GCA_028712795.1 Methylococcales bacterium
TAAAAGGCGATGCCGTTGGAAACACTCTTTATTATGGCGCCGGCGCAGGCGCGGAACCAACGGCCTCCGCCGTAGTTGCCGATGTTATCGATGTCGTCAGGGCCTTAACCAGCGACCCTGAAAACCGCGTGCCGCATCTGGCTTTCCAGGCGGATTCATTACAGGATATCCCGGTTTTAAGTTCGGATCGTTTTATAACGGCCTATTATTTACGTCTGACTGCAGAAGACAAACCGGGGGTGCTGGCAGATGTAACCCGAATACTGGCCGAACATCACATAAGCATTGAAGCTATCATACAGAAAGAAGCGCCAGTTGATGAAACCGCTATCCCGATTATTCTCCTGACGCAAATCACGCTGGAAAAAGAAATGAATGCGGCGATTGCTGAAATCGAAGCATTACAAACCGTCACCGGAAAAGTCAATCGTATCCGCCTGGAAACCTTAAAAAATTAATAATAACCATGTCTGCACATAAACATTACACCGGATTAATTGAGCGCTATAGAAGCCGTTTGCCCGTCAGCGCATCAACCCGAATCATCAGTTTGAACGAAGGCAGAACACCGCTGATTCAATTGCAAAACATACCCCGAATGCTAGGCAAGGACGTTGATATTTACGTCAAGTTTGAAGGCCTGAATCCCACCGGTTCATTTAAAGACAGGGGCATGACCATGGCCGTCACCCAAGCGGTGGAAGAGGGCAGTCAGGCGATCATCTGCGCCTCGACAGGCAACACCTCGGCGTCAGCCGCAGCCTACGCGGCACGGGCGGGGATTAAAGCGTTTGTGCTGATACCTGAAGGCAAAATTGCCTTGGGCAAATTGGCGCAAACCTTAATGTACAACGCCACCATCATTCAAATTAACGGCAACTTCGATAAAGGCATGGAGCTGGTTAAAGAGGTGGCCAATCATGCCCCCGTCACCATCGTCAACTCCATTAATCCGTTCAGAATTGATGGTCAAAAAACCGCCGCCTTTGAAATCGTCGATGAACTGGGTTTTGCCCCGGACTATCACTGCCTGCCCGTCGGGAATGCGGGCAATATCACTGCATACTGGAAAGGCTATAAAGAATATGCCACCGATCGTATGTGCAGTAATCGCCCGGTCATGTGTGGCTATCAAGCCGCAGGCGCAGCGCCTTTCGTAGCGGGAAAAATGATCGATAACCCAGAAACCGTCGCCACTGCTATTCGCATAGGCAATCCGCAATCCTGGGATTTCGCTTGGGCAGCCCAAAAAGAGTCCGGCGGCTGGTTCGACAAATTCACCGATAAACAAATCTTGGCCGCGCAAAAAATGTTGTCGCAATATGAAGGCGTATTTTGCGAGCCGGCATCAGCGACTTCATTAGCCGGTGCCATGCAGGATATAGCATCCGGAAAAATTCCAGAAGGCAGCAAAATTGTTTGTACCTTGACAGGAAATGGCATTAAAGACCCTGAAATTGCTATGCTCCAATGCGCCGGCGCCAAGCCTGTGACGATCGACGCCAGTCTGGATGCCGTTAAACGGGCGATTTTGGATTGCTTGTAAATGAAGCATTCACCACGAAGACACTAAGAGAACGAAGTAAAACTAAGGTAATAATCACTAGCTCCCAAGCTTGAGCTTGGGAGCTAGTGGTGCGGTGCGACTGGCATGGTAGTCAGCTAGCTGGTGAAAGTCCAGCCATTGCCCTGTGAGAAGGGAAAATGTAGGAGAAGGCAAGGGTGTCCAAAGAAACTCCCGATAGCTACCCAACAGGGATACACGGTTATTGTGAGCCAATGCGGAAACCCTAGCCAAATCGGTCACCTAAACGAAAGTGAACCTTCGTAAGGCAACAAGAGGGTAAGGTGCCCGCGACTACCGAAGCCCAATATTCTCACCGTAACGTGTTGTCGTATTGAAGGCAGGTAGACCGTTACAGAGGTGATTATCTTACCCAGTGAAGGGGCCGTCGGCTTCGGGCCTAAGTAACTGCGACACCTTAAGTCCTAAGCGCAACAGTAATGTTGACGTTAACCACCTAAGGGTCTGCAGATGAAGCTGTAGTAATCGTAAAGTTCGGTGCCGATGAATTCATGGTGACATGGATGAGGGTAAAACATCGAATCAGTGACAGGACGTTGGAGGTGAAGGGTGGAACACGTAAACGTTCATAATCGCAGATTATAGATTGGTGATTTGAGATCAGCCTTAAAATGAGCGATCAACTATTTGCGTCGTAAACAATGAATGAATTGGTCGTGCGAGATTGATGAAAGATCACTACTAAAGAGAGTAAAGTTTGTGGAGATGAACTCGAAATATTAGAGCCAATTTCTATAGGAAGAATATAAGCAAATTGGGGACGGAGGACGCCAAGCTAGCTTGGAAAAAAGGAAGCTATAGGTTTTAATATTGAGTATGTTTTATGTGAGGAGCCGTGTACGGACCCGTACGCACGGTTCTGTGGGCAAACGGAGGCTGCGGCCTCCTCTGACCCGATACGATTTCCTTCAACAACAATATGCTTATCGTCACTATTTGTGATAATACTTACACGTTCAGTCAGGATCAGTCCCTGTTGAGCAATATCTTGCGCCAGTTTGAAGAGATTTTCTCCTTGATTTGACACAATTTCTTGCAAGGCTGCGCGTTGATCAGGCAATCCATTGAATCGTGGATTATACGCTGAAGACCAAGGGCTATCACTTCGAGCACAACTTCGGTCATGGTCAACAGTTCTTGTCTTCTTTACTGGCGACGTTGATCTTGCTCGCCTACTTGTTGCATACGCTGCTGGATTTAATGGACGACAAATTTTGTCTGCTTCGTCAGAAGCTGCCTTCACGCAGGCGTTTGTTTGATGACATGAAGGCCCTAACGACGTATTTATGCTTTGATAGCTGGGAGCATCTGCTCGATTTTATGTTGGAAGGATGGTCTTATACGCCGGAAAGCCGAAGCATTCGACTTCCCAAGCCTGGAATCGGATAGGTATTAGTCATAATGAGAATTGCTGGTGAATCAAGCGATTTATTTTGTTTCATGGCAAACGGCATCCGCAGAAGAGGGGGGCGGCAGAGGTGGAGGTGTTTTTAACGCATCTGGCGGTTGATGGTCGGGTGTCGGCTTTTACTCAGAATTAGCTCTGTAGGGCGGTTTCGCGCTTCAACTAAGTCAGAGACTAACGCGAATGATTCGACGCTGTCGCTATTTTTGAACCATGATGGAAACTCTGCGGACGACGTAACATACCTCGTCCAGCTTTGGACGCCGAACAAAAACTTAAAACTTGCTGACTTATAATGCCGGGTGATTTTCCAACCAGGGTTTGATTTGTTTTAATACCTCGGACAGAGCGGCTTCCGCGACCTCTGTATCATATTCGATTTGAGCCCGTAGCCAGTATCCGCGCGACAAACCCAAAAAACGGCAAAGTCTTAAATCTGAATCAGCCGTAATAGAACGCCGTCCGGGCACAATTTCGCCAATTCGTTGCGAGGGTACGCCTATTTCTTTGGCAAGCCTAAATTTGGAAATACCCATAGGAATGAGCATAAATAATTTAGGCAAGTTCAGTTCAAGAATTATACTTTGCGCGAAAGAAACTTTCTTCAAAATTAACAAATGATAAAACCTTACGCCAAAGAAATTGAAGCACAGATGCAAGAATTGTATAACCGTCTGCCAGAGAAAAGTAGACGGCTATATGCTGGGGTCGAAGCCTTAAAGTTTCTCTATGACGGCATCAGCTATATTGCTGG
>JAQTPT010000125.1 GCA_028712795.1 Methylococcales bacterium
TTAGAGTGACCGATGAGGAACTCGAAAAAATCAACATCCAAAAAGCCAACTTCCATGGCGAATGGAATTACACCATCCTCCCGTCAACCTGAAAGTTGTTACAGTTATATTTGGACAGGCTCTAAGCTTTTCCTCAGGAAAGATAAACTCGGGCCTGTCTTCTTTGTCGGGTAGTCTTTGTATTAAACTGCGCGCTGTTAAAACACCTTGCCCGCCCTTTATATTCCAGCGCATTCCTGCACATTTCATTCGTTGAGTCACTAATGTCTTGCAGGTGGCTTCAGTCACACCTGAACCGATAGGATAATTGGACTTTAATGCTTGAGCATACTGCATTCTATGACGGTTATTTCTAAAATAGTCTAATTCAGTTGCCAGCTTTTTATTTCCCGGGCTTTTTCGGCTATGATATTTCAAGGTATTAATGACTTTCTCAATACCCCCCATTTCATTTTTTAACAGGCTTTTATATTCCTCATATTTGGCAATGGCTAGGGCACTGCCTTTGCCATAGGCTGCTTCCATGGCCTCATTCAGATGCTCGCTGGCGTGAAAATAGTCCAGTATTTCAATCCCTTTTCCCGGCAATAAGTGGTCACGAAAATAGCGCCAATTATCCGCCGCGCCATCGGCTAATTTGACGAGATTGAGTTCGGGGCGTTGCGACAAGATCGTGTTGATGCTTTGTTGAAGCTGGCTTTTGAGCGTTTTTTTGCCGGCTTCCGGCATCCGTCCAAACCGAATTGTTTTTAAGCGCTCTCCCTCTTGGTCGTAAAAACTAATCGCTGCACAGCTTGCTTCCCGATAAAAGGCTTTGGCTTGTTTTTCCTGATAGTCCTTCTTCTCTTGTTCTGATGGATTGATCCCCAATTCAGGCGCCTGATAACCATTCGTTGGGTCTTTGTTCAGAGGTATCATGATGCCATCTAATGAAGCGCTCACTG
Source organism: Methylococcales bacterium (assembly GCA_028712795.1). GTDB lineage: Bacteria > Pseudomonadota > Gammaproteobacteria > Methylococcales > Methylomonadaceae > Methylobacter_C. The sequence continues at coordinate 945 of JAQTPT010000125.1, forward strand.
TCACCGCATGCTCTGGAATAGTGATGTCCGCACAAAAGAGTCGTTCAAGTTGTGTCTGTTCGGATTCCCAGGTTTCTCCTAACTGCGTCGATAATCGAGTCAACGCGCTTTTTGAGGGCTGCAGGCGGCCAAATTCTTCGAATAGTTTCTCGCCCTGATAGGGAGAAAGTTGAGCCGTTACATAACAACCCAAGCGTGCGGCCGAGGGTGTCCAGTAGTTCTCAATAATGCCGGCTTGTAATTCCAGTGGGCAAATGCATTGCTCTTCTGCACGGTATAGAGAGCGCTCGACTTGAACAGGGCCGGCTGCGCTGGTATACGTTTTATTCTGGCGTAAAACCTGACGATAGACTTTGCCATCCCGTACCACAATGGGCGTATTGATATCATAGTGTGACAAGGTTTCTTGAACCATGGATTTCTCCAGTGCTACAACCAATTCTCTTATAGCTTGCTTTGCTTTTTCAAAGGAACCGAATTTTTGTGGAACATCGTATATCGTGTCTAAAAACTGAATAATTGGATTGAGAGAATTGTTTTGTGGGTCGGTTTTTTGGACTGAATGAGATAATGACATTTGAGTAGGCCCACTTGATAATGATTTATTGATAGTTCTATTTTGATTTTGAGTCCTACTCTTTTCAATAGCCAGCGGGTAATTTATCAGGAAAGTAATATGACATGCTTGTAAGGCGTTGTTTTATATCTCACAAATAGATCTATACCCGTTCATGCTGTTCATGCAAAACCCACAGCAAGGGTACCGTCAACTATTCACACACAGGAGTGACGCCTGTATTGGTTAAGTCGGGTAACGACAAGGTCATTTCATTAGCTCCGGAATTTGTGTGCCCGCAGGAGGGTCATGAAAAACAGGATTGCGCGATCAATGCCTCACTGCGCTGGCTAGAAAGACAGGGTGGCCAGTTCGCCGCGCTGGGTGCGACAATACTTGGCGACGATCTTTACTGTCACGAGTCATTTTGTCGAGCGTTGCTGGCCAAGGGACTTGAGTTCATCCTGGTCTGCAAACCCGACTCGCACAAGACGTTATACGAATGGGTTGATGATCTGGAACGAAATGGTGTGGTCAAAACGGGGGTGCGCAAACGCTGGACAGGCAAACGGAATGAAATAGATAGCTATCGTTATGTGGGTACTGTGCCATTGCGCGATACTGATGACGCATTGTTCGTGAACTGGTGCGAAATCACCACTCGCACAGAAGAAGGTAAGATACTGTATCGAAATGCCTTCGCCACCTCCTTGGCGATTGACGATGTCAACGTTGCAGCGGTGGTTGCCTCGGGCCGCGCAAGGTGGAAGATTGAAAATGAAAACAATAATACGCTGAAGACCAAGGGCTATCACTTCGAGCACAACTTCGGTCATGGTCAACAGTTCTTGTCTTCTTTACTGGCGACGTTGATCTTGCTCGCCTACTTGTTGCATACGCTGCTGGATTTAATGGACGACAAATTTTGTCTGCTTCGTCAGAAGCTGCCTTCACGCAGACGTTTGTTTGATGACATGAAGGCCCTAACGACGTATTTATGCTTTGATAGCTGGGAGCATCTGCTCGATTTTATGTTGGAAGGATGGTCTTATACGCCGGAAAGCCGAAGCGTTCGCCGCATTCCCAAGCCTGGAATCGGATAGGTATTAGTCATAATGAGAATTGCTGGTTAACTTGCGCTATGAATGTATTTAGGAAAGATGTCTAATAACTATGAACCACGTTCCGAGGACGTTTCGCAAACAAAGACGGATCTTTTTTAAGACAAAAACAGCCGCCCAATGACGGCTATTTCCGTATCCATATTACAGACTCATATTATATAAGATCTAAAATCAGAAACAAGACGACTGTTAATCCTAATCCGCAATGGATCACTCCGGCAATGCTGGCACAAGGCCCCAACTTTCCCGCTGCCGGTAATTTTTTAAATGCTTTAATATTTTTTAAAGCAGGATATGCACCGTTATATTCCAAAGCCAGTATCACAATAACTGCAATGATAAGCGCCAGCAGCTTAAAGCTGTGTGGATAATGGGATGAAGCTCCCATGAAAAATAACATGGGAATTGAAAATAGAGCGTTAGTTCTTGAGGCTAATCCTGCCGTAGTCAAAGCGCCCGCTGCCTCTGGTAAAGCATCGCCACCCTTGGCTACTTGTGTTGCAGAAGCAATCACTATTTTTTGATTTGGCCATATAATTAACCAAACATTCAAAAACATGATTATGCCTAGTAATGCACCCACATAAATATCCATGGACATTCCGCCGCCTCTGATGGCGAAAATACCGAGCCCCGTTAACAACGTAAACATGGCCCCCCAACGAAACCACCATAAGGCGCGGGGGACCAATTTTTGTATTGCATCTGATTTAGCTGATGCCTCTGCTTCTTTAAAATATTCGGTTTGTACGAAGTTAAAATAGTAGAGTAGACCTATCCACGTAATACCTCCTAAAAAATGCCCCCACCTTAACAGCATTTCAAAACCGATACTTGTTGTAACTATACCCATGGTAATACCTCGTTATTGTTATTTATTAAATGGTTCACCATTACATTAATGTTGATGGCACCGTGCAGATATAGACCAGAATGCCAGGTTAATGTCAAGATAATTAACAGATAAATGTATCTACTTTAAATTCCAGGGGAAAACCAACATCAAACCTGCAAGGTTTGCGCTTTTTGAGTAATTAAATCTGCCAAAGAGGGAAGTTCGAATCGCCCAGACACGCGATCATAAACGTAATCGT
>JAQTPT010000018.1 GCA_028712795.1 Methylococcales bacterium
CCCCGCTGTTATCGATTCATTCAGTAAAACAATCACTTGCTTGCGCTCTTCGTGGGTAGTCATTCGACCTCTCCCCCCAAGAGCGCCCGGAACTTTTTTTGCAGAACCAACAGCGCTGCGGCTTCTGTCAGGTTTCACTAGTACATGAAACCGGAAATTCGTGAACTGAAAAATAAGCATAACAAATTGTTTTTATTGAAATAAGTTTTTAACTTATTGATCACGAACTTCCGGTTTGTTGTACTAGGTTGTTGTGATCAGAGCATGAACAGACTTGAACTTATCGGGTGAGATTTTAAATAATTCGGGTGATAGCTTATACCAATAATCCAACGCATCAAAGGGTGTTCTTACTTTTAATTCTTTTCTTAAGCTCCCATGTCCCCTGCTGAAGTTATAGAAGAGTAGGAACAGGGCCAAATCGGCCTTCATGTCCCCGACATTGTCATAAGTGGTTACCTTGATGGTCGCATCCTTGATCGTGCCGTTAACGCGCTCGACCATGCCATTCGTTGCCGGTGTGGCGGGCTTTGTCAGCCTGTGTTCTATACCGTGTTTGGCGCAGGTTTTGTCGAACCTATGGTTGCCGCTGGCTTTTTGGTTGCCCCGTGCAAACCTATCCGTAAACTCAAGGCCATTGTCAGTCAGGATATGGGTGATGTGGAACGGGAAAAACGCCAGGCAACGGCCTAAGAAATCGTCAGCATTGGCGGCGGTCTTATGGTCATACACATTGAAATACAGCAGGCGGCTGGCCCTGTCAATGGCGACGAACAGGTAGTATTTGATGCCCTCCAGCTTAGGGAGGTAGGTCACGTCAATATGAAGATACCCAGGCTCGTACTCCTTGAATTTCTTGGCTTGCGCCTTATTCTCTTCTGGCACCTGGTTGATGCCGAAACCAACGAGGGCGCGGTAAACATTGCTCCTGCAAGCATACGGGATGCTCGTTTGGATGATCTCGGTAAGTTCATCCAAGGGACACCAGGTCAATGTCCTCACCACCCTGATGACCTCTTTTTCAAAGGCGTTTAAAGTGTAGTGTATAGTGTCTGGACGACTGCTTTTGTCTTCTGTGGAGTCCCTGTTCTGCCATTTTGCCGCCGTGTTGGCACTCACTTGAAACTGTGCCGCTATGTCGTTTAAGGGTAAACAAGAACCCTGTATAATCGCTCTTGAATGTGAGTTTGTTCTTGCATTCGCATGGTAGATTTGTGGCACGTTGATTCCTTTTGGCTAAAAAGTAAGGTCGATAGGTTTATAAATCTATCATGCTTTTTATGCTTCTAATAATCAACAACGTGGTGAAACTGGACACCGAACTCAATCTCATTAAAATAGCCGATGGTGCAGCCGATAATTGGCGATTTTTGAGTGACACCTTAGTCCCGGGGCAAGGGGTTGAGCTACTGGACTACTTCCACGCCTGTGACCATCTGAATGAGGCCATGGAAGCAGCCTATGGCAAAGACAGTGCCACAGCCGTTGCCAAATACCAAGAATACAAAAGCCGGTTAAAAAATGAAATGGGTGGCATTGAAAAAGTTATTAATACCTTGAAATACCACAGTCAAAAAAACCCGAACAATAAAAAGCTGGCAACTGAATTAGACTATTTTAGAAATAACCGTCATAGAATGCAGTATGCTCAAGCATTAAAGTCCAATTATCCTATCGGTTCAGGTGTGACTGAAGCCACCTGCAAGACATTAGTGACTCAACGAATGAAATGTGCAGGAATGCGCTGGAATATAAAGGGCGGGCAAGGTGTTTTAACAGCGCGCAGTTTAATACAAAGTGACCTATTTGATAATGGTTGGGATGTTCTGGCAAAGACGTATATCGAAAAAATTAAATTGCCAGAGAATGTAATTCCATTTAGGAAAAAATAATTAAATTATGACGTTGGCTGTCACAACCAGGTCTACACCCCTTGAAATCGAACAGAGTATCTTACGGGTTCAAACGTTCCGGTCGGGGTTGCAAACCCCCGACCGACTCCAGTGGGTAAATATACCAGATCAAAACATTAGACAGACCTTATCGAATTGTCTAATGTTTACCTTGAAGGATATTTGATAATTTTACTTGAGTATCCTTTTTGACGAAGATCATGTTGTGGTGGAATGATATTGTCGAAATTTGGGATGCAAGCTCGTTCAATTCATCATTCATCTTCGCATCACTTAGGAATTCGCATGAATTAAGATAGTGCGTTAGTTCCAAAAAATACGTCATGCAAGTGGACCCGGGCTGACCAAGAGATTGACCGCCACATCCAGGCCAGTAAGAGGTTTGAATATCTTCTATTACGTACACTCCACCATCAACCAATGACGTGAACAATTCCTTAAAAGTGAATATTTGATGGGCGCTTAAATGCGAGCCGTCATCGATGATGATATCGAATTTCCCTTCGTTCCTAACGACCATCCTAAGATCGTCTTGGCTTGACTGATCGACCTGATAAATCTTTACCCCGGACACTGATAGTACCGATTTATCCTCAATGTCGCAGGCCACAATCTTCGCTAATGGAAAATACCAACGCCATGCGTTGATTGAACGCCCGCCTAGAAGTTTTCCATACCCGCCAATACCGATCTCCAATAATTTTATCCGCTTCCACCGGAACTCCCTGAAGAAAAGTCGATAGTGCGGTGCGTATCGATGCCCGTTAGGTGCGTGCTTATCTGTACCGTTCAACGTGAAAATATGTTCAAGTCGTAACGGAAGCCAGCGGAACACATATGACGCCAGTGCTGCGGCGTGATATACGGCAAGCTGATTTTCCCGAATTAAAGCTTTTCGCTTATCGCCTCTGGCAGCAAGAACTCTTGCTGCCGTTACCACAATATGGATCACTTTCATAATTCCTTTGTTATCTACTTGTTAATGGGTACTACGAGCGCGTGGAGTAATAAAAGTAGGGGGGGTATCCATATAAATTATAAATGCGGTGATTTCGATGAATTTAAATTTTTCAATTAAATTCTCGTCAAAATACAACGAGTTGGTAAACACTCGTGGCCGCCTATCACTTGTTGCGCAAAATGAAACGATGAGATTTTCATTATTACTCAATGGGTTAAATCAGCGATCATGGCCACCGCATTTATATGAATACCACACTAAAAGTATTTATAACGATCTGCTTTAGATAAAACCCTCGCTGTAATATCCCGGTTTAACTCTGCTCTTAACGAAAATCGATAAAGCCAACACCTTCGATGCAGAAGCATACTCATGTCTTTTACAAGCGGAAAACCTTGCTAACGTTATTATAGCCAGGTATGCATAATTTTAAAAATGATCACTATCAAACACCAATAAAACCTTACACCCAAGCTTCTCTTAACAGGATAACATACAAAATTTGTATATTATCAGAAAACTGAATAGCGTCCTGCACGCTTGTAGTTTGGCGATTAGACAGTTTGAACCCTTTTGTCTAGTGTTGAAAGCTGCACCCTAGAATTGGCAAGGCTTCTAAGCCACCAAACATCAGACAAAACGATGTGACCGATAATCGAAGCCACTCCGGGTTGAAAAACCCAACCCAACTTCGCTAGTTAATGCTACTCTGTTTCGATTTAAAATTCAACTTTGTCAGTATTTTTTGAATCGCTTCTTTAATGCTCCGCGCGTTAACGATAACAAAATACGGAATGGAGCAACCCGCCAGCACGCAAAGCAGTAATACCGCAGTGGTTAGTTGAGTCCAATCGACCGGGTAAATGTCCGCTTTGACGGGGGCGCTAATGCCGGGAATACTCGGCAAATCGCCATCACCGCCATCAACCTTTATTTGCGCTTTCATGCCTTTTTCCATGTGCTGCGGCACTTCGCAATGGACGAGATAGGTTTTTTTCAGGCTGGGCATAATCAGGGAGGCCTGCAATTGGCCTTCTCCGTAGAGTTCCAAATGAAACATGCCTTCGGGATACAGGTAACCAGGCAAACCGTGAATCATCAGTTGGTGGCGTATCTGGTCATCGTTGATAAAGGTGATGTTGATTTTGGCGCAGGGTTTGACATTCCACTCTTGCTGGTCAAAGGCAAACATTTTTCCGGTGAATTTCAGCGCGTGTTTTTGTCCCGCACGAATCGTTATATCCACATTTTCTGAAATTTTTGGGCAGTCGCGGGGAAGGTCGTCGCTATTGGCATTCATAATCATGCCTTTTTCATCCATCAACATGCCTCCGTGGTTCATCGCTGAAGCTGATCCGATAACGCCCAGCATCATCAAGCCTGTTAATAATACTTTCATTGTTTTTGTTTCCGTTTATAAGTCAGTGCGCTAAAAACCAGCAGACCGATGATTAAACCCGCAGCCAGACCAAAAATGGTGATTCGCGCATAATCCGGTGCGAGCAAGCCGGCGTCAGCCAGCACCGGCGCAAAAGGGCCGCTACCCCACACCGCCATTTTTTTGGCGTAGTAGTCTTTATTAAATACCTGATCGAATAATTCATTATGCATTTTTGGCATCCCTTGTTCGTCCAGGTAAGACTTGTAGGCAAGGATGGCGATATTGCCGCCGGGTTCCATGCCGTCGGTGGTAGTGCCCGTGGGCACATGGTCGTGAAACATCCACAGGCCGGGGCCGTAGCTGTTCAAGCCATTGTTGGAGGTTAGCAGGTTTAAATCAGTCCGTTGCGCCGGTGCAATATCAAAAACATCCCTTGTCACTTGCATGCCGGAAGGTTGGTCGACACCATCCAACGCGGTGATGGTGGCTTTATGGCCGTGGATGTGAAGCGCGACTGAAGACCGCTGCAAGTTGGCGACATGCAATTTAATGTTTTCATTTTCATCGGCGATAATCATTCCGTCACGCAGGGTGTAAGGGAAGGAGTGTCCATTGAGCATGAAGTAGTTTTCGAAGGATTCCGTCATGTTGTAGCTGCGGGCCATGCGTTGCGCGATGAGCCGAGGATCATTAGTGGTCTGGATGATTTTTGCCAGCTTTTTATCGACGGACTGATAATGTAAGTCATATTCCTGGCTGTAGGATTTTTTTACGGCATCCGATGGATGGCGCACTTGACCCGCGCCTATATTGAAGGTTTGCAGCCAGTTATTGGGCTGGTTTTCTTCGATAATAAACATGCCGCTCAAGCCCATCATAAAATGCTGCGCGGTTTGGACATGGCAATGATAAAGCATGGTGCCGGCATGCCGGGGCTGTATTTCGTAGGTATGGCTTTTTCCCGGAAAAACCGCATGTTCTTCCATACCGTCATTATCTTCACCTTTGGCTGTCAGCCAGGGGTGATCCACGCCATGGAGATGGATGGTGTGGGGTAAGTAATGGGTGTTTTCCAGCGTGATATAAACCTTGTCCCCTTGCTCAACGCGAATTACAGGGGAGGGCGCGCGCAACAGCGGATTGGCGACCACGGAATTGAAATTTTTAAGCGCCATGCCACGGGATTTGGGCGCGTAAACCCAAAGCCCCGGCTGAATTCCCGGCGCAATATCAAAGGTGTTAATTAAAAAATCGCCATCAGGACTTGCGCCGTTGAGTTCGACAACCTCCAGCTTAATTCGGATAACGTCCGGATCGCCATCATGATCCAGATCGTCGGTTAGGCTTATGGCGTCTTGCGCCAGGTTGGTCTGCATCAGTGTCGCCATTGACACATTGTTGGTGCCTTTGACAGACGTGGCAACGTCATAAGGATTGTCAGGTTCGCAGGATGGGGCGGCATCAATTTTAACCCCTTCAATCACTTGCGCAGGCCGCCAGTCAGGGTGTTCATTTGAGCAGGGCTTTTCGATGCTGTTGTTACTTTCTGGGCGGGTATAAACGGTGGCAGGGGGCGCAATTCCGGCTTTTTGTTGCAATCCGGGCGCAAAATAAACAGCGATTGGAGTTAAAGCAGCGATGAATAGTATCAATAAAACAAGAGATCTTTTGGTCATATACCGGTAAGATATTTTTAAAATTATCGCTATTGTAAAGGTCAGCTTGGTTAAAGCCTAGGTACGATTCCAAGAAAATAAAAAGAGGGGCCGGGATTAAAGGGTTGGAGGCCGGGTTGAACGACTTGAATCGCAGTATCAATGGCTCAATTTGCCGAAATTATGGTTTTCTTCAATTGTGGCCGTTCAAGATAGGGGGATTTTGATTTGATTGAGAAAAGGTGGCGGGTTACGCCGCCAGCAAGCCAGATGCGCCTAAACACGGGGTTAATATGATCTTGCTGACCAATGAGGGAGTACACACTCACTTCGGCTACTCCATATTCTCATAGATTTCTTGAGTAAAACGAGGCGTACAAATAGCTAAAAAAACCAGATCTTCAGTGCCAATATTGGTTATTCTCTGTGGGCAACGGGACGGAATCACAACGACATCCCCCACTATGACCTGTTGAGGTTCAGATCCGGCAACTTCAACTTTTCCTATTCCTGAAAGAATAACGTATCGTTCGACAACACCTTTCAAACGGTGGAGTTTAGTAGTCACCCCAGCTTTAACCCGAGCCCTGGCGATAGACATATTCGGATCTGCGGGTGAGTTTGACAATTCTAAAATAAAACAGCCTTCATCAAAGTAATATTCGTCAGCGTCATTAGATCTTACAATTTGTATTTGCATGGGCGTCGTATCTTCAAAATGATAAGCTGCAAACGGTTGTTTGTGTAGCCAGCAAGCCAATTCAACAGTGTGGAATCAGAGGTTTTCATGTGCAGTTACCTTAATTTCACTGAGTTATATAGATGCATCTTGCTGCTCAGTGAAAAGCGCCAGAAACCACAGGCCTTAAAGAAAAGAATGTTATATCAATAATCTGAAAGCGTTTTGGGTGGTAAAGCGGCTCTTAAGGCATTTAAAACGGCAAAAACATCAATAACTTCCTGGGCGACTGCTCCGGCTACCGGGGTAAGGTAACCCAATCCGGCAAATACCATGCCGATTAAACTCAGCGCCATGCCCCCCACTGCGCTTTGCAGGGCGATTTTACGCATCCGTGCGCCAATATGAAAAAGTTCATCAACTTTTAACAGCGAGCTGTCCATGATGACGGCATCCGCCGATTCGCCGGTAATGTCGCTGTTTTGACCAAAGGCAATGCCGATGGTCGCTGCGGTAAGAGAAGGGGCGTCGTTAATACCATCGCCCAGATAAACGGTTTTTGCCGCTTTGGTTTCTTTGCGCACCAATTCCAGTTTCTGTTCAGGGCTTTGGCTAAAATAAACATGCTCAATACCGACTTGCTCGGCCAGATAACGCACTTCGGATTCCCGGTCGCCGGACACCAGCATAACCCGGTCAAATAAGTGGCTAGGTTGCAGGTGAGTGATAAAGGATGAACTGTCTGTCCGCACTTCATCCCGAAACTGCAGTGTTCCCGCATAATTTTCATCAATTAGTACGACACATTCAAGGCCTCCCGTGATGGGTGGTAAATCTTGAACATAAGCCGGGTTATTTTCAACAAAGTTTTTACGGCTGGTAATTTGTACTTGTTTGCCTGACACTGAACCTGTAAGTCCTTTGCCGGGTAGTTCGGCGATATGGTTAACGCTCAAGAGGGATAACCCAGATTTTTCTGCTGCTTTGATTATTGCACTGGAGAGTGGATGCTTGGAGTAACGTTCCAGACTGGCGGTCAGGGTTAATACATCTTGCTCGTTATAGTTTTTCCCTGGTATCAAGGCCGTCAACGAGGGGCGGCCATAAGTCAACGTGCCGGTTTTATCAAAAATTGCGGTACGGCAAGTACCTATGGTTTCCAGAATAGCCGGATTTTTGATGATGATTTCCCTCCGCGCTGCTAGCGAAATGGAACTGATAATAGTGACGGGTATGCCAATCAGCAATGGGCAGGGCGTTGCAATTACCAGTACCGCCAGAAACCGGATGACATCGCCACTGATAGTCCAGGCAGCGAGTGCGCACAAAATGGTTAGCGGCGTATAAAACGCGCCCAGTTGATCGCCCAGCCGTCTGATGTTGGGGCGATACTGCTCGGAAGAACGCATGACTTCCATGATTTTGGCATAACGGGAATCAACCGACAGTTTATCCGCGCAAATAGTTAACGCCGAGTCACCGTTAATCGCACCGGACATAACCTGCGAACCCGTGGTTTTCGACATCATATACGGCTCTCCGGTCAAAAAGGATTCATCCATGGTGCCGGAGCCGTCCTTCACAGTGCCATCAACGGGGCATATTTCGTGGGGCAATATCAACAAGGTATCGCCGATATTAACTTGCTCTGTCGTGATGTCGGTTAGGACGTCGCCTGATTTTCTATGGGCGACTGAAGGCATGCGCTTAGCCAAGGCCTCAAGCACTGAAGAGGCTTTGCGCACGGCATAGAGTTCGAGTACCGCGCCTCCGGAAAGCATTAATACCACCAGGCTTCCGGCCAGATATTCATCCAGCATAACCGCAGTGATAATGGATATGCCTGCAAGTAAATCAGCGCCAAAATCTCCCCTGAATAATTTTACGACGAGCTGATATAGCAGAGGAATACCGCCTAGCGCCAATACGGCAATTAGGGGGAGTTGAACCAGGGCAATAGAGAAACTCAAGTGTCCCTGATAGATGCTGGCGAATGCTGAAGCCAGCTCAGTATTAAGGGTCAGGGTATAGACTTCATGGCCCCAATCAAGCGAATACTTCAGCACCAGATAGCAGCCGATACCAAGTATGCTCAACGCAACAATGATGGTCTCGTATTTAGGCGTTGTTGATGACTGCTGTACGTTAGCTGCGTTAGTCATGTTTTTATTGATTGGTCGCGTAGCCAACGTTCAGGGCATTGGCAGTATCATGTCTGAAACTACCGGATAAGGCGATAAACTCTTTGAAAATTGGATTAACAAAGCCCAAAAAAACAGGAGCTGAACGTGCTGCATGGTAAAAACTTGTAACCCCTGGACAGAACGGACGGCAGCAAACCTTATAACAGATAAGTTGCCCAAATATAATCGGTAAAAAATTAATCAAATCCTGGTGTTATTTAGCCAAAGTAAACAAATTCTTGTATCCTGGGTTTCTGCTTATTTGGGTGCTGATAATTGCAGAGAGTGGGCGGGTTTTTGATCAGTGGCCGATGATTTCGAGACTCCGGATTCAGTATTGGATTCAGGAGTTTTATTAGCAGGCGTTGAATTTGCAGTGGCTGGGGCCCCCGTTGTTTCCGAGCTCTCGTCAATTATGTCAGGGTCAACGTTTTCAAGGGGGTTGCCGTCATGGATATAATAATCGCGGTGCTGTTCATAAGAGTTTTTAATGAAGTCATAACGATCGACCGCGCCTTCGTCAACGATTTTTTCAGTCGTCATCAAATTCGCCCGTTTATCCGTGACATCCAGCACTCTGGAACCTGCACTGGCTGCGTTTGCTGCTGCTCCCCCAAATACGGAAACATAGGTCAGAGGGTTAAATAAAGCGTCTCCCACCAGTCCGAAGGTATCTCTGGGCGAGCTTGGCCCAAAAAACGGCAATACGAGATACGGGCCTGAGGGAACACCCCAGTAACCAAGAGTCTGCCCGAAGTCTTCCTTATGCTTGGGTAAATCAATCATGGTTGCCACATCAATAAAGCCTACAACCCCCGCCGTCGTGTTAATTAGAAAACGACCTGCGTCCATACTGGTTTGCGTGAGTTTAAACTGTAACAAATCGTTGACAGTTACGCCAATGTCATTAATGTTACTGAAAAAATTGGTTACGCCTTCACTAACAAATTCAGGGGTTATCCACTGATAACCTTTTGCCAGGGGCTTTAATACAGCCTTGTCGAGATTATCATTGAATGTCTGAGTTCCCCGGTTCCAGCCTGACCAAGGGTCATCCTTGTCAGGAACAGATTTTCCTGTTGATGCACACCCTGAAAGCGTAATTGAGATGACCAGGCTGCTCAATAATAGTGGATTAGGGATGGTGGGGGTTTGCATGCTCATGATTTATCTTTTCCTGGTCTGTTAGTGTTTTTGTTATTAAGCGTTAATCTAAATGCGTGTATCGAACACACTCATTGCATCGCCTGTCATAGTTGCAGTGTTTTGGTTTGACGATACAGTTTTACTGCAAAATAAACGGCATTATTTAACCCTCAATGGCAAATTATATCAATTGCTTTTATTTTTATGATAAATAAAAGCCGACTACTGGAACTAACGTCGGAATACATAAAGATTTAACATCAATTCATCTGGCTTAGGATTGGCTGTCCAGCAGCTCTGTATTAGACGCCAAGTTTAGCACCTAATGATTTTACAGCTATGTTGATCCGTCAAATTTAACACTTAACCACCGTCGATCTTATCCGCAATTGCTGAGTATAAGTTTGTGTATAATGCTCAAATGATAACTTTCAGACCCTATATTACCTGTTTCTTTGTTAAGTTGAAGTGTTTATTAAAGTTTAAGTAATAATGGATCTGATAAGTTAATAAGCAACATGGGCTCAGCCCGTGAACCAAGTTTTTAAAGCAATCTATTGATTCAACGGACTTGCCATGCCTTTTTTTATTGTGCTTAGCCTTGCCCTCAGTTTTTTGGTACAAACTGCCAGCTCACTCCAAAGCTTGCTGGTAACGACGGTAGTTGTTTATATTAGTTTGGGAGTGGCCATTATCAGTATTGTTGGAAGCCAATTCAAAAAATTGTCGAGCATAATCTGGTATGACATTTTTTCCAGCAGTACCCTTTTAGTTTGGTTTGCTTATTGGAAGCCGTTGTTTAAGGATGATTCACCGATATTTTTTTTCTATCCGATTTATTTCGCTCTTATGACGGCTTTTGTTGCGTTATTTTTTATTGGTCAGCGAAATAAAATAGATAATGAAAGTTTTAATATTATGCAGTCCCTGGCCAAGAAAACAATCATACAGCCTTGGGTTGTAATGGTTTGTGTTTTAGGCAGTTTGGCATTACAGCAACATTTCATGCTCTATCCAACCCTAATGACGTTGTCGATTTTGAGATTTGCTTTAGCGAGCTGTATCGAAGGCCGTGGAGACTAGTTAATTACTAAAGATTAGCCCTTTGATCGATAAACATTTCCAATAATATTTCAATACGATCAGGGCTACATCAACGCAACTGACCAACCCACATATAAACTCATTCCCGCCATCTTTTGCCATCAACCTATACTGGCTGTAATGGGATGTGAACCGATAGAGCACAAATCTAATCCCACAGCTTCGTGTGGGAACTATTGTTAAACCTGTAATTATCTGGCCATGTAGTGGCGGTAGGATTTTTTATGGGTTGACTAGGGGTGATGGTAGCGAGTTTTGCTAGCACGCTTGGTTTTGTTGACCGGCTTGCGCTTACTAGTGGCCGTCTTGTTTTTTCTGGACGGTTTGGTCTTGCTGACAGACTTGCTTTTACTGATATGCTTGGTGTTTTTGCCATGCTTGCGATTGTTTGCATGATTCCTGGATTTACTTTTACTAAAATGCTTGGGCGGTTCTATGTAAGTGTCGCCACTATCGTTAGAAGCTACAGTAGTAGGCGCCATATTGCCACAACCAAGCTGATAGGGCGGCGTGCCTGCTGAACTGGTTGTCATGGTATTGATGTTTCTGGCTGGGTAAGTGTTAAACCGGTTAGCAAAGCCGTCATCCATCATATTGATCATCAACTGATAACGTTCTGAGCTCGTCATGCCGCCCATTATCACACCGATCAGGCGCTTGCCGTTTTGACTGGCTACGGAGATGAGATTGTAGCCGGATCCGCAAGTGAATCCCGTTTTCATGCCTTCTGCGCCGGGATAGCTGGCGGTGAATTTGTTGATGCCGCGTAGTTCACGACCCTTGTAATTAAAGGTATGCGCGGAAAAGTAAGGATAATAGTCAGGAAAATTTTGTTGTATCTTCCATGCAAGCATGGCCAGGTCTCGGGGAGTAGTGACTTGCCATGGGTGTGGAAGGCCGGTCGCATTCATGAAGTGAGTGTCATACATACCCAAAGCATGCGCCTTAGTCGTCATTTTGACCGCAAAGCTCTCTTCAGTACCGCCCAGGTACTCGCCCAAAACGACAGCTGCATCATTCGCAGAGCGAGTGATGACCGCCAATATTGCATCTTCAACTGTTAATGTTTCCCCTTGTCTTAAGCCCAGTTTGCTGTTGGGTTGGCGTGATGCATGATAGGATGCCCTCAGGTTATCGTAAAGTTGAATTTGGCCCGCTTTCAACGCTTCAAACGCCATGTAAAGGGTCATCACTTTGGTAAGTGAAGCCGGATACCATGAATGGGTTGCGTTTTCTTCGTGCAATACAGTCCCGTTATCAGCGTCTATCATTATTGCGGCATGGCGTGCATAAGTGGACGCGGGCACCAACAACAACCAGACTGGCATCAAAATAAGTAGTATCGATTTCACGGTATTCATTTAAAAAAGGGAGGCTCCGGTGGGTTATGGTTCGTTTTTCTACTTACTATCAAATTGTAAGTTTAAGCTGGGCTTCTTGTAACCTGTTGAATTGTTATAGTTGTTTTACAGGGGAAGGCTGGTAGACGAGCGCAGTCAGCTGTAGACATTTAAGTTACCAAAATAATAATCTACAACCTAAGGCTGAAAACGACAGTAACAAATACAGTGATTTCCCACTTGGTGGATGCAATCCAGTATTCTATCAAACGACGCGCCTTGATAAAACGGAATTTTAGTAATGATGAAATATTAATTTTGTTTTATCAATGGATATTTATTCGCGCAGTTCAATTATAAGAATTCTCTCCCTGGAAAATTCTAAAAACGTTCAATATTGCCTAATTTAGTGGGTTTCCAGCTTCCTGGAAAAAGTCTATGACTAAATTTGACCAATGCTTTTAGCCAGTTTTTTATAGGTTGATTGGATCATTAGCGTTTGATTTTTTTCTTATTGGAAATACAACAATATTATCCGGTTTTAAAATTGATTTCAATGTTGCCTGAAATGGCTTTCTTTGGGTGTTTGCGGGCTAAGTCCTGCCAACACTTCCCGCGCCCTCACGTCCGCGCCGGAAGGGAGTTTTTCCGGTTTATTGGTGACCCATGCGGCTATATCTTTCCAAGCCTTGGGGGCTTGTAAGTCACGCAATAACATGTGATAGCCTTGTTGATAAAATGCCACGGTTTTTTCCGTCGTACTCGTGGCGAGAAACCTTTGTAAAAATGCGTAAGTGGGTTTCTTGGGAATAATTTCGTCTTTTTCACCATAAAGCATCAAGGTATTTCCATGCAGTAGCGTCGCGCTGTCAAAGGCTACATCCATCAAATCGGTCAGTCCGTAAATAGTTTCTACGCGAGTGGCCTTTATAACCCAGGGATCCCGGCCTAAAGCCCGGAGCATTTCAATATTATCCGAGGGCATTACCCTTACGCCTTTACCCGTCAAGGTTAGCCAAGGCAAGCTGTGTGCCAGCGTCCAAAGCACACTGGTTTGATACCAAGGCATCGTTGACCGAGACCAAAGCGCCGGTGCGACGAGAATAATCCCCGCTACGTCCTGCATAACGGTTTGGCTCATGGTGGTAATAATAATCGCGCCGCCCATGCTTTCACCGAGCAGATAAACGGGGTGGTTCGGGTAACGTTCTTTTACCAGTCGGACCAACGTGAGCAAATCTTGGCTATAGGCCGCGCTTCCCGCCCATAAACCCCGTTTTGGCGCCGCGCCAAAGCCGCGTTGATCATAAGCGAAACAGGCAATGCCTTGTTTACTTAAATACTCGCCCGGCTGTTGAAAAAACCGGCTGTAATCGTTAAAGCCGTGGAGTGCAATTAGTATGGCGTGAGGTTCTGTTTTGGGCAGCCAGTGGCGAAATGGCAAGTTGGCGCCGTCTTCGGTAAGGTACGTATTCGCGCTGAGCCGAGCTTCATTGCTTTTCGCGCCGGGCGGATGAATCATAGGCATACAGCTCGTTAGCGAGGTCAGCAGTAGAGCCGAGATTACTTTATAAAGCGTTTTCATTGTGTTGATCATGATTTTTGTTTGTAGCCGTTGGTATTGCTCGCGACCCAGCGTTCCTGGTCAGTAATTAGCAGTTCTTTTTTCCAAAACGGGGCTTTCGATTTTAAGGCTTCCATAAGGTACCGGTTTGCATCAAACGCATCTCCACGATGGGATGACCATACGGCGACCAGCACGATTGATTCATGAGGCAAAATATTGCCTACACGATGAATAATTAAGCTGTCAATCAGCTGCCATTGGCACTGGGCTTGGATAACGATTTCCTCTAACTGTTTTTCAGTCATGCCGGGGTAGTATTCCAGGGTCATGCCTTTAACAGCGGCATTTTCATTGAAGTCACGCATCGTGCCAATAAAAATACTGGTTGCGCCAATAGCGCCCAAATTATCCAAGCGTGTGCTCTGGTAAGATTGAACTTCATGAAAGGGATCAAATGCTTGGGTACTGATTTTGATAGTCATGTTTAGCCGCCGGTAACAGGGGGAAAAAAAGCGACTTCATCTCCGTCCTTGACCAGGTTATCCAATTCAACGTAGTCCATATTGATGGCAACCAGGCTGTTGCCGGGTAGCGGTTTGCCCGGGTTAGCGCAATTCCAAACTTCATGGGCCGTTAGTAATCGGGTAAAGGTCAGTTCGTCTTCCGAACGGCCTAAGTTTTCTTTTAAACTGGCAAAATAACGCACTTTAATGGACATAATGATTCACGGGGCTTAATAAACAATAGATAATAATTCTTCTAAGAACATTTATTTTGACTAATTATCCTACACAGATGACTTATATACCGCATTTTAATCAGTCTGGCGAAGCGCACATGGTCGATGTCGGCGCAAAAGCGATTACTCAGCGCACAGCTATCACCGAAGGCTTTATTGTAATGCACCCGGAAACGCTGAAGATGATTCTTGCGGGTGAACACAACAAGGGCGATGTACTGGCGATAGCAAGAATTGCCGGTATCATGGCCAGTAAAAAAACGGCCGATCTCATTCCGCTTTGTCATCCTTTGCCCATAACGCACGTAGAAATTAACCTGAGCGCTGAAGCTGAAAAAAACCGTATCCGCTGCCAAGCCACAGTAAAAACCAACGGCCAGACAGGCGTGGAAATCGAGGCGCTGTGTGCCACTCAAATTGCCCTGCTTACTATTTATGATATGTGTAAAGCAGTAGACCGGGGCATGGTCATTCAATCAGTGCAGTTACTGGAAAAAGATGGCGGTAAATCCGGGCACTGGCAGCGTAATGATTGAATTACGGCATACCTTAACTTTGGTACACTAGACCATCATTCAAGACAACCGCAGAGACAACCATGCCGATACCATTAAAAGAGCTTGCCGAATTTTGTAATGCCCAGATAGTAGGGGGCGATTTATCAACAGTTATTCATTCCGCAGCCGATATTAAGTCCGCTCAAGCAGGGCAGGTCTCCCAGTTGACCAGTGGTAAATATGTCCAGCATTTTCAACATTCAATGGCTTCGGCCTGCTTTATTGCCGAAGGTTTTGCTGTTGATAACATACCTGAAAGTATGGCATTGCTGGTTTGCGCCGATCCGGAAATAAGTTTTATCAAGGCGTTGGAATTATTGCATCCTGCAAGGATTTATAATCCACAAGTTGCGCCACAGGCAGTGCTTGAAAGCAATGTGACCTTGGGTGTTGGCGTCTATGTCGGGCCTTATGCAGTGATTGGTGAAAATACGATCATAGGGAATGGTAGCGCAATACTGGCGGGTGTTTATTTGGGAAGAAATGTAAAAGTGGGGAAAAATTGCCGGATTTATCCATACGCCGTTATTTACGATGATGTGGTGGTGGGGGACAATGTCATTATTCATTCAGGTTCTATTATCGGGGCGGATGGATTTGGCTATAAATTCAGAAATAATGTACATGTTAAGGTGCCCCAGGTCGGTAATGTGGTTATTGATGACAATGTTGAGGTGGGGGCCAATACCTGTATTGACAGAGGCGCATTGGGAAGTACGCTGATAGGGGCGGGCACAAAAATAGATAATCTTGTCCAGATCGGCCATAACAACAAGGTCGGTAAAAATGTGATTATGTGCGGCCTAACGGGTGTGTCCGGTTCCTGTAACATTGAAGACTATGCCATTCTTGCCGGGAGTTCAGGGGTGGCTGATCATGTGACGATTGGACAGGGTGCAGTAGTCATGGCGCGTTCCGGCGTGGCAGGTGATGTAAAGGCGGGCGCTCAGGTTTTCGGCAGTCCTGCAAAAGATAAGAAGACCGCTTATAAAGAGCAGATTGCGCTCAGCAAATTGCCCGAGCTGCTGAAAAAAGTGAATCTTCTGGAAGAGAAAATCCAGGCGCTTGAAAAAACATCTGGCTAGCTTTAACCAGGTGGCAGTTATTTTTAAGTGAGCTAAAAAAGTTCATTAGAACAACGCATGACGAATAACCCAGTATTAGGGTAAACTATAGCAACGCAAAAAAACGGTTTAGTATGATGACAGCAAAAGAAAACGTACATCTGCACGAAATCAATAAATTTGGTTCGATGGCGGAACGCTGGTGGGATACTCAGGGCGAATTTAAAACCTTGCATGACATTAACCCGCTACGAATCCAGTTTATCCAGAGTTATGCGGATATTGCCGGTAAACGCATGGTTGATGTAGGCTGCGGTGGTGGTATTTTAACCGAAGGTCTTGCTAAAAACGGCGCAGATGCCCTGGGCATTGATTTGAGTGAAGAGCTGATTGATATTGCCGATTTACATGGCCTGGAGTCGGGCGTGAATGCGCATTATCAAAAAATTAGCGCTGAAGCGTTGGCGCAGCAACAGCCTGAAAGCTTCGATCACGTTACCTGCATGGAAATGCTGGAACATGTGCCTGATCCCGGTTCAATAATTTTTGCTTGCGCCACTTTGGTTAAACCTGGAGGGATGGTGTTTTTTTCCACGCTCAATCGAAAACCCAAGGCCTATTTGTTAGCCATAGTCGCTGCGGAGCATATTCTTCAAATGCTGCCTAAAGGCACGCATGACTATAAAACCTTTATCAAACCCTCTGAGCTTAGCCAGTCAGCACGCGCGGCTGGTCTTGATCTTCAGGGCATGGTGGGGATTGAATATAATCCGTTTACCAAACATTTCAGTCTTGGCAAAGATATTGATGTCAATTACATAGCCGCTTTTAAACGTATAGGGTAAGGGCGCTGATGTCGACGGGTTTCAAATTATCCTGCGTGTTGTTTGACCTTGACGGTACCTTGGCGGACACCGCGCAGGATTCGATTTTATGTTTGAATAAGGCATTAAGCAGACATGGGTTTATGAGTGTTTCAGCTGAGACCATCAAACCGTTTATCTCTTTTGGCGCGGTTGCAATGATTAGAGAGAGCCTGGATCAATCTGTACCGGAAGCACTACGTGCAGACATATTGAAAACCATGCTTGATCTTTATCAAAACAACATTGCCGGACACACGGTTGTTTTCAAGGGCATGTCAGATACGCTGAATGCCATTGAAACGCAGGGACTGAAATGGGGCGTAGTCACCAATAAAGAGGAACGCTTCACGAATCCGTTGATGGCTGCCCTAAAGCTCACCGATCGAGCCGCTTGCATCATCAGCGGGGATACCACGGCAAACCCAAAACCTCATGTGGAACCCATGTTGGCTGCCTGTAAAAAGGCGGCGGTAAGACCGCAGGAATGTGTTTATATCGGCGATGCAGTCCACGACATTACTGCTGGAAAAAATGCTCAAATGAAAACCCTTGTCGCACTTTACGGATATCTTAAGCCTGGCGATACGCCGGAAACATGGGGCGCTGATGCCCTGATAGAGTCTCCCGAACAATTAGCTACCTGGATATCCTCAGCATTATGCCATTAAAAAATCATGTTATTTTAATAACCGGCGCGGGCGGGGGGTTGGGTAGTACAGCGGCCTTGACACTAGCCAAAAACAGAGCGCATATTATTTTGCTGGATAAAGACATTGCTAAACTGGAAGCGGTTTATGACGCCATTTTGGCGGCAAACGCCCCCGAGCCAATTATTTATCCATTTGACTTGGCCGGAGCCAGTGAAAACGAGTATCAGGAGCTGGCGAATAAAATTTATGAAGAATACGGCTCTTTGCAGGGTCTGTTGCATTCAGCAGTAGAATTCAGCTCATTTACGCCTATTTCCCAATTCAGCACAAAGGACTGGGGGCATACCTTAAACGTCAATCTGAATGCTGCTTTTCTATTAACCCGGGTATTATTGCCGATGCTGGAAAAGAGTCAACACGCATCTATCGTATTCACGTCTGATGCTTCCGCCAGAAAAGCGCATGCATACTCTGGCGCTTATGGCGTATCCAAAATAGCCATGGAGGGTTTGGCTAAAGTACTGGCTGAAGAACTTGAATCAGCCAACAAAATCCGGGTCAATATATTGATACCCGGGGCTGTCGATTCACCTTTAAGAAAGCGGGCCTATCCAGCGGAAGATAAAGCTAAATTGCCCGCCATGGCCTCATTAGCGCCTGCTTATCTGTATTTATTTGGCACTCAAAGTATTGGCGTAACCGGCCAGGCCATTGATGCCCGAACCTTTCACCTATAACGAACTATTATGGCAGAACGAGAAAGCTTTGTTTTAACCAGGGATGTCAACATTGTCACCATTCCCGACGGCACGCCCGGCACTTTAAGCAAAGGTGAAACGGTGACCCTGCACCAGTCTCTGGGTAATAATTATACCGTCGTCACTGAGAACGGCCATATGGTGCGTATTGACGGTGCCGATGCTGATGTATTGGGCATGGAGCAGCATCAATTGAAAACACTGGTATCAGAAACCAGTCCCGAAGCAGTAGAAAAAAACTGCTGGGAAGTGATGAAAACAGTTTATGACCCGGAAATTCCGGTGAATATTGTTGATCTTGGCCTAGTTTATTATTGTAACGTAAAGCCCGTCAATGAGGTTGAAAATGCCGTCCATATCATAATGACCCTGACTGCGCCGGGTTGCGGCATGGGGCCCGTTATCCAGGGTGATGTGGAAAAATGTATCCGTGCGCTTCCGGGTGTTGCCAGTGTTGATGTTGAAGTCGTGCTTGACCCACCCTGGTCAAGGGAAATGATGTCCGAAGTGGCGCAATTGCAGTTGGGGTTATATTAGTTAGTTTACGGCGCAATTAGGGCATATTCATGCTTGAATAACACCGTAAAAGAGTTTCAAATTAGTTGATACATTTAGGCGGGCAATGTGAAGACACTTTATTATAGCCATCCGGATTTTCTTTTTCATGAAACGGGCACAGGCCACCCCGAATGTGCTGATCGGCTCAAAAGCATTGCTTTAGCTCTGGAATCGCCGGTATTTTCTAATTTAATCAGGGTGTCTCCGCCGCTCGGTACTGAACAGCAAATCAGGCTGGTTCACCCGCTGTTTCATGTTGAGGCTATCCGTGCGGCGATACCGGAACAAGGCGAGCACTATCTGGACCGTGATACGGTATTGTCGCCAGGAACGGAAAAAGCCGCTTTTCGGGCGGTTGGCGCTGTTTGTGATGCGGTTGATAAGGTCATGGCTGGCGAGGTTGATAACGCTTTTTGCGCAATACGTCCGCCCGGTCATCATGCCGAACCGGATTTGGCCATGGGTTTTTGTCTTTTTAATAATGTAGCGATTGCAGCCAGTTATGCGCGTCGCCACTATAATATCGATCGAATTGCAATTGTTGACTTTGATGTCCATCATGGCAATGGCACACAAGCGGTTTTTTATAACCAACCCAATGTCCTGTATGCATCTACCCATGAGATGCCCAATTACCCTGGCACGGGCTATCCGAAAGAAACTGGCGTTGGCAATATTTTTAATGTGCCGTTGGCTGCGGGTGATACGGGTGTTGAGTTCAGGAAAAAATACAACACCATTATTTTACCCGAACTGAGGAAATTCAAACCCGAATTACTGCTTGTTTCAGCGGGTTTCGACGCCCATAACGACGATCCGTTATCATCAATAAGGCTGGTGGAAGAGGATTTTGGATGGCTTACTCAAGAATTGATGGACATTGCTGACAGCTATTGCAAAAACAGGATCATTTCAGCATTGGAAGGGGGTTATAACCTTAAGGCTTTAGCGGCCAGTGTAGCTGTCCATGTTAATACATTGATGGGTCGTCTTTAGAGCTCATATCCGCGAATATTGCGCTGTTTTTATCGCCAATTCTTGGCCATGCGGTTAAAACCGCTTTTACAACGGTTGCCAATGGGATTGCGAAAAATACGCCCCAAAAGCCCCACAAGCCACCAAAAAATAAAATGGCGACGATAATTGCGATAGCATGTAAATTCACTGCTTCAGAAAACAACACAGGTACCAGTACAACGCCATCTAAAGCTTGAATGATTGAGTAAGCGATAACAAGGTACATAAATTCATCACCACTTAATCCCCATTCAAAGTAAGCGACGCCAAGCACCGGAAAAGTGACCAGGGTTGCTCCTATGTAAGGGATAATGGCCTGCACGCCCATCAATACCGCCAATAACATGGCGTAATTTAGCCCCATTGTTGCGAAGGTTGCATAACTGACAAACCAGAGAATAAATATTTCGGCAAATTTACCGCGAACATAATTACCGATCTGGATATCAACTTCTTCCCATACATGCACGGTTAAATTACTGTTCCTGGGCATAAACTGCAAAAACCAGGAAATTAAAATATTTTTATCCTTCAAAAAGAAAAAAACCATCATGGGCACCAAAAACAGATAAATCATTGCACTCACTAAGCCCACTACTGATGCAGCCGAAAGCGACAACACATTTTGACCATAAGTTAACAATTCGCTCTGTACCGCAAACATCATCTGTTGAATTTTACTTTCTGAAATCAGCTTCGGATACCTTTCCGGCAGACGCATGATGCCATTTTTAGCACTGTTAATAATATCTGGAATATGTTGAATAAGCTCGACGGCCTGTTGAGAGACAAGCGGCATCAAATAAAACAATAAAAATCCTAAGCATGCTATAAAACCGGAAAACACCAGTAATACCGCCGGTAATCGTGGCATCCCTAAGTTTTCAGCTTTGCCGACCAGGCCTTCCAGTAAATAGGCCAGGACAATGGAGGCAAAAACAGGCATTAATAAGCTGGACAATGAGTAAATCAGAATAAAACTGACAATTAAAATAATAGCCAGAGATACTGCTTGGGGGTTGGGCAAAAATCGTTTAAAGGATTCAGAAAAAAATCGCAAGTTTACAAAACGGTCTTGAGTTGTCATTAAATAACAAAATATTTTGTGTATATTAATGACATTCTACATCGAATAACGCTTTTCCAACCATGATGTTTTCCATTTGCCCTATTGATCGGGTAAAATAAAATCCAACACTTAAAATCAGAGCCAAACTATGCAAATTGATGTATTTAACGGCGATGCAGATGGTATTTGTGCTCTTGTGCAACTGCGGTTGGCAGAACCAAAGCAATCAAAGCTGGTGACTGGGGTAAAAAGGGACATCTTATTACTGGAACGCTTATCCGTACAAAAAAACGACTCTGTAACGGTTCTGGATATTTCCTTAAAGAAAAATCGCCCGGCTCTGGATAGAATCCTGCTGCAAGGCGCCTCAGTGTTTTATGTCGATCATCATGAGTCGGGTGACATTCCGCAACATCCTAATCTTAAAGCAATTATCGATACTGCGGCAAACAGATGCACCAGTCTGTTGGTTGATAAACACTTAGGAGGGAAATACCGTGCATGGGCGGTTACCGCGGCTTTTGGGGATAATCTGATTGACACTGCAGAACAGGCCGCCTATAGCCTTTCGTTATCCGCAAACCAACTTACGCAACTTAAAGATTTGGGGGTTTGCATCAATTATAACGGCTATGGTAGCAGCCTTGCTGATTTGCATTTCCCACCGGATTTGCTTTATCGTGAATTGGCAGCCTACGAGTCGCCTTTTGACTTTATGGCCGATAACTTAACCACATACCAAAAACTATTAACCGGTTATGCAGAAGATATGGTTCATGCCAGGCACATTAAACCAGAATACCTAACTGATGCCATTGCGGTTTATATTCTGCCGGATGAGCCTTGGGCAAGACGAATTAGCGGTGTATTGGGTAACGAACTTGCCAATCAAAACCCGGTAAGCGCTCATGCAGTTATAAGTTACAATGATCAAGGAGGTTATCAAATCAGTGTCCGTGCGCCATTAACCAAGAATTCAGGGGCCGATGAATTGTGCTCTTTATTTCCAACTGGAGGGGGGCGTAAAAGCGCGGCCGGCATCAATCATTTGCCAATGAATGAATTGCCAGGTTTTATTTCAGCATTCGCAAAAAAATACACTAAGGAATTAAGCACCCTATAACCGAGATGACGAAGAAAAGCACTAATACTGTATGGCATAAAGCAACTATAACCCGTGCCGATAGGGAAGCACGGCATAAAAAGCAAAAGTGTTTTCCTCTGGCTTACCGGGTTATCGGGTATAGTCAAATCCACTTTGGCTCACGCAGTGGAAGAAAATTTACATAGAGTTGGTGTTACCAGCTATGTAGTTGATGGCAATAATGCCCGTCATGGGTTGTGCAGCGATTTGGGTTTTTGCGATCCTGATCGTGTTGAGAACATCAGGCGAGTTGGTGAAATAGCAAAGTTGAATATAGAAGCTGGGATTATCACCTTAACGGTCTTTATTTCCCCTTTTAAATCCGATCGTGATGATGCGCGGAAACAAATGCCGCATGGTGATTTTTTGGAAATATATTGCCAATGTCCAATCGAAGCCTGCGAACAATGCGCGATGTAAAAGGTTAGTATAAATAAGCCAGGGAAAGGGGAGACCCTTTTTTTTTCGGCATTGGTTCTCCATACGAAGCGCCGGAGAAGCCTGAACCCGTTGTCAATACTTACGAACTAAGGAACGAGCATGAAATAAGTCGAGCAACTTGGAACTCACATACCATTAATGCCGGGCTTATCGAAGCATGAACTTGATCAAGCTATTTCATGCTCGTTCCTAACTTTGGATGAAAACGTTCAAAAAGTGTTAAACCTGCTTATGCAAGGAAGGATTATTTAGGTCGCTGGCTTCTAAGCCAT
Source organism: Methylococcales bacterium (assembly GCA_028712795.1). Taxonomy (GTDB): domain Bacteria; phylum Pseudomonadota; class Gammaproteobacteria; order Methylococcales; family Methylomonadaceae; genus Methylobacter_C. Next base: position 23,065 of record JAQTPT010000018.1, read on the forward strand.
AATTACAATATGTTTATTAAGAGGTGTTAAGATCAATAAAATATTTCGCGTATTTTGAAACAACTACACAAATTAAGGAAAAGAATATTATGATTCCCGTTATCTTATCAGGTGGCTCAGGTACAAGGCTCTGGCCACTTTCTCGCGGACACTATCCGAAACAATTTCTGCCGCTGGTTTCTGATCACACAATGGTTCAGGAAACGGTGCTTAGGCTGGATGGGCTTAAAGGATTAAAGGCGCCTCTTGCGGTGTGCAATGAAGATCACCGTTTTATGATGGCGGAACAATTATGGGAAATAGGCGCAAAACCAGGGGCTATTATTCTAGAACCCATGGGCAGGAACACCGCACCCGCAGTCGCTATGGCGGCCTTAACAGCGACTTCTGAGGATGATGTTTTACTGATATTGCCTGCTGACCATGTCATATCCGATTTGGAGGTTTTTCATAAAGCAGTTATTCAGGCAAAAGCGTTGGCTGAGCAGGGATTTTTGGTTACCTTTGGCATAGTGCCTACTGAACCTGAAACGGGATATGGTTACATCAAGCGTGACACTTTTCAGCATGGTTCAGCTTACAGCGTGGCGGCATTTGTTGAAAAGCCCGATGCTGAGACAGCAAAACATTATCTCAAAAGTGGTGACTTTTATTGGAATAGCGGGATGTTTGCTTTCAAGGCCGGAAGTTTTCTGGCCGAGTTGGAAAAATTTAATCCGGACATGCTGGCCATTTGCCGGCAAGCGCTTAAAGCGGCAAAAATTGACATGGATTTTGTCCGGTTGGATAAAGAAATATTTTCTACATGTCCTGCTGATTCAATCGACTATGCCGTTATGGAGAAAACAGACAAGGCCGTTGTCATCCCTCTGGATGCGGGGTGGAATGATGTTGGGTCATGGTCTGCATTATGGGATGTGACCGATAAAGACCCTTTCGGAAATGCCATTAGCGGCGATGTATTGACCGTTGATACCCGAAATTCATTCATACATGCTCACAGTAAGCTGGTTGCAGTTATTGGCGTTACTGATCTTGTTATTGTGGAAACGGATGATGCGGTGATGATTTCATCCAAAGACCGGGTTCAGGAAGTTAAACAAATTGTTGACCAGTTAAAGGTTCTTGGACGAAGCGAAGCGAATATTCACCGGAAAGCTTACCGTCCCTGGGGACATTATGATTTGGTTGATACGGGCGAGCGCCACCAGACTAAACGAATAGTGGTCAAGCCGGGAGGAAAATTATCCGTTCAGAAGCATCACCATCGTGCGGAGCATTGGGTTGTTGTTAAAGGCACTGCACTGGTTACCAAGGGCGATGAAAAACTGTTGATCACCGAAAATGAATCCATTTATATTCCCTTGGGTATTGTGCATTGTCTTGAAAACCCCGGAGTTATACCTTTGGAGATCGTTGAAGTCCAATCGGGAAGTTATCTGGGAGAAGATGATATCGTTCGTTTTAACGATCAATACGGACGTGTTTGATGGTGTGAAAGCGTAAGATAAATGGCGCAAGAAGAAGGAGTCAGGCTCGTTCGCCTTGCGCCTTATTTTTAATTTAAATGGAAACAATTAATGAGTAGAATAATTACCAAGGCAGTTTTCCCGGTTGCGGGATTAGGAACGCGTTTTTTGCCGGCAACCAAGGGTATCCCCAAAGAGATGTTGCCGATTGTTGATAAGCCTTTGATTCAATATGCTGTTGAAGAAGCGGTTGCAGCGGGTATTGACACCATGGTCTTTATCACCGGGCGCAGCAAAAACTCAATAACTGACCATTTCGACAAGGCCTATGAGCTGGAAAAAGAGCTGGAGGCAAAAAATAAAACCGAATTGCTTAAGCTGATCCGGGATATTGTGCCACCCCATGTATCTTGTGTTTTTATAAGACAATCCGAGGCCTTGGGTCTGGGTCATGCGGTTTATTGCGCCAAGCCTGTTATTGGTGATGAGCCTTTTGCCGTGATACTGGCGGATGACTTGATCGAAGATGCTGACCGAGGTTGTATGGCTCAGATGGTTGAGCTTTACGAACAAAAAAACACTTCTATATTAGGCGTTGAAAGGGTTGATCCATCAGAAACGGCTAGTTATGGCATTGTGAAAACCGGTGAGTCTTCAGAAAAATCAGCGCCAATTGAAATAATTGTTGAGAAACCCAAGCCGGAAGAGGCGCCCTCAAATTTAGCGGTAGTCGGCCGGTATATATTGACACCCGCAATTTTTGACAAAATCGAAAAATCCGGCAGGGGCGCGGGCGGTGAAATTCAATTAACCGATGCAATTGCTGATTTACTAAATGATGAACAGGTTTTGGCATTCGAATTTGAAGGCAGGCGTTATGATTGTGGTTCCAAGCTTGGTTTTTTAATAGCGACCGTAGAGCATGGCCTACTGCATAAAGAGTTAAAAGATGACTTTTTAGATTACCTTAAAAAGTTAACCAAAAAGTTTTAGATATAAAAACTGGCGGTAAGGTTAAGGCAGGTTTTAAAAATCACTACCAGGGGACACGAGGTTTTATTTTCCTTCGTGTCCACCTGGCGAATAATAAAATTAAAATATTAATCCCCTAATAACCGGACGTATGTTAATCTGCTTCAACTTCTTTAATTACTGGAAGTTTTGCGCGATTCTGTAACCAAATAACCCCAAATAAATCAATAACTCCCGCCCAAAGCCGATCTAATGTGCCGTATTTTGAATGGCCGCTAGTTCTGGATCTATGATTGACTGGCTCGGAAATCACCTGACCACCCGCCCTTAGAATCAAGGCAGGTAAAAAGCGATGCATATGATCAAAATAAGGCAAGCCCAGAAAGTTATCCCTAGAAAATACTTTTAAGCCGCATCCAGTGTCCGGCGTATTATCACCCAGTAAACGCGAACGGACGCCATTGGCCACTTTGGAAGAAAAAAGCCGCCACGAAGAATCGTAACGTTTGTTTCGCCATCCGGCCACCATCCATAAATCCCCTTTGGTTTCATTTTTCCTTATTAATACGTCGTACAAACGAGGAATATCAGCGGGATCATTTTGACCATCGCCATCCAGAGTGGCAATCCAGGGATAGTTTGCGGCTTTGACACCCGTATAAATAGCGGTGCTTTGTCCACAACTTTGCTGATGCCGAATGACTCTCAGGGCTGGAAAGTCTCGAAGGGCCTGTTTTAAAATAGCCTCTGTCCGGTCGTTACTTCCGTCATCAACATAAATGATTTCATAGGCATCTGCTTGACCCATGGCATTAACGATCTCTTCTATTAAGGGGACAATATTGCCGGCTTCATTATGAACAGGAACAACAACAGAAATTTTCACAGACTATCCTAATTAAAAATTTTATTTACAGCGCGTGAACAAGGGAAAAATAAACTTAGGCGATTTCCGGCAAAGAATATACCCAACTTGCTAGTCTTTTTGCCCATTGTCCGCGTTGTAAAAAGGATTACATAGCCAGCTATGCGCACCTTTTTACGCCTTGAAAATGAACAAAAATCCTGCACAATTTGGGTATATTCATTCTTGGAAATCGCCTTATTATTTTAATGCGAACCGAAATTCACGCACTCTTGACTCCATATGATATAAAAAATACCTAAAAAGACCTAAAAATATCGCCACAATTAACTCTAAATCATTGATTATTAAGCTTGCCAACAACTAAGTTGATTGTTAAAACTGGTTGTTTTATAAGATGTTTATAGAGCTTATGATACTGCTAGTGCTTGCAATCCGTGCCATTATCCTTTAACTTAGTGCCACATCCGTAAAGGCTAGGGGTGCTTTTCCGTTTCCAGGCAGCATGCAGGAACGGGAGGCTGAGAGAAACCCTTTGAACCTGACCCCGGTTAATACCGGCGTAGGAAAGCCCCAACTTCCCTGCGTCTTGTTTTATTGTTATTGGAGATAAGCATGAGCGCTGTTCTAAAAGACGTTACTGAGACCACCACCAGTAGTATAAAAATTGATTCTTACCCCGCATCAGAAAAAATCTATGTTCAAGGCAGTAGGCCTGACATTCAGGTTCCCATGCGCAAGATTACCTTATCCGACACACCTGTTCATTTTGGCGCTGTGGAAAAAAACGGTCCGCTTTATGTCTATGATACCTCCGGTGTTTATACTGATCCTAATGTTGAGGTTGATTTAAAAAAAGGTCTGGGTTCAATTCGTTCAACCTGGATTGAAGAAAGAAACGACACTGAAGAATTAATAGGCCCCAGTTCGGACTTTGGCCGCCAGCGTCTGGAAGACCCGGCAACAGCAAATCTGCGTTTCGAACATATTCGTAAACCGCGTCGTGCCAAAGCAGGCGCCAATGTGTCGCAAATGCACTATGCACGACAAGGCATTATTACCCCGGAAATGGAATTTATCGCCATTCGTGAAAACCAGAAAATGGAAGAAATGCGTGAATTGTGGAAAGGCCAACACCCTGGTGATTCTTTTGGCGCCTCAATTCCGGATGTCATTACCGCTGAATTTGTCCGTTCCGAAGTGGCCAGGGGCAGGGCCATTATTCCCGCCAACATCAATCATCCGGAATTGGAGCCTATGATCATAGGCCGTAACTTTCTGGTAAAAATTAATGGCAATTTAGGTAACTCCGCTGTTACTTCGTCGATTGATGAAGAAGTCGAAAAAATGCTCTGGGGCATACGCTGGGGCGGCGACACCATCATGGATTTATCCACCGGTAAAAACATTCATGAAACCCGCGAATGGATTTTACGCAACTCACCCGTGCCTATCGGTACAGTGCCTATTTATCAGGCACTGGAAAAGGTTAATGGCAAAGCCGAAGACCTGACCTGGGAAATCTTCCGCGATACCCTGATCGAGCAGGCAGAGCAGGGCGTAGATTATTTCACTATCCATGCGGGCGTACGTTTGCATCATGTGCCATTAACCGCTAAACGCATGACCGGCATCGTCTCGCGTGGAGGTTCCATCATGGCTAAATGGTGCCTGGCGCATCATACAGAAAGTTTTCTGTACACGAATTTTGAAGAAATCTGCGAAATCATGAAGGCATACGACGTATCTTTTTCCTTAGGCGATGGCTTGCGTCCCGGTTCAATTTATGATGCCAACGATGAAGCCCAATTCGGCGAACTGGAAACCCTCGGGGAACTGACAAAAATCGCCTGGAAGCACGATGTGCAAACCATGATCGAAGGGCCGGGTCATGTGCCTTTGCACATGATTAAAGTCAACATGGAAAAGCAACTGGAAGAATGTGGAGAAGCCCCTTTCTATACCTTGGGCCCGCTGACTACCGATATTGCTCCCGGTTACGACCATATCACCTCGGCCATAGGCGCGGCGAATATCGGTTGGTACGGTTGCGCCATGCTCTGTTACGTGACCCAAAAGGAGCATTTGGGTTTGCCGAACAAGCAGGATGTGCGCGAAGGCATCGTCACCTATAAAATCGCCGCCCATGCCGCTGATTTGGCAAAAGGTCATCCCGGCGCGCAAGCCCGGGACAACGCCATGTCCAAAGCCCGTTTTGAGTTTCGTTGGGAAGATCAATTCAATATAGGGCTTGATCCCGAAAAAGCACGCGAATTTCATGATGAAACCTTGCCAAAAGAGTCGGCGAAAGTCGCCCATTTCTGCTCCATGTGTGGGCCGCATTTCTGCTCAATGAAAATCAGTCAGGACGTACGCGACTACGCAATGGCAAAAGGGATTAAAGATGAACAAGAGGCATTAAAGAAAGGCATGGATGAAAAATCCAGGCAATTTCTTGAAGAAGGCGCTGATATTTATCATAAAATTTAGCCAGGATCAGGGTAGCGGGCGTAATCCTGTTACTCCAAGCCAGGTTCCCGGCTTTACAATAATTTGATCAGGAAAGAATCAGGGCATCGTAGCCAACGGCTGCTATCGGAGTGGAAGGAAACACTTAAGCCGTTATCGTTTGAAATAGCGGCATAAATTAGGTAATTATATGGAAGAGAAAAAAAACATTGTAATTAAAATTAAATATCCTTCTGCCGGTAAAAAGGCGGAACATGACGTTCCGGCACCAAAAGTGATAACTGAATGGAATATCAAACGGGTATTGCTGGCTCTTTCCGGCATTTTATTGTTTATTGCCGCGTTATACTTTTTTTTAAAGTCCGATAGCCAAGACACGAACGTGAAGCCCCAGGCTGTTTTGCCCGAAAAAATAGTTAGTGCGCCTGTAAAGCCAAAAATTGAGATTAATAACAATATCATCAGAGCGTTGCTGACTTTTAAAATTAATAATGAGGAGCCGGTAGGTGAAATAGCATTGCCTATGAAGCTCAGTAAAAAAAGTTCAACATCGGTTTATTATTTTGTTGAACTTAAGGCAATGAAAGGCCACACGGTTTACCACGAGTGGTTGTTGGATGATAAGCTTATTACCCGAAAAAAAGTTAATATATCGGATGATAGATGGCGGACGTCTAGCCGCCAATTGTTTGTTTATAGCGACAGGACGAAATGGACTGCAAGGCTGGTTGATGAAACAGGCCAGGTATTAAATGAAATTCGCTTCAATGTTATTTATGAATAAGTTAGGCGATATTCTGAGATAAACAATGGGCTATTAAGCAACAAACATTCTGGAACTGAATTGCCGGTACCCATTGTTACCTGCTTAATCGATAAAACGTTTACATAAATCGCCATAGGCTTCAATCCGGCGGTCACGCAAGTAGGGCCATATTTGCCTGACCCGTTCAATACGGCTGCTATTTAGCTCGCATGTTAATAGTTTTGTATCTACATCATTGGCTTGGGTTATTATTTCGCCTTGCGGGCCGGCTATAAAGCTGTTGCCCCAGAAATTGATCCCATCTGAAGAGTCAGTGGCTTGCTCAAAGCCGATACGGTTGCAGGAAATGACCGGAATGCCATTGGCGACAGCGTGGGAGCGCTGAATAGTGATCCAGGCGTCCAGTTGGCGTTGTTGTTCTGCCGGGCTATCTTGAGCATCCCAGCCGATGGCGGTTGGGTATATTAAAACTTCTGCACCGGCTAGAGCCATTAATCTGGCGGCTTCCGGAAACCATTGATCCCAACAGATTAAAACGCCTAATTTACCGATAGATGTTTCTATGGGTTTAAAACCCAGATCGCCGGGCGTAAAATAATACTTTTCATAAAAACCCGGATCGTCGGGTATGTGCATTTTTCTGTATTTACCGGCGATACTTCCATCTTTATCGAAGACCACCGCAGTGTTATGATAAAGGCCAGGCGCTCTTTTTTCGAACAGCGTTGATACTATAACAATTTTAAGTTTTTTGGCCACCGCTGACAGTATTTCAGTCGCAGGACCTGGAACAGATTGAGCAAGATCAAAATTATTATAATCTTCATTTTGACAAAAATAGGGCCCTAGATGCAGCTCCGGAAGGACCACCAGATCAGCATTGGCAGCGGCGGCCTCATGTATTTTTGCAATGGAAAAGCCTAGGTTTGTTTCTCTGTCTGCATTACAAGGTTGTTGGACAGCGCTAACGATTAAAATGGATTTCATAATTCAGTGGTATGGGTAGGTTTTAATTCCATAAATATAGTCTATAGCAATTTTATCGTGATTACTCTAGCACGATGCCGATGCGGATCAAGCTCCAGTTCGGGATTTTTGTTTTCAGCTCGCCCGCCGTGCGGGAGTAGACATAATAAACACCAGATCAATTTTTGATCCTTCTGGGAGACGACTGGACTTGGTTTGAACGCCAACCTAACAGACGGGCTTTGGAGGCACGTGGCATAGTGGCTGATGCGATTGAAGCAAGATAGACAAAATAATAATGGTCTGACCATTAGTTGGCGTGGTTTCGTAGGGCTTGGGGGGGTTATAATTAATCACTCTGTTTGATAAACCAAATTATATTTTAGGAAGAAAAATGAAAGTAACAGTATTTGGTTCCGGTTATGTAGGTTTAGTGACGGGTGTTTGTTTGGCGGAGGTTGGTAATGACGTATTATGTATTGATGTTGACCAACAAAAAATCGATAATTTAAATAAAGGCATTATTCCCATTTACGAACCCGGGCTGGATGAAATGGTTAAGGATAATCAACACTCCGGACGGTTAAAATTTACCACGGATATTCAGGAAGCCGTAAGTCATGGTGTTTTTCAGTTTATAGCGGTCGGCACGCCGCCTGATGAAGATGGCGCTGCTGATTTGCAATATGTTTTGGCGGTCGCCAAATCCATCGCTGAAAATATGAATGACTATCGTATTGTCATTGATAAATCGACAGTGCCTGTTGGCACGGCTGACAAAGTGAAGGAGACAATTCTTCAAGTGCAGGAAAAACGTGGTGTAGTTATTGATTTTGATGTCGTGTCAAACCCGGAGTTTTTAAAGGAAGGCGCTGCGATTAATGACTTCATGAAACCGGATCGCATTATTGTCGGAACGGATAACCCAAGGACCGCGGAATTGTTAAAAGCGCTCTATGCGCCGTTTAATCGTAACCATGAACGCATCATAACCATGGACGTGCGTTCGGCTGAACTGACCAAATATGCCGCCAATGCCATGTTAGCCACAAAAATCAGCTTTATGAACGAATTGGCTAATTTGGCCGAGCTATTGGGCGCTGACATAGAGCATGTCAGAAACGGCATAGGGTCCGATTCCCGCATTGGCTATTCCTTTATTTATCCCGGCTGCGGCTACGGAGGATCATGTTTTCCTAAAGATGTCAAAGCGCTGGAACGCACGGCAAAGCAAATGGGCTACAAAGCAGAATTGCTGAACGCGGTTGAAAATGTCAACGATCGCCAAAAACAGGTTTTATTTAATAAAGTTTTTAAGCACTACAAAGGTGATTTACAAGGCAAAACCTTTGCGCTTTGGGGCTTGGCATTTAAACCAAAAACCGATGACATGAGAGAAGCGGCTAGCCGTGTTATCCTTGAAGCATTGATTAATGCAGGGGCCGCCGTTAGAGCTTTTGATCCGGAAGCTATGGATGAGGCAAAAAGGATATATGGCGATAAGCAAGGCTTAACTTTTGTTGATACGGCTGAAGAAGCGCTGCAGGGCGCCAATGCCTTGATTGTGGTGACGGAATGGAAAAACTTCTGGAGTCCTGACTTTGATTTGATAAAAAATAGCTTAAAAGATCCGGTGATTTTTGATGGCAGAAACTTGTACCAGCCTGAACTGCTTAAGAAGCAAGGTATAACTTATTATGCTATAGGCAGAGGAATAAGGAATATTTCAGATTAAATTTATCGAGTCGTTATTGGATAAAAAACTCATGGTACCCTTAAGCGTGACGGGGTTTGCAACCGCGTTATTCACGGTTTGTCTGTGTTGAGAACTTCAAACGATATTTTTATGCCATTAAAGATAGTTCCGGAGAGGGGACATACCCGCTACTATTTTTTGATGCACAAGCCGGAAACGTCCATTCTCGCTGGTGCCCGAACTGTTTTATTCCGGGGGTTCTTGTAAGGTTAAAAGATAGCGGCAATGTCAAAACGTTTGGGATGGGGTTGCAAACCCCGTCCCGCATAGAGCATCAACATCCGTGGGCCTGCAAAAACGAAAGAACCAGCCCAGAGCCATAAAACGTCGTCCAAAACCTTATCCTTTGCTTATGATTCCAAGGCACCAAGCATGTGCAATACTTTGATTATCAATAATTAAATATTTAAGGTAGCAGTATTAGCTTCAGAGGGGCTTACATGCTTTTGAAAAGTCGGGCGTGGCTACCCAGTCGAGTCAGGTAAACATGTTGCACATCAGTCTGATAGATAAGCAGGGTATCTCCGCCCAGATGCAATTCGCGGAAGTCACTCCATTCGCCTTGTAACGCATGATCCTTGGCTTCAGGTGGTAATGGTTCATCATTTAGCAAACAGGCAACGTACAGGAAAAACTTTGTTGTCTGTGTGTCCGTCAGGCGGAAGTTGCGTATATCTTTGATGAACGTTTTATGGCGCGAAATGGATCTCATTGTGTATCAATTTCACGTTGGAGTTGTTCAAGTGTGATGGCTTCCAGATTTTTTCTTGCACGGATATCCAGCATGGAGGCCTTGGTTTCCTCATTGGGCAAAGCGACATCGAAGGGCAGGCCCTGTTTAGCAACAATCAGGTTAGTGAAGATGTTGACAGCTTCACTGAAGTTCATGCCGAGTTGGGATAGTATTTGTTTGGCTTCCGTTAGCTTATCGGCATCAATGCGCAAGCTGGTTTGTATTTTGGCTGACATGTGGCTTTTCCCCTTGGTTAAGTGTACTTTTAGTATACCATTCGGGATGCAATTTGTATCGAATCAATGGATGATAAAAAAGGGGGGTATACTCTCGCTGGTGCCCGAACTGCTTTATTCCGGGGGTTCTGGTAAGGTTAAAAGATAGCGGCAATGTCAAATCGTTTGGGACAGGGTTGCAAATCCCATCCCGCAGGGGGGATGTCGGCTATTTTCCCCAGCACTCCTGCACTTTTGCAGGCGTAGTTTGCGTGGTAGAGATTGTTTTACCGTCTTCTTTAACCGCAAAAACTCCGCAAGTTGAATCCGTAAAATCACTGGGCGTAGCTGTAAAGGTATAACTAGAGGCATTTGGCGTACCTGAAATTGCAATCGTGTAATGATTATCTGGAGAAGTGTTAGGAACATTAATCTTTAAATCCGCGCAATTAAATATAGCAGGGGGAATTGGGTAGCCTGGCGAGATTGTTGTAGCATATTGGGGGCAATTTGCTCTATATTTTTCCTGTGCCAATTGCACCTTCAACAGCGCTGCTTTGCCATCCGCACGCTTTGAACGAATCACATAATCCGTATAAGACGGGTAAGCAATCGCCGCCAAAGTTCCGATAATAGCCACTACAACCATCAATTCGATTAAAGTAAAGCCGGAAGGTCGTTTAAATAGTTTCATAGTGCCGCCTTTTTAAACTTATTTTTTCAAGAAATATAGCATAACCCTTCATCGCGAAGGTAAATTGACAAAATGGAGCTTAGGAATAGAATAGCTTGCAATACATTTTATCAAGCGCATTTGGTTATAACATACCTAGCAGATCAATAACCATTATCTATACTTAATCTACACAAAGAAAGTGGATAATCATGTACAGACAAAATACGGCGGTTTTTTCTTAGTCTGGCAAAAAAGTTTTATCCAGCACTCAGTCTGTTTGTTAATAACGCCAACATCCGGCAGTCGCTATATGAAACAGTTCAGGTCAATATTACAAACAAAGCGGGGGGTTACGCTTACCGAAGTTATGGTCGTTGTCGCCATTATCGGCATTCTAGCTGCAATGGCAATGCCATCATTAAATGAGCAAATGCAACAACAGCGCGTAGAAGGCGCAGCTGAGGGGTTAGTTGCAGCCTTACACAATGCTAAAGCCGAGGCGATTACAAGGAATGCTTTCGTGGGCATTGCTTTCAGCCCTGCAACGACAAATACCGATCTTAGTACTTGGTGTTATGGCATGACGCCGCATGCGACTACTGCTGCTGCGGCGACTTGTGATTGTACAACTGCCAATAGTTGTTTAACTGGAAGCGTAGTGCAAAGCTCCGATTTTAAAGGCATCACCGTCAATTTTAATACGACAAATTCGCGTATCTTTAATCCGTTGCAAGGTACAGGAACGCAAGGAACAGTTACATTTTCTGCTGGCAATAACAAAACATTAGGTGTTAGCACATCGACGCTTGGCCGAATTCGAATCTGTAAGGAAGATAATCCTAAATCAACTATCACTAGCTATACGGACAGTGGAGATTGTTAATGAATCGGGCAACCAAATTTAGTCCCAAAGAACCCATGGAAGCTGGTTTTACCTTAATTGAGTTGATGATTTCCATTGTAATTGGGCTTATCGTCCTCTCCGCTGTTATCAGTATGTTTGTTACCATGATTAAATCCGATAATGACAATCTTAAATCCATTCGGCTCAATCAGCAATTGAGGGCGGCGATGAGTTTGATTACTCGTGATATCCGAAGAGCTGGCTTTGATGGTTTGGGAGCTACACGTGCAGCAGGCTCGTATCCATTCTCTACCCCACTAAGTCGTTTAACTATTGGTAATAATGACCATGGCAATGCAAATTCATGCGTGGGTTTTGCCTATGATGAAGACAAAGACGGCATAGATGATGGCAATGCCGAACGTTATGGTTATCGGTGGGATTCGGTTGATGGCGCAATAGAAATTCGTAAAAGCGGCATAGCTTGCACTGTGGGAGGTTGGGAGAATTTAACTGATGAGACATTGATTGAACTCTTTCCCGAAACTATTGCAGGTGTAACCCACCCAGGATTGGAGTTTGTTGAAACGTTCGTCATCGAGGCCTGTATGTATATCAGGCAAATCGAGATTACCATTCGCGGCCGATTACGCAAAGACAATACCGTCGCAAGAACAATTTCAGAAATTGTAAAAATCCGCAATGAAGACACCGGTCCCGTTCCCTGTCCCTAAATATTCTCATTTGCAGTGTATCTGACTTGAAATAAGTAATTGGGAGCAATGGCATGAAAAATCAATATCTTCAAAAGCAACAAGGCATGGCAACCCTTATCGTCTCAATAGTTGTTCTGATTATTACCACGCTGATGGTACTTATGGCCGCTAAAGTGGGAATATTCGACTTTCGCATGGCTGCTAACGAAGCACGTTACAAGGAAGCTTTTGCCACCGCTGAAGCAGGGCTTGATTTTGCCGTGCAAAAATTTGACGATCAGTTTAGACACAATTTTGACGGAACCGCAGCATCATGGACAACGATTATCAACAACTCACAAGTTCCCAATGGAAGAAAAGCAGATGGAACGGCTGCCGGGGCTGGTGAAGCTTCCTTTGGAGTGAGCATAACAGACACAGGTGCATTAATAGGCGGGGTATCTGTTTATCGGTTTCAATCAACAGGATTGAGCGCTGATGGAACAGGTACTGCAACAGTTCAACGTGAAATCACCATGAAGAAAATTCTGGGCGGTTCATCACCTGAGGTTTCCGTGATGGCGGCTGGCAGTGTGGGCACAGGAGGTGACTTCAATATTGTTGCCAACCCTAACGGTGCCGGCAATGGCATCCCAGTATCCATTTGGACGGGTGGGCCTTCACCCAATGGCGATGTAACCTTTACAGGTAATTCAGCAGCGACTTGCCAACTTGGGGATTTTAACGGCACATGCAGCAATCCGTCTGGAGAAAAACTTTCGTCGAAAGGTAATGTTGGCCCTGATATATTGGCCAACGACCCCAACTTTCCTCATGATATATTCCAGTATATGTTTGGCGTGGCACGTGGTGATTGGGAAACCATTTACTCAATGGCAAATTCAAACTACCAGGTTGCTGACAATTGCACCGGTTTAAGCGCAACATCAGGGCAAAAATTCAGGTTATGGTGGATAACAGGTGACTGTAATATTTCAGGTATAACAATTGGCTCAGAAACTGCCCCCGTAATTTTGGTGATTGACGATCATACACTGGTAGACCACTCAAATGGTACTTTTTACGGAATTCCTTATATTTTTGATAACCCTAGCAATCCCGGCATACCCAGTGCCGATTTTGGTGGGACTCCCGTTATTTATGGCGCATTGGTATCAGATGCAGGCGGAGGTGCCATGCAAGGCAGCTATTCAGTGGTCTACGATTCAACGCTTCTAGGCAATATAGCGTCACCCAATAATAGCGCCAATTACGGTATCGGTTACATCCCCGGAAGTTGGCGGGATTTTTAAATAACGCCAGCCCACTGCACAGGTAACCAATATGAAAGAACTATTTTCTCAAAAAGGCGTCGGCCTTATCGAAGTACTCATCGCTGGACTTGTTTTTGCCATTGGCATCACTGCAGTGGTGCAATTGCAGGGCACATTTTTTACAAGTAGCAGCGCCGCTTATGCACGCTCCATCGCAATGAGTATTGCCCAGGAGAAAATTGAAGATTTACGCGGGTTTCAGGTAACGGATTCCAGTGTTGTTGATATTTTCGACTTTACCTCGATTACAGCTAATGGCGGCGGGCGCTGCACCGAACAACTCATTAATGGCGTCTGTAACTTGGCTGTACCTTCTGGTAGTCTCGCCAAAGATAACATCACTTTTAACCGGAGTTGGGCAGTCACCAATTATTATTACACTGGTGCACCCAATAACAGAGTGGTAACCACCACCCCAAGCGGCGATATCGTGCAAAAACAAGTTACGGTTACAGTCGGCTGGACAGATATCGACGGTACCGCCCAGACCGCCAGTCTCAGCACCGTTATCAACAAATTCAGTGGAGCGGCATCAACGGGTCTGATCGCAAATAATATTGGCGGTAGCGGGAATAAACCCGTGGTGCATTATACACCAAGTGTCGATTCTGGGGTTGTGGCTGTGAGTGTAGGTGTTAATGTCAATAGGGAAACACTTATTCCCACCACTAATGGCAGTAATCAAGTTAAATTTACCGCTTATACCTATGGCGGTAGTGGCAATTTGCTTCGGCAAGAGGATTTCTTGACCGTATCTTGCGATTGCGAGTTTACGACAGCCGGAAATGCAAGAACTCCGGGTTATGCAAAATGGGACAGTTCCATCAAAAGCTACAAGGATTATGACGGTGATTTGATCATCAAGGACAAAGGCCAACGTTCTGGCGGTGGTCAAGATGAAATGTGCGACATCTGCTGCCAGGATCATCATGATGCAGGTGCCAGTGCCGTTGATACCGAAAGTCAAAATTACTGCGACCCTGCGACCGACAAACTGGATCGCTGTTACGACCCTTTTCGCGGCAGTAGCGATTATGCGGGTGGCAAACATAACCACTACACCAGCTCAGGCGCTGTTGCTTCCACGGGACCCTATTTAGAAGCCTGCCGCATGAAACGGATCAATGGCTTTTGGCGGGTTTATCAGGACTGGCACCGCGTTGATCTTAGCGTATTTCCTATTAGCGAAATCACAGCAGCCAACGTCAATAACAACGAAGCAGCTTACGTCGGTTATGTAAAGGATATTGTCGATGCTATTTTGAAAGACGATGCAATTACCAGGTTTAATGGTCAAACCTTTACAAAACCAACACCCAAGCCAGCAAGCATTGATCGAACCTCATCCAACCCGATCGCTCTTGCAGTTGATCAGCAGGAAACGTTGACAGGTCGCGCTGTTTTTGTTGATTACTTGAGTGCCGATTTGCTATCGAAAATTCGAATCAAGATAGGTGATTCAGTAGACTATCTTGTCGATGTTCCTTTTTACGAAGTGGACATTACTAATCGAGCGCCTCGCTGCGCACCCACTGTAACCGCATACGGTGGTTGGTGTTCACCCGCTAATAATACCGTTCATGTTGGTGCAGGTGACATTACAGATAAGAAAGGTAATGGTTTGGCAGTCGGACAAATTGAAGGTGCAGCAACCACAAGCGCCAGTAATATAACATTTGAAATGCGGAGGAGTAATAGTGGATTGATGGGATTGACATCACCGGTGGATGCCAATGTTTCCGCCCTAAATCCTGATATTGTAAGGGATATAGTCAGTGTTGCCGTCAATGTTACCGGCACGGGTGGCATCACGCATACATTGAGCATCACATTGTCTGGCGGTATACCTATTTCCGGTACGCTTGTGGTTACTCCTACTAGTGGCACGGGGACTTGTAACGGTAGCGACACATCTTATTCATGTACGGTGCCAAACAGTGTGGGGGGCAGCCTGACATTTAATGGAATGACAGCAACTGAAACCTGTAGCGGTACATCAAGTTATACAGCAGGCATAACGGATCAGTCGATTACGATGACAATAACCTGTGCACCAAACATTGCGACTCACACACTGCTCGTAACATTATCGGGCGGTACTCCGGCAACGGGAACGTTAATGGTTACACCTGCTAGTGGAATTGGTAGCTGTACGGGCAGTGGTGCGTCATACTCCTGCACGGTTCCGAATAGTGAAGCCGGTAGTCTTAGTTTTACCGGGTTAACCTCGGCTGGGGCAAGTTGCTCTGGAACAGGTAGCTATACTTCTTCACTTTCAGATCAATCTACATCGATGACGATTACCTGTCAAGCCATGCGATCGTTGACGGCGTGTGTCACCTCGCAAGTGGGTACTAAAGTTGAATCAGGAACTACCATACCTTCTACAGCGGGTTCCTGTGGAGAGGCTGGTACTTGTGGTTCAGGCAACAAAGGTTTGCAGTTTAGTTGCAGTGTGCCAAATGGTTTAAACGGTACGTTAAATTTTGTTGGTTTAAGAAAAGATGGCGCAAGTACCGCCAATTGCATTGGCAGTGCAACTTTTAATGCCACGGATGCAAGTGTTAATTTGACATGCATCTAACTATGCGGGACTGGGTTTGCAACCCAGTCCTTAACGTTTAAAGCTATTCTAGCGAAAATGCATTTTTTGCAACAAAGCAGAAACGTTGCGGACGGGTATGCAAAACCCGTCCGGCTCAGTTATGTAGTGTAGGCAGTTTTTTTGCCTACCCTTTACGACACCTCCAACATGGATTCATTAATGTGGTGCGCAGAAAAGCGCTGCGCACACTGCTTGGGTAACTGGGGGCATCCGACAATTGACTATTTCTTGTTTGGCCATGGTTTATCATGGATTTAAGGCAGTGGCACCAGCTTTCTTGTTGCCAGTGGCTCAATGAGCTACACTCCTTCCATGAAGCATTATTAACAATTCTCGATAAAGCGCTTGAAGCCGGTTTAGCCGCACTGGATTGAACCCCTGCTGTCACCCGATTTGCTATCGGGTGACAGCAGGCTCTCTTGAGCCTGGCCGAAGAGGATGGGACGAACAACCTTTAAGCTTCAAGTGCCAAAGTATTTTTCTGCATGTTCCTTATTATTTATTGGTCGTCTGATGGGTAATCTTACCGGCGTTAAATAGTTATTCCATTGCGCTCCTTTCCACACTTTAACCAAGGGCATCGGTGAAGGTGCCATCCAGTAGAGCAGAATGGTAAGAATTGCCAATAATGCCGATGCGTTCATATTGCTGTGGCTGAATAATTTTAAAGCGGTGCCAAAAGAATTTTTCATTCGGGCATTGGATAAATCAACGCTATAAAGTTCATCCAGAAGCAAATGAACGATAAATCCCAATGCAATAAAAAGTCCATTTAACCAGGCATGCAATACGCTCCAGTGCAAAAGATGATAACTGATGCACGTCATTAACAAGGCAAAAAAAACCGCTGCCAATAGTGAATGGAATACGCCTCGATGAACGGTTAGCCGGTTAAAAAAAGCAAATACGACATGCCGGATAAACAGGTAAGTACCCGCTACTATCATCAACAACGGGTAGGGTTCGTAATTGTTTTTAAAAACCTGTAGCGCTCCGGCTACGCCCATTAAAGCTAGCACGGTAAACAACAGCTTTACGGGTCTTGAATTGCTCGCATCGATATCAGGCAACAGTCCGCCTAACGCACCCAGAAAAATAAGCCAAGGCATATCGCCGCTGGCAATCAAGCGGACATTGACGGCAATCAAAGCCGCGCCCATGCTTGCACCGGTGGCAATGGATAAGTGAGTGTTAAAATTAGCCATATAAAACAACAATCCTTTTTAAATCTAAAAAAATATTGATTATGACATTATATGATTATAATTAGGCCGGATATTACTGGAATAATCAGTTTTCCAATACACTGGTGTGGTATATTCATTCTTTTGATGTTAAAACCTGCATAAACGACAGGGGGCCGATTTGATTTGTTCTATAACACTATCAACCTTATAAAATCTCATGACTAAATTTTTAAGCTGTTTTAAAGCCTACGATATACGTGGCCGCATTCCCGATGAGCTGAATACCGATATCGCCTATCGTATAGGGCGGGCTTACGCAGAGAGTATTCAGCCGAAGCGGGTGATCGTCGGACGTGATATACGTTTGTCCAGCAACGAAATAGCTGACGCCGTTATTCAGGGCCTGCGAGATGCGGGCGTAAATGTCTTCGACATTGGTTTGTGCGGCACTGAAGAAGTTTATTATGCAACTTTTGCCTACAGGGAAGCAGGCCGTCCGATGGACGGCGGTATTATGGTGACTGCAAGCCATAATCCAAAAGATTACAATGGCATGAAACTGGTGCGCGAACAAAGCAAGCCGGTCAGCGGCGATACGGGGCTAAATGACATTAAACAGTTGGCCGAAGCCAACAACTTCACTGCGCCGGCAGCAAATCGCGGCACCGTTAAAGCTGTTTCAATCGCTGAGGATTATACCCGGCATTTGTTAGGTTATATTGATCCCTTGGCATTGAAACCTCTTAAAGTGGTCGTTAATGCGGGAAACGGCGCAGCGGGACATGCGATTGATTGGCTGGAGGCGGCATTACAAAAAGTGATGGCGCAACCGCTGGAATTTATAAAGATACACCATGAACCGAATGGGGATTTTCCGCACGGGATCCCTAATCCGTTATTAACGGAAAATCGTGAGAGTACCATTGCCGCAATTAAAGAACATGGCGCTGATTTGGGTATTGCCTGGGATGGCGATTTTGACCGCTGTTTTTTGTTTGATGAAACAGGTCGCTTTATAGAAGGTTATTATATTGTTGGATTACTGGCTGAAGCCTTCCTTAAACAAAATCCGGGCGCAAAAATAGTTCATGATCCGCGCTTAACCTGGAACACCATTGATATAGTCGAGAGCAATTCGGGAATAGCCGTGCAAAGCAAAACCGGCCATGCCTTTATCAAAGAAAGAATGCGCCTGGAAGATGCTGTTTATGGCGGAGAGATGAGCGCCCATCATTATTTCAGAGACTTTTCCTATTGTGACAGTGGTATGATTCCCTGGCTGCTGGTAATTGAACTGATAAGTAAAAGTGGTAAAAAGCTGTCACAATTGGTCGATGAAAGAATGCTGCTTTTTCCTGCCAGTGGCGAAATTAACCGCACCATAGCCCAGCCGGAAGCAGCCATTGAATTAGTCAAAGGACATTATCAAAATAAGGCCCTGCTTGTAGATTATACAGATGGACTGAGCATGGAATTTGACAACTGGCGGTTTAATTTACGTTGCTCCAATACTGAACCTCTGGTGCGGTTGAATGTGGAATCACGCGGTGATGAAGCGTTGATGCAGGCGAAAACCGCAGAGATATTGGCGCTGTTAGCTTTAAGTGTATAGGTAGTTTCATCACCCGTGTCATTTTTCTGTACGCGTGCTGATATGACAATGTTTATATTAGCGCATGTTGAAGTAATGGATCGTGATAAACGTAAGAGCCTGATTACCAGGCTGGTTTATTTTTTAGTGGAGTGAATAGATGAGTGGAGCGAATAGATGAAAGGTATTATTTTAGCCGGTGGGAGTGGAACAAGGCTTTACCCCATCACCAAAGGTGTCAGTAAACAGCTAACGCCGATTTACGACAAACCCATGATCTATTATCCGCTTTCTGCGTTAATGCTGTCAGGCATCAAGGAAATTCTGATCATTTCCACGCCTAAGGACCTGCCACGGTTTGAAGAATTGTTGGGTGATGGTTCTGATATTGGCATGGCGTTTTCCTATAAGGTTCAACCCTCTCCTGATGGGCTTGCCCAGGCTTTTATTCTGGGTGCTGACTTTATTGGTGACGACGATGTGTGTATGGTGCTGGGCGACAACATTTTTTACGGGCATGGTTTAGTCGATATGCTGGCCCATGCTGTTGCCAATGTGACACAGCATAAAAAAGCGACGGTCTTTGGTTATCATGTTAAAGACCCTGATCAATACGGCGTTGCAGAGTTTGATGATAAGGGTAATGTGCTGAGTATTGAAGAAAAACCGGCTAAGCCTAAAAGTAATTATGCGGTAGTGGGCTTGTATTTTTACCCTAATAGTGTGGTTGAGATCGCCAAAAACATAAAACCTTCGCATCGCGGGGAATTGGAAATTACCACCGTCAATCAAACTTATCTTGAACAAGGCAATTTAAAAGTTGAGCTGATGGGTCGTGGATACGCTTGGCTGGATACCGGTACGCATGAATCATTGCTGGAAGCGTCTAATTTTATCCAAACCATTGAAAAAAGACAGGGGCTGAAAGTGGCATGTATTGAAGAAATCGCCTTTGAGATGGGCTATATCTCCAAAGCTCAATTAATCACGTTGGCTCAACCGCTTTTAAAAAATCAATACGGCCAGTATTTGATGCGCAGGGCAACCGAAGGAGTTTCAGAACAATGAAATTTATAAGAACAGACATCCCTGACGTTATTATCATTGAACCTAAAGTTTTTGGCGATGACCGAGGTTATTTTATTGAAACGTTTCGCCAGGATAAATTAGAGGATTTTTTAGGTTTTAAAGTCGGTTTTATTCAGGATAATGAATCAAAATCAAGCTATGGCGTGCTAAGAGGCCTGCATTATCAGCTTGCGCCTGCCGCACAAACCAAACTTGTCCGGGTCATTAAAGGAAAAGTATTGGATGTCGCAGTGGATATTAGAAAGGGAAGCCCTACGTTTGGAAGCCATGTTGCTGTAGAGCTGTCGGAACAAAACAAGCGGCAGATGCTGGTGCCGCGAGGTTTTGCGCATGGTTTTGTGGTATTGGAAGATGACACCATTTTCGCTTATAAAGTAGATAATTATTACTCGCCGGAAAATGACAGAGGGCTGGCTTTTGATGATGCGTCATTAGCTATTAATTGGATCGTAGACAAAGAGCTGCTTCAACTTTCCCAAAAAGATACCCGGCAGCCCACGCTGGAACAAGCTGAGTTTTTTGATTACAGGACTGATCTTTATGCCTAAATCAATACTGGTCACCGGGTCAAATGGACAGTTGGGCAGTGAACTACACAAACTTAGTGAGTTGCGTAGCGATTACACGTTCACTTTTATTAGCCGGCAAGAGCTGGATTTAAGCGATTCAGAAGCGATACAAAGCTGGTTTCATGATAAGCCGTTTGACGTCATTATTAACTGCGCTGCCTACACCGCAGTAGATAAAGCTGAATCAGAACAGGATTTGGCAAGAACTATTAACGCCACTGCCGCCGGTACATTGGCGGCTATCGCTAAAGAAAAAAACAGCTCATTGATTCATATCTCAACAGACTATGTTTTCGATGGCAAAAACTTCAAACCCTATCGTGAGACAGACCCCACCAATCCGCAAGGAATATACGGGCTGACCAAACTGGAGGGTGAGCAGGCCGTGCTCGCGATCAATCCCGCAAAATCCCTTATCATCCGAACTTCCTGGGTCTATTCAAGTTTTGGTAATAACTTTGTCAAGACCATGCTGCGTTTGGGTAAAGAACGTGAAGAACTGGGCGTGATTTTCGATCAGGTCGGCTCACCAACATCCGCAAGGGATTTGGCGCAGGCAATCCTATCAATTGTTCAACACCCGAAGCTCGGCACCCAAAAAGATACGGAAATCTATCATTTCAGTAATGAAGGGGTTTGCAGTTGGTATGACTTTGCAAAAACCATTTTTGAACTTTCAGCTATTCCTTGCCTGGTTAAGCCTATCGAAACAAAAGATTATCCAACGCCAGCAAAACGTCCGCATTACAGCTTGCTGAACAAAGCAAAAATAAAAGAAACCTTTGGCATTACTATCCCTTATTGGAAAGACAGCCTTCAAAATTGTCTTGACGTATTAAAAGGAAATTAACAATGAAATCAATCTTAGTCACCGGATGCGCCGGATTTATTGGCAGTAATTTTGTACCCTACTTTTTAGAAGAGCACCCTGAGTATCACATTGTCAATCTTGATTTGCTGACATACGCGGGTAATCTTGCCAATCTAAAAGAGGTGGAAGGTAATGAGCGATACACCTTTGTCCAAGGCGACATTTGTGACCGCCAATTGCTGGAGAACCTTTTTAACCGGTACGATTTTATTGGCGTTATTCATTTTGCTGCTGAAAGTCATGTGGACAACTCGATCAAAAATCCGGGCGTTTTTGTGCAGACCAACGTCAACGGAACGTTTACCCTGATTGATGTAGCCTATAAGTATTGGATGGAAAAACCGTTTTTATTCAAGACCGGATATGAGGAAAGTCGTTTTCATCACATTTCCACGGATGAAGTCTATGGTACATTAGGTGAAACAGGGCTTTTTACCGAAGCGACGCCTTACGCGCCTAATTCCCCCTATTCGGCCAGCAAGGCAGGGAGTGATATGATTGTCCGCAGCTATTATCATACCTATGGCATGAACACGGTTATCACTAACTGCTCCAACAATTACGGCCCTAAACAGCATAATGAAAAGCTCATTCCAACCATTATCCGCAAAGCCATTAATGGAGAAAACATTCCCATTTATGGGGATGGCAAAAACATACGGGATTGGCTTTATGTGCTAGATCACTGTAAAGGCATCGATCTGGTTTACCATGCTGGTAACGTTGGCGAGGTCTACAATATCGGCGGTCGGAATGAACGCAACAATAATTATATCGCCGATAAGGTATGTGAAATACTGGACGAATTGCGTCCGAAAGCAACGGGCAGCTATAAAGATCAGATTAGTTATGTCGAAGACCGGGCAGGGCATGACAAACGCTATGCAATCGATGCAACCAAGATTGAGACGGAGTTGGGCTGGAAGGCCGATGAAAGTTTTGAAACCGGAATTGTCAAGACCATCAAGTGGTATTTGAATCAAGTAACATAGAAGTCCGGATAACTTCTGTCACCTAAGCCTGGGCATGTTATTTTACCGGCCGTTAGCCGGGTTTCTCCATGGATTAAATCGTTAAAATGCTTGGAACGGGGTTGCAAACCCCGTCCCGCAGAACGAGTCCTATGAGTTTCTGCAGAATACTTATACCGCTACAGTTTTGTTGACACCCTATTAAACCGACCTTGCCAGACGATGGAGCGCTTCGCTGCCATGATTAAACAACGGCCAGCCATCACCTGTCAGAACGGCTTTAATACCTGGCAGGTCTGCAATACGCTTAATTGATTGAGTGGCCTTGTGGACATCAGCGAGTTTTGTTTCCGGTAACATACATAATTCACCTCCAATGTGACAGCGGATCAAATCGCCCGTTATTAAAGTGGTATGCTCTAAAAGCAGGGCGAGTTCGCCCGGTGTTTTAGAGCCTTCAAGTTGATAGGCAATCAACCCCGGAACGATTTCTTCATGGTCATGTAGCCAGCGCATGCAGGAAATTGGAAATGTATCTTCTTCACCTGATGGGCCATAAATCACGGCACCCGTGGTATTTGCAATATGTTCAGCATCGCGGCAATGGTCACTATTGGTGATGATGATGAAGTTGACGCCGCCCAAGCGTTGCAAATGACTGTGGTCATGTTCTGACATCGGCAGAGGATCAATTAATACATTGCCCCCGTCACGCACCCACAGCACACTGTGAAAATCGAGATTACGTTCTTGATTAAACTCTGACCAGCCAAATAAATCTTTTCTGTGTAATTGTTTCATTTAAGATATCCTTGATTAAATATTCATGCACACACTACTTTTCCGGCGAGATAAACGCTAGGCAACTGTCTTTATTGTATTGAGTGATTTTTTGCGGCTTTCGGCATTTATTAAAAAGTAATGACGCGTCTTCTCATCAACTTGCGACCATAGAGTAATTTCATTGATAGAACGAAAGCAACCCAGGCAGATATTGTCATCATTAAGGCAGCACAAACTGATGCAGGGTGAAGATGGTCTATCTGGATTTGAGTTCATTGAGGCTTCTTATTGTTTGCCGGGTAGAGATTTCTATTACATCCTTTACCAACAGGTACTCAGTAAATCCGTACAATTGTCTTATAAATTCATTATCAGGATTTAAATCGCGCAAGGTACTGAGTAATTTTTCGGCTTCCATGCATTTTTTTTTCGCCAGAAATGCTAACGCTTTCTGACCTTGCCGCCGGGTAATAAAATCACGGAAAACCAGCGCTGGCGGCGTCTGTTTGAGGTTGACGGATTTAGTCAAAGCCAAAATTGCCATTTGCGGTTCGCGCACAAGCCAAAACTGCAAGGCATTGTTTAACCAATGCCTTGCCAGTTGCTCGCTGCCAAGAACGCTACCTAGATCAGCTTGACAACGAGGGCAAAAAACAGCCTCCGTTAATCGCGCGTTGCAGCAAGGGCAGCGTTCCATCAGGATTCCAGATAATAAATAATGTCGGTCAATTTTGTCACGGATTCTTGCAAGCGGTCATCGAGTCCGGCTTCAATACAGCTAGTAATGTCTTCGATTAAATCAATCATATCCTCTTTGTCTTCATTGGATGTTATGTCGAATAAGGCTTCGGCTTTGGCGATCAGTTTACGTGCCGCCACGATTTCAGGCGCCTCATTTTTAACGACAGCACGGATAGCTTCATTTTGACCGAATAATTTATTTATGCGCTGCTTGGCAGTATCCATTGCTTCGTGTTCAAAACGCGAAATAGCATTTTTAATGGTAATGGATTTTTCCAGGCCGGTCGCTTTTTCCTGTGCCGAAACATGCAACATACCGTTTAGATCCAAGGCTAAGGTAAGCGTGATAACATTGCCGGCCTCGACATCCTGTAAACCTTCCACGAGAAATTCGCCAATTTTTATATTGTTCAAAGCGTCGGGATCTTCACCTTGATAAATGGTTATATCAACCACTTCCTGTCCATCATGATTGGTTACAAAGGCTTCGGTTTTACGGTTCGGAAGTGCCGTATTTTTGTGAATAATGGGTATATAGGTGAACGGATAATATTCATCATTCAAATATCCTATCGCGCTCGTGCCGTAAGTATAAGGCGTGACGTCGACCAATACGGCGTTTACTTCTTGCCCGCCAATCATCGCGGCCTGAATGGCGGCGCCCATGGCGACGCATAAATCGGGATCAACTTCGCTGTGGGGTTCAAAACCGAATTCACTATAGAGGCGTTCACGAACACAAGGAGTGCGAGTCGAACCACCCACCAAAACGATTTCATCAATTTCGGCAGGGGTTAATTTCGCGCCTTTCATGGCGATATGCACGGCATCAATGGTAGAGTTAATAAAGTCTTCGATCATCTCTTCGTAATCAATTCGAGATAATTCCAAGGACAAATGAATAGCGGCACCTTCATGTTCCAGCAAATATTCTTCTTCAATCTTTGCATAAGGGGCGTCGGAAAGGATGAATTTTGCATTTTCCGCGGCACGCGTAATACGCGCCAGTGCCTTGCTGTGCTGGCGGCCATCAATGCCCTGTGTTTCCTGAAGATGATCGAGTATATGTTCAATAATTTGTTGGTCGAAATCATCGCCGCCCAGATGATTGTCGCCATGACTGGATAACACTTCGACAACGCCTGATTCGATATTGACCACTGAAACATCAAATGTTCCACCACCCAGGTCATAGACCAGCATGCGTTTTTGTTCGGCCTGATTGCCGCCATAAGCCAGCGCAGCGGCGGTGGGTTCATTAATCATACGAACAACTTCAAGACCTGCAATTTCCCCGGCTTCGCGTGTTGCCTGGCGTTGTGCGTCAGAAAAATACGCAGGCACGGTGATAACTGCTTTAGAGACCGGTTGACCAAGGTACTGTTCGGCAATGGCTTTAAGCCGTTTGAGAATGATGGCGGAAATTTCCTGTGGCGCATAGGCATGACCGGCTAAATCCACTTGGATATCTTGCCCCATCAAACGCTTGATGGATTTAACCGTCCGCTCTGGGTAAACCAGATATTGGTTTCTGGCGCTTTCTCCCACCAAAATATCACCCTGATCATCAATACCCACGAAAGAAGGCAAGATTTTCTTGTTGTTGTCAGCAATCACCACCACTTGACCATTTTCTACAATGGCAACTTCAGAGTTGGTCGTTCCTAAATCGATTCCTATAATTATTTCGTTCATAAGTTAATTTTATGTTGACTAAGTGTTAGAGTTTATTGACTTTGACTTCTGCCAGACGGAGAACATTTCCTTTAAAAAGAAAACCTTTCCGCAGTTCTTCGATCACGATGCCATTTTCAAGTTTTGGGTTACGGTCGATTTCAACTGCGCTCATGGTACAAGGATCCAGCGGTTTGCCAATACAGTCGATCGCTTGGACATTATGGCGTTGCAATAGCTGGTCAAAGCGATTGAGCGTCATGGACTGGCCTTCTTTAAAGGATTCTATAAAGCGGACATCCTGCTTTGCAGAATGTCCAAACAAGGATGAAACCGGATTGTAGTTTTGCAAGACCCCAAATCCTGCGGTGAGCCGATCATATATATCGACAATATCCATGAGCACTGCGCGCAGCGTTTCGCTACGCATTTGCTGTAAGCGTTCACCATGTACGGCAAGTTCGCCGGCAAGCGTTTTGTTATCAGTCTGCAAGGCTGTTAGGGAATTACTGAGCGTGTCGAGGGTCGTTTTGAAATGTCTTGATTCAGCTTTAACTTCACTTTTCAATCCCGCCATTTCGCCAAGCAAGGTGCTCAAGTCAGGCTGTTCGGCACTGAGTGTATGAGCCAAGTCGGTTTGTTCCAGATAAGCCTGGAATTCTTCCAGCAAGCGGTTTTTTTGTGTGTCACTCATGCTGTTGTCTCTTTGGGTTTGCCAATCTGGAATGTTTTGGCGTCAATACTGGCTTGTAATAATTTATCGAAAATATCAGCATTTATTATTGACGGTCGAGCAGCAATAAATGCCTGGTCGAGCAGGGCATCAAAATCGGCTTCCGGACAATTAAACAGTGCGTAGTTTTCACGGCTTGTCGCATTTTTAATAGTCTCGTAAGCGCTATGTATTTGTTGGAATTTTTCATGGTCGCGATCTGGCGGGTTGAGCTTGACCTTCTGTAAATAAGCCTGCTTGATTTCACTGTCTGAGGCTAGTTCGGCTACCTCTAATATTTCGTAAGGTGATTTCATAAGTCTGTGCTGTTTATTAAAAAAATGGAAATGGCTTTGGTTTTGGCGCTGCTTTTTTTCTTTCAAAGCATTCAACAATATCGTTAGCCGTCACGCCAATATCAATACCGAGGTCATCTGCGGCTTTCAGCATTACAAAAGCATACAGTGCATTAGGATCATTATTAAGCAGGTCTAACATCTTATTCAGATTGTTTGACAGATAGTCAGCGGCCAGCATTTTAACCATCCGTTCCGGTGAGGTTTTTTTAATGATCTCACCAGCTTTCCTCTCCAATTGATCGAATAAGTCATCGGGCAGGTGGCCATAGAGCCTGTCTATCGGATCTTCATCTTCATCATTATCGCCAAATAATGAATCGAATATATTAAAGCCGGTTGGCCGGCGTGATTTATAATACAGTTCCAAAAATTGACCGATAAGGGCAGTTGTCCGCCGGTCTTTTTGTTCTTGAGCTATTTTAAGGCTCTCAAGCAAGCGGTAGCTGTTTATATCGGAGCATTTTTCAGGGTTGCCACTGGCTTCGGAATAGACTCGGTAATACATCCAGATGGGGTTATCCCAGAGGGGCTGGGCAATTTTGACGCAAGCGCGTAATAATTCAAAATGCCGGATATTATCCAGGCATTGGCACAGCGTTAATAGTGTTTCTTCGTTAAAACTCTGTTTGAAGGATTGTTTAATAACAGTTTTTACTTTTTCCAGTGCCTTATGCAGGTGTGCCTGGTTTGCGCTATCATCATCCGCATATTGCCGGATCAATTGAACAAGCTGGACGATTTCCTGCTGGGACAATAGATAATCTTTTGCAAGCGGCGCCAGTATTTTTAGCAGGGGCGCTATGGGCAAGTTTAGCAAAAGCGCTTCCATTATGACTTGAAAATGGGCATTAAATCCACCGCCTGTGTATTTTTGCAAGGTTTCTGCAATGAGCTGTTCGCCTTTTTTTTTATCCTCTGCAATATAGACAAAAAAACTTCGCATTAACTGCGCGGATGACTGGTAACGTTTACCAATCGTTATCTGTTCCGCCTGTTGGATTTCCTTCTCGACCAGATGAAATTTTTTGTTTTTAATTAATTTGCGCGCATGCGCTAAATGACTGGTAAATAAAACCTGTTTGGCGGACGTGTTGACCGGGTCGATTGTTAATAAAGCCTTGGCGTATTGCGTTGCCTTTTTAAAGGCTTTGTTTCGCGTAGCGGCTTGTATTGCCAAGCTTAATATTTCAACATCATTTGGAAACTTCTTGATGCTTTTATCCAGCCATTCCTTGTAGGTGTCGGTTTGTTGTTCTTGCCGTTCAAAGTATTGGAGAATTTTGACGTAACTTTCACGATCATCCGGGTTATGATCCAGGCTGTCCATTAGCCAGTTAATAGCTTCTTCGGGTGTTTTCTGATAAGCCGCGATATGCCTCATAATCAGCGCTATCTTGAAATCACCTTCAGCGCCCTTGGATTTTAAAGCAGCAATGGCCTGCTTCCAATAATATTCGGCCCCATTGAAGTCCCTGTCCCGCTCGTTCAAAAGCGCTTTTAACCGCCATCCTTCGAAATCATTGAGAGCGCCAAAATGCTTGAGAAAATCACGTTCTCCGGCAGGGTAGCTTGAAAGTGCGGAAAGGCAGTAAGGTTTCACCAAATCCTCGCCAATCAGTGACTGATATTGAATGGCCAGATTAAATTTGGCTTTGTCCGATAAGCGGTCTTTTTGTTTGGTTAATACATCCAGAAGTTCAATTTGCTTTTTAGTTAAATTTTTTGCTGCTTCGATAATCTTGATTTGTGGCGGGGTGAATTGGCATAAGTCATTGACCACTTTTGCGCCGCTATGGGTAATGGTCAATAGCAATTCTCCCGCTTGCTGATAGGGTGAGCCGGCAGGGATTTTGGCTAACAGGGCTTGCGCTTGTTCGGCCGATTCATGAATCAGAATCGCTGCTTTCATAAGTGTACGAAAATCACGGAAAGCTGAACGGAAGGGCAACTTTTTTAAAGCCGGTTCAATGTCTTCAAGCTGATTGTTTCGGTAGGCAGCTAACGCTTCCTGTACAAGCCCCAAATGCAACATAAAAGCTGAATCCGGCGGCAACAGATCCTGACAACTGAATTTTTCCGTAATAATAAGCAAACCTAATAAGCTTGCAAGATCAGGATATTGTTCGTCCAGTTGTTGTGCTGATAATTGACTCAGACAGGTTTTGACTTTAGTCCTGTCATTTGTTTGCAATAGCCAGCTGATATAGTGGTCAAACTCCTGGTGTGGTTGCCCGGTATTCTGGGCATAATTCTCCCATAAAACAATAGCTTCTTTAATCATGTTTTTTGCAGCGAATGCCATGGCCCTTTGCAAGTAACACTGTCCCAGAGCCGCCCGCCAATCAGCATTATTAGCGCGTTTTAACAGTGACTTGTAAAGGTCAATGGCTTCCTTGTATTGCCCTGTATTTAGCTTGGATAATGCCTTGCCTTCTATAACAGAGACATCCGGATCGCTGGCTTTAGGCGTGCTGAGAGGCTTTTTCTTCATGAGGGTCGTGTGACGCGATGATAATTTGTGTAAAAGTTTACATTATAAATGAAGTGGTGGGTTTTAGGGAGTCCAATGGGGTTTTTTGCTTTTGGGATTGCCCGCTTTTGTAGAGCGCTTGATTTAAGAAGGCCCCAATAAAGCATCCAGCTTCTTTTGTTGTTCCAGGGCATATAAATCGTCAAAGCCGCCCACATGAAAATCGCCAATATAAATTTGAGGCACTGTCCGGCGTTTGGTTTTGCGCATCATTTCCTCTCTCAAACCCGTTTGGACGCCTACGTTAATTTCGGTATAAGAAGCGCCTTTTTTATCGAGCAGGCGTTTAGCCATCACGCAGTAGGGGCAAATAGTGGTTGTATAGATCAGTATCTCAGGCATGTTTTATTGATGTTTGTTACTATGTGAGGTTTAAAGGCACAAGGTTAAAGCTTAAAGGCAATTGATTCAAGACAAAAGATGAAAATACTAGAGTCACATTCCCCCTTGCACCTTTCGCCTTGTACCTTTAACCTTACTTATTTTTGAGAGATTAGACGATGAGCCAATTACCGGAAAATTTTAAATATGCGATGACGCATGAATGGGCGTGTGTTGAGGACGATAATATCGTTCGAGTGGGTATAACCGATTTTGCCCAGGAACAATTGGGGGATTTGGTTTATGTCGAGTTGCCTGAAGTAGGGCGCAAAATTAAAGCGCAAGAGCAATGTGCCGTGGTTGAATCGGTAAAAACGGCATCAGATTTATTTAGCCCGGTTGCCGGAGAAATTGTAGCAGTTAATCCGGTCTTGGCAGATGAGCCTGAGCAAATCAATAATAACCCCTATGGGGCGTGGATTTTTTGTGTTAAAGCAACTGATCTAAACGATTTGAACCAGTTAATGGATGCCGAGGCTTACCAACTTGTCATTAAACAATAATACCGTTACACATTGCGTTAACTTTTTTCAATTAAATTAAGTACAATTCACTTTTGAAAAGGCAATAATTAACAAAATGGCAAATTCAAATGCAAAAGGGCTTAAACGCCTTATTAACGCGTGTTTTTTTTCTGTTGCAGGGTTTAAAGCAACATGGACGCATGAAGAAGCCTTCAGACAAGAAGTTATCCTGTTTATACTGACAACTCCCTTGGCAATCTGGCTGGGGGAAACTAACATTGAAAAACTGCTGTTAATCGGCAGCATGGTTATAGTTTTGCTGGTTGAGTTATTAAATTCTGCGGTGGAAGCGGTGGTGGATCGAGTAGGTTTTGAACATCATGAGTTATCGGGAAGGGCGAAAGATATTGGTTCGGCGGCAGTTATGATGTCTTTGGCCTGGGCAACAGTGACCTGGGCATTAATTTTACTTTAAAAGAGGAATATATATATGAGTGCTTTAATATGCGGCTCCATGGCTTATGACACCATAATGGTTTTTCATGATAAATTTAAAAACCATATCTTGCCGGAAAAAGTTCATATTCTGAATGTATCCTTTTTAGTGCCGGTTATGCGCAGGGAATATGGGGGCTGTGCGGGAAATATCGCTTACAACTTGAATTTGCTGGGCGAAGAGGCATTAACCATGGCTGTTGTGGGTCATGATTTTGAACCCTATAGCCAATGGATGAGCCAGAACGGTCTATCCAGTGAATTTATTTATATTATGGATAATCACTATACGGGTCAGGCTTATATCACGACTGACGAAGAAGGGAATCAGATCACCGCGTTCCATCCTGGTGCAATGAATTTCTCTCATGTCAATTCGATCCCTGTCAATCGGGACATTCAAATCGGTATCGTATCACCCGACGGCAAAGAAGGTATGCAGCTACACGCCGAACAGTTTGCGGAATTGGACATTCCTTTCATTTTTGATCCAGGTCAAGGCATGCCGATGTTTAATGGCGCGGAATTGCTCAAGTTCATTGATCAGGCGACCTGGATGACATTGAATGATTATGAATCCGAGTTAATGCAGGAGCGCACCGGATTGTCATTAGAGCAAATGGCGGATCGGGTGGAAGCGTTGATTGTCACCCTGGGGGGGAAAGGTTCGAAAATATACACGAATGGGCAGTGCATCACTATTCCCTCTGCAAAACCGGTTGCCTTGCTTGATCCTACCGGCTGTGGAGACGCTTATCGTGCCGGGTTGCTGTATGGCTTGATGAATGAACTGGATTGGGGGACCACTGGGAGAATTGCCTCGTTAATGGGGGCGATTAAGATAGAGCATCACGGCACACAAAACCACTCATTGGACATGGATGAATTCAAGCAGCGTTATCACGAAAACTTTGCTTGTTCATTTTAAGATGCCGGGCTTTTCATGCTAAAAAACACCCAGCAATTATTAGATCTAATGGCTCGCCTGCGTCGTCCGGAAGACGGCTGCGCATGGGATCTCAAGCAGGATTTTGCCAGCCTGATCCCTTACCTTATTGAAGAAGCTTATGAAGTAGCCGATGCCATTGAACGTAATGATTTGGATGATTTGCGCTCAGAATTAGGCGATCTTTTGCTACAGGTGGTTTTTCATTCCCAGATTGCCAATGAGCGTGGGCTGTTTAATTTTGAAGAAGTGTCGGCAGGTATATGTGATAAATTGATCCGCCGGCATCCACATGTATTTTCTGACGCGGTTTTTAACACCGATGCCGAACGCCATCAGGCTTGGGAACAGGCTAAAGCCGCCGAACGGCAACAAAAAAATAACTCAGCTGCACGCGATAGTGTTTTATCAGGCGTGGCGGGCAACTTGCCGGCCTTAATAGAGTGTGAAAAAATCCAGGATCGCGCCGCGCAACATGGTTTTGATTGGCCTGATGTGCCGCCTGTTTTTGAAAAAGTGCTAGAGGAACTTGAAGAAGTGAAGGAAGCTTGGGAATCCGGTGACCAAGCGCATATACAGGAAGAAATAGGCGATCTATTACTGGTTGCGGTAAATCTGGCGCGTCATTTAAAAGTCAACCCAGAGTTTGCTCTTAAAGAAAGCACCAAAAAATTCTCCAGACGGTTTAACTATATTGAGCAGCAGATTGAAGCGTCTGGCAGGAGTTTAATAGATTGTGAACTGATGGAGCTTGACGCTTTTTGGCATGAGGCGAAAGTGGTTTTAAAAAGCAAGCCGTAAACCATCAAAACATTAACATATTCTGAAGGCTTATAAAATGCGGGCATTAGTTATTTATGTGGTTATTTTGGCTTTCTTAAGCCTTAACCCTTGGTTTCTGCCAGATCCAAGTGTGGCAATTGGTTATATTTCCTGGGATAAGATAGAACATGCGGTAGCTTATTGCGGTTTGTCTTTACTGCTCATATTGGTATACAAGAATTACAAACAGCCTGGGATGGTTTCGTTAATAGTACTGCTGGCTTGTTCCCTGGTGGGCATATTATTAGAATATTTCCAGTTTTGGTTTACGTCAAACCGCATGTTTTCATACGGGGATGCGGGTGCTAATGTCTTTGGCGCTGTGTTAGGCGTGGCTTTATTCTGGTGCTATTGGTTTGTTGCCGTATGCGGGCAAAATAAATAAATTAATATACCGGATTCAAAATAAGAAAAGCACAGTATCCGGCAAGACTCATCGTCATTACATTAATGACATGATTTGTCCTTGGAAAAAACGTTGTAACAAATTGGCTAGTGAGCGTCAGGGAATAATGAGTAACGAATATAATGCGGCCGCAATAGAGATTTTAAGTGGATTGGAGCCGGTTCGAAAACGCCCCGGCATGTATACGGACACAACCCGCCCCAACCATCTGGTACAGGAAGTGGTTGATAACAGTGTTGATGAAGCGTTGGCGGGCTATGCAAAAGCGATCGATGTGGTCTTATATAAAGACGGTTCTGTGCTGGTCACAGATGATGGACGCGGAATGCCCGTTGATATTCATCCAGAACAAGGCATTTCCGGCGTTGAGGTGATTCTTACCCAGTTACATGCCGGAGGGAAGTTTTCCAATAAAAACTACCAGTTTTCCGGGGGCTTGCATGGTGTGGGCGTATCCGTCGTCAATGCCTTATCGGCCAAGCTGGAAATTGAAGTCAAGCGCAATGGCAAAGTTTACCGGATGGATTACGCTGATGGCGAAAAGCAAAACGAATTGACGGAAACCGGCACAGTAGGCCGCAATAACACCGGGACGGCGATCAAATTCTGGCCAAATGAAAAATACTTTGATTCCAATAAAATATCAGTCACTAAACTTAAGCATGTCTTACGCGCTAAAGCGGTCTTGTGTCCGGGCTTGAAGTTAACCCTAAAGGTCGATCAGACAGATGAAGACTATCTATGGTGTTATCAGGATGGCCTTAAAGAATATTTGCTGGACCGGATAGGCGATATTGAATATTTTCCGGAACATCCCTTTATGGGCAACATGGCCGCAAATCATGAGGCTGTGGAATGGGGCATCGTCTGGGCGCTTGAAAATCCGCCTGAAATACTCAACGAAAGTTACGTTAATCTGGTACCTACCGCGCAAGGCGGAACCCATGTTAATGGCTTGCGGGCGGGACTGACAGAAGCCATGCGGGAGTTTTGCGACATCAGGAATATTCTGCCGCGTGGCGTTAAGGTGGCACCCGAAGATGTTTGGGAAAACTGCCATTTTGTGCTGTCGGTTAAACTGGAAGATCCCCAGTTTTCCGGTCAAACCAAGGAACGGCTAAGTTCACGAGAATGCGTGGCGTTTGTGTCGGGCGTCGCTAAGGACAGCTTTAGTCTTTGGTTAAATCAGAACCCGGCTGAAGGCGAAAAAATTGCCGAAATTATCATTTCCAGCGCCCAAAAAAGACTGCGATCCAATAAAAAAATTATCCGCAAAAAAATCACCTCAGGCCCCTCATTGCCGGGTAAGTTGGCCGATTGTTCGGCACAAGATATAACAAGAACGGAATTATTTCTGGTGGAAGGAGATTCAGCTGGCGGGTCAGCTAAACAAGCCCGCGAGCGGGATTTTCAGGCCATTATGCCATTGCGCGGCAAGATTCTTAACACTTGGGAAGTTGAATCTAGTCAGGTAATGGCTTCACAGGAAGTGCATGATATTGCTGTCGCATTGGGTATAGAGCCGGGTTCCAGTGATTTGCAAAATCTGCGTTACGGTAAAGTCTGCATTTTGGCGGATGCCGATTCTGACGGCAACCATATTGCCACCTTAATTTGCGCATTATTTTATCAACACTTTAATGCGCTGGTCAGGGAAGGGCATGTGTTTGTCGCCATGCCGCCCCTCTATCGGGTTGATGTGGGCAAACGGGTGTTTTATGCGCTGGATGAATCCGAACGACAGGGCGTTTTGGATAGGATTAAAGCCGAAAAACTTAAGGGGCAAATCAACGTGCAACGCTTCAAGGGCTTAGGGGAAATGAATCCCAGCCAGCTTCGGGAAACCACCATGAATCCAGACACGCGGCGGCTTGTGCAATTAACTGTCACTAAAGACGACGACACCAGCGGACAACTGGATTTATTGCTGGCCAAAAAACGCTCGCCGGATAGAAAGATATGGTTGGAAACCAAAGGGAATTTGGCGGATATAGTGTGATGCCGTTACAGGTGAAGCTTAGCGTTTTGAGCACAAGTAATGAATTCGACTTATTCTGCTATGAGGTGAAAATGTAGATAGGCAATTTCCTGAAACCGAGGGCCATTGGTGTACAGCCGGTAAGCTTGAAGTTTTTCGCGCAGGATCAGCTCACGGGCCAAAGCAAAGCAGCCCAAAAGGTAAGGCGAATCCGCTGGCGTTAAGGTCGTAATGTTTTTGGTATCATGCTTTGGAAAGAGCACGAAGTGAATCCTTGCTTTGGGCTTCGGATGTCGAATGGCTAGACAGGTGTCCGATTCAAGGTCAACATCTGATATAAGGAAAGGCGCGCGAAGGATGGCTGCCGACGTGACAAGTCCAGCAATCTCTTGCTTGTTGTAGAAGCGATAGTGGCCGCTTCGGAAGGCGAGAAACGACCTGGGCACGGTTTTGGAAAAGAGATATCCACCACACACAATGCCCAACATAAAAAGCAACAGGGCGGACACAATCTGTTTGAAGTGCATGTTCAGTACCTAATGTGATATGTACGACATGAATGGGCTTATAAAAAATTTATCCTTTTAAATTCCTGTAAAACAGCGCCTAATTTTCGCTACTTTCAGCGTCATTTTTCCAGTCAAGTAAAACCATAGGCAGATAAAAGATGGCGATATGAAAATAATTGCCGGTCAACTTTGTCTTTGTTTGACGGCAGGGCGCGACGGCAATGCCGCCTCATCATTCGACAATGAGTAACGCATCACTGAACTCATTGAATAACAATAGACATTTTGTGATTTTTTAGGAGACTAAAAAAATTTCAATGTGAAAGTCATGGAGAAGGCTGCCACTTTGCAGTCATTTTTTTGCATTCAGCTCTCCATAAACAAGACTCGCCCGTGTTGCAATGGGCTTCGGGTTTAAAATTAAAGCACGGATCACAATGGGTTATTTTCTGGATGGAATGAATCAATTCGACTGCCAGTGAAATCATTTCCGGGTTTTCGACCCCTAACAATTTGGCTAAACGTTGCAAACCTTTAATTGTCATCCCCCCATCTTCTTGAATAATGACCTGGTATCGCATAATCTGCATTTTGACAAAGCCGCTCTCGGCAATAAGCCAATCGTCCAGCTCCATGCCAGGTAGAAAATTCCTGGTTTCGGAATTATAGTAAGCGGCTTCAGAAATCCATTGATATCGGAACGCACAATCAGAAGGTCTTGTGGCTGAGCGATTTTTCAAAGCGAAATATTCAAATAGCAAGGTGTCAAGTCATATTCTCTATTTTTCAGGGGTTGCAGGATGGTAAGCATTTTGACCACTTCTTTTACTTGCAGTGTCGGTGGGGTGAATCTCAGAGGGAGCGCGAGAATCACCTTCGGATAAATAGGTAAAAAACATGGGGAGCAAGGCAAAAATTGATAACAGCGCTATCAATCCCCCGATAGCTAAAAACAGTGCTTTAAGTGGATTTGTAGTTTCTTCAGGAGTAGTGTCAGAATCAATTCTTGAAGACAAGTCTTTGTCGGTTTTGTAGTCATGTTCGTCCGGGCTTGGCATGATATTTACCTCATAACTGAATTTAAGGAAAATTGAACGTCATTAATTCTATACCTATTCTAAAAACTTTTCTCAAAAAAATATGTTGCAGACCCCTTATCATTGGAACCAAGATAGTTAACTTCAACAGTCATTTTGTCCAATACGACTTTGGCTATTTGTGTACTGGACAATGATAATTTTTAAGGGACGTTGCAAGGAAAATGGACAGTTTTCTGTGGGTATACAGTTATCGGGAAAATAGAGCAATTAATGCTGGCCCGTTGTTATTTCCGGTTGTTATCGACACAACCATAGAATGATATAGGTTAATTGATAGTGCACCAATTATTCATTTCGTTGCCTCATGAAAACAGCAAAGCGCGGTATCCCTGCCTGAGTAAAGCCCTGAAACCGATAGGTTACCTGGCTACCGATTGGCGGCGGATTTTTTCTTTGTTGGCGGGTAAAACCGCTGCCAATGTAAAATGTCTTGCCATTATCCATGCGGACTTTTATAGCGCCCATCAAGCCGGTGTTTTTGCCTTTACCGGGTTTGTAGCCGATAACGATGGCTTCTGCATCTTCAAAGGGTTTTAATTTAAGCAAATCTTCACTGCGGCCACTATGATAAAGCGCATTTTGCCGGTGCAGCACCAAGCCCTCGCCGCCTTGCCTGACCAGATCATCAAGCTTGTCCATTAAGGTCTTATTGGAATCCACACGAAACTGCTCGATCACTTTTAGATAGGGTGTCGTTGCCAAGTGCCGCATGGCTTCAACACGCTCAGTAAACGTGCCGCCATGAGCAGGCAAATCGAACACCATGAACTTGACGTTTTTCCAACCGTCATCGGGGATTTGCTTGCGAACAACTGAAACAACGTCCTGATAATGCCCCCGCCCCATCCATAATTCGCCGTCCAAAGGCTTATCAGGAAAGCCTTTCACAAACCAAGCTGGCGCTATAAAAATGTTACCTCCGCGCGAGATGAGTTGCTTGCCGTCCCATCTGGCCCTAACACCATCGAGTTTTTCACTCACCCAGAACTGTGTAACATCCTCATGCTGACGATAAACATTTGCCAGCATCACATCAGGTGCTTCATTGGCTACAACCGGCAATGCGATTGCCAACGCCAATAACAGCATCATGAAGAGACACCGGATAGCCGGAATAACAACGGTTCTTTGCGCGGGTTGATAATCAGACATCGTTAACCTCTTTAGAATATTTATCCGGGGAGTTTGTCCGTGCATGCAAGAAAATGGAAAATAAGCATACTCTAAAGCAGTCTTCTGGCCTAACGGAAAGCGTTTGTTTTATGGTAGGTAGGCGCTGGTGGCAGATTTTGCAATCAAGTATTCTCTTTCGTGGCGATGTTTTTTAAGATTGCCCCAGATTTCTTTCATTAGCGGGATCTTTGATGGCTAGGTCGATGTGTCAATTATTTGTAATTACGTATTATTATATGCACAATTAGGCGCATAAAAATTGAATCTGATTCTCGCAAGGTAGCCAGTAATTTAAAGAAACATGGCGTCCATTTTGGATGGGGCTACCAGTTGTTTGCTTGACCCTAATGCGTTGGCTTATGAAGATAACGATGCAACCGGTGAAAATCGCTGGGTGTTGTTACGGGTGAGCCATCAAGCAAGGTTGTTAGTTGTTATCTACACGGTGCGCGGCGAATCTATCCGGTTAATTTTAGCACGTAAACCCACCACGAAAGAGGCCAATAATTATGCGTAACGAATATGATTTTAGCAATGCCGAGCGTGCTTCTGAGATTCCACACCTGGCCAAAATACAAGCCGAAAGCGGTAAAACCCGCATTACTATTTGCCTTGATGACGCCATAGTTAGGGCATACAAAGCCAAGGCCGGTGGTCGTGGCTATCAAACCCTGATCAATGAGACTTTACGCCGTGGCCTGG
Organism: Methylococcales bacterium; assembly: GCA_028712795.1. Lineage (GTDB taxonomy): Bacteria > Pseudomonadota > Gammaproteobacteria > Methylococcales > Methylomonadaceae > Methylobacter_C. The sequence continues at coordinate 61,483 of JAQTPT010000018.1, forward strand.
AAGCCGACAGCGTTAAGGAGGCATTACGTGAAGTGATTCGTGAGGAATAGCACCTTGGCTGAAAGCGGGCAGGGTTATTTTTCCTATTTCTTTTTTCAGGGTAACCCCATGAGCCAGATCTTTAATAATTTTGCGTCTGTCATCTTCCAAAAGCCGGTCGTGGTTTATAGGCCCGACAGAAACGTTTGAAGACCTCAATCATTTATAAAAACGTGAGTGACGGGGTTGCAAACCCCGCCACGCTTCGGTAAATTTTAGTTAAGTCCATTTAAATCAGAGTATTACCTTTTATTTATTCAACAATGCCACTATAGACACCTTAATTGTGACCTTTTATTTTGACACTATTCCACATTAGCATCTGATCTGATTTTTGAAGTTCACTATAACTGAGTTCCATAACGATTATGGACATAACTATCTAACTGCGAGATCTTATCGCTATCATCTGATACAACTTGTTTTATTACATCACCAATGCTGATCATTCCAACCAATTTACCCTGATCCATAACAGGTAAATGGCGCGTATGGGTGGCAGTCATTAAAATCATACACTGCTCGACAGAATCTTCAGGATCAACATATATTGTGTTTATATCAATCATCTCAGAAACAGGCGCTTCTAGGGAATGTTCGCCTCTAAATATAAGATGTTGCAAATAACCACGTTCAGTAAAAATACCAAGAAAATTGCCATTATTGTTAATCGCTAGAGAGCCAATATTATGATCAACCATCATCTTTATTGCATTAATCACTGATGCGTTACCTTCTATTGAGAATATATTATTATTTTCCTTGGCTTGTAATATGCCCTGAACTTTGCGTCTATTTCTAAACCCGTCGAGTACAGAATCAGCTAGTTCTTTGCTGCAGTCCATAAGCGCCTTGATGAGTTTGGCGGAACTCTGAGAAAAATCCCCATCAGGTGCCAATAAGGATCTTGCTTTCGCTTTGTCGTTTGCGTTGCTATGAAAAATCACTTCAGCAGCGGTACGGTGGAAGTGTTCATGGGTGATACACATCGATTCAAAGGATGGTAATCGGTCATACTGGACTCCATCACCGTATATCCAGCGTCCTAGATCACAAGCATGGCAATCGCCTATCTTGTTAATGTCCTGGATAACGCCTTCTTCTATGAATCTTTTTAGATTCACTTTCCATTGGGTGTGCGTCTCTATAGCGTCATTGAATACATTCATTTTCTACTCTTCATTGTTTGTTATAAATAATGGATCATTGGAAATTCTGTTTACTTCAATAATGCCAAAAATTAACCAATTGATTTTTGACAACATCGTTTGTCACAACAGTGAGCCACAAAATAGTGTAATTGTTTACTAATACAAGACACTTTCGTAGGCATTTTTTCTATGGAATTTCCGTTCAAATTCCCAAGGAGTCTGATACTCGATATTCAAGTTTTTAATTCTTGATTTTGAAGAATCCTGCCTCGAAGCGTGACGGGGTTTGCAACCCCGTTACTCACGTTAGTAAATTGTTCAGGTCTTCAAACGATATGGTTGGGGTTGAAAACAGCGACCAGCTTCAGGCCCGATATGACAATCTCGGTTTTGGCAATGGCTCAGGCTGTTGAACAGCTATTCCAATCTATTGAAATACAATAGGATGTTTGGGCATGAAAGCGGAGTTGTTTCTGTTGACAGAAACATTCCGGAGGCCGCAGATGGGTTGATAAAGTATTTAGGAACGTGCATAAAATAACTTATGCAACTTCTGAAATTGTCGCTTCAGGAATGGCAGTATAATTCCATTGCCCCAGATGCTTATCAAATACAATTCGCATGGATTCTTTAAACCCCTCCACAAC